>CAYQAR010000152.1:0-1552 GCA_964415505.1 uncultured Chromatiaceae bacterium | reverse complement strand
GAGCACAGGATGTGCGTAGCGAGCGTCCCGCCGCCGGTGGCCGGGCAACAGCCGTGGTGCCAGAACCGCAGGGAGGTCGCGGCTGAAGCCGCTCCAACATATTCGCGGCTGAAGCCGCTCCTACGGGGAGGAGGACTGCCGCAGGACGCGGACGGAGGCCGGCCTCAGGGCGCCGCCTCGACCGCCGGTGCGTGCATGTCCCAGAGATTCTCGAGCTTGTAGAGATCGCGGATGCGGCCGAGCATGACATGCACCACCACGTCGCGCAGGTCCACCAGCACCCACTCCCCGGCGTCCGTGCCTTCGGTACCGAGGGGCTTGCAGCCCGCTGTCGTCGCGTCCGCGATCACACGATCCGCCATCGAGCGCACATGCCGGTCCGACGTACCGCTGGCGATGATCATGTAGTCGGTGACCGTCGTCAGCTTGCGCACGTCGATGACCCGCACGTCGCGTGCCTTCATGTCCTCGAGGGCCGATTCCGCCAATGTCGCCAGTTTCCTGCTATGCACGCACCTGCACCTCCACCGAATGCCGATAGGAACTACTGCTCACCAGCAGGTCCCGGACGGCATCCGGGACCAGGTAACGGGGATCGCGACCATCGCGTACCAGCGTGCGGATCGCCGTCGACGAGATGTCGAGCTGGGTCACCGGCTGCAGGCGTACGACGCCGGCGCTACGGCGCCGGAGGTCACCGACGTCGTCGCTGTGGCGCGCGGCGAGCAGCTGCGCCAGCTCACCCTCCGCGCGCAGGGGAGCGCCGGGGCGGTGCATCACCACCAGGTGGGCGAGATCCGGCAACTCGCGCCAGCGGTGCCAGTCCGGCAGCCCGAGGAAGGCGTCGGCACCGAGCACCAGACACAAAGGTTGCGGATGCAGCGCGGTGCGCAGGACGGCGAGCGTATCGATCGTGTAGGACGGCCCGGCACGGCGCAGCTCGCTCTCATCCACCGCAAAACGCGGTTCCCCGGCGGTCGCGACCCGCAGCAGGCGCAAGCGCTCTTCCGGGCCGGCCACTGGCCGGTTGCGGTGCGGGGGCTGTCCCGAGGGGACCAGCCGCATCGCGGCCAGTCCACAGGAATCGAGCACCTCGAGCGCCGCGCGCAGGTGACCGTTGTGCACCGGATCGAAGGTTCCGCCGAACACGCCGACGGGCGCGGCAAGCGTCTGGCCCGCCGGCGTCACGCAATCTCCGCGAGTCGGGGTTGGGCCCCGGCGAGTTCGAGCACAAGTTCCGCCAGCGCCTTCCAGGGATCACCGGGCCGTGCCCCTTTCACGACCTGCTCGGCGCGGGCTGCGCCCCTCAGCAACCGGCCGATGGCGGGCAGGTCGCGGCCGCGTGCCGCCTGGCGGATCAGGTCCTGGCGGGTACGCCACACGCGCGCTTCTTCCAGGGCACGGTCGAGGCCGGCACCCTGCGTGGCGCGTACCACCACGTCGGCGAGGTTCACGATCTCGCGCAGCAGGCTCCAGAGCACCAGTACCTGCGCCTCGCCTTCCCGCTGCAGGCCGGCCAGGACCCGCAGTGCGCGCGCGGTGTCGCCCGCGA
>CAYQAR010000151.1:0-1642 GCA_964415505.1 uncultured Chromatiaceae bacterium | reverse complement strand
ACCTCGGACAACCCGATCACCGCATGCTTGGACGCGGCATAGGCGCTCATGTTCGGGGCGGGCGCGACGCCCGCGAGCGATGCGACGTTGACGATCTTGCGCTCGCCGCCTGCGGCACGCATTGCGGGGAGGAATGCGCGGATGCAGTGCACGACGCCCATCACGTTCACGTCGAGCGTGTTACGCCACCAGTCGAGCGGCGTTTCCCCGAAGCCACCGAGGTAGGCGAGCCCCGCGTTGTTGACCAGCACGTCGATGGTCCCGACCGCGGACTGCGTCGCAGCGGCGAGGGCCGTGACCGACGCCTCGCTGCTCACGTCGCAGGGTTGCGCGAAGCAGGCGACGCCCATCGCGGCGATCTCACGCCGCACGCCGTCCAGGGCCGTCGCGTTGATGTCGCTGACGACGAGGTTGGCGCCCTGCCTCGCGAACGCGCGCGCGCACTCGAGTCCGATGCCCGTCGCGGCGCCGGTTACCAGCACCTGCTTGCCGCGCAGGGTCTTCATGCGGACGGTCCGAAGTAGACCTCGAAGAACCGCCCGACGACGTCCTGCGGGATCGACAGGTTCGCATCCTTGGAGGTGCGCACGCACACGAGCGCCGGGCGCTCGTGGTCGCGAGCACGCATTAGCGCTGCCGGCAGGTCGTCCAGGGACTCCACGAATTCGCCGTGGCAGCCGAGACCCTGGGCAACCATGTCCCAGCGCACTTCGCCCATGGTGGTGCCGAAGGTCCGGCCCCAGCGGGTCATCTCGTTCGGGATCTCCATCGTCCACTCGCCTTCGGCCATCACGACCACGGTGAGCTTGATGCCGTCGCGCGCCGCGGCCTGCAGTTCCATTGCGTTGAAGCCGGCGGCTCCGTCGCCAGTCACGCAGACGACCTCGCGGTCCGGCGCACCGAGTTTCGCGCCGATCGCCGAGGGAATCCCGGTACCGAGCATGCCGAATTCGAGAATGCTGTGATACGAGGACGGCCGCGTCGACGGCAATGCGAGCGCGGCCCACAGCGAGGTGTTGCCACCGTCGGCCACATAGACCGCGTCACGCCCGAAGACCTCGCCTATCGCGGCGCAGGCGTGGGCCGGATGGATACCTGGCCCACTCCAGGACGCAACCTGATCGCGTATCCCCTGCACCCACGCACCGTAGCCCTGTCGCAGCGCAGGCACGTCGGTACGCCCGCGGCTCGCGAGCTTGCGGTCGCGCAGCTTCGCCACAAGCCCTTCCAGTGTTGTGCGAGCATCGGCGACGATGCCGAGCGCGACCGGGCGCGACACACCGATGTGCCGCGGGTCCACGTCCACCTGGATGACCCGGCAGCCGGCCGGGTTGCCCCAGTACTTGTCGAAGGGCACGTCGAGGTTGCCGACGCGCGAGCCGACCACGAGCATCACGTCGGCGTTGCGGCGCAACTCATCGGCCGCAGGGCTCTGCGACAGGAAGCACAGCGGATGCTCGTGCGAGATCACTGCGCGGCCGGCGAGCGACGGGATCACCGGGCAGCCGAGTTGCTCAGCGAGCGCGAGCAGCGCCGAATTCGCCCAGGCACGGTCCACGCCGTTGCCGGCGAAGATGACCGGGGACTTTGCGACCGCCAGCAGATGCGCCGCGGCTTCGAGCTGCGCCTCCGACGCCTGCGG
>CAYQAR010000150.1:0-1749 GCA_964415505.1 uncultured Chromatiaceae bacterium | reverse complement strand
GGTTGGGCGGATTGCCCGCGCCGTCGTTCCAGCCCAGGTTGAACGGCAGGAACCAGGAGCCTTTGCCCTTCAAGTGCGTGCAGAAGCGCACCTCGTGGTCGTCCACCGCGAAGTGCACCACGCAGCGTCCGAACTCGAAGAGTTTCTCGCGCGGATCGCGGTCGCGCTGGTACTGCTGTACGGCGTCTTCCACCGTCTGCTTGGTGAGGCTGTTCTTCAGCTCGAAGGTGGCGACCGGCAGGCCGTTGATGAACAGGCCGAGATCGAGCGCGCGCTGCGACTCGTCGCGGCTGTAGCGCAGTTGCCGCGTGACGCTGAAGCGGTTGGCCTTGTTGTGCTCGACAGCCCTGGCGTTGTCCGGCGAAGGCGTGCCGTAGAAGAGGTCGATGTGATGCGCCCCGTGCTTGAGCCCGTGACGCAGCACGTCGATGGTGCCGCGCTTGCTCACCTCGCCCTGCAGCCGCGCCAGGAACTTGCGCCGCGTGGGCCCGTCCTGGCCCAGGTCGAGAGCCCCGCACACCTCCGGCTGCGTCTCGAGGAGGAAGGCCGCGAGCTGCGCGAGGTCGACGCAGTACTCGCGGTCGTAGTCCCTGCCCGAACCGCAGATCCACCCCGAGGAATAGGCCGCCGGGCGCTGCTGCAGGGTGTTGGCCGGTACGTCGGGATCACAGGCCACGCCGGTTAGCGCGGTGCAGATCAGGCGTTCCAGACCGCGCTCGGAGGTGTCGCTCGTCATGGCGCCCGCCCCTGGATCGGGTCTTTGCTCGATCCTTTGCTAAAGCCTTTGCTAAACGAAGGAATCGGGTCAACGCCTAGCAAAGCCGTAAGTGCCTGGTTGTGAATGACTTTTTCACTACCAAGACGAATGTGACCTGCGTTTCTCCCCGATTCTCTTTGCCAAGTCATCGCGCATCCTCGGGCGGGGTCGGCTCGACGGCCACCCATTGAGGCTTCGACCGACTGCCGCGGTTGTCGATCAGGCCGGATCGGCGCAGCTCCTGCAGCAGGTTGTGGACTCTGCGGAGCTTCTGCTCCTGCGAGAGGCGGTCCGGAAGCTTGGTGAGCAGGAGTTGATCCACGTCCTTACGATCCACCGGCTGGTGCTCGCGCACCAGCGCCAGAATGAGATCGAGGTAATAGCGCTTGTCGAAGCCGCGCTCACGGATGTGGCGGCCCGCCTCGCCAGCCGCTCGCGCCACCGCACTCGCCACGATCAGGTTCGGATAGCGACCCTCCACCAGACCCGCGGACTTCAGGCGCCGGTGCTCGTCACGATCGACGAGCTGCCCCTTCTGCACCCGATCGAGCAGCATCACCTGCCCAAGGTCGAGGTCGGTTCGCTCCATCAACAGGCGCGTGTAGCGCTCGTCCAGGATCCGGCCGCTCAGATTCACCGCCACCTGACCCGCTTTGCTCAGGTCGTAGTCCGGCAGCGGGAACCCGCGCCGTCGCTGCGTCTCGAACATGCGCTTGATGCCGCCGCCCTGGGTGTCGATCAGGTTCAGCTCGACCATCGCATCGGCGAGGAACGGGTTGCGGTAGAGGGCCTGCGGCGCGTCCTGGCGAATCACCGTCTCCACGTCGCCGGGCAGAAAGTCGCCCACATTCGTGACCAGCACCCGGTCGGGGAACTCGACCACGACGATGCGCCCGTGGCGGCGATAGTCCTGATGCGCGATGGCGTTGTGCAACGCCTCGCGGATCACCCAGGGGTCGTACTGCGCGATCTCCTGCGGAAACAGCGTGCCG
>CAYQAR010000149.1:0-1965 GCA_964415505.1 uncultured Chromatiaceae bacterium | reverse complement strand
GGCGTCGTCTCCCGCAACCGCAGCGTGATGCGGCCGTATGGCGTGTGGGTGGTGATCGCGCCGTTCAATTTTCCGCTGGCGCTCGCCGGCGGGCCGGCGGCTGCAGCGCTCGTCACGGGCAACACGGTCGTCGTGAAAGGCGCGAGTGACACGCCCTGGGCGGGCCGCCTGCTCGCGGACTGCGTGCGTGATGCCGGTCTTCCGACAGGCGTCTTCAACTATCTCTCGGGCCCGGGAGGGGAGATCGGCGAAGCGATGGTGTCGCATCCGCTGACGGCCGGTCTCACGTTCACGGGTTCGGCTGCGGTCGGCAGGCAACTGCTGGGCCGGATGGCGGGCGGCGCCTGGCCGCGGCCGTGCATCGCCGAAATGGGCGGCAAGAACGCGTGCATCGTCACGGCGGAGGCGGACCTCGATCAGGCCGCGGCGGGCATCGTGCGCTCGGCCTACGGCATGGGCGGCCAGAAGTGTTCGGCGCTGTCGCGCCTGTACGTCGACGCGCAGGTCGCCGACGCCCTGGTCGTGCGGATCTCCGCACAGCTCGCCGCGATCCGCATCGGTGATCCGTGCCGGCGCGAGTACTGGCTCGGGCCGGTGATCAACGAATCCGCGTATGCGAACCATGCCCGTTACGTCGAGGAGTTGCGTTCCGCCGGCGCAACGCTGATATCGGGTGGGCGACCGCTGCGCGATGGCCCGCTCGCGCGCGGCTTCTACTGCGAACCCGTGCTTGCCGAGGCACCGGCTTCGCACCGGCTCTGGAAGCACGAGATGTTCCTGCCGATCCTGCTGCTCGGGCGCGTGCACGATCGCAATGAGGCCATGCGTCTCGCGAACGACACGGACCTCGGTCTCACCGCGGGATTCTACGGCAGCGCGGACGAGGTGCCGTGGTTCCACGAGCACATCGAGGCGGGTGTGACCTATGCCAACCGGCCGCAGGGCGCGACGACGGGCGCCTGGCCGGGCTACCAGCCCTTCGGCGGCTGGAAAGGCTCGGGTTCGACGGGCAAGGCAATCGCTTCGTTCTACTACCTCGCCCAGTACCTGCGCGAGCAGTCGCGCACCGTGGTGGAGTCGCCGTGACGGAGTTTCTTGCGCTCCGCGAGGCGATTTCGCGCCACGTGCCGGACGGCGCCTGCGTCGCGCTCGAGGGTTTCACGCACCTGATCCCGTTCGCGGCCGGTCACGAGATCGTGCGGCAGCAGCGGCGCGACCTGCACCTCGTGCGCATGACCCCGGATCTGGTGTACGACCAGTTGATCGGCATGGGCTGTGCGCGGCGGCTCACGTTCTCCTGGGGCGGCAATCCGGGCGTCGGTTCGCTGCATCGGCTGCGGGATGCGGTCGAACACGGCTGGCCCGGCACGCTCGAACTCGATGAGCACACGCACGCGGGCATGGCGGCCGCCTATTGCGCCGGGGCGGCTCGCCTGCCATTCGGGATGCTGCGCGGCTACATCGGCACCGACCTGCCGTCGGCCAACCCGCGCATCGGCAGTGTCGAGTGTCCGTACACCGGCGAGCGACTGACAACGGTGCCGGCGATCAATCCCGACGTGACGATCCTGCACGCCCAGCGCGCCGACCGGCAGGGCAACGTGGCGCTCGTCGGCATCGTGGGCGCGATGCGCGAGGCAGCCCTGGCCGCGCGAACGGTGATCGTCACGGTCGAGGAGATCGTCGCTCGCCTGCCGCCGGCCATGAATGCGATCGTGCTGCCGCATTTCGTCGTCACCGCCGTGGCCCACTGCCCCGGTGGCGCCTACCCGGCGTACGCGCAGGGCCACTACGAGCGCGACAACGCCTTCTACCAGCGCTGGGACGGGATCGCGCGCCAGCGCGACGGATTCCGCGCGTGGATGGAACGACACGTGCTCGGCAGCCGCGACCACGCCGGGTTCATGGCGAGCCTCGGGGAGGTGGCGTGAGCCGCTGGACCCGTGACGAGATGATGACGGTCGC
>CAYQAR010000148.1:0-2010 GCA_964415505.1 uncultured Chromatiaceae bacterium | reverse complement strand
GCGCGATCTCGCCGTTGACGTTGGCGACCGCACGCTGCACGTCGAAGCCGCCGAACTGCTTCGTCCCGTCGCGCAGTTCGATGGCCTCGCGCGTGCCCCGGGAGGCACCGGCCGGGACGATGGCCAGCCCGACGGCACCGCCCTGCAGGGTCACCTCGGCTTCGACCGTCGGCCGGCCGCGGCTGTCCCAGACACGCCGTGCGTGGATCGAGCGGATATTGCATGCATTCATCGTACGAGTTCCTCGCGCCACGCGGCGCTCACCAGTGACAGTTGTTCGACAGGATCCTGCAGCAGCGCGCGCCCCACGCGGCGCACACGCTCGCGCTGTGCGTCGTCGGTGAGGTACTCGACCGGCGACTTGCCGTCGACCCGCGCCAGGAAGAGCCCCGGCAGCAGCGCCGCGGCCCGGCGCTCCAGCGCCGCCCGCGGTTCCCACGCCACATGCTCCAGATAGGTGCCGGCGAGGGCATCGAAAGCGACGAGGAAGGCCGGCGTGGCCGTCGGGGTCCACAGGCACTTGAGCAGCAGGTGATTCAGGCAGAACGCGAGATCGAACGCCGGATCGCCCCACCAGGCGCATTCGGCATCGAGGAACACCGGCCCCTGCGGCCCGATCAGGATGTTCTTCGGGCTGACATCGCCGTGCACCAGCGCCACCGTGTGCGCACGGGTCACGGCCACGAGCCGCTCCAGCGCCGGCGCGAGATCGGGATGGCGGGCCGCCGTGGCGAGCAGGTACGGCTCCAGACGGATCTCGAAAAATATCGCGTCGGTGGCGAACTGCGCTGCCAGCCCGGGACGGGCTGCCGAATGACCGTGGATCTCCCCGAGGACCTGCCCGACTGCGCGCGCGGTCGCCGGGTCTGCCCGCCCGTCGCGCAGCAGCTGCTTCCAGAGGTCGTACCCGGGCGCTGCCAGGTAGCTCATGACGAGCACACCGAGTCCCGGATGCTGGCCGAGCACGCGCGGCGCACAGCCGGGATGCGCCTCGTTGGCCACGTTCATCCAGCGGGCCTCGTAGAGGTTGCGCTCGATCGGCGCACGCCAGTCCGCCGCGACGCGCAGCTTCGGCAGCGCGCGCTTGGCGCACACGGGGCCCTGCGCGGTGTCGATGCGCCAGATGTCCGAGGACACCCCGCCCGTCAGCGGCGCACCCGTCAGCGGGCCGGACCCGACGAGGCCCAGCTCGCGCAGGGCCTGCGCAAACTCCTCCGGGACGGCGATGTCACCTGCCGCGGCCATGCTCCGTCCCGACCTGCTGCACCAGCTTGTTCACTTCGTGCTCCACGGCGTACTGCCAGGCGTACGCGGACCTCGTCGGGCGCTGCGCGGGGACAGCCTGCGCAGCACCGGAGGTGGCGTCGCAGGCCTGGTTCGCTCACGACTGCGACCGGGACGCCTCGCGGCCCCGGTGCATGGGGAATGCCCTGATTCCAGTGCCCGCCAGTCTAGCCGGGAGCCGGCGCCATGAGAAGATGACAACCTGGTTGCGCAACCGGCGGGGCACGTGGGACTATCTGCCGTGGCGACCCGAAGAATCCTGTGCAGCGGCGTCTGCGCAGGCACCACCCCGACAGGCGGCCCGGATCGGCCTGTTCCCGCCGGACAGGCCCCGGATGCCGGCAATGAGGTGAGCGATGAGCGACGCTGATGGACAGCGGCTGGTCACTTTGCTGGCCGACATGCAGGAAACCGAAGCGCTGGATCTGGCGCGCCGGATGCTCGACGGGGGGTTCGACCCGGTCCGGCTGCTCGGCCTGTGCCGCGAAGCCATGACGATCGTCGGTGCCCGCTACGAGGCGCAGGAGTACTTCCTCACCGAGCTGATGCTGGCCGGGGAAATGCTCACCGAGATCGGTGCCATGGCGAAACCGCTGATCGGCGAGGCGAAGGCCGCCCAGGCGGCCGCCGGAACGGCCCCGGTCAAGGTCGTCATCGGCACCGTCCGGGGTGACCTGCACGACATCGGCAAGAACATCGTCACCTTCATGCTCGACATCAACGGCT
>CAYQAR010000147.1:0-2207 GCA_964415505.1 uncultured Chromatiaceae bacterium | reverse complement strand
GATGCCGAGCACCTTCTTCTGGTTCGGCCAGATCAGCACCCAGACGTTGAACAGCATGATGAGGCCGAGCCAGGCACCGATGCCGATGACGGTGAAGCCCTCCTTCAGCATCATGACCTGCATGAAGCCGCCGCCGGCAGGCCGGTAGGCGAGTTCGATGAAGATGATGCCGGAGAGCGCCGTCACGACCGCCGACCAGCGAAACCAGAGCAGGGCGCGCGGGGCGACGTACTTGCCGATGGCGGCGCCACCTGGCCCGCCCTTGTCGGCGGCGGCGGCGGCGAGTGCCGGGATCTGCACCACGTTGAAGTAGTAGAGCAGTCCGATCCACATCACGCCCGAGATGATATGCAACCAGCGATCGAGGCTACCGAAGTCGAAACCGCCCGGAATGGCGAGGGCGAGGGCGAGCATCAGCACCACGCCGGTGATGATGGCGCCATTGACGCTGCTCAATGGATTCATGGAAGGCTCCCCTGTTGTCAACACCGTGCCGGCTGGCGCGGCGGTCCGCACACAGAATAGGTGACGGCAGCCGGGGGGATCAAGCGCCGGGCGTGGTCTCGTCGGGCGGTGCGGCAACCAGCCGCGGCACTGCTTCATACAGCGGGCGGAAGCGGTTGACGATCTCGCAGAAGAGATCCGCCGTCAGTTCGGCGTCGTAGCTCGCGGCATGCGCGGCGCGCTCGTCCCAACCGAGGCCGGCGGCGAGGGCGGCACGCGCCAGCACCGTCTGGCCGAGCGCCACGCCAGCCAGTGTGGCGGTGTCGAACACCGCGAAGGGATGGAAAGGGCTGCGCTTGATCTCGCTGCGGGCGATGGCCTCGTTGAGGAAGCCGAGGTCGAAGTGCGCGTTGTGGCCGACCAGCACGGCACGCGTGCAGCCGGCGGCCTTCATGGCATTGCGCACCTCGCGGAATACGCGCTGCAGGGCGTCGCGCTCGGGGATCGCTGGGCGCAGCGGATGGTGCGGGTCGATGCCGGTCACCTGCAGGGCGGCCGGTTCGATGTTGGCGCCGGCGAATGGCAGCACGTGATAGGCGTGCGTCTCACCGCGGCACAGGTTGCCCGCTGCGTCGAGCCTGAGCAGCACGGCGGCGATCTCGAGCAGCGCGTCGGTGCGTGCGTTGAAACCGCCGGTCTCGACGTCGATCACCACCGGCAGGAAGCCGCGGAAGCGCTCGCCGAGCGCCGCCTGTGCCGCGGACGGTGGCGTGGCAGCAGGCTCAGTCGCCATGCACGGGCTGCGCGGCGTGGCGGGCGAGTGCGGCGGCCTGTTCCACCAGCAGTTCGAGTACGAGGCGTACGCCGAAGCCGGTGGGCCCGGCCGGCACCTGTGCCAGTCCCTTCTTGCGCGCTGCAGCGGCAAGGTCGAGGTGGATCCACGGGATCGCACGCGGGACGAAACGTTGCAGGAAGCGGGCGGCGAGAATGTGGTCGCCCTCGCTTTCGGTCGAACATTGCAGGACGTCGGCGACGGTCGACTTCAGGTCCTCGTCGAAGTCCTCGTCCATCGGGAACGACCAGACGCGCTCGCCACTGGCCCGCCCGGCCGCCACCACCAGCCCGGCGAGCGGCTCGCGGTTGCTGAAAACGCCGCTGTAGCGGTCGGTGAGCGCATTTATGCACTGCCCGGTGAGCGTGGCGAAGTCGATCACCAGGCCCGGCTTTTCGCGGCATGCCAGCACCAGGGTGTCGGCGAGTGCCATGCGCCCCTCCGCATCCGTGTGGATGACCTCGATGGTGGTGCCGTCGGCGGCTGTGACGAGGTCGCGCGGCTTGTAGGCCTGCGGGGCGATGCGGTTCTCGGTGATGGCGAGCCAGCAGTCGACCGCCAGCGGCAGCTTCAGGCGCGTGATGGCGAGGAGCAGCGCGAGCGCCACGGCGCTGCCACACATGTCCTGGTGCATATCGAGCATGGCGCGAAACGGTTTCAGGTTCGTGCCGCCGGTATCGAAAATGATCCCCTTGCCGACCAGCGCCAGGTCCGGCCGGCGCCGGCCCCGCGGTCGCCAGGCGAGATGCACGATGCCGGCATCGGCGCTGGCGTTGCCCTGGGCAACGGCGAGGAAAGCGCCTGCGCCGAGCCGCTTCAGCGCCGCCGTGTCGAGGAAGCGCAGGCTCCAGTCCTCGTGCTCGGCGAGTCCGGCGATGAGTTCGCGGTACGCCCCGGCCGTGAGCCGGTTTGGCGGCAACGCGGTCAGCCA
>CAYQAR010000146.1:0-2346 GCA_964415505.1 uncultured Chromatiaceae bacterium | reverse complement strand
CGACCAGCAGCGTCCAGCCGTTCAGCGCACCGAGGCCGCTCACGACGACGAACGCCGCGAGCCAGCGTCCGCCGCCTGCGCCCGCAAACCGCTCGAGCACGTCGGCGAACGGCGCGGCGGACTGCGCGAGTTCGTCCTGCGGTATGAGCAGCAGCGGCACCGCGGAGACGAGCACGTAGATCGCCGCCGTCAATACCGTGCCTGCCATGGTGGCCCGCGGGATCGTGCGTTCCGGTTCCCGTACGCGACCGGCCGGCACCGTCGCGGACTCGACCCCGAGCATCGCGAACAGCGCGATCGTGGATGCGGCCAGCAATCCCTGCAGCGAGAGCGGCGTCGCGGGCGGATGGCGCACGTAGGCGGCAGGCTCGGTGACGAGCAACCACAGGCCGAGCAGGATGATCACCGCCATCGGTACGAGCTTCAGGATCGTGGTGAGCACCTGCACGCTGCCGCCACTGCGGACGCCCCGCAGGTTCACCAGCACGAAGGCCCACAGCAGCGCGAGCGCAAGCAGCGCGGGCGGCAACTGGCCGGCCGCCGGCACGACCGCGACGAGATAGCCCACCGCACCCACCGCGAGGGCGGCGTTGGTGACCCACAGCGACACCCAGTAGCACCAGATCGCGAGGTAGGCGGGAACGTCACCGAGCGTGGCCTGGATGTAGGCATAGGGTCCGTCGGCGGCGGGGAACTGGCGCACGAGCCTCACGAAGACGCGGGCGATGACCCCCATGCCGAGCACGGTGACACCCCACCCGAGCAGCGCGTTGAATCCGTACGGTGCCAGCGAGGCGGGTAGTACGAAGATACCCATGCCGATGACGTTTCCCACGACCAGCGCCGTGGACATCCAGAAGCCGAGTTCCTTGCCGCCCTGCATGGACATCCTCTGCGACCGGATCAGCGCTCGCGTGCTCGCGCAACTGCGTCGGGCACGGATGCAACCGACACGCACTCGCCTCGTCGCGCTTCACTTCGGTAAGCTCTGCGCCGTTGACGTGGATCGCACCACGCCGGAGCCAGAGCATGATCCGTACCGCGATCGCCCTCGCCGCCCTGCTTGCATCGGCCATCGCGGGCGCCGCCGAACCTCGCGCACGCGACCTCGGCGTGCCGTTTCCGGGCACCCCCGGACCGCTCAATGCAATCACCGACGTGGCGGGCGTCACGGTCGGTCAGGTCACCCTGATCGAAGACCTCGCCGACGGCCGCAAGGTGCGCACCGGCGTCACGGCGATCGTGCCGCGCGGGCGCCAGTCGCTCGACACCTCGGTCTACGCTGGCTGGTTCGCGCTGAACGGCAACGGCGAGATGACGGGCACGACCTATCTCGACGAGATGGGCCGCATCGACGGGCCGATCCTGCTCACCAACACCCACAGCGTAGGTGTCGTGCACGATGCGGTGATTGCCTGGCGCGTCCGCGCGGGTCCGCCGGACGCATCGGGCTACTGGTGGTCCTCGCCGGTCGTGGCCGAGGTCTGGGACGGCGACCTGAACGACATCAACGGATTCCACGTGCGGGCAGAGCACCTGACCCGGGCTCTCGACGAGGCACGCCCTGGTCCCGTCGCCGAAGGTAACGTCGGGGCCGGCACCGGCACACAGTGCCATGGCTTCAAGTGCGGCATCGGCACGTCGTCGCGCCGCGCGCGGGCGTCGGGTGGCGACTACACCGTAGGCGTGCTCGTCCAGGCCAACTACGGGACCCGCGACAAGCTGCGCATCGCGGGCGTGCCGGTCGGGCAGCACTTCGTCACCAGTGCAGGCGGAAGCAAAGCGGACCCCGTCACCACCGACAACGGCTCCATCATCATCGTCGTGGGCACCGATGCACCGCTGCTGCCGCACCAGCTGAAGCGCATTGCGCGGCGCGCCTCGCTCGGCCTCGCACGCATGGGCAGTACCGCGGACAACGGCTCGGGCGACCTCTTCGTCGCCTTCTCCACCGCCAATGCCCAGGCACTCGCGGGGGCGCCCCTCGCGCAGGCCGCAACCATCGACAACGATCACCTCGATGCGCTCTTCGCCGCCACCGTCGACGCGACCGAAGAAGCCATCGTCAACGCGCTGGTCGCGGCGCGCGACATGGATGGCAACGGGGGTCACCGGGCGACGGCCCTGCCGCACGGGGAACTCGTCCGGCTGCTCGAACAGTACGGCCGGCTTGCCGGCGCCCGGTAGCGCGAGCCGCTCACGGCTTCAGGTACCGGTCGTTCCACTCGAGCTGCCGCTCGAGGCGGTCGCGCAGGTAGCTCGGCACGCTGAGCGCATGATTCTCGCCCGGATAGATGACGAGTCGCGTCGGCACGTCGCGCGAGCGCAGCGCCTGGTACATCTGCT
>CAYQAR010000145.1:0-2376 GCA_964415505.1 uncultured Chromatiaceae bacterium | reverse complement strand
CCAGCGTCACGGAGAGCCCGAGATCGGCTGCCCGGAATGCCGCTGTGTAGCCACCCGGCCCGGCGCCAAGCACGACGAGGTCGGCCTCGAGGTCGACCGGACCGGCGTACTGCGCGCCGCCCGCTGACGCTGCCGTCGCCGATGCCGGCGCAGGCGCAGGCGCCTGCGCGGGCGCCGCCGCCCGGGCTGCCGGTGCCGGCTTCGGTGCCGGCGCGGCTGCGGCAGCTCCGGCTGCCGGTGTCATTCGGGCGATCAATGCACCTGCGGAAACCCGGTCTCCCGGCTTAAGCAGCACCTCGACCACCTGCCCGGCTGCGGTGGCCGGGACCTCCATGGTGGCTTTCTCGCTCTCGAGCGTGAGCAGCGGCTGCTCGGGAGCCAGCGTATCGCCCGCCTTCACCAGGACCTCGATGACCTCGACGTCCTTGAAGTCGCCGAGGTCCGGCACCCTGATGTCGATCGCCCCGGCCATGGTCCGCGCGCTCAGCCGAGCTGGTCCGGCTGGCCGAGGATCCCGACCAGGCGCGTGATGAAGCGCGCGCCGGTGGCTCCGTCGATGACGCGGTGGTCGTACGACAGGGACAGCGGCAGCATCAGGCGCGGCGCGAAGGCCTTGTCCTGCCACACCGGGCGCATCACGGCACGGCCGACGCCGAGGATCGCCACTTCGGGCGCGTTGATGATCGGCGTGAAGAAGGTGCCGCCGATGCCGCCGAGGCTGGAGATGGTGAAGCTGCCACCGCGCATCTCCTCGCCGGTGAGCTTGCCGTCGCGCGCCCGCGCGGCGAGCTCGGCCAGTTCGCGCGCCAGGTCGAAGAGTGATTTCGTGCCCGCATCGCGGATCACCGGCACCACCAGGCCGTGGGGCGTGTCGGCGGCGAAACCGATGTGGTGGTACTTCTTGCGCACCAGCGCTGTGCCATCCTCGGCCAGCGAGGCATTGAAATCCGGGAACTCGCGCAACGCCAGCACGCAGGCGCGAACGAGAAAGGCGAGCGGCGTGAGCTTGACTCCGGCACGCGCAGCGTCGTCCTTGAGAGCCTGGCGGCGCGCCTCGAGCGCCGTGGCATCGGCCTCCTCGTGCTGCGTGACGTGCGGGATGTTGAGCCAGGATGCCTGCAGCCGCGGGCCGGAGATGCGCCGCACGCGCGACAGCGGTTCGACCTCGATTTCACCGTACTTCGCGTAGTCGACGACCGGCACCTTCGGCAGCGCGGTAGCACCCGGAGCCGCCGCCTGGCCGGTGAGGATCGCCTTGACGAAGGCCTTCACGTCCTCCTGCAGGACGCGGCCCTTCGGGCCGCTGCCGCGGACCTGCACCAGGTTCACGCCGAGTTCCCGTGCGAACTTGCGCACCGAGGGGCTGGCGTGGGCCTGGCCGAAGGTCGCCTCGTCGATCGGTGGCAGCGCCGCCGGTGCGCGCGGTGGTAGCGCGGGCGGGCGTGGAGCCGCAGCTGGCGGTGCTGCAGCCGCTGGAGTCGGCACCTGCGGCGCCGGTGCCGCCTGTCGCGCGGGTGGTGCCGCCGCCGGGGCGGCCGCGCCAGCACTGGCCGCAACCTCGAGGACAGCGATGACGCTGCCCTGCGACACGCGATCGCCACGCGCGACTTTCAATTCGGCGATACGCCCGGCGAGCGGTGTCGGCACCTCCATCGATGCCTTGTCGGTCTCGAGCGTGATCAGCGGCGCCTCGGCAGCGACGGTATCGCCGGCATTGACCATCACCTCGACGACTTCCACGTCGTGGAAATCACCGATGTCCGGGACCCGCACTTCCTCTCGCCGTGCCATACGGTCGCTCTTTCCGAAAAGCTCAGGCCATGACCGGATTCGGCCGGTCCGGGTCGATGCCGAGGGTAGCCATCGCGCTGCGCACCGTGGCCATGTCGAGCGTGCCTTCGTCGGCGAGGGCCTTGAGCGCCGCCAGCACCACGTGGCGACGGTCAACCTCGAAATGGTCGCGCAGCGCCGCGCGGCCATCGCTGCGGCCGTAGCCGTCGGTGCCGAGCACGACGAAGCGGCCGTGCACCCACGGGCGGATCTGGTCGGGCACGATGCGCATGTAGTCGGTGGCGGCGACGAACGGCCCGGCCTGCGCGCCGAGCATGCGCTGCACGAAGGGCTGGCGCGGGCGCTCACCGGGGTGGCGCATGTTCCAGCGGTCGGCGTCGAGGCCGTCGCGGCGCAGCTCCGAGAAGCTCGTCACGCTCCAGACGTCGGCCGGAATGTGCCAGTCGCGCTCGAGCATCTCGGCCGCCGCGATCACCTCGCGGAGGATGGTGCCGGAGCCGAGCAGCTGCACGCGCACCTTGCCGGGCCGCCCGACCTGGAACTGGTACATGCCGCGCAGGATGCCGTCCTTCACCCCGGGCGGCA
>CAYQAR010000144.1:0-2407 GCA_964415505.1 uncultured Chromatiaceae bacterium | reverse complement strand
GCGCCGCGCATTCTGCTGGCCACCGGCAAGCTCGTCGGCGAAGGATTCGACCATCCGCCCCTCGACACTCTGGTCCTGGCGATGCCAATCTCGTGGAAGGGAACGTTGCAGCAGTACGCCGGCCGATTGCATCGGGAGCACGCCGGCAAGACCGACGTGCGGATCATCGACTTCGTCGACACCGGGCACCCGGCCCTGGTTCGCATGCGGGACAAACGCCAGCGCGGCTACCGGGCGATGGGCTACTCGATTCGCGCCGATGCGAGCGCCGAAGAGCCTGTCGAGGCCGAAGGTTCGCTCGATCGAGTACTACCAACAGGGGTTCAAAGGTGAAACGGCAGCCTGCTTCCGAACGGTCCGTCAAGGAGCCGAAGCTCTCTCGCACCCATCCGCCGGACGGCCTCGCACCCGCCGACTGGCAACGCGTGCTGCGCCGCCAGTTCGGACGCGAACAGGCGTTCGTTCTGGAAAATCTCGGCGACCAACCGTTCTTTTCGGAGTTCCGCGTCAGCAACCCGCAGTCGAAGGCCAGCTATCGCGTGGCCATACGCGGTCTTCATGCCGGCGACAACTACTGCTCCTGCCCGGACCACGCCACCAACGAGCTGGGCACCTGCAAGCACATCGAGTTCGTTCTCGCCCGGCTCGAGAAGAAGCGCGGGGCGAAGACCGCCTTTGCCCAAGGGTGGCGTCCCGCGTATTCCGAGATCTACCTGCGTAACGATGGCGCACGCGCGGTGCATTTCCGCGCCGGATCGGACTGCCCGCCGGGCGTGATGAGAGCGGCCGCGAGGCTCTTCGACTCCTCGCGCGGCGGCGTGCTGCCGGAGGAACGCTTCGGCGGCCTGGAGCGCTTCGTCGCCCGGGCTGCGAAGAGCGGCCACGAACTGCGCGCCTACGACGATGCGCTCGACTTCATCGCCGGTCGGCGCGATGCGGCGCGGCGGTCCGAGGCGATCGATGGCCTGTTCCCGCGCGGCGCCTCCGACAGGAAGCTGGCGCAACTGCTCAAGGCGCCGCTGTATCCCTACCAGGCGGCCGGCGCGCTGTTCGCGGTGCGCGCCGGCCGCGCCCTGATCGGAGACGAAATGGGCCTGGGCAAGACCATCCAGGCCATTGCGGCGGCGGAGATCCTGGCGCGCCACTTCGGCGTATCGCGCGTACTTGTGGTGTGCCCGACCTCGCTCAAGTACCAGTGGCAAAGCGAAATCACCCGCTTTTCGGGCAGGGAAGCGCGAGTCATGACCGGCGGGCGGGCGCAGCGGCAGAAGGACTTCAGCGTCGACGATTTCTGCAAGATCACGAACTACGAGAAGCTGAAGCCGGATCTCGACCTGATCGCCGCGTGGGCGCCCGAATTGGTGATCGTCGACGAGGCGCAGCGCATCAAGAACTGGAACACGATCGCGGCGCGGGCGCTCAAGCGCATCGACAGTCCTTACGCATTGGTGCTCACCGGGACCCCGCTTGAAAACAAGCTCGAGGAGCTGATCTCGATCGTGCAGTTCGTCGACCAGCACAGGCTGGGACCCACCTGGAAGCTGCTGCACGAGCACCAGGTCAAGGACGAGTTCGGCCGGGTCACCGGATACACGGAGCTGGAGAAGATCGGCCAGACGCTGGTGCCGATCCTGATCCGCCGACGCCGGTCCGAGGTCCTGACGCAGCTGCCCAGTCGCACCGACCAGAATCTGCTGGTGCCGATGACCGAGCTTCAGATGGTGCACCACCAGGAGAATGCCGACATCGTGGCGCAGATCGTGAAGCGCTGGCGGCGGACGAAGTTTCTGTCGGACAAGGACCAGCGGCGCCTGACCTGCGCCCTGCAGAACATGCGAATGTCCTGCAACAGCACCTATCTGCTCGACCAGGAAACCGACCACGGCGTCAAGGCCGACGAACAGGCGGCGCTGCTCGACGGCGTCCTCGTGCAGGCGGATGCGAAGGCGGTGGTGTTCAGCCAGTGGACGCGCACCCAGGACATCGTCATCCGAAGGCTGGAGAGTCGTGGCATCGGCTACGTCAGTTTCCATGGCGGGGTGCCTTCTGAAAAGCGCCCGGCGCTGGTCGAGCGCTTTCGCGACGATCCCGGCTGCCGCGTCTTCCTGTCTACCGACGCGGGAGCAGCGGGACTGAACCTGCAGCATGCCTCGACGCTGGTGAACATGGATCTGCCGTGGAACCCCGCGCTGCTCGAGCAGCGCATTGGGCGCATTCATCGCATGGGCCAGAAGCGCCCGGTGCAGATTGTCAATTTCGTCGCCAAGGGCACCATCGAGGAGGGAATGCTCTCGGTGCTCACCTTCAAGCGTTCGTTGTCGGCCGGCATTCTCGACGGCGGCGCCAGTGAGATCTCGCTCGGCGGCTCGCGCCTGAGCCGCTTCATGAAGGAAGTCGAGAACGTCAC
>CAYQAR010000143.1:0-2453 GCA_964415505.1 uncultured Chromatiaceae bacterium | reverse complement strand
TGCGTCACGCTGCCGAACCGCGTGTTCGACCCGATGGAGATCTGGCGCACGGTGGCGCGCGAGCGCGTCATGTGCCTGGTCATCGTCGGCGACGCATTCGCACGACCGATGCTCGCGGCGCTGGAGGAGGCCCGGGCGCGCGGCGAGACACTCGACCTCTCGTGCCTGAAGATCGTGGTGTCGTCGGGCGTGATCTGGTCGCAGGGCGTGAAGGAGCAGATGCTCGAGTGGGTCGATGCGACCCTGATCGACGGCGTCGGCGCCACCGAAGGCGCAATGGCCCTGCAGCTGAGCCGGCGCGGGCAGACCGGTGCTGCGGCGAAGTTCGTGCCGCTGGCGGACACGCGCCTGTTCACCGAGGCCGGCCGCGAGATCCCGCCGGACTCCGACGAACCGGGCCTGATCGCTGCTGGCGGAGGCCTGCTGCCGGCAGGCTATTACAAGGATGCCGCGAAGACCGCGGCCACGTTTCGCGTGGTGAACGGCAAGCGCTACGCCTTCATCGGCGACTGGGGGCGCTGGAACGCGGACGGCACGCTGCAGCTGCTCGGCCGCGGCTCGGCCTGCATCAACACCGGCGGCGAGAAGGTGTATCCGGAGGAGGTGGAGCACGCGATCGTCGCCCACCCCGGCGTCGCCGACTGCCTCGTGATCGGCATGCCGGACGAACGCTTCGGCCAGAAGGTGGTGGCGCTCGTCGCCGCGCGCGCCGCCGCGGACGCACTGGTCGCGGAGCTGCCCGCCTTCCTCCAGGGAAGGCTGGCGGGCTACAAGCGGCCGCGCGTGTTCCTGGAAGTTGCCGCCATTCCCCGCCTGCCTAACGGCAAGGCGGACTACCTGGCGGCGAGGAAGCTGGCGGAGCAACGATCGACGTAGTCGTACGATGGTCAGCTGGCAAACGACGACCGCGAGCCTGCTGAGCCGCCTGACGGTCAAGCAGCTCCTGCAACGCGACGTGTCGGTGGACAGGCTGCGCGGGCAGATCGGTGCAATCGAGCGGCTGTTCCCGGAGCACCCGTTCCCGGCGGGACACGAGGACTCCGCAGGCGCCTACCGGCAGCTGCTCGACCTCGGCATCGCGCCAACCCGCATCGTGCTGAGCGGGATTTCCGCCGGCGGCGGCATGGCGCTCGGCGTGCTGCTGGCATTGCGCGACTGCGGCGTGCCGCTGCCAGCAGGCGCGATCCTGATGTCGCCGCTCACCGACCTGACCGATCCACACGACGGGTCGCGCGTCGCGAACGCCGCGCAGATGTCCAATCCCTACGTCTCCCCCGCGTTCGGCGACTTCACCGGATTGCCGCCGCTGTTCTTCCAGGTCGGCAGCACCGAGATCCTGCTCGACGACAGTCGGCGGTGTGCCGCACTGGCACGCGCGGCCGGCGTGCGCGCCGAATGCGAGGTCTGGCAGGAGATGCCGCACCGCTGGCAGGGGCTGCCCGTCGGCCCAGAGTCGCGGCGCGCCATCGAGCATTGTGCCGATTTCGTCCGGGAGTGCTGTCCATGAGCCGCAGCGACGCACGCCGGTCCGCTGCCCGCGCCTGGCCGAGCGCATCGCCCGACCACAGAGCGACGTCGTTGAACCGCGCGAGAGGTCCGGCGGCAGCGACGCCCGGGCGCACGTCGAGCAGATCATCGTGCGCTGCGGAGCGCTGCTGCACCGGGCCGTGGATGCGACTCAGTGCATCGCGTGCGCAGCGATTCGCGGTGCGGTCCGCCGACCGCGGAACTGACCGCGCCAGCACGAACCATCGACGGCACCGTCATCCCCGGACATCCGAGGCAGGGGGGGTGCGCCTCGGCACGCCCGGGAACGGCGATGACCGATCAGCCCGACGCGCGTCGCACACCCGGCAACTGCCAGTCCCGGAACATCTCGCGCAGCTTCAGCTTCTGCAGCTTGCCGGTGGCGGTGTGCGGCAGCTCATCGACGAACGCCACGTCGTCCGGCAGCCACCACTTCGCGACCTTGTCCGCGAGGAAGCCAAGCAGGTCATCCTTCGTCACCTCCTGGCCCACCTTGCGCACGGCGATCAGCAGCGGACGTTCCTGCCACGTCGGATGCGCCACGCCGATGACCGCGGCCTCAGCGACCGCCGGGTGACCCATGGCCGCGTTCTCGAGATCGATCGACGAGATCCACTCGCCGCCCGACTTGATCACGTCCTTGCTGCGATCGGTGATCTGCAGGTAGCCATCGGGATCGATGGTCGCCACGTCGCCGGTGTCGAACCAACCCGCGGCGTCGAGCACCGGGCCGCCCTCCCCCTTGAAGTAGCCGGCGGTGATCCACGGCCCGCGCACCTTCAGGTGACCGTAGGCGACGCCGTCGTGCGGCTGCGCGCAGCCGTTCGCGGCCTCGATCCGCAGTTCCACGCCGCAGAGTGGCCGCCCCTGCTTGCGCTGCACGTCGAGGCGCTCGGCGAGCGTCGCGCCCGAGTGCTTTGGCAACA
>CAYQAR010000142.1:0-2487 GCA_964415505.1 uncultured Chromatiaceae bacterium | reverse complement strand
CGTTGCTGCGCCGCTCGCCGCTGACGCAGGGGATGCCGTGCGGGTCGCTGATCCATCCCAAGCCGTCGCGTTGCTGGTTATTCTGCTGGTTGCCCTCGCGGTCTTCGGGGATCGTGCGGATCGTGCCGTCGTTGAACACGAACGTGATGCTGCGCACCTGGCCGCGCACGCACGAAAGCGTCCAGTCGCCCGAGGCGGTGCCGCTGAACACGGCGCCGGCCACATCGGGAATGTCGATGCCATTCGCCGTCAGGTTGTCCGGCCCGACCAGGACTTTGAACGGATAGGGATCGTTCACCGTGCCGTCGATCGGCACACGGCCGATCAGCGCCGTCATCGCGACCGAGCCCATGAGCGTGGAGTTGGTCGGCACGGTATAGACGGGCTTCGCGGTCTTGACGCCCGCGACTTGCGCGCCCGCGTTCGCCACGGTTTCCGCGGTGGTTTCGAGCGTGCTCTGCGCCGGGCCGAAGCTCGTGGGGAAGCTCATTCCGCCGCTCGCGCCACGACCGCCGTTGCGCCCCTCGGCGGGCTTTGCGTCGTCCGGCTCGACCCACCGCACGCCGCCCTCCATGCCGGCCTCGTCGCCGCCCTGCAGCCCCAGGCCCACGGGCAGGTCCGCATGGCCGCCGCCGCGCCCGCCGATGCTGTCCAGGCGCCGCTGCAGGTCGGCGAGCAGCCCTTCGGTCTGCTGGCGCGCGCTGGCCGCCTGCTCCTGGTCGCGGCGCAGGTTGGACCGCTCGGATTCGAGCGCCGAGTTGATGCGCTGGTCGATGGAGTTCTCGCGCTGGCGCAGCCGCTGGTTCTCTTCACGCTGCGACTTGTTGTCCGAGAGCGCGGTCTGAAGCTCGGTGCGCAACTGCTTCACTTGGGCAACGAGCGTCGCCACGGTGTCGCGCGGGGTGTCGCCTTCGATGCCCAGCGCCTTCATTTCCTCGGGCGTGAGCTGGGCGCCGTTGTCCGCCGCGGGTGGCGCCGTGCTGCCGCCACCCGAGAACAGCCGGATACCGACGAACAGCACCAGGATGGCGACAGGGATCATCAGCCACTTGAGCAGGCCGTTACTGCGCATGGCGGGCCTCCTCGACGTTCTCGTCGCCGTCCGGCTGCGGCAGATGCACGGCAGGGTCGAAGCGGTGAATCGCCGGCAGCAGCGACTGCGCGAGGCCGCGGCCGCGCGTGACCAGGTAGAGGACGGTCGTGTCCTCGGGCGTGCCGCGCGGACCCAGCGCCTCGTGCTGGAAGGTGGCGGTGAGGAAATCGCCTTGCAGCACGCGCGGGTCGAGCGCGACCCAGTCGGCGCCGGTGTTGGTGAGGCGCACGGCAGTCACCCATTGGTCTTCCAGGCGCCACGACGCGAGCGCGACCGCGCGCACCGGCAGCGTTGGCATCAGTGTGTCCAGGTCGAGGTCGCGGGGCAGGTTGGCCCGCATGACGCCCGGAAGCGGCTCGACGGTGCGCAGCGGTGCGTAGAGGTTCTGCGCGGCGAAGCGCGTCAGCACGACAGGGACCGGAGTTTCGCGCCGCGCGGTCCGCGCACCTGCCTGGCCCTGGGCGCGTGCCGGGGCCTCGGCACTGTCGGCTTGCTCGCCATAGCGTCCCGGTGCGCTGTCACCCTCGACGATGCGCACCGGCTCCAGCTCGGCTTCCCCGTCCTTGGGCAGTTCAGCTGCGATGTCCAGCAGGATCAGCGCGCCCGTGTCGGCGTCCTGCAGTTGCAACCGCGTGGGCTCGATCGGCTCGCTGGCGCGCAGGTACACCGCGCCGCCCGCACTCTGCACGCGCAGGCGTTCGCCCACGCCCGCGGGCACGCCCACGCGCACGTTCCGGTTGATGAACACGATGCGTTCCTGACCGACCTTCAGCGGCACTGCCAGTGGCATGCGTTCCCAACGCAGGATCTCCACCGCCTGGGCGACGGGTGCCGCGGCCACGGCCAGTAGCCCCAGCAGCGCGAGTACAGGATGCTTCATGGGGTGTTTCCTCCTTGAGGCGCTTGCGGAGAAAGGCCACTCGGCGCCGGGCGCGCCGGCTCCGGTGCACTGATGCGCTGGGGCGCGCCGTCGTAGCAGTCCAGCGCCAGGCCGAACGGGTTGCGGGCGGGATCGACGTCCACCCGCGTGACCTTGATCGGATAGCGCACCAGGGCGCGTTTAACCTGCTCGGCGCCGTAGTACTCGTCCGCCGTGATGTCCAGCGTCACCACCCAGTCGCGATCGGATACGGTGCGCACGCGCGCCGTGGGGTCGTCGCCATAGCCGCGGCCGGGAATCTCGTAGATGCCGCGCACGCGCTGACGCAGCTCGCCCGTGGAGCGGCGGTAGTCATAGTCCGCCCGCAGGAAGGCCTGGCAGGACGGGGTGAGGTACGGCGAGAGCGTGTGGAGGTTGCGCGAGTAGTCTTCTTCGCCATTGGTCGGCCAGCGGTTCAGCGTCTGGAACACGTAGAACGTGAACGCATAGACCGATTCGGGCGGCACTTCCCACC
>CAYQAR010000141.1:0-2529 GCA_964415505.1 uncultured Chromatiaceae bacterium | reverse complement strand
TCCGTACACGTCACAGCGTCCACGGGTTGACGTCGTGACGACGGCTGCGGGTCGATTGGTTGGGAACGACGCGGCGGCGAGCGACGCGGCGCGCGTCAGCTCCGTACGGGAAGCGCGGCGAAGTCGTGAGGCAGCAGGTTGACGGCCGTGCGGGTGGTCGCGGCGGCGAGCTTTGGCAGCACCCAGGCGAGGTAGCGTTGCGGGTTCACGCCGAGCAGCTGACAGGTCCCGATGACCGAGTAGATCACCGCCGATCGCCAGCCGGCATCCGGGTGTCCGATGAAGATCCAGTTTTTCGCACCGAGTTTGGTCGGGCGGATGCCGCGCTCGATGCTGTTGTTGTCGATCAGCACGTGGCCGAAGCCGGGCCGCGCGTAGCGGCACAGCGCTGGCCAGTGGTTGAGCGCGTAGGCGGCCGCCTTGCCGAGTGCGCTCTGCGGCAACACCTCGCGGCGCACCTGTTCGAACCGCCGCTCGAGACGCGCGAGGATCGGCTGGGCGTGCGCCTCGCGCAGGGCCGCGCGCGCAGGCGCGTCGAGGGCACGTTCACGGGCGTCTTTCTCGAGGCGATAGAGCACACCGATCTCCGCGAGCAGCACCGCCACGTCCTCGCCGCCGCCGTCGAGCGCCTCGACGAGATGGCGCCGCAGATGCGCCATGCATCCGGCGTGCACGATCTGCGGTCGGCGCCGCGCGAAGCTCGCGTAGAGTTCATAGCCGTCGCTCTGCAGCACCCCACCCCAGTCGTCGGGGAAGAACTTCTCCGGGCTGTCGCGCCCGCGCGAGAGATTGAAGTCGAAGACGATCGCATTCGCGGTCGGCGCCAGGTACGGCCACAGATACGCCTGTGCCGCATGCCCGCCGCGATCCGGGTCGAGCACGCGGATCGGGGTTTCATCGACCTGCACGTAGCCGCTTGCGAGGATGCGCGTGGCGAGCTGCCCGTGCACCGTGCGCAGCAGGTGCGCGGCTCCTTCCACCCAGCGGCACAGTTTCTGCCGCGGCAGCTCGACGCCCACCCGCGCGGCGATCTTCTCCTGTCGGTGCAGCGGCAGATGATCGAGGTACTTGCTCACCAGCACGTGGGCGAGCAACCCCGGACCGACCGCCGCCTGCGGCAGCACCCGCACCGGCAGCGGTGCCACAACCGGTGCGTGCGCTTTCTCCGGGTGCGCGTACACCGGCCGCACGAAGTGACGGCGGATGAAGCGGCTCGGCTCGTAGTCGAGTTCCTCGGTAATCTCTTCGCGGATGCGGATGAGCCCCGCCTTCTGCTCTTCCGGCAGATCGATCTCGATGCGCTCGATCGGCAGGTGATCCGGGGCCGGCCGTCGACCGCCGCCGGGGCGCTTACGCGTCGTGACGGCAGCGGACGCTGCGGGTGGCTGCACCTCGGCGACGAGCACCTGGTCGGCTTCCACCTGCTCGAGGGCGAGCCGATACTGATTGGGGTCGAGCTTCTCACTCGACGGGCCGAACAGCCGTCGCAACAGATCGCGCAGCTTCGACTCCGCACGCTCGCGTGCCAGCCGCTCGAGATGCAACGCGGACTCGAGCTCGCGCACCAGACCGTGCAGCGTGCCAACGTCCTGCGGCAGTTCGCACGCGGCTCGCGGTGGACGATGATGATGTGCAGTGGCTTGCATGCGTGCAGCCACTATGACGCAGCGCACGGGCAAAAGTTGCCACGCGCGCAAAAGATTTTCGCATCGCCCTCAGCGACGATACCAGCCGCGTCGGCTCCTGAGCTCGAAGCCCTCGAGCAGCAAGCGCAGTCCTGCCTGATCGATCTCGGTCGCACCCGCCGCGCTCCCCGGCCAGGCGAAGGTCCCGCCCTCGAGCCGCTTCGCGCACACCCACAGCCCCGAGCCGTCCCAGTACAGCACCTTGATGCGGTTCTTCGCCCGATTGCAGAAGCAGAACAGATGACCCGACAGCGGATCGGCCTCCAGCACCGCCACCACCAGCGCGTGCAGCCCTTCGAACGACAACCGCAGATCGGTCGCGCCGCTCCTCAGGTACACGCGCGTCGTCGCACTGAGCGCAAACATCGACGGCCCCGAACCGTCGATTACCCGAGCGCCTGCAGCAGCGCCGCCACCCACGCCGGATCGCTCCCCGCGCCGATCTCTACGCGCCGCCCCAGCGGCAACACGATCACCGCCACCGCCGTCGAAGACGCCGATGACCGCGCGGACAACGGCTGCCTCGACGCTGCGCGAGCCGGCGTCACCTCGATCAACGTGCCCTCGTCACCTTCACCGCGCGCCCGCTCGCGACGCCGACGCCGCCACCACGTCAGCGTCGTCGGCACCAGCCCGTGCTCGGCACAAAAGGCCCGAACGCTCTGGCCACTCGCCTCAAATCGTGCCAGCCACTCCGCTTGCTCGGCCTCACCGACCGTGCCGCGAGTGCGACCCCCGTTCGTTGCCGGCTGTCGCGGCGCGCTCGTTGTCGTCGTGTCCATGGGTGCGCATCGTAGTCACCGCAATCACCGGCCGACTACGCCGTACTCGGTGGGACGCTTAC
>CAYQAR010000140.1:1497-2574 GCA_964415505.1 uncultured Chromatiaceae bacterium | reverse complement strand
TTCCTCTGGGTGAACCCGATCTACTCGATCGACTCCTGGGCGATCCCGGCCAATGCGCCGAACAAGGACGTGGCGCTGGAGTTCCTCTCCTACGTCAACGACGCCGGCCGCCAGGCCGACTTCTCGGCGAAGATGCCCTACGGCCCGACCAACACCAAGGCGCCGGGAATGATGAAGCCCGAGGATGCCGCCGAACTGCCGGCCGGCAAGAACATCGAAACCGGCCTGTTCTTCTCGGATGCGTTCTGGACCGACCACAAGGACGCGATCACCGAGCGCTGGAACAACTGGGTTACGCAGTAATCCGTTTCGTGTAGAGAATAGGGAGCGTGCGCGGAGGCCCTCTGCGCACGCCCGGCATTTGACACCGAAGATCAGCGAAGCGGAGTCCCGATGTCGAAGGCCCGAAGCACCTTCCTTGCCGCGGCGATGCTGCTTGTCCTGCCGGTTGCCGCCTATGTCGCGCTCTATCTGCTGCCGCTCGTCTCGATCGGCGGGCTCGCGCTCGACAACGGCACGCTGAGCGAGCGGTTCCCGACGCTCTCGGCCCGGTTCAGCGACAGCGCCGAGGTGGACGATGCGGTGGCCGCGGCGCTGCTGGCCGATCTCCAGGCGATGCCGAAGAAGGACCGCGCCGAGGTCGGGCGCATGTTCAACCAGGAACTGGGGGGGATGCGGTCGCTGATCATCGACACCGGCAACAAGGCCAAGGGGATCGAGCCGACGGTCGCCGGGCTGACGGCGTTCAACCCCGGCTGGGGCGATCCCGCCACCTGGGACGTGGTGCGCCGCAACGTCGAGCCGATCACCTGGCGGCATTTCCAGAAGGCCACCGGCATCAAGCCGGCCCCCGACGGCGGCTACCAGATGGCGCCGGGCGATGACATCTACCTGCGGATCACGCTGCGCACCTTCGTGATTTCGGCCGAGGTCACGCTCCTGACGCTCATGCTGGGCTACCCGCTGGCCTATGCGGTGGCGACCGGCACGGCGCGGGTGCAGGGGGTGGTGCTGATGGCGGTGCTGCTGTCGTTCTGGACCTCGATCCTGGTGCGCACCACCGCCTGGGTGGTGCTG
>CAYQAR010000140.1:0-1397 GCA_964415505.1 uncultured Chromatiaceae bacterium | reverse complement strand
TGAACTGGGGCATGGCCTCGGTGCTGTCGCTGATGCTCCTTGTCTGCGTGATCGCGATGGTGGTGACCGGCGCGCTCCTGCGCCGCGCCTTCGGCTGGAACCGGGCCACGGGAGGGGCCGCCTGATGTCGCGCGCGATCTACTGGACCTCGCTTTCGCTGGCCTTCACCTTCCTGATCCTGCCGATCGTCGTCGTGCTGCCGCTGGCGTTCAACGACAGCACCTTCCTGACCTATCCGATGGAGGGCTTCTCGGTCCGCTGGTTCGAGGAGTTCTTCACCGCGCCGCCCTGGCTCTACACGCTGGGAAACAGCGTCAGGGTCGCGCTCGGCACCACGGTGGTGGCGGTGCTGGTGGGCGGGCTTGCCGCGATGGGCACGATGCTTGCGGGCAAATGGGGGCAGATCGTGCTCTCCGCGCTCTTCGTCTCTCCGGTCGTGATTCCTTCGGTCGTCCTCGGCGTGGCGATGGCCTATGCCTTCGGCCGCGTCGGGCTCGGCAGCAGCTACTCTGCACTCGTGCTCGCCCACACGATCCTCGCCGCACCGCTGGTGTTCCTCTCGGTGATGACCTCGCTCAAAGGTCTCGACCCCGAGCTTGACCGCGCCGCGGCCTCGCTCGGCGCCTCGCGCTGGCACCGGTTCCGCACCGTGACGCTGCCGCTGGCCATGCCGGGCTTCGCCACCGGCGCGCTCTTTGCCTTCATCACCTCCTTCGACGAGGTGGTGGTGGCGCTGTTCATTGCCTCGCCGGAATCGCAGACGCTGCCGATCACGCTTTTCTCCAGCCTGCGCGACCGGCTGCAACCGACCATCGTCGTGGTGGCGCTGCTTCTGTCCATCGTCTCCTGCCTGTTCATCCTTGCGCTCAACCGGCTGCAGAAGCGCAGCCTCGCGGCGCGGTGAACGGATCGGCCAACTTGCGGGAAATGCCCATGTCATCGCTTGAAATCAGCAACGTCAACAAGTTCTACGGGCCGACGCAGGCCCTGTTCGATGTCTCGCTCTCGATCGGCAAGGGCGAATTCGTGACCCTGCTCGGGCCGTCCGGTTCCGGCAAGACCACGCTTCTGAAGCTGCTCGCGGGGTTCGAGGCAGCCAGCGGCGGGCGGATCACCCTCGGCGGGCGCGACATCACCGAACTGAAGCCCGAGGCGCGGAATTTCGGCCTGGTGTTCCAGGGTTATGCGCTCTTCCCGCACATGACGGTGCGCGAGAACATCGCCTATCCTCTGAAGGTGCGGCGGCTGGCGCGCGACCAGGTCGACCAACGCGTGCGCGACATGCTGGAGCTGGTGCAGCTCACCCGCTTCATCGACCGCAGGCCCTCGGAACTCTCGGGCGGCCAGCAGCAGCGCGTGGCGCTGGCGCGCGCGCTGGTGTTCAAGCCCGAGGTGCT
>CAYQAR010000139.1:0-2823 GCA_964415505.1 uncultured Chromatiaceae bacterium | reverse complement strand
CGTCCTCGCGGTCGATAACTTCCCCGGCAGGCACGGCCGACACGATGGAAACTCTTGCCCCCGTGGATCTCAACCTGCAGGCCATGCGCCGGGTCGTTGAGGGCGAAGGGGGCTGCATCGTATGGGGCGGCACGTTGGGGCTGAGCCCGGCCGATGACATTCTCATCCGGGTCGAGCGCCCGCTGGATATTGACAGCGAAGGCCAGCTCATCGCCTCCGTTCTTTCCAAGAAGGCGGCGGCCGGTTCGACTCACGTGTTGATCGACGTGCCCGTCGGCCCGACCGCAAAAGTTCGCTCCCATGAGGCAGCCTATGCATTGAGCTATAACCTCACAGAAGTCGCTCGGGCAATCGGCCTGCACGTGGAAGTGGTGCTCACCGACGGCAGTCAGCCTGTTGGCCGGGGCATCGGGCCCGCATTGGAGGCGCGCGATGTGCTGGCAGTGCTACAGGGAGACGCTGGAGCGCCGCAGGATTTGCGTGACCGGGCCCTGCTGCTGGCGAGCCGAATTCTCGAGTTTGCGGGGTATGTGCCGGCTGGCCAGGGGCTTGCGTGGGCGCGGCATGCCCTGGACGGTGGCCAGGCGTGGGACAAATTTCAGGCCATCGCCGAAGGGCAGGGCGGGCTGCGCGAACCACCCCGCGCGCCGTACACGCATCCCGTGCTTGCTCCCCGGCCAGGGCGCGTTACCGGTATCGACAATCGACGTCTCGCGCGGGTGGCCAAGTTCGCCGGCGCGCCGATCGATCCTGCCGCAGGTGTCGAGCTGTGCGCTGCCTGCGGTGACGATATCGACCAAAGTCAACCGCTATTCATTGTGCACGCGCAGTCCCGCGGCGAGCTGCACTACGCGCTCGACTACGTTCGGGGACAATCCGAAATTCTCCGCGTGGAGTCTCCGCCATGAAGCCGGTCATAGTACCGCTGCCGGACAACACCGCATCGGCGGAGCGCATTGCGGCTGTGTTGCGTGCGGAGCGCGGATATGCAGTGGTTCGCCGCTTTCCGGATGGCGAGACTTATGTCCGGGCGCAGACCCCGATGGCTAGACGTGAGGTGGTGCTGGTCTGCACTCTCGCCCGGCCCGACGACAAGCTGCTGCCGCTTGTGCTGCTGGCCGCCGCGGCCAGAGATCTCGGCGCCAGCCGGGTGGGGCTGGTGGCGCCCTACCTGTGCTACTTGCGTCAGGACCGCCGGTTCCAGCTCGGGGAAGCTATCACATCGGTGCACTTCGCACAGATCCTCTCCCGTTTCATAGACTGGCTGGTTACTGTCGATCCTCATTTGCACCGCTACGGTTCTCTGGCGGACATCTACCCTATTCCCACCCATACCGTCCACGCGGCACCCCTTATCGCCAACTGGATTCGTTCCCACGTCCCTGACGCCGTCGTGGTCGGGCCCGACAGCGAGAGTGCACAGTGGGTGGCTGCCGTCGCTGCCGAAGCCGACGCGCCATACGTCGTTCTCGAAAAGATCCGCCACGGCGATCGGGATGTCGAGATATCGCTTCCCGACATCGAGCAGTGGCACGGGCGTACCCCTGTTCTTGTTGACGACATTGTTTCCACGGCTGCAACCCTGATCAGGACTGTGGGTCACCTGCGGCAAATCGGTATGCGGCCTCCGGTGTGCATTGGTGTGCACGGCATATTCGCCGACAAGGCATTCGAGGACTTACGCGCGGCCGGAGCCGGACCGATCGTCACCTGCAACACGGTGCCGCATGCCTCCAATGCTATCGATATCTCGACCCTGCTTGCCGGTGGTGTGCGGTCATGTCTGCAAGGTCAGGAGGGCTGAGCGATGTTTCATCGTACCGGGAGGCGTCGTGCTGACATGAAGCTGACTTGCCTGCTGATCGGCCTTTTCGCAGCGTCGACTTTGACTTCGGCACTGCGGGCACAGGAGCCGGTGCCACGACTTCCCGACCTTCCTGCCTTGGTCCAGGAGGCCGTCGAGAACAATCCCGAGATCAGGGCCGCCGCTCAGCGCTACGAGGCCGCAAAGGCAATGGTTCCGCAGGCGCGGACACTGCCCGATCCGATGCTCAGATTCAGCTACGAAGACATGGACGTAGACGAGACGATGTACGGCATCAGCCAGGAGATCCCGTTTCCCGGCAAGCTGAAACTCAAGGGAGAGATAGCGTCCCGCGAGGCCGAAAGCATGGAGCAGGAGTATCACGTGGTGCGTCTCGCCGTTATCGCGCGCCTCAAGGAAGCCTGCTACGAGCTGCAACTGGCACGTCAGTCGATCGCGATCATCGAGAAAAACCAGCAGCTGCTCGAGCAGTTCTCGGCAACAGCGGAGGCGGGGTACAAAGTCGGGAAAATGGCGCAGGCCGATGTCTTCCGCGCCCAGGCGGAGGTTTCGCGCAGCCTCGCCCGGCTGGCCACCGTCAGGCAACGACAGCAGTCGACGAGCGCAGAACTGGCGCGTCTCCTCAATCGCCCGCCGACTGCCGCCCTGGATGTGGCGGGCGAGCCGCAGCCGACCGCCATGCGCCGCAGTCTGGCCGAACTCCTTGCTGCGGTCGATGAGGCTCCGATGCTGCGCGCCAGGAGCAAGGCGGTCGAGCGTGGCGATGCGTCGGTTGCCCTGGCGCGGCGCGAGTATCTGCCGGATTTCGAGATCGGCGTGCAGGGTGTGCGGGATGAGCCGATGGGCGACAACGGCTACCAGCTGATGTTGAACGTCACCGTGCCGCTCTACTACGCGACCAGGCAGCGTTATGGCGTGCGCGAAGCGCGTGCAGCCCGGGAGGGAGCCGCCGGGGACCTGCAGGCGGTACGCCAGGAACTCGCCATGCGCGTGAGGGA
>CAYQAR010000138.1:0-2894 GCA_964415505.1 uncultured Chromatiaceae bacterium | reverse complement strand
TGTAATTGCCGACTCCGCAGCGCATGGATGGCGAAATTTATGCAATTGGCGGGTTAGGGATGCAATTGTTGGCATTCAGTGTCCAGTCCGTTGGTTTTCGTTTGTTCAGGAACGCTCTGGGTATTTCCGTACTTCTCTTCCAGGGGCGCTGTTCCGGCTGATGAGTACAGCCCAGCGGCAGGCCCTGTTCGAGAACACGGCTGCGGCGATCGGCAGCGCCTCGCGCGAGGTGCAGGTTCGTCACATTGGCCATTGCCTGAAGACAGACCCGGCTTACGGCGAAGGCGTGGCCAGGGCGCTGAAGGTCGCCCGAACCGACGACCCGAAACAGCGCTGATCCTTGCCGGGAAACGGATGGGAGTGGGGCCGGACCGGCCGGGATGCAGCAGCACCCGGCAACGGCCCCGCGGCGAACCGCATTCCGTCACCTGCCTATACGCACTTCGGTTTTCCGCAGCTGGCGGTGCCGGTTCCCCTCTATAAGATTCATTCATAGGTCATCTTATAGATGGTTTTTCTCCGGCAGGAGGCAGGCCCCCATGGAAGCAATACCAGACACGGTCGCCCGCTATCAGAGCACGCCGATGTTCGACGAGGAAGACGTCTCCGAGGCATTCCTCTTCCCGCATGCTACCAAGCGCGGGGTCTGGGCGAAGATCGTCGTCGTGGAAGGCAGGCTGCGTTACGTCCTCGACGAGACGAAGGAAGAGCGACAGCTCGATCCGGATAACCCCGGCATCGTGCCGCCGCGCGAACGGCACTACGTCAAGCTGATCGGCAAGGTGCGGTTCTTCATCGAGTTCTATCGCTAGGCGCCCGACCCGTTGCGCCGATGCCCTGCTACCAGGCGAACTGCCAGACGACCGTCCAGGTGGTGAAGTCGGAGCCGATGCGCGTCGAAGCGCCGTCCGACCAGGCCACCTTGAGCGACTGTCCGCCGGTGAGGGGCATCGACAGCGTCAGCCCGAGCCGCGTGGTTTCCTGGCGGTCGGCTTTGCGGATACTGTCGACGGTTGTCCGCCCGCCGGCGTACCAGGTGGCGTTCGCGGCAATCCAGAGCTGCGGACGAAACGTGTAACCGATATGGGCCTGCATCGTGGTGAGTGGATCCTGCTCCCGCCGTGAATCCCCGTAGAAGGCGTCGTTGTCGTACTCGCCGGTTGGCGCGATGACGACCAGGCTCGCGCCAAGAGATGTGCCGGGAATGCGCCTGGCGAACTGCGCGCGGTCCAGTGCGGGACTGCCGAGCAGGTTCACCGCCAGGCGCAGCCGTGCATCTGCAAGGCCGCTGCGCTCGGCGCTGCGGCTTTCCTCGAAAACCTCGCCGTTGACCTCCGCCCGGGTGTAGGGCAGCAGGAGTCCGACGCTGGCACTGCGCCCGCCGAGGCCGAAGGTGCGCACGACTCCCACGATGGCGCTGTCGATCTCGGCATCGACATTGGTGATCGGCAGGGTCGGATCGGTGGTCACTCCGCCGCTCGACCGCTGCCAGGAAAGTCCCAGGAAGGTCATCCCGACAGGCGACGGCGAGTAGGCACGCGGCTCCATCTCCTGGGCCTGTGCCGGGGTGCCGATGCAGGCCATCACGACCGCGAGCATGACCAGCCAGAAATACATCAGCTTTCCCGGAGCCCACATGACCGGAGATACGGTACATTAGGCCCGTCACCGATCACGCCCGCAAATCCGCCATGCAGTATCCGGTGCCCACGGTGTACATTTTTTGCCGGGAACGCATGGCCACAGCAACCATTCACTGAAACGACACATGGCCCATCCCCGGATCGATGCGCTGGCCACATGGTTCCAGCCGATCGTGGACCTGGAGACAGGCCGGGTCGTCGGTTTCGAGGCGCTGAGCCGCGAACTGGCCGCCGACGGGTCGGTACGGTCGGCGGCAGCACTGATGGATGCGCTCGAGCGTGAACCCGAGGCTCAGTACGCGCTGATCCACCGTCTGCTCGAATCGATTCGGCGCGAGGTCGTGCCGGTATTCGCGCAGCACCCTGACTTCTACGTGAGCGTCAACATCCCGCCGGTGGTTCTCGGCACCGGCCGGATCCTGCCGATGCTCGAGGCGCTGAACCTCGAGCCCTGGTTGTCACGGCTCGTGGTCGAGCTGACCGAACGCCAGGCATTGGGCGAGCTCGGTCGCACGGCCATCGACACTGCCCGCGCGCTGGGCATCGCCGTGGCGCTCGACGATTTTGGCACCGGGCACAGCGGGCTGTCGCAGTTCGTCGGCCTGGACCTCGATATCCTCAAGGTCGATCGCAGTCTGCTGCTGCCGGTCCTGGGCAATCGCACCGCGGCGCGGATGTTGCGTGGTATCGTCGCCCTCGCCGCGGCGCTGCGCATGCGCACCGTCGCAGAAGGTGTGGAAGGCTGGGAGCAGGCGTTCTTCCTGCGCGCCGCGGGAATCGACTACGGGCAGGGGTTTTTCTGGAGCCCGGCCATTCCCGGCGCGAAGATCGCCGCGGTGCTGCAACGGGGCTTTGCCGATCGTCTGGAACGCACTCCAGCCGGTTAGCGCCGTGACTGGATACCTGGAGGCATTCATATGAAGGACGGGATACTCGTCGGCACGGCAGTTCTCGCCACGCTCGGCTGCAACACCGCCTGGAGCGCCGGGAAAGACCTGCTGACGAACCCCTTCTATGTCGCCCTGGGAACCTTCATCGTCGATACGGACACGACCGTCTCCCTGGACGGAGAGGCCGGGCAAGGTTCGCGTATCGGCCTGGAGAAGACATTCGGGGATGACTCGGCCACCCGCATCAGACTCGACGCTTACTGGCGCTTCGCGGACCGGCACAAGATCCGCGCCATGGTCTTCAATGCAGGTGTTCTCGCTGTCCTTCGATGAATACGACGGACGCCTGACCGACTACCGC
>CAYQAR010000137.1:0-3054 GCA_964415505.1 uncultured Chromatiaceae bacterium | reverse complement strand
ACCTCGTGGTGCAGGACGTGTATCGCACCGGGTACTACGACTATTGGGCACTGAAACTGGCATAGACCATGGCATTCCAATCCGGCATCACCACCTCGCCGAACGACCTGCTCGACAAGATCCGTCTCTTCGCTACCACCTACTGCGGTTACACGCAGTTGATGTATCAGGCGGACTCGGGTTACTACCGGCTGCACCTGCAGCACGCGGGCAGCGGTCAATACGTCAATCTGCACTCCTGGAGCAGTTACCTCGCCGCCTACGGCTCGACCGCCTTCAGCAGCGGCCTGGCCTACGGCTCACAAACCGTATCGGGCGGCTCGATCTCGGCCAACCTGCTTTCCGGCAGTGCCGAATACTTCCTGTTCGGCGGAGATGGCTACTGCTATTGCGTCACGCAATACACCAGCACCATCTACAACATGCTGCTTTTCGGCACCATGACCAAGACCTGCAGCTTCACGGGTGGTGCCTTTCTGTCCGATAGCTACAGCGGTGCCGTGCGCGCCGACATCGACAGCGCGACCAATGCCTGGAAAACCGCTAACGGCTCCGGCAATACCTCGTCGCGGATGTTCTACACCAGCCTGACGCGACAACTCGACAGCTATTCGCCGATCACCTTCAACGGGGTGACGCCGCTGTATCCAATCACCGTCGAGGTGGGACGCACCACGCCGACCTACTATTACTCGATGGTGGGCTACATCCCCGAGGCCCGTCTGCTGCGCATGAATGGTCAGTACGCGAACAAGGACATCGTGACGCTCGGCAGCGACGAGTGGATGGTGTTCAGCACGTCCTATGGCGGCTACGCCTTCAAGAAATGACGAGCTTTGCGGGAGGTGTGTTGCCCTCAGGCGTGAAGGGCGATCCGGCCTATGCTTTGCCGGAGAAATTCCTGCCGGCACCGTTTCGTCCGTATGAAGGGGCCATTGCGCGATTCTCCAGCGGCGGCTCCCTGACCAACCTTCTGCCGGTCAGCGAACTGCCGGTAGGCTTCGCCGGCTTCACGATCCGCCAGTTCGAGCAGCACTGGTATCACCAGATTCATCTGCTGCCGGGCAAGATCATCCTGGGCAACCTGCTGTCGACGCAGATGCGACAGATCGAGGTGTGGAACGCGCATTTCGCCACCAAGACCTTGTCGGCCATCGTCGGCGAGAACGATGGTGGCATCGTGCTGTCGGGTAGCAGCAATCCGCCGACCACCTTCGGCATGCTGTCGTCGCGCTTGTACGAGGTCTCCATCAGCCTCGACGGTCCCCCGGTCATCGAGGCGTCCTTCACCTTCCAGTTTCCTGGTGAGACACCGCGCCTGAGCATCTCGGGTCGGCGGGTCGTGGTCTTCGGCCTGCGACCCCACTGGGGAGAGTCCTGGCTGGAACGACTGGCCTGGGCTACCGATGTGCTGACCGCCCGGGATGGCACCGAACAGCGCGTGAGCCTGCGCGTCAATCCACGCCGCTCACTCGAATTCACGATCCTGCTCGGGCGCGACGATGCCGCCTTGCTGGATGTGCTGCTGTCGGCCTGGCAGTCGAGGGTCTACGCCTTGCCGGTCTGGCCGGACAAGACGCAGTTGGCGGGCAGCCTGGTGGCGGGCAGCACCTTCATTCCGCTGACGACGACGCATCTGGAGTACGAGGCCGATGGCCTGCTGGTGATCGGTACCGACAGCCGCAATACCGAGGCGGCCGAAGTCCTGTCGGTGGCCAGCAATGGCGTGACGCTCAAGCAACCCATCCTCCAGTCCTGGCCGGCAGGCGCCTTCGTGACGCCAGCGCGTACCGCACGGCTCCGTATCAGCCAGCCGGTGACGCGGGTCACGGAAGCCATCGTCACGGCCCGGGTGGTGTTCGATATCGCGGGAACCACCACGATCACGAAGCAGGACAACGCCACCAAACTGAGCAATGTGCCGATCTGGCCGATGACCTTCCCGCGACCGAACCGGGAGCGCGATGTCGAGGTGGAGTATCAGCGGCTCGCCGAGGTCCTGGACTACGAGACCGGCATTACGGCGGTGGATGACTCGGGGGCACGACCGTTCATTCGCCGCGCCTTCGATTTCCGCTTCACCAGTCGTGCCGAGATTGCCGCCTTCAAGGGCTGGCTGGCAGCCCGTGCCGGACGCCTGGTGGCGTACTGGCAGCCGGGATGGGAAACCTCCATCGTGCCGACCCGCAAGATCCTGTCGAACCAGACGGTGATGACCGTTGCGGCACGGGGCTATGCCCTGTACTTCAACCCGATGCCGGGACGCACCGAAGCGGCCTTCCTGCACAAGAACGGCACCTGGTACTACCGCACGATCCTGAGCTTCGGTGCGGGGACCACCTCTGAAGAAGAAACGATGACGCTGGACCAGACCTTCGGCTTCGATGCCAACCCCGAAGACTGGCTCGCCATCTACTTCCTGGAAAAAAGCCGGCTCGACAGCGACCAGATCGAATTGCACTGGCTCTCCGACCGGATCGTCGAATCTGCATTGCCGGTCAAGAGCATCAAGGGATAACCGATGTCCTATCTCACGCAGGAAACCTCGGTGGCCGCTGGTCTGCCGGTGGAACTCTATCGCTTCGTCCTTGGCCAGCAGGTCTGGGCGGTGACCAGTGGCCGCGAGGTCGTGACCTACCAGGCCGACACCTACCAGCCAGCCGTTCTGCGTCGTTCCGGACTGGAGCAATCGCCGGATTTCTCGCGCAATGGCATCGAACTGGAATGTGCGCGCGACTTTGCGGTGGCCCAGTTGTTTGCCGCCAGCCGGCCCAACGGGGTGGTGTCCCTGACGCTGTTTCGCAATCACTACGGTGACAGTGAATACATCACGGCGTGGAAGGGCCGGGTGGCTTCGGTGGTGTTTGCCGGCAGCGGTGCGACGATCCGCTGCGAGTCGATCTTTACGGCCTTGAAGCGTCCGGGGCTGCGGGCGCATTACCAGACGGGTTGCCGCCATGCCCTCTACGACCCGGGCTGTGGCATCAACAACCAGGCCTACAAGATCGCCGGCACGCTGAGCGCGGTCTCTGGCTTGACGGCAACGTCGGTGGC
>CAYQAR010000136.1:0-3127 GCA_964415505.1 uncultured Chromatiaceae bacterium | reverse complement strand
TGCGGCAATTGAGGCCTCGATGAGGCCCCCAAAACCCCTTGACGCGCGCCAGCAATTCGCTCATCCACGCAAACACCGCGCAAACACTACGCATAGGCCGGCTGTTTCGTGAACCGTCACCCGATGTCAAGCGGATTGGAGGCCTCATCGAGGCCCCGATTCAGGCTCAGTTGCCCGTCCTCCCTGCTTACGATGCGCTCCACCTTTTGCGCAGCGGCATTCCCGCCAGGCGCGCAGACATCAGACCAGGAGAACGGCATGCAAAGACCATGGAGGCGAGCCTTAGCGGTGCGACTGAGCATCCATCTCGCCTTTGGTGCCGCCCTCCCCGCGCAGGCCTGCTGGGACGATGCCGCACAGCGCTACCAGGTCAGCAGCGCCCTGCTCTACGCCATCGCCCGCACCGAATCCGGCCTCAATCCGCAGGCCGTTGGCCGCAACGGCAACGGCTCGCGCGACATCGGGCTGATGCAGATCAATTCCGCCTGGCTGCCGACGCTGGCGTCCCATGGCATCAATGAGCGCGATCTGTTCGAGCCCTGCATCAACATCCATGTCGGCGCCTGGATTCTTGCCGGGAATGTCTCCCGCCTCGGCTACACCTGGGACGCCGTCGGCGCCTACAACGCCACCCGCCCTGCCTTGCGCCGTGCCTATGCCGACAAGGTGCGCCGCCACCTGCCTGCCGCTATCCCCGCCTCTGCACCCCCGGCGCGAAGAATGACTTTCGCATCGCTGCGCTAGCCGGCCCTGCCTCGATCACGAATGAGTTTCTGCCCCATGAAGTCCCGCCGTTTCACCCTCAACCACCCTCAACCCAAGCACTGGAGATCCAAGCAATGAGCAAGACCCGCAGCAGCACTGCTTTAAACACCACCCTCGTCCTCGTCCTGACCCTCGCCGCCGGCTCCGCCCTGGCCGGCACCACCGGTACCGAGTTCCAGACGATGTACACGACGCTGCTCAACTGGGCGACCGGCTACCTCGGCAAATCCATCGCAATCGCCGCCTTCATCCTCGGCGCCGGCATCGGCATCGCCCGCTCCTCGCCGATCCCGGCGCTGGCCGGTGTGGTCTTCGCGCTGTTCATGGTCTATGTGCCGACCATCATCGACAGCATCATGACCGCGGTCATCTGAGCGATCACCGATGACCGACGCATCGCTTGAGATCCCGCGCCGCCTGAACGATCCGCCACGCATGTTCTGGTGGGATCTCGACGTGTCGCTGCTGGTGCTCGCCGCAGGCCTGGCCGGAATGATCTCGGGGTTCTTCATCACGGGCTGTGCCCTGGGCGTGCTGCTCGCCTCGGCCTACGGCCGCGCAAAGACCGGCAAGCATCCGGCCTTTGCGCTGCACCTGCTGTACTGGCATGTGCCGGCCGCCATTACGGGACTCCAGCGAACGCCACCCTCGCACCTGCGGGAGATGGTGGGATGAAGCTCGCCTGGATGGCCGAGGACATCGCCAGCGCCCGCCGGGCCACGAGCTTTCTGGTCGCCCTGCTGGTGGGATCGATGCTCGTAAACCTCATTCTCGCCCTCTTCGCCGTCCGGCTATCTGGTCACGAACGCATCGTCGTCGTCCCGCCCAACATTCACAAGACCTTCTGGGTGGAGTCCGACCGGGTGAGCAGCGAGTACCTCGAACAGATGGGCTACTTCCTCATGCAGCTCACGCTCAACGTCACACCCCAGAGCGTCGACCACCAGGCCAAGCTGCTGTTGCAGTACGCCGCTCCCGCGTCGTTTGGCGAGCTGCGTACCGCGCTGCTCGCCGCCGCCGAACGTTTAAAGCGCGACGGCGCCTCGACCGTCTTCAGTGCGCAGAACCTGGTCGTCGACGAACGCACGCTCCGGGTAGGTGTGCGCGGCCAGCTCACCACCTTCATCAGCGACCGCCGCGTCTCGGAAGTCTCGAAGGCTTACGCCATCGAACTCCAGTACGCGGGTGGCCGCATGTTCCTCAAGGCCTTTCGTGAAACCAATCCCAATGACCCTCTCGAACTCCAGTCCAAGCCTGTTCCTGCTGCCGCTGCTGCTGGCGCTCAGTAGCCCCGCCGCCGCGCTCCAGATTCTGGACGCGAAGGACGGGGAGACCGTGCTCGGCAAGATCTCGCAGAAGGAAGTCACGCGCATCAGCGTCGAGCGCGGCCGCATCCGCAAGGTCACCGGCAACACCGGCGAGTTCGTGCTGGAGAAGGACGAGGACAAGGGTCAGATATTCATCCGGCCCGTGTCGCCCGACAGCACCAAGCCGATCAACCTGTTCATCACCTCCGAGCGCAGCACGATTGGCCTGGTGCTGCAACCCGTCGATACCCCAAGCGACACCCTCGTCATTCGCGAGGGACGCGATCCACTCACCTCCACTTCCCGCATGGAGAAGAGCGGTCGCCATGTACGCACGATCAAGAACCTGCTGCTGGCGATGGCCGGCGACGCGCTGCCCGACGACATGGAAGTGCGCGAACCGACCCAGGAGCTTGCCCTTTGGCCCGGCGTGCGCCTGAACTTGCAGCGCGTGTGGCTGGGCGCCGGGATCGTCGGCGAGAAGTACCAGCTCGCCAATATCGGCAGCACCGAGCTGAACCTCGCCGAGGGCGATCTCTACAAGCCCGGTGTCATGGCGGTGAGCCTTGAACAGGGCCGCTTGCGCCCCGGCGAATCGACCAACCTCTTCGTGATTAGGGAGCGGCGAGCCCATGACTGATTCCTCGCCCATCAATCCGGCCGCCGTGAAGCGGCGCCAGTACCTGCTGCTGGCAGGGATCGCGGCGTTCATCGTCGGCGCCGCACTCCTCTCGGTATCGCTGACCGGCTCGCGGGAACCCGGCGAGCGAGCGGTCAAACCGAAGTCCACCCAGATCCTCGCCCCCGGTGGCCAGGTCGACCCCAAAGACGCCTGGCGCGGTCAGGCCGACGCCCAGTTGAAGGGCATCGAACAGAAGTCGCACGAGCTGTCGCAACGCAATACCGAACTGGAAGGCCAGAACAAGCAGATGCTGGAGCGCTTGAAGAAGCTGGAGCAGACCGGACTCACACCCCTGCCTCCGCCGCCGGTGGCCGCTCCCGCCACCCGGCCCAACTTCGGGCCGGATCGACCGGGCAGTGATCAAGCCGTCGGC
>CAYQAR010000135.1:0-3365 GCA_964415505.1 uncultured Chromatiaceae bacterium | reverse complement strand
GGCGCGGCGACAAGGACGCGGGCGAATACGCCGACGTGCCCGGCTACTGCAAGGCGGCGAAGATCGAGGACATCCGCAAGCACGGGCACGTGCTCACGCCCGGGCGATACGTCGGTGCCGAAGCGCAGGAGGACGATGGCGAGCCGTTCGACGAGAAGATGAAACGGCTCACCGCGACACTGCGCGAGCAGCAGGTCGAAGCCGCGAAGCTGGATGCGGCCATTGCTGCCAACCTGAAGGAGCTTGGGTATGGTGGGTGAGTGGGTCGACACGACGCTGGGGAATATTTGTGAGTTGCGTGCTGGGTCGGTGTTTCCGCCTACGCTCCAAGGGAAGTCAAGAGGTATGTACCCTTTCGTCAAGGTCAGCGACATGAACTTGGCCGCAAACGCAGTCTGTATTCAGGATGCCAACAACTGGGTCGACGATGCGGACTTGCCGCAACTCAAGGCGAAGCCCTTTGCCAAGGGCACGACGGTGTTCGCCAAGATCGGTGAGGCGCTGAAAGCGAACCGGCTTCGATTCCTGGTTCGACCGACTATCGTCGACAACAACATGATGGGAGCAGTCCCCATCGCGGACACTGTTGATCCTCGATTCTTCTTTTACGCACTCACGAAGTTCGACTTCGGCGAGGTCGCGGGCGGTACTGCGCTGCCATACCTCACCGTCAGCGCTCTCTCACGACTTGACATCTCCTTACCGCCCATCGATGAACAACGCGCCATTGCCCACATCCTCGGCACGCTGGATGACAAGATCGAGCTGAACCGGCGGATGAGCGAGACGCTGGAGGCGATGGCACGGGCGCTGTTCAAATCATGGTTCGTGGACTTCGATCCCGTCCGCGTCAAGGCGGAAGGCCGCGACCCCGGCTTGCCCAAGCACCTTGCCGACCTGTTTCCCGCCCGCCTCGTCGACTCCGAACTCGGCGAGATTCCGGAGGGGTGGGAGGTAAGCAGCATCTACGAAGTCGCTGACGTCATCTACGGCGCCCCCTTTTCATCCGCTCGGTTCAACACCGACAGCGTAGGTGAGCCGCTGATTCGGATCCGCGATCTTCCACGCGAGTCACCCGGCGTTTGGACGCAAGAGCTGCATCCCAAGGGTTACAAGATTCGCCCCGGCGACATCGTGGTCGGCATGGACGGTGAGTTCCGCGCCTACCTGTGGGGAGGACCGGAAGGGTGGCTCAATCAACGAGTTTGCGTGTTCAAGCCGAAGTCGCGATCGTGCGCCTCGTTCGTTCGCAACTCGATCATGCCCGCGTTGGCGGACGTGGAGTCGACTGAAACTGCAACCACTGTCATTCACCTCGGTAAAGCCGATATTGACCGATTCAAGATCGTTCGACCTCACCTCAAGGTCGCGGACAGATTCAAAATGGCGTGCCAGCCATGGTATGACCGCATCGTTGCGGCGAAACAGGAGTGCCGCTCCCTCACCGCCCTCCGCGACACGCTGCTGCCCAAGCTCGTCTCCGGCGAGCTGCGTGTGAAGGACGCAGAGAAGTTCATCGGGAGGGCTGTCTGATGACAGTCGTGCCTGGCGGAGAAATCGTCGTTTATGAGATTGCGGAGGGCGAGACGCGCGTGGACGTGCGTCTGGAGCGGGAAACCGTCTGGCTCCGGCAGGAGCAGATGAGTCAGTTGTTTGGACGCGAGCGCTCGGTCATTACCAAGCACATCCGCAACGTGTTTGCCGAAGGAGAGCTGCAGGAGGCGAGCAATGTGCAAATTTTGCACATTCCCGGCTCCGATAAACCGGTGCGGTTCTACAGCCTCGACGTCATCATCTCGGTCGGGTACCGCGTCAAATCCGCCGCCGGCACCCGCTTCCGCCAATGGGCTACGCAAACGCTGCGTGAGCACCTGGTGCGCGGCTACACGATCCACCGCCAGCGCTTCGAGAAAGGCGCCGTCGAGCTGGAGGCGGCGCTGCTCGTGGCCGAGTCGGAAGCCAGTAGCAAGGTGGTGATGATTCGCTTGGTCGAGACCATGCTCATGGAGCCGAGGCCATGAGCGCATTCTCGGAATTCGTCGTCGAAGATGCCGCCCTCGCCTGGCTCGAAGCACTGGGCTATTCGGTGCTGCACGGCCCCGACATCGCCGCAGGCGAACCCGGTGCCGAGCGCAGCGATCCGAACTACCGTGACGTGCTGCTGGAGGGCCGACTGCGGCAGGCGCTCGCACGCCTGAATCCCGAGCTTCCGCCCGAGGCAATCGAGGACGCCTTCCGCAAGCTCAGCCGAGGGGATGCGCCCTCGCTGATCGAGCGCAATCGCGCCGTGCACCGCATGCTGGTCGAGGGCATCCCCGTCGAGTATCGCCGCAAGGATGGCGCGATTGCCGGGACGCAGGTGCGCGTCATCGACTTCGATGCACCGCCCAACAACGACTGGCTCGCCGTCAACCAGTTCACTGTCTCCGAAGGGCAGCACACGCGCCGTCCGGACGTGGTGCTGTTCGTGAATGGCTTGCCGCTGGCGGTGATCGAGCTCAAGAACCCGGCCGACGAGAATGCGACGGTGTGGTCGGCCTTCCAGCAGTTGCAGACCTATCAGGCGCAAGTGCCGGCGCTGTTCGCGACCAATGCGGTGCTGTTGGCCTCGGATGGCACGCAGGCGCGCATCGGCGCGCTCGCGGCCGGCAAGGAATGGTTCAAGCCCTGGCGCACGATCACCGGGGACAAGGACGCGCCCGCCCATCAATCGGAATTGCAGGTGATGCTGGAGGGCGTGTTCGAGCCGCAGCGCTTCCTGAACCTGCTGCGCCACTTCATCGTGTTCGAGGATTCCGCGGCTGCTGGTGGCGCGGGCAAGCTCATCAAGAAGATGGCCGGGTATCACCAGTTCCACGCGGTGAATGCGGCGGTGAAAGAAACCCTGCGTGCGGCGCAATGGGTCGGCGCGGAGCGGGTGGCCGATGGATCGGGCCGCTACCAGACCGGCGAGCGCTCGGGCGGCCTGCCGGGCGATCGGCGCGTTGGCGTCATCTGGCACACGCAGGGCTCGGGCAAGAGTCTCACGATGGCCTTCTATGCGGGGCGCGTGGTCCTGCACCCGGCCATGGCCAACCCGACCCTCGTGGTGCTCACCGACCGCAATGACCTCGACGACCAGCTCTTCGGCACCTTCGCGCGTTGCCGCGACCTGTTTCGCCAGCCGCCGGTGCAGGCGGCCGACCGTGCCGATCTGCGCGCGAAGCTCGCCGTGGCCTCCGGCGGCGTGGTGTTCACCACCATCCAGAAGTTCTTTCCCGAGGAGCGGGGTGATCGCCACCCGGTGCTCTCGGACCGGCGCAATATCGTCGTGATCGCCGACGAGGCGCACCGCAGCCAGTACGACTTCATCGACGGCTACGCGC
>CAYQAR010000134.1:0-3466 GCA_964415505.1 uncultured Chromatiaceae bacterium | reverse complement strand
CCGGCACCAGCTGGTCGTGCAGCTCGCGGTTCAGCACGTCGGGCAGGAAGTCCGGGGCCCAGCCCTGGATCTTGTGCGGCTTCCATTCGCCGCCGCCGAGCAGGGAGGCGCCGGCCGGTTCGGTGGCGATGATCTTCACCTCCGGGCGTGCGAGCTTCAGGACCTCGCCGGCGCCGGTGAGGGTGCCGCCGGTGCCCCAGCCGGTGACCCAGAAATCCAGCCGCCGGCCGGCGAAGTCGCGCAGGATCTCGGGGCCCGTGGTCTGGCGATGGAAGGCGGGATTGGCCGGATTCTGGAACTGGCGGGCGAGGAACCAGCCGTGGCGCTGCGCGAGTTCTTCCGCGCGACGCACCATGCCGGTGCCGCGGGCGGCGGCGGGCGTGAGGATCACGCGGGCGCCGAAGGCGCGCATGATCCGGCGGCGCTCGACCGAGAAGGTCTCCGTCATCGTGGCGACGAACGGGTAGCCGCGTGCGGCGCAGACCATGGCGAGCGCGATGCCGGTGTTGCCGGAGGTGGCCTCGACCACGGTCTGGCCCGGCCGCAGCGTGCCGCGCCGCTCGGCATCGTCGATGACGGCGAGCGCGAGCCGGTCCTTCACCGAGGAGCCCGGATTGAACGCCTCGACCTTGACGTACATCTCCACGTGCTTCGGCGCCACGCGATTGAGGCGCACCACGGGGGTGTCGCCGATGGTCTGCAGGATGTTGTCGTAGATCACCGTTGTCTCCTCGTCGGATCGTCAGCCATTACGCCGCGGCACGTGGCGGCGCGCAATTCGGTCGGGCGAGCCGGGCGGCGAGCGCCACGGTTTCGCCGACGAGCATGAGTGCCGGCGCCAGCGCCGGGGGAGCGCTGGCGGTCCAGCGCTCGGCAATGTCGGCGAGCGTACCCGTCACGACCTGCTGCTGTGCGGTGGTGCCGGCGCCGATAACGGCCGCGGTCGTGTCCGGCGCACGTCCATGCGCCACGAGTCCAGCGGCGATGTCGGCCACGCGCCGGCTACCCATGTAGATCGCCAGCGTGTGGTTGGCGTGGGCGAGCGCGCTCCAGTCGGGCGGGGCGCCCTCGGCCGCCTGCGCGGTGACGAAGGTCACGGCGGTGGCCAGCCCGCGGTGCGTCAGCGGGATCCCGGCGGCTGCGGCGCAACCGCTGGCTGCGGTGATGCCCGGTACGACTTCGAACGGCAGTCCGGCGGCGGCCAGGGCGAGGGCCTCTTCGCCGCCGCGGCCGAAGATGAACGGGTCGCCGCCTTTCAGGCGGCACACACGGCGCCCGGCGCGCACGTGGGCGATGAGCAGGCGCTCGATCTCGTCCTGGCTGGTCGCCGGTCCGCCCCCGGTCTTGCCGACAGCGATGATCTCGGCCTCGCGCCGGGCCGAGCGCAGCAGCTGCGGTGACACCAGCCGGTCGTGCAGTACGACGTCCGCCTGTTCCAGCGCCTGCAGGCCGCGCAGCGAAATCAGCGCCGGGTCGCCGGGGCCGGCACCGACGAGCCAGGCCTTGCCGCCGGCTCTGGCCCCGGTCTGCTCGAGCAGATGTGCGGCAGCGGCTTCGGCAGCGGCGTGCTCGCCGGCGAGGAAGTGGCGGCCCGGCTCTCCCGTGAGCAGGGTGTCCCAGAAGGCGCGGCGCTGGCGCGGTGTGGCGAGACGCTCGCGTACGCGTGATCGCCAGGTTCCGGCCCAGCGGGCGAGGTCGCCGCAACCCGCCGGCAGCCAACGCTCCAGGCGCTGGCGCAGCCAGCGCGTCAGGACCGGTGCCTGGCCACCGCTCGACACCGCCACGACCAGCGGCGAGCGATCGACGATGCCCGGCACGATGAACGACGAGGCTGCGGCGTCGTCGACCACGTTGCAGAGCCGGCGGGCGGCGCGCGCCACGCCGGCGATCGTGTGGTTGAGCGTTGAATCGTCCGTGGCGGCGATCACGAGGAGGTGGTCGGTGACGAGCTCCGGGGCAAACGTGCCGGGCTGCCAGGTCACGGTCCCCGCTGCGACCAGCGCCTGCATCGTCGGCGCGCAGTCCGGCGCCACGACGGTTAGGCGGGCGCCCGCCGCGGCCAGTTCGTGTGCCTTGCGGGCGGCGACATTGCCACCACCCACCACGAGGCAGGGCTGGTCGCGCAGGTCGGCAAACAGCGGGAAGTAATCCATCGGGTATCCCGGACGCGGAGCTGCCTACGATAGGCCGCTGCCAAGCCCTTGAAAAATATCCGTAGCGACTGGGTTTATACCGAACCGGTATATCGCTCAGCGCTATTTGGGCGCCCTTGGCGATTGACAGTCGAAAGTAACGGCTGGTTATATTGAGCGCCATCCGAAGGTGTCTCAGCCGGTGGAGTCCTCCATTGACGCTCCAGCAACTCAAGTACTTGCTCGCCATAGCTGACAGCGGCCTGAATATCACGGCCGCTGCGGAGCGGCTCTACACCAGCCAGCCCGGGATCAGCAAGCAGCTGAAGCTCCTCGAGCAGGAACTCGGCGTACAGCTGTTCACCCGCAAGGGCAAGAGCCTGGCGGCGATCACGCCGGCCGGGCGCGACGTCATCGCGCGGGCCCGCAAGATCATGCGCGAGGTCCAGAACATCCGCAGCCTCGCCCGCGAGATGTCGGGCGAGCAGGAGGGCACGCTCGCCATCGCCACCACCCACACCCAGGCGCGCTACGTCCTGCCCGAGGTCATCCGCGTGTTTCGCGAGCGCTATCCGCGCATCAACCTCGAGCTGCACCAGGGGACCTCGGAGCAGATCGCCGAGTTGGTCAGCGCCAACCGCGTGGACTTCGCGATCGCCACCGGCTCGCGCCAGCTGTTTCCGACGCTGGTGGTCCTGCCGTGCTACGACTGGGACCGCATCATCCTGGTGCCGAAAGGTCACGCGCTGACACAGCTCGGGCGGCCGGTGGATCTCGCGGCGCTCGCTGCCTGGCCGCTCATCACCTACGTGTTCAGCGCCACCGGCGAGTCGTCCTTCAAGCGGGCCTTCGCCGAGCACGGCCTGGACCCGCAGGTGGTGTTCACGGCGCGCGATGCCGACATCATCAAGACCTACGTGCGCATGGGCATGGGCGTGGGCGTGGTCGCCTCGATGGCCTACGAGTGCGCCGACGAGAAGGACCTGGTGGCCATCGATGCCGAGGGTCTGTTCCCAAGGGTCACGACCTGGCTCGGCTTTCGCCGCGAGACGGTGCTGCGCGGTTACATGGTCGACTTCATCACCTCGATGGCGCCGCAGCTCACCGCCGAGCTGGTACGCCGGGCTGCCGATCTGCCCTCACAGGCCGAGGTCGACGCGCTGTTCGCAGGATTGACGCTGCCGCTGCGGTCCGGGTGCCAGCCGGTGGCAGCTGGCGAAGCGCGCGCTGGCGGGGGCGTGGCCCGGCGGGAATGAGGAGTCGCGACTGGGGGCGGGGCCCAACGAGGGGGCCGGACAAAAGGCGCGGGTGGTGAGGCGCCCCGCGCCGCAGGA
>CAYQAR010000133.1:0-3533 GCA_964415505.1 uncultured Chromatiaceae bacterium | reverse complement strand
ATCGTCGAGATCGGCGGCACCGTCGGCGACATCGAGTCGCTGCCGTTCCTCGAGGCCATCCGCCAGGTCGGCGTCGACCTCGGTCCGAGCCAGGTGGTCTACGTGCACCTGACCCTGGTGCCATACATCGCTACCTCCGCGGAGATCAAGACCAAGCCCACGCAGCACTCCGTCAAGGAACTGCGCTCGATCGGCATCCAGCCCGACATCCTGGTGTGCCGCTCCGACCATGCGCTGCCGCCCGAGCAGCGGCGCAAGATCGCGCTGTTCACCAACGTGCAGGAACGTGCGGTCATCTCGGCCGTCGATGTCGACGACATCTACCGCCTGCCGATGCTGTTCCAGGAGCAGGGCTTCGACCAGATCATCGTCGAGCGTTTCGGCCTCGGCCTGCCGCCGGCGAACCTCGGCGAATGGGAAGCGGTGGTCGCGGCGCGCCGCAGTCCGCAGGCGGCCGTCACCGTCGCCATGGTCGGCAAGTACGTCGATTTCCGCGACTCCTACCTGTCGCTGAGCGAGGCCCTGCAGCACGCCGGCATCCGCACCCGCACGCGGGTGACGGTGCGCTACATCGAGGCGCGCGAGATCGAGACCAACGGCACCGCCTGCCTCGAGCAGGCCGATGCGATCCTCGTACCCGGCGGCTTCGGTGACCGCGGTATCCAGGGCAAGATCGAGGCGGTGCGCTTCGCGCGCGAGCGCGGCGTGCCTTACCTTGGCATCTGCCTCGGCCTGCAGGTAGCGGTGGTCGAGTTCGCCCGCAACGTGGTCGGGCTCGCCCGGGCCCACAGCACCGAGTTTGACCGCAACACCCCGGATCCGGTCATCGCGCTCATCACCGAGTGGCAGGACCGCGACGGCAGCGTGCAGGAGCGCAGCAGCCAGTCGGCCCTCGGCGGCACCATGCGCCTCGGCGCGCAGGACTGCCAGGTACAACCGGGCACGCTGGCGCACGCCACCTACGGCCGCGACCTGATCCGCGAGCGCCACCGCCACCGCTACGAGTTCAACAACCGCTACCTCGAGCGGCTGCGTGCGGCGGGGCTGGTGTTCTCCGGGCTGTCCGTGGACGGGCTGGTGGAGATCATCGAACTGCCGTCGCACCCGTGGTTCGTCGCCTGCCAGTTCCACCCGGAGTTCCGCTCCAACCCCCGCGACGGGCATCCGCTGTTCGTCGGTTTCATCCGCGCCGCGCTGGGCGAGCGGTCCCAGGCGTTGCCGGCTGCGGCGCAGGCATGAAGCTGCTCGATTTCGAGATCGGCATCGAGCGGCCATTCTTCCTGATTGCCGGGCCCTGCGTGGTGGAGAGCACCGCGCTGGTGCTGGAGACGGCGACGCGCCTGCGCGACATCACGCGCCGCCTCGGCATTCCGTTCGTCTTCAAGGCCTCCTGGGACAAGGCCAACCGTTCCTCCGGCGGCAGTTTCCGCGGTCCGGGACTCGAGCAGGGGCTGAAGGCGCTCGCCGAGGTGCGCGCGCGGGTCGGCGTGCCGGTCCTGACCGACGTGCACGAGGACACACCGCTCGCCGAGGTTGCTGCCGTGGTCGACATGCTGCAGACCCCGGCGTTCCTCTGCCGGCAGACGAATTTCATCCGCCGCGTGGCCGCCTGCGGCCGGCCGGTGAACATCAAGAAGGGGCAGTTCCTTTCGCCCTGGGAAATGCGTAACGTCGTTGCCAAGGCGCGCGAGGCAGGCAACGACCAGGTGCTGGTCTGCGAGCGCGGCTTCAGTTTCGGTTACCAGAACCTGGTGGTCGACATGCGCTCGCTGGCGATCCTGCGCGAGACCGGTTGCCCGGTGGTGTTCGATGCCACGCACTCGGTGCAGCTGCCGGGCGGGCGCGGCACGGCCTCGGGCGGGCAGCGCGAGTTCGTTGCCCCGCTGGCGCGTGCCGCCATCGCCGCCGGCGTGGCCGGGTTGTTCATGGAGACGCACCCGGACCCGGACCGGGCGCTGAGCGACGGGCCGAATGCCTGGCCGCTCGAGCGGATGGAGGCGCTGCTCGCGCACTGCGTCGCCATCGACCGGGCTGCCAAGGGCGCGCCGCTGGAAGAAATGGAGTGGCTGGCCGGCGGCTGAAGCCGGCGCATCGCGGAAAGACGGGCACAGAACGACATGAGCAGGATCAAGCACATCGGCGGCCGCGAGATCATCGATTCCCGCGGCAACCCCACGGTGGAAGCCGACGTCGAGCTGGACAGCGGCGCGAGGGGTCGCGCGGCGGTGCCGTCCGGCGCCTCCACCGGCAGTCGCGAGGCGGTGGAACTGCGCGACGGCGATCGCGCGCGCTACCTCGGCAAGGGCGTGCTGAAGGCCGTCGCCAACGTCAACGGTGAGATCCGTGCGGCGCTCACCGGCCACGACGGCGCCGACCAGGGCGGCCTCGATGCGCGGCTGCGCGCGCTCGATGGCACCGACAACAAGTCGCGGCTCGGCGCCAATGCGCTGCTCGCCGTGTCGCTCGCCGCCGCGCACGCCAGTGCCCGGGAGCGCGGCATGCCGCTGTTCCGCACGCTCGGTGACGGCCCATTCACGATGCCGGTGCCGATGATGAACATCATCAACGGCGGCGCCCATGCCGACAACAACGTCGACATCCAGGAATTCATGATCCTGCCGGTCGGGGCGACGAGCTTCGGCGAAGGCCTGCGCCAGGGCACCGAGGTGTTCCACGCCCTGAAATCCGTGCTGCGCGCGCAGAAGCTCAGCACCGCGGTCGGCGACGAGGGTGGTTTTGCGCCCGACCTGCCGTCGAACGCCGCAGCGCTCGACACCATCCTCACCGCGATCGAGAAGGCGGGCCTGCGTGCCGGCCGCGACGTTTTCCTCGGGCTCGACGTGGCGAGCTCCGAGTTCTACCGCGAGGGCCGCTATCACCTCGAGGGCGAGGGCCGCAGTTTCGATGCGGCCGGATTCGCCGCCTACCTCGGCGGTCTCGCCGCGAACTACCCGATCGTCACCATCGAGGACGGCATGGCCGAGGGCGACTGGGACGGTTGGGCACTGCTCACCCGCGAACTCGGCCGCCGGGTGCAACTGGTCGGCGACGACCTGTTCGTCACCAACACGGGGATCCTCGCCGAGGGCATCCGCAAGCACATCGCCAACGCGATCCTCATCAAGCCGAACCAGATCGGCACCCTGACCGAAACGCTGGCGGCGATCGCCATGGCGACGGCCGCGGGCTACGCGGCTGTCGTCTCCCACCGCTCCGGCGAGACCGAGGATGCCACCATCGCCGACATCGCCGTCGGCACCGCGGCGACGCAGATCAAGACCGGCTCGCTGTGCCGTTCCGACCGCATGGCGAAGTACAACCAGCTGCTGCGCATCGAGGAACTGCTCGGTCCTGCGGCGCGCTACGCCGGACGAGGCGCCTTCCCGGTGCCGGTCGGGAGTTGAGCCGGTGCTGCTGCGCACGACAGCGCTCGTCCTCGCCCTGGTGCTGGCGCTGCTGCAATGGCGCCTGTGGGGCTCGGCCGATGGCTTTCGCGGCGTGGCCCAACTGCGCGGCCAGGTGGAGCGACAGCA
>CAYQAR010000132.1:0-3638 GCA_964415505.1 uncultured Chromatiaceae bacterium | reverse complement strand
CATGTCGCCGGCCCAGTTCAAGCGCATCTACTGGCCGCAGCTGCGCACCATGCTGCAGACGATGATCGATGCCGGGCTGACGCCGCTGGTGTTCTTCGAGGGCGACGTGACCAGCCGTCTGGAGATCATCGCCGACGTGCCACCGGGCAAGTGCACCTACCAGTTCGAGACCACCGACATCGTCAGGGCCAAGGAGGTCCTCGGCGGCATCGCCTGCGTGCGCGGCGGGGTACCCGCTTCCCTGCTGATCTCCGGGTCGCCGGCCGAAGTGCAGGACCACGTGAAGATGCTCATCCGCCGCGTCGGCAAGGGCGGCGGCTACATCGTCGACGGTGGCGCCGCCGGCATTCCGCGCGAAGCGCGCGTGGAGAACGTCAGGGCGATGTTCGACACGGTCAAGGAACACGGGGTCTACTGACCCGCGGCCATGGCCTCGCCCGCGGCATCGTCGACGGACCGGGAGACCATGCCGCAGGCCATCCTGGGACGCCTGCCGGCCCGTGGACCGGCGCGCGCGCAACGTCCGCTGGCGGCCGTCGAGGCGCTGCGCATGGTGCGCTCGCAACGCCTCGCCATCCCGCGCATCGCCGTCGGGGTTCATGCCGTCGTCGCTGCCGATGCCTGCCGGCTGGTGCTCGACAGCGGTGCGGAGCTGGTGCTCGACACGCCGCACCCCGAAGCCGCGCGGGCTTCGCATGTGCTGGCGGCAGCCTGGACGCTCGGCGCGGACCTGTCCACCGCGGTCAGCCGCGAATTCGCCGCGCACCGCTACGTGCTGGCGCAGGTCCTCGACGACCTGGGCACGGTGCTGCTGTTCCGGCTGGCCGAACGCCTGTTCACGCGGGCGGCGCGCCGGGCCGCGCGCTCGGGCCTGAGCCTCGGCGCACCCCTGGCGCCGGGTGACGCGGCACTCGGTCTGTCGATGCTGGCGCCGGTCCTGGATCTCGCCCGGGCGAACCGCGCCGGCATCCACACGGTCGAGGCCGGCGCGATGTGGCCGCCGAAATCCGGCGCAGCGATCGCTCTCCTCGGGCCGGACCTGCCGCCGGGGTCCAGCAGCTGGGACTGCGCCGCGTGCCGGTCCGCTGACAGCTGCCGGTTGCGGCGCCCGTAGCACCGGACCCGCGGCATCGTCCATGGACCGGGACGCAGCGACCAGGGTTTCGTTCGCGCCATCGGGCGAATCGATCGCACTCGCTGCCGGCGAAACCCTGCTCGACTGCGCGCGCCGGGCAGCGGTGCCGCTCTCGGCCTCCTGCGGTGGTGGCGGAACCTGCATGTCCTGCACCGTGCAGATCACGGGCGGCGTGGCTCCCGAGCCGAGCGATGCCGACCGGGACATGTTTTCGGCCAGGAACCTGGCCGACGGCTGGCGACGCGCCTGCCAGGTGCGGCTCCAGCAGGGCTGCACGGTCAGGGTGCCCGGGAAATCGGCGCTGACGGCGTCGGTGCGCCCGACGCACCAGGAAGACTTCCGCATCGCGCTCGACCCGCCGGTGCGCACGCGGCGGATCAGGCTCGATGGTGCACCGGCCGGCGCGGCGGCCGGCCACGACGACCGCCTGCTGGCGGCCATCAACCGGCGCGATCCGGATCTCGGCCGCAGTGTGGATCCGCAGGTCATGGCGAGGCTCGCCAGGCTGATCGAGGCAGGCGACACGGCGCTGATCGCGGCCATCTTCCAGGGCGAAGTGGTCAACGTCGTGCCGGCCCGGCATCGCGCGCTGGCGCTCGCCATCGATCTCGGCACCACCACGATCGGCGGCTTCCTCCTCGACCTGCGCCGGGGCACCACGGCAGCGCTGTGCCACGCGGGCCTGACCAACCCGCAGGTGTCCCTGGGCGGCGACGTGATCACCCGCCTGAACCACGCCGTGGGCAGCGACGAGAACCGGCGCGCGCTGCAGCGCCTGGCGCTCACCGGCATCAACCGCCTCGCCGCGAGCCTGTGTGCGAAAGCCGGCGCGCAGACGGACGACATCGTCGAAGTGGTCATCGGCGGCAACACGGTGATGCAGCACCTCGCGCTCGGCCTGCCGGTGGCAAGCCTGGCCCGGGCACCGTTCGTGTCCCTGGTGCGCGGCCCGGCCTGCATCAAGGCCCGGTCCCTCGGCCTCGACGCCGCGCCGGGGGCGTACGCGCACTTCTTCCCGGGGATCGGCGGCTTCGTCGGCGGGGACCATGTCGCCGTGATCCTCGCCTTCGAAGCCAGGCAGGCCACGGGCACCTGCCTGCTGGTCGACATCGGCACCAACACCGAGATCTCGCTGATCCGCGGCGAGCAGATCAGCAGCCTGTCCTGTCCCTCGGGCCCCGCCCTCGAAGGCGGCGAGATCACCTGGGGCATGGCTGCGGCCACCGGCGCCATCGACCGGTGCACGGCGAACGGCACCGATCTCACCTTCAGCACCATCGACGCGGCGCCGGCCGAGGGCATCTGCGGTTCCGGGGTCGTGGACCTCGTCGCTGCCCTGCACCGCTGCGGGGCAATCAATTTCCGCGGCCGCCTGCAGGCCGGCCATCCGCGCGTACGCGACATTGGCAAGCGGCGCGAGTTCGTGCTCGTGCCGGAGGAAGACCGCGATGGTCCGGCGATCGTTTTCACCCAGGCCGACGTACGCGCAGTGCAGCTCGCCAAGGGCGCGATCCGCGCCGGCATCGCGCTGCTGCTGGGCAGAGCCGGTGTCGCGGAGTCGGCGCTCGACCGCATCGTCGTCGCCGGCGCCTTCGGCATGAACCTGTCGCTGCCCGCTGCGGTCGCCATCGGCATGCTGCCCGGACTGCCGGCGGCCCGGTACGAGCAGATCGGCGACGCCGCCGGGCTCGGCGTGCGACTCGCGTGCCTGTCGCAGGCGTTCCGCAGCCGCGCGCTGCAGATCGCCCGCCAGGCCCAGCACATCGACATGGCGCCGGGCAGCGCCTTCCACGGGCTCTTCGCCCGCCACATCAACCTGCCGGCGTCACCGGCCGCGGTGACCGGGAGCTGACCGGCGATGACCACAGGACCCGTCACGGTGATCGGCGAGCGGATCAATCCGGGGTTCCGCAGTGTCGAACCGTTCTTCGCCGGACGTGATTTCACGGGCCTGCAGGCGCTCGCGCGCCGGCAGGCCGAAGCCGGTGCGGCCTGGCTCAACATCAATGCCAGCCAGTATGCGCAGCGCGACCCGGGGCTGATGGTCGACATCGTCCGCGCGGTCCAGCAGGCCGTCGACACGCCGCTGTCGTTCGACTCGCCGGACCCGCAGGTCCAGCAGGACTGCCTGCAGGCCTACGATGCCGCACGCTCCGGCGGGCGCAAGCCGATCGTCAATTCGCTGACCGAAGCGCGCTGGCCGATGGCGGCATTGCTGGACCGCCATCCGGCCAGGATCATGGTCATGGCATCGGAGCGGCTCGAGGACGGCGAACCGGTGCGCAACACCACCGCCGCCGAGGTCCACGAGACCGCACGCCGGCTGGTCCGGCGTCTCGCCGACGAGCACGGCGTCGCGCGCGATGACATCATCATCGACATCGCGATCACCAACCTCGCGGCCGACACCGAGGGCCTGGTGCCGGTCGCCATCGAAAGCGTGCGGCTCATCGGCGGCGACACCGATCTCGCCGGCGTGCACCTCTGCGGCGGGCTGAGCAAC
>CAYQAR010000131.1:0-3788 GCA_964415505.1 uncultured Chromatiaceae bacterium | reverse complement strand
GAACGGCGGCGGGCTGCAGGGCGTGGAGGAAGCGGCGGTGGCCGTGCACATCCTGGCGCACTGAGCGGTTCCACACCCCTCTTTCGGCGGGGGGGTAGCGCGCAGCGTCTGGCGCTATCGTCCCTGCAGAGTCCAAGGGGGACACCGATGAGCAAGCCGATTCCGCCGCTCGACCTGATGTGGTTCGTGATGGAGACGCAGGCGAGCCCGACGCACGTCGGCGCGTTACTGCTGTTCGAGAAGCCGAAAGCTCGCCCGAACGTGGTGCGCGAGATCGTGGCGGCCTATCGCACGTTCGAGCCGACGGCCCCCTTCAACTACGTGCCGGAACTCGGCGGTGCCAGTCTGCCGCATTTCCGGGAAGCCACCTCCTACGACCCGCGCTACCACGTCCAGCACCTGGTGCTGCCGCAGGGGTCGACGTACGACGATCTGCTGCGCCTGGTGGCGGACCTCGATGAACCCATGCTCGATCGCGGGCGGCCGCTGTTCCGCAACTGGTTCATCGACGGCGTGCCGGACAACCAGTTCGCCCTCTACACGAAGGTGCACCACGCCATCATCGACGGCGTATCCGGCACCAGGCGGCTCTACGCCAGCCTGAGCACCAGCCCGCGGCGCTCGATCCCCGCGCCCTCGTTCGCCACGGCGGCACCGGTGCGCAGGCCCCGCCCGCCGCAGGCGCTGGTGGATCGCCTGGCCGGGCTCGGCGTCAGCGCGACCCGGCAGACGCTCGCGCTGCGCGACGTGTCCATCAGCGCCCTTAAGAAGGGCCTGTCGACGCTGCTCGGCGCGGACCCTGTGGGCAGCGTGCCGTTCTCGGCGCAGCACGGACCGATGAACCAGCCGATCCAGATGGCCCGCTCGATCGCGACGCTGTCCTTGCCGCTCGACGAGATGCACGCCGTCGGCAAGGCCTGTGGAGCGACCCTGAACGACCTCGCCGTCACGCTGGTCGACGAAGGCGTGCACCGCTACCTCCGCAGCACGGACCGCCCCTTTGCGCACCGCCAGGTCGCGTTCTGCCCGGTCTCCCTGCGCGACGACGGCAATACCGACTCGGGCACCAAGGCCTCCGCCATCGTCGTGCACCTGGGCGAACACGATGCCGGGGTGGTCGAGCGCATCGGGCAGGTCGTGGCGGCCATGGGCACGGCCAAGCAGGAGATCCGCGCGATGTCCAAGGATGCCGCGATCGCCTACGCCGTGGCCGTCCTCGGGGTGGCCGAGCTCACGGCCGCCACCCATGTCGACCGCGTGGCACCAGCCCTCGCCAACATGGTCATCTCCAACGTGCCGGGAGGTCGCGAGCGTCTGTACCTGGACGGCGCGGCGCTGGTAAGCACGTTCCCGATATCCGCCATCGCCATGTCGGTCGGACTGAATGCGACGCTGACTTCGTACCACGAGCGCATGGATTTCGGCTTCGTCGGGAACGGCGCGACGATGTACGACCTGTCGCAACTAGCGCGGCACGTCGAGGAGGCGTACCAGGAACTGAAGACTGCCGCAATGCGGCGCGCGCCCGCGGCGCATGCCGCACGCCAGCGCCGCTCAAAGGCGCAGCGGGCCCGGAGCTGACCGTGGAACGCATGGGCGGCGGCGATGCGCTGATGCTCTACCTCGACCGGGCCGAGGCGTACAACCACACCATCAAGCTGCAGATCATCGATCCGGCGACCGATCCCGACGGCTGGTCCTGGAGCCGATTCAAGGCGGCGTGGGCGACGCGCGTCGGGCTGGTACCGCGGCTCCGCCAGCGCTACCTGCGCGTCCCGCTCGGCCTGAACCACCCGGTCTGGGTGGACGACCCCGGGTTCAACCTCGACTATCACCTGCGGCGCGTCGGCTGCCCGGCCCCCGGCTCGATGATCGAGCTGTGCGAGCTGATCTGCGAACTGTACGCGCACCCGCTCGACCATGCGCGACCGTTGTGGCAGGTCTGGGTCATCGAGGGACTCGCGGGTGGCCGCGTCGGCGTCCTGCTGCTGATCCACCACGCGCTCACCGACGGTATCGGCATCCTGAGGATGCTGCAGAACTTCTGGCAGACGCGACCCGAATCGGTGGAGTATCCCGAGCCGTCCGCCTGGCATCCCGCCCCGCTGCCGTCGAAGCGGCGGCTGCTCCTCGCAGGACTGCGTGACCTGCCGCGCGTCGTTGCGGCGAACCTGCCGGGTGCGTGGCGCGGCTCGCGCGCCGGCCGCCGCATCGTGGCCGAGTGGCGCCGCGCGGGACGGACGTTGCCGCCGAAGCCGGGTGACCCGCAGTATCCTGCCCCGTATGCCACCCGGCTGACGCAGCGCCGCACCTTTGCAGCCCGTTCCTTCCAGATGGCGCGGTTCCGTACACTCGGCAAGGCGCTCGGCGTGACCGTCAACGACGTGTTCCTTGGCGCGCTCGCTGGAGCGATCCGTGACCTGCTGCGTGAACAGACCGGGGCCGCACCCGCCGCGCCGATGGTGGCGACCGTGCCGTTCGCGCTCGTCCCGCTCGCGGAACGCACCCGCGACGGTAACTACTCCACGACCTGCCACACCCTGCTGCACACCGAGGTGGCGAACCCGCTCGAACGGCTGCAGGCGTGCAAGCACTCGGCCGACACCATGAAGGCATGGTTCGAGGCGACGCGCGAGGCCAACCTCTCCGCCGTGCTGAACCTGCTGCCGCCGCTGGTGCCGAAGCTGGTCGACCGCATCAACGAACTCAAGGGCGGCGGCCTGCTGCCGTTCTGGAACGTGGTCGCGTCGAACGTGCCGGGCCCGCGGGCACCGCTGCAGCTCGGCCAGCTCAAGCTCGCCGAATGGTACTCGATCGGCCAGATCGCCCACGGCGCGACGCTCAACGTGACCGTGTGGAGCTACGTCGACCAGTTCAACCTGTCCGTGCTCGCGGACCCGAAGGTCCTCGACGACGCGTGGCAGCTGGTGGACAAGTTTGAAGCCAGCCTCGCGGAGCTCGAGGCGGCCGCACGAGGAAACTGACCATGTATCACTACGCAGATGCCATCGAAGCGCTCGCCGATCGACTCGGCGACGACCCGGCCCTGACGCACGACGGGATGCACCGCACGTGGCGGGAATTCGACGACCGCGCCGCGCGCCTCGGGCAGGCGTTTGCGGACGCCGGACTCGTGGCCGGTTCCAAGGTCGGATTGCTGCTGTACAACTGCTCGGAGTACTACGAGGCGTTCCTCGCCGCGCTCAAGATGCGCATGGCGCCGTTCAACATCAACTACCGCTACGTCGGCACCGAGCTCGCCTACCTGCTCGAGAACTCCGACTGCGAGGCCCTCGTCTATCACGGATCCCTGGCCGGAGTGGTGCGCGAGGTGCTGCCCGGGTTGCTGGCGGTGAAATTGGCGGTCGAGGTGGACGACGGCGGCGAGAGCTGGCAGGTCGCGCAGCCGTACGAGGCGCTTCTGGCCGCGTCCCGCCCCGCGCCGCGCATCGCCAGGCAGCCGGACGATTACCTCCTGATGTACACGGGCGGCACGACGGGGCTGCCGAAGGGCGTGATCTACCACACCGCACCGTGGGGCACCGGACTCGCGGCGATGTTCGCCACGAGCGTGCTCGGACTGCCGGCGGCACCGCTCACCCTCGAGCAGTTGCTCGCGACCGTGCAGGCGCTGCGTGCCGGTGGCGTCGTGCCGGTCGTGCTGCCCGCATCGCCGCTCATGCACACCGCCGGACTTGCCAACAGCATTCCGTTCCAGCTCCTCGGCGGGCGCTGCGTCACGCTGCCGAACCGCGTGTTCGACCCGATGGAGATCTGGCGCACGGTGG
>CAYQAR010000130.1:0-3791 GCA_964415505.1 uncultured Chromatiaceae bacterium | reverse complement strand
CCGGGTCCGATATACTTCGCCGCATGCCTTCTGCGAACGCGCTCCCCCCCCCCCGTGGCCCCGGACACCACCCGGCCAGCCGCGTTGCCCATACGAGCGCCGACAAAGCGGCAATTCTGCAGGGCGCTGCTGCCGTGGTTCGCGTTCCTCACCGGTGACGAGCCGATCGCCCGGCTGCGACGTCGGGCGTACGAGCATTTTTTCGCCGCCAGTCGTCGCGGTTGGCTGTACCGGTTGCGCTGGAAGGTGGCCTGGCCCTTCAAGCTCGCCTGCCAGTCCGCGCGCGCGGCTTGCGCCAACGGCCAGGAGGTAACCGCCATCGGAGGGCCGCCCCGGTGGCAGCAGTTCACCGACATGCTGGTCCTCGGCCTGCGTCACAACCTGGCCGTGCGCAACTACTACCTGTTCGAGCTATGGCGCCCGCAGGAGCGCGCGCAAGTCGGGCGCTACGTGCAGGATTTCGAGGGCATCTGGATAATGCAGCTGACGAACCCGGCGGCACGGCTCGCGGTTATCGACGACAAGCTCGAGTTCGCCCGCTTCTGCGAGCGGCATGCGCTGGCAACGGTGCCGGTGATCGCCGAGTTCGGACCCCACGGCGCCGAGACCTGGCTGGTCGCATCGCGAACCCTGCCGCGCGTGGACCTGTTCGCGAAGGAGTCCGGACCGCTGTCCTGCCTGGGTGCCGGTGCCGAGTGCTGGATCTACGACGCCGATGGCGATTGCTGGTCCCGCGGCGGTGAACGCTGCGACGAACAGGCGCTGGTCGCGCGACTGCGGCAGGTGACCGCGCGCACCATTGTGCAGCCACGGCTGCTGAACCACACCGTAATCGCCAGCCTCGGTGTGCGGGCACTGTGCACGGTGCGGGTGATCACGATCCGGCCGCCCGGCGGCACAGTGCGTCACTTCCACTCTTTCCTGCGCATGCCGCTCATCCCTGACAGCGACGTCGACCACCGTGGCCTGACTGCGGCTATCTATGCCGGCGGCGTGCTCGGCCCCGCCGTCGTGCGCACGGTGAGAAACCGGTGGCATCCGCATCATCCGGACACCGGCGCGGTCATCGAGGGACGTGTACTGCCCGATTTCGACGCTGCGGTCGCGCTCGCCATCCGCGCCCACGAGGCGCTGGACCTCGACTGCTCGGTTGGCTGGGATATCGCCCTGACGCCGTCGGGCCCGCGGCTCACCGAGGGCAACAGCGTCTGGGGCACGGACACGATCCAGACGGCCCTGCCGGTGCCGATGGCCGACTCCGGGCTCGTCGAGGACCTGCTCCGGCTCGCCGACTGCGTCGAGATGCCGCCTCGATGGATTTGAGATTGCTGCAGGCAACGCCGGGCGCCGGCACACCCCTTCCCCTGATGAGCGACCTGGCGGGACGCTGGTTCTGCCCGGTCGAGTTGCCGTGGTTCCGGTTCCGCCGGTCCGACCTGCCGATGAATCGCCTGCGACGGCGGATCTACCTGCTTCACAGCACGGCGAATCCGGCGCAGCACTCGACGCTGCGTCGAGCGCGCTACGCGGTCTCGTGGCCGGTCGCCGCGGCGTTGCGCGCTGCCGCGGCGACGCGGCTGTGGGGCGCCACGACCGCACGGACCTTCGGCGTCTCGCCGGCGCGGCAGTTCTGCACGCAGCTGCGGTTCGCCACCGGCCGCAACCTCGGCTACCGCAGCTTCTACTGCTACCGCCTGTGGTCCAGTCCCGACGCGGACTGGCCGGATGAGTGGCTGCAAGCCTTCGAGTTCTGGTGGCTGCAACAGCTGGTCTACCGTGGCGTGGACATCGACCAGATCGACGACAAGGAACGGTTCCTCGCGTTCTGCGGGTCGCATGCATTGCCGACCATACCGATCGTGCTCACGCTCGACGCCTCGGGCCGGGAGACCTGGCACGGTGACGAACGCTCGCTGCCCGCGGCGGACCTCATCACGAAGAGCCGCAACCTCGGCTGGGGCGCAGGCGTCGAGATATGGAGCTGGCAGGCAGGCCGTGGCGCGTGGAGGAACGGCGCAACCGAGTGTGACGCCGGGGCGCTACTGCAACGCTGGCGCGTGCAGTCGCGCAGGATGAGCCTCGTGGTCCAGCGACGCGTCCGGAATCACGCCGCGGCGGTGCCGTTCACGAACGCGCTCGGCGCGCTCTGCACGCTGCGGGCAGTGACATTGCAGCTGCCAGGGGAGCCGGCACGACACTTCCGGTCGGTATGGCGCATGCCGGGCCCGGGGCGCATCACGGACCACTTCGAGGGTGGGCTCTCCGCCCCCATTGACGAGGACGGTCGCCTTGGCCGCGCGGCGCGCGGCGACTTCGGTCCGCCGCTCGCGGTGCGCGGCGACACGGGCCAGCGGCTGGAGGGATCGCGACTCGAGTTCTTCCCGGAGCTGCGCGATCTCGCGGTGCGCGCCCACCAGGCGAGCGGGTTCCGCGGCTTTCTCGGCTGGGATGTCGCGATACTTCCGGAAGGACCTGTACTGGCCGAGTGCAACATCGAGTTCGGGGTGGAGACGCTGCAGGCGGCGTTCCAGGAGCCGCTCGGCCGGACGGAGTTCGTGGCGGCGGCCGAGCGACTGCTCGACAACGTCACCGCCGCTCAGCGCAGCCGGTAGAGCCGGCCCGTACCCACAACCGCGAAACCCTCGATCCGGCAGCGTCCGAGAATCAACAACTTCGAGAACTGCGAGAACTGCGACCCGGCACCATAAGACGCCGCAGTGCCCGGCCGAGGGGGTGCAGCGTCCAGCGCCACAACTGCGCGGCGGCCGAGGGTGTGGCGAGCAGCCGGCGCTCGCGCGCGGTCAGGTGCTGCGGGCAGTAGCAGCGCTTGTGTTTCAGCAGGTGGCGCAGGTCCTCGCGCGCCATCAGCCGGAACAGCCGGCCGCGGCGCGGGTCGCGCCAGGCGAGCTGGAAGTCGATCAGCGCGGCGCCACCGTCGGGGCGCACCAGCCAGTTCGGCTCGCGCGCGAGGTCGTTGTGGGCGATGCCGCGCCGGTGCACCTGGCCGAGCAGGCGGCGCGCAGCGCGGAAGAAGCCGGGGTGCCGGGGGCGTGCCTCGCACAGCGTATGCCCGTCGAGTGCCGTGCGCAGCAGGCGCTGTCCGTCCCAGGACAGGAGCGTCGGGATGCCGTCGATGCCGGCCAGGGCGGCGAGGGCGCGTGCTTCGCGCGCGGCCAGCCGGCGCGACAGCGGGCGCGCCCACCAGCGGGCCGTCGACGTGTCGCGGCAGGCATGCGCCGGCGTGCCGGGGAGCAGCGTGGTGGAGCCGAGGATGGCAGCGCTGGGGGCGGGCATGGTGTCGCGGGGTGCTCGCGGGGCATGATACGGAACATCACCGTTCACGGGGAGCAGCAGCATGTCCGAGCACGCGGCCACCATCAGCTGGCGAAACGACAGCGGCCAGATGGACTACGACACCTATCCGCGCGATCACCGCTGGGAGTTCGACGGGGGCCCGGCGGTACCGGCCTCAGCGGCGCCATCCTACAAGGGTGGGGCGGGCCGCGTGGACCCGGAGGAGGCGCTGGTCGCGGCGGCGGCCTCCTGCCACATGCTGACTTTCCTCGCCGTTGCGGCAAAGAAAAAGCTGGTGGTGGCGAGCTACGAGGATCGCGCCGTCGGGCACCTCGAGCAGGATGCCGAAGGCAGGCTCGCGGTGACGCGCATCGAGCTGCACCCGCGCGTGCAGTTCGCGGGTGCCGCGCCGTCGGCGGCGGATCTCGCGCGCCTGCACGAGTCGGCGCACCGCAACTGCTTCATCGCCAATTCGATCCGCGCGGCCATCAGCGTCG
>CAYQAR010000129.1:0-4096 GCA_964415505.1 uncultured Chromatiaceae bacterium | reverse complement strand
CGGCGATCGTCGAGGGCAACTGCCTCGGCAAGGCGACCACCGCGACCCGGAGGCTCAGCAACCAGCGCCTCGGCGAGCTCTACGGCTTGGACCCGGGAATTCCGCTCTTTCGGGTGCTCCGGCGACTTTGGTCCGTCGACGCACCTGGCCGCCCGCTGCTGGCGCTGCAATGCGCACTCGCACGCGATCCTTTGCTTGCCGCGACCGTGTCGCCCGTGCTGGCGCTGGCCGCTGGAAGCGACGTGCAGCGCGACGCGATCAGGGCGGCCCTGAAGGACGCTGTCGATGAGCGCCTCAGCGAAGCGACCCTGGACAAGGTCATCCGCAACGTCGCCAGCTCGTGGGAGCAGGCTGGGCACCTCGTCGGGCGAACCTTCAAGAAGCGTGCGCTGGTGCAGGCGACCCCCGGGAGCGTCGCCTTCGGCCTGTATCTCGGTCACGCCGTCGGTTTTCGCGGCGCCTCACTCTTCGCGACCGGTTGGGTGTCGCTGCTCGATTGCACGCCCGTCGCGGCCCGCGATCTCGCCATCGAAGCCAAGCGCATCGGGCTCATCGATCTGCGCATCGCGGGCGATGTCGTGGACCTGGCGCTCGATCGACTGGACCCTGCAGAAGGACGGAGCTGACATGGCCCGCATCGAAGACCTGGCAGATCGTTTTGGTCGGCACATCGCGACACCCTGGCAGCGAACCGTCTCGGGTGCTCAGCGTGTGGTCATGCTCGTGTACGACAAGGAACTCGAACGGACGCTGAGGGCGAGGAAGGTGGCGTTCGAGACGGCGACACGACAGGCCGGACACGACTGGCACGAGCTGGATATCTCCGAGGCATTCGCCGCGTGGATGGCCGCCGACGACTACCGCGAGGAGTACTTCGCCGCGCCAGAGGACCTTCAGCTCAAGCTGCAGGCCGAGTTCCCCGAGTACGTGGCCGAACGGCTCCGCGCCATCCTCAACGGCCCCGAGATCACCGACGACTCCGTCGTCGCGCTGTTCGGCGTTGGCGCGCTGTTCGGCTTCGCTCGGCTGTCGCACATCCTGAAGATGGTCGAGTCCGACATCAAGGGCCGACTCGTCGTGTTCTTTCCCGGGCATCTCGAGCGCAGCAACTACCGCCTGCTTGATGCCCGCGATGGCTGGAACTACATGGCCGTGCCCATCACCCTGCACGGGGACGGAGGAGTGCAATGAAGATCAAGGACGTTCTGCAGCGAGATCCGGATACCTTCCCGCTGGTCAACCAGGGGCAGGCGCGGATCGTCGACAGCCATAACGCAAAGGCACTCGAAGAGCTGCGCGGCGAACTCTCGACGTTCGTGTGCGAGGGCCAGTACGCCGACGGCGTGCAGAGAATCATCCGCTCGTACCTCGACAGTCTGGGCAAGACCAACCAGAAAGCCGCATGGGTCAGCGGCTTCTTCGGCAGCGGCAAGTCGCACCTGCTCAAGATGCTGTGTCACCTGTGGCAGGATACCGCCTTTCCAGATGGGGCGACTGCGCGAGCCATCGTCCCCGCCATGCCGGACGAGTTGCGCGAACTCCTGCGCGAACTCGACACCGCAGGCCGGCGCGCCGGCGGCTTGGTCGCGGCGGCGGGTGCACTGCCCAGCGGAACCACCGACCAGGTCAGGCTCACGATCCTGGGCATCCTGCTGCGCGCCGTCGGCCTTCCGGAGCAGTACCCCCAGGCACGCTTCTGCCTGTGGCTCCATTCGCAGGGCTACTTCGACAAGGTGAAGGCTTCGGTCGAGGCCGCCGGCAAGGCATTCGACCGGGAACTGAACAACCTGTACGTCAGCGGCCCGATCGCGAAGGCGCTGCTGGCGTGCGATCCGGGCTACGCATCGAGCGAGGCCGAGGCGCGGCAAACGCTGCGCGCAAGCTACCCGCCGATGGCGCGCGACATCACGACCGAAGAGTTCCTCTCCACCGTCAAAGAGGCACTCAAGCTCCACGGCCGGGATGGGCGCACGCCCTGCGTCCTGCTCATCCTCGACGAGGTGCAGCAGTACATCGGCGAATCCAACGACCGCTCTGTGCTCGTGACCGAGGTCGCCGAGGCGGTGTGCAAGCAGCTCGACAGCCAGGTGATGATCGTTGGCGCGGGCCAGAGCGCGCTGACGGACGTGCCCTTGCTGCAGAAGCTGATGGATCGCTTCACGATCCGCGTGCCGCTGTCGGACGCCGAAGTCGAGCAGGTGACCCGCAAGGTTCTGCTGCACAAGAAACCCGCGTCGGTGGGCGAGGTTCGCAAGCTGCTCGACGCCAACGCCGGCGAGATCTCGCGGCAGTTGCAGGGCACGCGCATCGGCGAGGTCGTCGAAGACCGCGCCGTCATCGTCGAGGATTACCCGCTGCTGCCGGTGCGCCGGCGGTTCTGGGAGAACTGCTTCCGGCAGATCGACGCGGCTGGCACGCACAGCCAGTTGCGCTCCCAGCTTCGCATCATCTACGACGCGATCAAGAAGATCTCCGGCCGCCCCCTTGGTGCCGTGGTTCCCGGTGACGAGCTGTTCGAGGCGCTCGCGCCCGAAATGGTCAACACCGGTGTGCTGCTGCGTGAGATCAACGAACGCATCATCCAGGTCGGCAAGTCCGACGGCGCGTTGGCACAGCGCGTCTGTGGCCTCGTCTTCCTGATCGGAAAGCTCACCCGCGAGAGCGGGGCCGACATCGGCGTGCGCGCCAAGAAGGAGCACCTGGCCGACCTGCTGGTTGAAGACCTGACGGCCGACAACGGCAAGCTGCGCTCCGATGTCGGAGCCGTTCTCGAGAAGCTGGCCAAGGACGGCGTTCTCATGCAGGTGGGCGACGAGTACCGGCTGCAGACGCGCGAGGGCAGCGAATGGGACCGCGAGTTCCGCAACCGCCAGACGAAGCTCAACAACGACGACGCAGCGGTTCAGTTCCAGCGTGACCAGCTCCTGTATTCCGAGACCGACAAGATCGTCCGTGCCGTCAAGCTGATCCAGGGCGCCGCCAAGGAGCCGCGCCAGTTCCTGATCTCGCGCGACGCCACGCCGCCGGACACCGACGGCGCCAGCATCCCGGTGTGGATCCAGGATGGCTGGTCGGCCGCCGAGAAGCAGATGGTCGATGCCGCGCGCGCCGCCGGCGCGACGAGCCCGATCCTCTACGTCTTCATCCCGCGCCAGTCGGCCGAAGACCTGCGGCGCCTGATCGTCGAGGCCGAGGCGGCACAACAGACCCTCGCCGCCAAAGGCATCCCCACGGGGGACGAGGGGCGCGAGGCGCGCCAGAGCATGGACAGCCGGTACGCGAAGGCGGCGGGCGAGCGCGACCGCCTGGTGCGCGAGATCGTGGCCAACGCAAAGGTCTTCCAGGGCGGCGGCAACGAGCTGATCCGCCTGACGCTCGATGAGCGCATCCGCGATGGCGCCGCGGACTCGCTGGTCCGTCTGTTCCCGCGCTTCAAGGATGCGGACTCCGGCGCGTGGGAAGCGGCGATCAAGCGCGCACGCGACGGCGCGGATCAACCCTTCCAGCCCGTCGGCCATGCCGATGCGACGGAGAAGCATCCGGTCTGCATGCAGGTGATCTCGGCGATCGGTGCCGGCAAGATCGGCGGAGAAATCCGCAAGGCCTTGCGCGCATCGCCCTATGGCTGGCCGCAGGACGCGATCGACGCGGCACTGATCGCACTGCACCGGTCGCAGCACATCACGGCCACCTCTAACGGTGCTGCGGTCACCCTGGGGCAGCTCGATCAGAACAAGATCGCCAAGGCCGAGTTCCGTGTCGAGCACGCGACGCTGTCGGTCCAGGACCGGCTGCTGCTGCGAAAGCTGCTGACGCAGCTCGTTCAATGCAAGAGTGGCGAAGAGGGTGCGAGGGCACCCGAGTTCCTGATCGCGCTGGTGAACCTCGCGCGAGCTGCCGGTGGCGACGCGCCGCTGCCGTTGCAGCCGGCTACGACGGACATCGAGGACATGCAGCGCCTGGTGGGCAACGAGCAACTCGTTGCGATCAAGGACAAGGCCGCCGACCTCGAATCGCGCATCAAGACCTGGACGGCGGCGCGCGACCTGGCCGCCAAGCGCCTGCCTTCGTGGGCGGTGGTCGAGCATCTCGCGCG
>CAYQAR010000128.1:0-4132 GCA_964415505.1 uncultured Chromatiaceae bacterium | reverse complement strand
TTCACTCCTCCTCGAACCCCTGACTGTCGAATCTCAGCGTCCGGCTGTTTTCAGTAACGATACGCACGACCTGATCTGGCACGCCGGCCGGGATGTCAGCCGAGATTTCCAGCGTCACCTGGACTCTGGAGCCTGTCAGTCCCGCGAGGTGCGCGATCACCTCCTGGGCGATATTTCCCGCATCCCGGGCGACCCGCGTGGGATCAAGAGTCACGGAGCCATGGAATCGCCGCTGTCTCGGTGCAGTTGGAGCAGGCTCTGGCTTCCCTCCATGGCCACCGCGGCCCACGGGTTCGGGCGCTGGCGCGCCGGGCGCGGCACCGGACGCCGGCGCGCTCGATGTGTCCTGGTCCAGCTGACGCCGCGCGATCTCCGGGCGCACGACCAGGCCCGGATCGTGCTCCGGAAGATTCATGCTGGTGCCACCGCGGAGCCCGCGAAAACGGCCGGCGCTCTCGTCCCAGTTCTCCGCGTACGCGAAGGTGTCGTGCTCCCAGGTCAGCAGCGCCAGCCCGTTCGACACGGCCCCACGGATCACTTCCGGCCCGGCGACACGCGCCAGGTAGAGATACTTCGCGAAGTCCTCCTCGAGCTGGCGGACGGGCACGTAATCGCCGCGCCACAGCGGGACACGGTCGAGTTCCATCCGGAGCCGCGTGCCGGCCAGGGAGGCAATAAGCAGTTCCTCGGAGCGCAGCTTCCTGCTGATCCGCGCGGCCAGTCCGTCCGTGCCCGTCGGCAGGCGCAAGGCCTGCCACTCGATCGGTGCCTGCGGATCCTTCTGGATCGGCACGAGCGCCCACTGATAGGCCTCCGGCAGTCGCGACGTTACCGCCCCGTTCACGGAGGCGAGCTGCGTCTCGGCCGAGCGGACCTGGAACGGCGTCAGGTTGAGCTCCTTCTGCTCGTCGACGATGGATTTCCACGCGAGGTACTTGCGGATCGCGTCCTCGAGGTCCTGCAGACGGATCCTGTCCGCCGCGAGAAACACGAGCGTGTTGCGGAACAGCCGGGGCGCAGACCCGCGACTTTCGAGAATCACCTTCGCGGCGGTCTCGGCCGGGCTGCCGCCGTCCTTCGCGTACGGAAACTCCGCACCGAGCACCACGAGACGCGTGTCCATGTCGTCCGGCACGTCGGCACCGGACCGCGGCACGGCGTGGATGCGGCCGAAGGCGCCCGAGCGGTTGAGGTCCGCACGGAGCCGGGCTTCCAGTTCCTGTGCGACGGCGTCCGGGTTGCGCTTCAACTGCTCGGCGCGATCGTCCGCCAGCTTCGTGACGGTGGGCTGCGTCGCGTACCAGAAGCGCGAACCGTCCTGATAGAGAAAGGTCGCGGCACTGGCGAGCCGGCGCAGCGCATCACCGTAGATGGCAGGCGGCTCGCCGGGCATGACGCAGCCGAGCTTCACGCGCGTGTCCTCGACGCCGCGATGCGGCGCATCGCCGGTCGGGGCAGAACCGAGGTAGATGGTGCGCGCGACACGCCGCGCCGCGTGCAGCTTGCCCAAGTTCGGCACCTCGGCGTCGATCTTCTGCGGCACCGAGTTCGGCCCGTCGACATCGCGCTCGATGATCGGCGTCCAGTTGTCGGAGAGGTAGCGCGTCAATTCGAACTGCACGCGCGGATCGTCGATCGGCACCGTGGACGGCAGGATCAGCGGGTTGCGGTCGCCCTTCTCCCACAGGCTGTGGATCACCGCCGCCATGAGCCGCAGCACGCCGCGGGTGCGCTGGAACTTGATGAGCGTCGACCAGTCCGTGTACAGGCGGTCGAAGATCTCCGGGTGGATCGGGTAGGCCGCCTGCAGGCGTTTCTCGTAGTCGGGACTCTTCGCCTCCAGCGGAAACTCCGCGGCCTGCGCGCGGTACAGGTCCGAGAAAGCCCGTGCCGTCACGTCACGGAACTTGAAGTTCTCCGGCCCCGACAGCGGCTCGAACAGGCGCCGCCGCACGATCTCGAAGCCCTCCTCCGCGGTCGCCGGCCGCCACGAAGACTCCAGGCGCCCGACCACGTTGCGCAGGCGATCGAGCGCCTCGCGGCCGCGCACACCGCCCACCTCGACGTCGTCGGACTGCGCGTGCGGCGAGCCGGCCGTATCGGACGCGGGCAGCGAGATCACGAGCAGCGTGTGCTTCGCCGCCCTGGCCGACTCCGTGAGCGCCTGCGCAAACGTGAACTGGGTTTCGAAGCCGCCCGCCGGCAGGTCGCTCTGGTCATGCAACTGCCGTGCGTAGGCCACCCACTCGTCGATCAGGACGAGGCACGGGCCGTATTCATTGAAGAGTTCGCGTAGCGTGTCGCCAGGACTCGTGGCCTTCTCGTCGTCGGCCGCGACTCGCGCATAGGCTTTCTTGCCGCCGAGCTGCCAGGCGAGCTCGCCCCACAGCGTGCGCACCACCGTGCCGTCGGGCTTGGTGACCGGATTGCCGGGCGAGATCTTGTTGCCGACCAGCACCACGCGCTTGGCCTTGGGCAGCGCCTTCAGGCCCGATTCCGCGAGCACGCCATCCACGCCCGCGAGCTGGCCGGGTGCCGTGCCCGAGCACAGGTGATAGAGCGCCAGCATGGAGTGCGTCTTGCCGCCGCCGAAGTTGGTCTGCAACTGCACGACCGGGTCGCCGCCCTTGCCATTCAGGCGCTGTACCGCGCCCACCAGCAGGCGCTTCAAGCTCGCGGTGAGGAAGGTGCGCCGGAAGAACTCGTCGGGCCTGCGGTACTCGTCGGTGCCTTCGCCGAGGTGAACCTGCCACAGGTCGGCGGCGAACTCGGCCTGCTGGTAGCGCCCGCTCGCGACGTCCACGTGCGGCGTCACCACCTCGCGCCAGGGCTTGAGCGTGCCGGTCGCGGCCTCGATCAGCGAGCCGCCGGCCTTGCGCTTCTCGCCGCGCACCTGCTCGTCCGCCTGCAGGCGTCGCAAGTCGAGTTTCAGCCGCTGCACCTCGTCGGCCTGGGGTGCGGAGATGGCCGTCAGCAGCCGCGCCGTGGAATCGAGCGCGCGATCCGTGTCGTCGCCGCTGAACGGATCCTGATGGGCCCACTTGGTGCGCCAGTCGCGCAGCTCCTGCACCAGCGATCGCTCGGCGCGGCCGAGCGTGCGGCCGAACAGGGTGTTCCAGCTGTCCCACACCACCTTGAGCAGGGCCGCGGCATCGAGCTCCGCGATCTTCTTCCGGGCATACAGGCGGTCGTCGCCGAGCAGGCGCTTGATCTCGGCCTCGGCCGAGGCACCGTGCGCGCTCTTGAATTCGCGCTCGACGTACGGCCCCAGCCCCTGCTTGAGCAGGTCCATGGCCTTGCCGACGCGCTCCTGGTTGGTGATCGCCATCGTCGTTCCTTACTCGGCTCTTTCGCCGCCCAACTGCGGCGCCTGCGCTTCGCGCGCCGCCACCGCTCGCTTGATCATCTGCGCCACCGCCGGCGTGGTGTTGAGGGGCGTGATGCGAATCTGCGGGTGCGCGGCCGCAAACACGCGGAACATCTCGTCGGCGAATGCCTGCCCGATCTCGGTGATTCCCGCGAAGTCCAGTTCCACGCGCTTGAAGCGTTCGAACCGGTGCGCCACGCGCTTGGCCTGCGAGCGCGCGACGAGCTTCTCGCCCTCGTGCTGCTCCAGGCGCAGCGGCACCACCGTCTTGTCGAAGGTGTATTCCTCGGGGTCGGTGCTCGGTTCAAGCATGCTCGGCAAGCCACTGATCGGGAGTGAGGGCACCGGCACGCTCGATCAGCTCGCGATCCCAGCTCACCAGCGGCGTTTCGGTCAGCCGCGCGGTTGCGGCGTACACGGCATCCGCGGCACGCAGCAGGGCGCACGTTCCGAGTTCCAGCGCGGGCTCGGGAATCGTCCGCCCCGCAGCCAGGATGCGCAGCGTCGGGATGCCCCGCAGCGCCGCCACCGCCGTCGGACCCGCAGCAGGATCCCGGCGTCGGCGGGCCACCGCACAACCGACCTCCAGCAGCGCGAAGTCCGGAATCACGATCGGGGTGCGGCTCGACTGCAGTGCGGCCAGCAGCCGCACGCTCGGAGCGTGGCAGACGTCCGCTTCATCGAGGCCGGCGACCCAGACGCTCGCGTCGAGCGTGATCACCGCCGGCTGCCGCGACGCCTGGGCGGCGGCTCCAGCCGGTTGCG
>CAYQAR010000127.1:0-4145 GCA_964415505.1 uncultured Chromatiaceae bacterium | reverse complement strand
TGCGCCCGGACATCACGGCGAGGCGGCGGCAGCGATCCGCCAGGCCCGTGTCGACCTGCGCCCAGTCGAACTGCCAGGTCCAGTTGCCGTCCGGCGTGCCGGGCATATTCATGCGCGCCCCGCTGCCGAGCCCGAGCAGGTCCTGCATCGGCAGCATGGCGAGGATAGCCGGCGAGGCGTAGGCGGCACGGATCAGCGCGCCCGGCATGTCGCCTGGCGTACTCGCGAGGCAGGCATCGACGCGCGAGCGCGTGCCGGCGTCGAGGGCTGTGTACCAGCCGAGCGTGGTGTCATTGTCGTGCGTGCCGGTGTAGACCACGGCGTGTTCCACGTGGTTGGCCGGCAGGTACGGGTTCTGCGGGGAACCGTCGAAGGCGAACTGCAGCACCAGCATGCCGGGCAGGCCGGCGGAATCGCGCAGTGCACGGACAGCCGGGGTGATGGTGCCGAGATCTTCGGCGACCAGCGCCGCCTCGCCCAGCGCGGGAGCGAGTGCGGCGAGCAATGCCGCGCCGGGCGCCGGCTGCCAGCGGCCGTCGCGCGCGGTGGCGGCCCCGGCGGGGATTTCCCAGTACGACTCCAGGGCACGGAAGTGGTCGATGCGCAGCAGGTCGAAGTGGCGCAGCTGGCCGCGGATGCGGTCGCGCCACCAGCGGAAGCCATCGGCCTCGAGTGCAGGCCAGTCGTACAACGGGTTGCCCCAGAGCTGGCCGTCGGCGTTGAAGTAATCGGGCGGCACTCCCGCCACGGCTGCCGGTTGGCCGGCGGCGTTCACGCGGAAGAAGCGCCGGTACCACCAGGTCTCGACGCTGTCGCGGTCGACGTAGAACGGCAGGTCGCCGAACAACCGCACGCCGCGCGTCGCGGCATAGGCGCGCAGCTGCTGCCACTGGTGGTCGAAGAGGTATTGCTCGAACGCGATCGCGCGCAGGCTGCTGCGCGCGCCGGCGAGCACCGCGGTGAGCGCGGCGGGCTCGCGCTGGCGGATCGGCGTCGGCCACTCCCACCACGGCTGGCCGCCGGAACTGCGGCGGTGATGCTCGAACAGCGAGTAGGGCAGGAGCCAGTGGCGCTGCTGCTGGACGAAGCCGTCGAAAGCGGTGCGTTCCGCCGGGCCCGCTGTATCGCGGAAACTCGCATAGGCGCGCTGCAGGCACTCACTGGACGGTAATGCGCTCTCGGCCTCGGTGAGCCAGCCGCGCGCCACGAGTTCGGCCCGGTCGATGAGTGCCGGGTTGCCGGCGTGGACGCACTTGACCTGGTACGGCGAGAGGCTGTGGTCGACCGGCCCGAGCGGCAGCGTCTGCCAGACGGAAAAGCCGCCCGCGATCAGGAAGTCGACGAAACGGCGGGCCTCCTCGCCGAGAGCGCCCGTGGCAGCCCCGGGCAGCGAGGTCGGGTGCAGCAGCACCCCGGCGCGGCGCCGGTCGAGTGGCGTGCTCATCGCCGCGTGCTTCAGGCCCTGGCCCGCACGTCCCCGTGCGCTGCCGCGCGTGCGCTGTCGAGTGCGGCCAGCATCTCCGGTGTCACCAGCACCACGCCGCGCTCGGTGACGAAGAAGCGCTGGGTGTCCTCCTCGAGGTCGGAGCCGATGCGGGTACCATCGGGTACCACGCAGCCCTCGTCGAGGATGGCCCGGCTGATGTGGCAGTCGCGCCCGATCCGAACGTTGGGCAGCAGTACTGAACGATATACGACGGAACGCTCGCCGACACGACTGTTCACGAACAGCAGCGACTCACGCACCGTCGCGCCGGAGACAATGCAGCCGCCGGCGACGAGCGAGTTGATCGCCTCGCCGCGGCGGCCATCCTCGTCGAGGATGAATTTCGCGGCAGGCACGTGTTCCTGGTAGGTCCAGATCGGCCAGTCCTCGTCGTAGAGGTTGAGTTCGGGCGTCACGTAGACGAGCTCCATGTTGGCCTCGTAGAACGCGTCCACCGTGCCGACATCGCGCCAGTAGGCCTGTGCGGCGGTCTTCACGTCCTGGAATGCATAGGCGTAGACGCGCCCCCCGGCGATGTTGCCCGGGATGATGTTCCTGCCGAAGTCGTGCGCCGAATGCGGCTCGGCGGCGTCCGCGACCAGGCGTTGCTGGAGGAACTCACGGTTGAACACGTAGATGCCCATCGAGGCCAGCGCCAGGTCGCTGCGCCCGGGCATAGGCTCGGGACGGGCCGGCTTCTCCGTGAAGCGCGTGATGCGCTGGTTCTCGTCGACGGTCATCACGCCGAACTCGTGGGCCTGCGAGACCGGCACCTGCACGACCCCGACGGTGATGTCTGCGTTCTTCTCCACGTGGTAGGCGATCATCGGGCCGTAGTCCATCTTGTAGACGTGATCGCCGGCCAGCACCAGTACCAGATCCGGATGGTAGGCCTCGATGATGTCGAGGTTCTGGTAGACGGCATCGGCGGTGCCGCGGTACCAGGACTCGCCGGTCTGCTGCTGTGCGGGCACGAGCTGCACGAACTCGCCGAGTTCGCCGCGCAGGTAGCCCCAGCCGCGCTGGATGTGCTGGATCAGCGAGTGCGCCTTGTACTGTGTCAGCACCAGGATCTGGCGGATCCCGGAGTTCACGCAGTTCGACAGCGAGAAATCGATGATGCGGTACTTGCCGCCAAAGGGCATTGCCGGCTTGGCGCGGTTGCGCGTCAGGTGTTTCAGCCGCTCGCCGCGGCCGCCCGCCATGACCACGGCCATGGTGCTCCTGGTGAGCTGGCTGACGAAGCGGCCGGATTTTCTCGGTTTCACGCGCGCGCCCCTGTGCTGGTTCCGGGCAGCCTTGCCGCCGGCGGCCAGTATAACCCGCGCTGCCGGTCGCCGGGATCAGCGCCGGTCGCGCTGCCGGCGCTGATTGGTGCGAGAATGCCGCCACCCGTGAATGCGCCCGACTCGTCCACCGCCGAGCCCCTGGACCCCGACGCCGAGCGCCTGCTCGCCGCGCGTCACCACGATCCTTTCGCGGTGCTCGGCCGGCATCCCCTGCCGGGCGGGTGCGTCGTGGTGCGGGTACTGTCCCCGGCCACGATGGCGGTCGAACTGCCGGATCTCGGGGTCGAACTGCGTCGCGTGGCGGACACGGACCTGTTCGAGTATCGAGGTGACGCCGGGAGCCTGCCCGCCCGGTACCGCGTGCGACGGTGCCTCGACGCCGGGCACGTCGTCGAGGCGTTCGACCCCTACTGCTTTCCCCCGCAGATCCCGGAGCGCGAACTCGAGGCCTTCTCCAGCGGCCGGCACTGGCACGCCTGGTGGATACTCGGCGCCCACCTCGTCAGCGTCGACCGCGTGGCGGGCGTGCGGTTCGCGGTGTGGGCGCCCGAGGCCGAGCGCGTCAGCGTGGTCGGTGCCTTCAACGCCTGGGACGGGCGCTGCCATCCGCTGCGCAGCCGCGGCGCCTGTGGCGTGTGGGAACTGTTTGTCCCGGGGTTGGCGGCAGGGGATCTGTACAAATACGAAATCCGCCACCGCTTCAGCGGCGAACTTCTGCTGAAGAGCGACCCGTACGCGCGGCTCGCGGAGCTGCGCCCGGCCACGGCTTCGGTCGTCGCCGCGCCCTCGCACTACCGCTGGGGCGATGCCGACTGGCTCGGCCGGCGCGCTGCAACCGACTGGCTCAGGACGCCCATGTCGGTCTACGAAGTGCACCTCGGCTCCTGGCGCCGGCGCGAGGATGGCAGCTTCCTCGGCTACCGCGAGATCGCCGACCAGCTCGTCGCGTACGTGCACGACCTCGGCTTCAGCCACGTCGAGCTGCTGCCGGTCACCGAGCACCCGCTCGACGAGTCCTGGGGCTACCAGCCGTCGGGCTACTTCGCCCCGACGCGCCGCTTCGGTGAGCCCGACGACCTGCGCCACCTCGTCGACCGCCTGCACCAGGCCGGAATCGGCGTGCTCCTCGACTGGGTGCCGGGGCATTTCCCGCGCGATGCCCACGGCCTGGCCGGCTTCGACGGCAGTGCGCTGTACGAGTACGGCGATCCGCGCAAGGGCGAGCACGCCGAATGGGGCACGCTGGTGTTCAACTACGCGCGCCACGAGGTGCAGAGTTTCCTGCAGTCGAGCGCGCTGTACTGGCTTAAGGAATTCCACTTCGACGGCCTGCGTGTCGACGCCGTCGCCTCGATGCTCTACCTCGACTA
>CAYQAR010000126.1:0-4284 GCA_964415505.1 uncultured Chromatiaceae bacterium | reverse complement strand
CGCTGTGGCGCGCGGCGGGCGTGACCTTCGCACACGCGGTGAGTCCGATCCAGTACCCGCGGCGAAATGCCTCACCGGGAACTGTGGGAGGGGCGCAAGCCCCGACTCTTTCCGGTCGGGGCTCGCGGTGTCCACTGTGGGAGGGGCGCAAGCCCCGACTGTCGACGGGTCGCGACTGGCGTCGCTCCCACAAGCACAAGGATTGGGAGCTGCCTGCTGCTGGAGGGGCGTCAGGGCGACGGCGCCGCGGCCTGCGGCGGCGCAGGCTTTTGCGTGCGGGCGTAATGCTCGAGGCTCGACAGACTCGGTTCGCCACTCCACTTCTCGGGCGCCGTGAAATATTTCGCGTAGTGCTTCTCGGCGTAGTCGAGTACCGGACGACCGAAGATCTGGTCGAGGTTGCGCGTCGTGCCCATGAAGCAGTTGTACAGGCAATGGCCGGGCACCTGCCCCATCAGCATCCACGGCAGCCACGGCGTGACTCGGTTCCAGGTGCCTTTGTAGTCGACCGTGCTCAGCTTCGGGTTCTGCATGTCCTCGGCGCGCACATGGTGGGCGAAGTACTCGGATACCTGCGCCACCGGCCCGGCCGACTCACGCGGCCACTGTTCCGGCTGCAGGGCGCTCGGGTAGGCGAGGTGGATGTGGATCTCCATGTCGAGCCAGTCGCCGTGCTGGTACCAGGGCAGGATGAACGGCGGGCGCTTTGGCGGCGGGCCCTCCTTGTTCAGGCCACCGAACGACGGCGGCAGCGGAATGAATTCTTCGATCAGGAAATTGAACGGATCGTTGTCGACGTGCACCGGCCTGACAAGTTCGCCGGTGAGCTTGTTCTTCCACTCGCCGAGCACCTCGCCGCTGCGCAGGTCGGTGTAGAGGATGATCTCGCGGCACAGCCGTTCGATGGCCCCGTCGGGACGCTGCAGCAGGCGGATCGCACCGAAGCCCTGTGCACCGCAGAGATCGACGATGCGCTTGCCGGGTTGCACGGCGTTTACATAGCCCTTGAACCAGAAGTACTTCTGCTGCCCCCAGTCGGTGTCGCCCTGGATGCGGGCGTAGGCCATCTGGTTGCCCTTGCCGGTGCGCAGGTCGAGGAACGGCCCCTCGATGGCGGGCCCTTTGCCACCGAGGCTGCCCCCGCTCTCCGCGGCTGCCGCACGTGCACTGGCACCGAGTGCCAGCGTCGCAGCGCCAAGTGCACCGACGGAAGCGAACGACAGGAGATCTCGGCGCGTGGTTTCCATGCGAGGATCCTTGCGGGTGGTTCAGGCTGCCGGAATGATGGCGAGGAGCGCGACGACGATCAACCACCGGAGGCCGTGGTCGTGACCGCGAGGCGGTCGCTGGTGGTCGGGGCTTGCGCCCCTCCCACAGCGCACACCGCCAGCCCTGTGGGAGCGACGCCAGTCGCGACAGCTGTCGGGGCTTGCGCCCCTCCTACAGGGTCATCGCTCCGGCCGTGGGAGCGACGCCAGTCGCGGCCGGGTCAGCGCAGCAGCAGGTTGTCGAGGATGGCCGCGGTGAGCAGCACGCCGAGCTGGACGATGGAGGCGGCGAAGACGCGCCAGCCCTGCGGTATCGTCGGCTTCTGCATGAGCTGCCAGCTGGTATAGACGAACCAAGCGCCGCCCGAGGCGGCACCGATGAAATAGATCCAGCCCATGCCGAAGAAAACCGGCACGAGCGACAACAGCACCAGCACCAGGGCGTGGGCAAAGATCGTGACGGTGGAGACCGGATCGCTCACCACGTTCGGCAGCATCGGCACGCCGGCACGCTGGTAATCGCGCTTGCAGGCGAAGGCCATGGCCCAGAAGTGCGGCGGCGTCCAGAGGAACAGCACGATGGCGAGGAGCAGCGGCGCCGGCTCGAACGTCGCCCCCACCGCCGCCGAGCCTGCCATCACGGCAAAGCTGCCGGAAAGCCCGCCGATGACGATGTTCCACCAGGTGCGCCGCTTCAGCCACACGGTGTAGATCACGCCGTAGGTGAAGGCGCCGAGGAAGACGTACATGGTTGCCGCGAAATTGGTGGCCCAGGCCGTGGCCACCAGCGATACCAGCACGGTGAGCAGGATGCCGGCGATCCAGGCCGGACCGGCCTGGAAGCGCCCGCTCGCGAACGGCCGCTTCTGGGTGCGCACCATGATGCCGTCGATTTCGCGCTCGTAATACTGGTTGAAGGCCCCGGCAGCCGCCGAAGCGCCGAGCACCGCGAGCCCGAGTACCAGCAGCTGCAGCGGCGTCAGCGTGTTCTCCGGACTCACGGCGACGCCGGCCACGGCACAGGCGGCGATGAGGAACCCGAGCCGGACCTTCGCTGCCTGGTAAACGAGCCTGATGGTTTCGGTCATGCCTTCCGCCGCTGCTGCCGGATGCCGTCCTGCCGCCACCGTGGTCGGATGCGCCCGGGACGCGGCTCCGGTACTGGTTTGTATGGGCCCGCGGATCCTGTGCCCGGGGCGCCGAAATGCGGCCGTATGTTACCGAAGGACCCGTGGCATTGACAGGCCGGCGCCTCAGCCGTAGTGCGCCTGCAACGCGCCGGCAAACTGTCGCATCTGTGCGACGGTACCCATGCTCACGCGGCACCAGTCCGGATGGCTGGCGTACGGCCGGCCGAGGCTGAAACCGCGCTGGCGCATCGCAGCCATGAACGCCGGCGCCGGTCCGCCTGTGTCGAAAAACACGAAGTTCGCCCGGCTCTCGGCCTGGGGCCGGCCGAGCGCTGCGAGCGCCGCGGTCGTGATCGCCACGCCTTCGGCGATCTCCCGGCGACTCGCGGCCTGGAAGTCGAAGTCCTGGTAGCTTGCCGTAGCCGCGGCCAGGCCCGGCCCGGAGGGAACGACGAGCTTCAGCCGTCCCATGCGCTCGATCAGATCCGGGCGAGCCAGCGCATAGCCGATGCGCAGCCCGGCCAGCCCGTGCAGCTTGGAAAAGGTCCGCGCCACGACCACGTTGTCGCCGGTCCGCACCCGATCGACCATGGAATGCGTGGCCATGCCGGTGGCGAGCTCGAGGTAGGCTTCGTCGACCAACACCGTCACTGCAGCGGGCATGGCGGCGATGAAGGCGCGCAGCTCGCTGCCGGGAAGCCAGGTGCCGGTCGGATTGTTCGGGTTGCAGAGATACACCAGACGCGTGGCCGGCGAGACGGCGGCGCGCAATGCCGCGAGGTCGAAGCGCATGGCTGCGTCGAGCGGCAGTTCGCGCACGGTACCGCCGATGGCGCGCACCTGGCTGGCAGCGTAGTCGAAGGTTGGCGCACAGGTGAGGAGTTCCCCGCCGCCAGCGCCGGCGAGGAGCGCGGCGATGTGCAGGACCTCCGTCGACCCGTCGCTGATCAGGACGTGGGCCGGGCTCAGGCCTTCGCGTTCGGCGATCATCGCGCGCAGCGCCATCGCCTCGCCCATCGGGTATTTCCAGGCATCGCCGGTGGCGGCCGCGAGCGCCGCGCGGGCAGCCGGACCCGGTCCGCAGGGATTCTCGTTCGCTGCCAGCCGGATCAGGTCCGGGGCGATGCTGCGGTCCGCCGGTTGTGCGCGAAGCGGCGCCGGCCTGAGTGCCCCTGACGCGAGCAACAGGGGCGGCACGCCGAGCAACCGGCGACGGGACAGGGTTTCGGCCATGGGCGCGACCTCGCGTTTGTCAGCGGCGGGACGGTGTCCGGACGATTATGCGGGAGCGTTATGCCGGGATAACCACAATGACGTTCCTCCGCCCGGGATCCCTTTGTACCTTAAGGAACGTGCGCTGCCCAACCACCACCGGAGCCGGCCTGCCATGCCCGTGTCGAACGCCCGCCTGAAGCCTGTCGCGACCGACGCCCTGCCGAGCCTCGCCACGATCGTGGGGCAACTCGCCACCGACGATGGTGCCGCCGACCCCAGTCATCGGGCGGTCGCGCACTGCAACCGCCTGCTCGCCGACCGCAGCGCCGAGGAGCGCGTCGCCTGGGCACTCGACAACCTGCCCGCCGGCCACGTCGTGACCTCGAGTTTCGGGGTGCAGGCCGCCGTGTCGCTGCACCTCGTCACCCGCATCCAGCCCGGCATCCCGGTCATTTTCATCGACACCGGCTACCTGTTCCCGGAGACCTATCGCTTCGTCGACGAACTCACCGCGCGACTCAACCTAAACCTCAAGGTCTACCGCAGCCAGGCCAGTCCCGCCTGGCAGGAAGCCCGGCACGGCCGCCGCTGGGACGCGGGCCTCGAGGGACTCAACGCCTACAACCGCGAGAACAAGGTCGAGCCGATGGAACGCGCCCTGCGCGAACTCA
>CAYQAR010000125.1:0-4311 GCA_964415505.1 uncultured Chromatiaceae bacterium | reverse complement strand
GGCCCGCTTCCGGCCTGTACGAACACGACGAGGCCGAAGGCTGGCAGCCTTTCCGCCCCTTCACATCTCACCTCAACCACGATTTTCGCAGCCCCAACCTCAAGTTCGTGGACCTGGATGACGACGGCCATGCCGATGTGCTCATCACCGAAGACGACGCCTTCGTCTGGCACGCCTCGCTCGCCGAAGTAGGTTTCGGTCCGGCGCAACGCGTTGCCCAGGCCCTCAACGAAGAGGAGGGTCCGCGCATCGTCTTCGCCGACGGTACCCAGTCCATCTACCTGGCTGATCTTTCGGGCGATGGTCTCACCGATATCGTGCGCATCCGCAATGGTGAGGTCTGCTATTGGCCCAACCTGGGCTATGGCCGCTTCGGGGCCAAGGTCACCATGGACGGCTCGCCCAGGTTCGACAACCCGGACCAATTCGACCACATACGCATCCGCCTGGCCGATATCGACGGCAGTGGTACCACGGACATCATCTATCTACATCGCGACGGCGTGCGCCTCTATTTCAACCAATCGGGCAATGGTTGGAGCCAGCCGCGGACGATGAAGGTGTTCCCTCGCATCGACGATCTCGTGAGCATAGTGCCCACCGACCTGCTCGGCAACGGTACCGCTTGCCTGGTCTGGTCCTCACCCCTGCCTGGTGACGGATGGCGGCCGATGCGCTACGTCAGCCTGATGGGCGGGCAAAAGCCGCACCTGCTGGTCAAGACCATCAACAACCTTGGGGCGGAGACGCGCCTTGCCTATGCCCCCTCCACCAAGTTTTACCTGCAGGACAAGCGCGACGGCAAACCCTGGATTACCCGCCTGCCGTTCCCGGTGCATGTGGTCGAGCGGGTCGAAACCTACGACCACCTCAGCCGCAGCCGCTTCGTCACCCGCTACGCCTACCATCACGGGCACTTCGATGGCGAGGAGCGCGAGTTCCGCGGCTTTGGCATGGTGGAGCAGTGGGACACGGAGCAGTTCGCGGCCCTAGCCGACGGAGCAGCGCCGGTCGACAACATCGACGCCGCCTCCCATGTCCCGCCGGTCCATACCAAGACCTGGTTTCACACGGGCTTCTATCTTGGCCGCCAACATGTCTCCGACTACTTCGCCGGCTTGCTGAACGCCAGCGACCAAGGCGAGTATTTCCGCGAACCCGGAGTCACCGATGCGCAAGCAAGGGCGATGCTCTTGCCGGACACCGAGCTTCCCGAAGGGCTCACGCTCGAAGAGGAGCACGAAGCCTCCCGTGCCCTCAAGGGCTCGATGCTACGTCAGGAGGTCTATGCCGACGACGCCGACCATCCTGGCGCCACGCAGGAGCAGATCGAGCGCGCCCACAGGCCCTACACCGTCACCGAGCAGAGCTTCACCATCCGCCCGTTACAGCCACGGGGTCCCAACCGCCACGCCGTCTTCTTCACTCATGCGCGCGAAGCGCTCAGCTATCACTATGAGCGCAATCCAAACGACCCGCGCATCCAGCAGGCGCTGACGCTGGAGGTCGATGACTACAGTAACGTCCTCAAACAAGCCGCCATTGGATATGGCCGCCGCACCTCGCCGTTGTCGGAGCAATGGGATCGTGATCGGCAGATCACGCCTATGCTCACCTACACCGAGAACCGCGTCACCAACGCTATCGATTCCCCCGATGCCCACCGCAATCCACTGCCGTGCGAGGCGATCACCTTTGACCTGATGGGCTACCATGCCAGCGGCTCGGCGGGCCGCTATCAGGCCTTGGACTTCGTGGAGCCCGATCCCGCAACGCCCAGCCGCCTGCGTCACAAGTTCACCGTGCCGGAAGTCCTGTACGAGGCCACCGCCTTCGGCAACCTGCGCCGTCGCCCCATCGAATGGCTGCGTATACTTTACCGACACGACGATTTGACCGGCCTACTGCCACTCGGTGATCTGCAGCCGCTCGCCCTGCCCGGCGAGAGCTACAAGCTTGCCTTCACCCCCGGTCTACTTGCCCAGGTCTTCCAGCGTCTCCGCCAGGGCCAGGCTCCCGAGCCGCTGCTGCCCGATCCGGCCGCCGTTCTCGGCGGCCAGGCCGGCAACCGGGGGGGGTATGTGCAAAGTCAGGTGCTCAAGGCCAATGGCCGCTTCCCTGCGAGCGATGCCGACGATCTCTGGTGGATTCCCTCTGGACAATCCTTTTCCAGCCCGAACCCCGCCGACAACGCGGCTACTGAATCGGCACAGGCCCGGGAGCACTTCTATTTGCCACGCCGTTACCGCGACCCCTTTGGCCAGAACGCCTTCGTCGACTTCGACGCCCACGACCTGTTGATGGTCGAAACCCGCGACGCGCTGAACAACCGCGTCACGGTGGACGCTAACGACTACCGTGTGCTGCAGCCCCGCCTGGTCAGCGACCCCAATCGCAACCGGACCGAAGTGGCCTTCGACACGCTCGGCATGGTGGTCAGCACCGCCGTGATGGGCAAACCGCTGCCAGCGCCGGCGGAGGGCGATTCGCTCGACGGTTTCGTCACCGACCTCACGCAAGCCCAACTCGACGGCTTTTTCGACGCCGCAAATCCGTACGTAAATGCAGCCGCACTGCTAAACAAGGCCACCACCCGCATCCTCTACGACTTGGACCGCTTTTTGCGCACGCGGCAGGCCAACCCGGCAGACCCGACCAAGTGGCAGCCTGCCTGCGCCGCCACGCTCGCTCGCGAAACGCACGTTCACAGCCCGCTGCCGCCGCATGGCCTGAAAATCCAGATCAGTTTCAGCTATTCCGATGGCTTCGGTCGCGAGATCCAGAAGAAGATTCAGGCCGAGCCCGGGCCGGTGCCGCGGCGCGACGCAGTGGGCAAGATTATCGTCCATGCCGACGGCCAGCCCGTGATGACACCGAATGACGTGAGCCCGCGCTGGGTCGGAAGCGGTTGGACCATCTTCAACAACAAGGGCAAGCCGGTCCGCCAGTACGAGCCCTTCTTCACCGACACGCACCGCTTCGACTTCGACGTGCGCATCGGTGTCAGCCCAGTGCTGTTCTACGACCCGGCCGATCGCGTCGTCGCCACGCTGCACCCAAACCACACCTTTGAGAAGGTGGTGTTCGACCCCTGGCAGCAAACCACCTACGACGTCAACGACACCTGCGCGCCGCGTATTGCCCAGACCGGCGACCCGCGCACCGACCCCGACATCGGTGGCTACGTCAAGGAGTACTTCAAGACCCAGCCGGCAACCTGGCAGACCTGGCACACCCAGCGCATCGGCAACGCACTGGGCAGCGACGAGCGCAACGCCGCCGAGCGCGCCGCGGCCCATTCCGATACACCCACCAACGCCCATTTCGACGCCCTTGGCCGCCCCTTCCTGACGGTCACGCGCAACCGCGTCGCCTGCACAGGCCACGATTTGAACGGCACCGAAGAGAGCGTCGCCACCCGCGTCGAACTGGACATCGAAGGCAACCAGCGCGCCGCGCGCGACGCCATCCAGCAAGCCGGCGACCCCCTCGGCCGCCTCGTGATGCGTTACGCCTACGACATGCTCGGCAACCGCATTTGCCAGCACAGTATGGAGGCGGGTGCACGCTGGATACTCAACGACGTGGCCGGCAAGCCAATTCGTGCCTGGGACAGCCGCGGCCACAACTTCACGACGACCTACGACGCGCTGCGCCGCCCGGTCGAACAGACGGTGCGAGGCACCTACAGCGACGCCGATCCGCTCGAGCCCAACTCCGACCCACGCACGCTGAACCGCGACATCCTGGTCGACAGGATCGAATACGGGGAGCCGCCCCTGGGCGCCACGCTGGCCCAGGAAAACGAGGCGCAGCGCCTCAACCTGCGCACCCGCATCCTCCGCCAAGCCGACTCCGCTGGTATCGCCACCAACGCAGGGCTCGACGCCAGCGGCAACCCGACCGAGGCCTACGACTTCAAGGGCAACCTGCTGCGCAGCACGCGGCAACTCGTCACTGACTACACCGCCATTGTGGACTGGCTGCTGAACCCCGCACTCGACCCCGAGACCTTCGCGAGCACCACCCGCTACGACGCGCTCAACCGCCCCGTCCAGTCCATCGCCCCGCACAGCAGCCTAACCCGCCCCGGGCATTCCAACAAATTCAACGTCATCCAGCCCATTTTCAACGTGGCCAACCTGTTGGAACGAGTGGACGTCTGGCTGGAGCGCGCCGCCGAGCCGGCTGGCCTGCTCGACCCGGCCGTGGAGAGCCCGTCTCCAGTCGGTGTGGCCGATATCGACTACGATGCCAAGGGCCAGCGCACCCTTATCGACTACAAGACCCGGAATGAGACCGTCATCCGCA
>CAYQAR010000124.1:0-4330 GCA_964415505.1 uncultured Chromatiaceae bacterium | reverse complement strand
CCCAATGCTCCGGCACCTCCCCCAGCCACGGCACGCCGGAGTCCTTCATCGCGGGATAGGGCTTGAGACTGTCGATCATCAGAGCGCCTCGAACCAGGTCTTGATCTTGAGCGCCATGAGCTTGCGGCGGTCCTCGAGGAAGTCGTCGTAGTCCGGGATCGCGCCGCCGACTATCGACTCTGGCACGCAACTCGCACGCAGGTTGGCGCGCAGGTCGGCTTTGTCGGTAATGCCGCCGTACTTCTTCTTGCCGCCGTTCACCTGCGCATCCAGCTCGGCGAAGTACTTCGCAGGCGCTTTGTCGCCGATCGCGATGTTGATTTCGCTCTGGGCCAGCACGAAGTTGGCGATCTGGTTGTAGCGGCTCCGCGAGTAGCCCAGACCCTTCAGGTGCTTCTTCGGGTAGACGTGATGCACGTCGCTGCGGTTCATCAGCAGGTCGAGCACGGTGATGTCGCGTGACAGAAAGCCCTTGTCGCCGAGCTTCACCTGCGCCGCCTGGTAGCAGAGGAAGTACGGGCTGTTCGACGACGAGGTGTCCATGAGCTGCGGCAGCATCCCGGTCCAGAAGCTCGCGGGCAGCTCGTTCTCGATCACCGCGTCGGCGTAGCTCGCGAGCCCGCGCGCCTCGACCTGGCGGATGTCGAAGTCGAAGGCCGTCTCGGGGCTGCCGGTGTAGCGCCCGCGCAGGACGGACATGGCGTACCAGCGCCGGACCAGACGCTCCAGGTCGGCGGCGGGCATGCCCTCGGTCCGCCCACGCAGGTACAGGATGTAGGCGAAGTTGACGGCGTTTCGGCCACCGATCAGGTCACTCGTCACGAAGCCCGCCGAACGCAGGATCATCGTGATGCGGTCGAAATGGGTCTTGTTGATGAAAGCCAGCACGCCCTTCTTGAGCTTGCCGAAGGACTGCTCGGCGATCGCTTCCTCGAACTGCTTGGTCTCGAAGTTCCGTCCCGAGAGCAGGGCCACAAGATCCTGCAGCTTGCCGCGCCCGAACTCGGATGTGAACGCCACCCGCAGCATGTCGGTGTAGGTCGGGTCGTAGATGTCGTCGTTGACGTCCCTGAGCCAGCGCATCGCCGGCAGGAAGTCGGAGGCGGCGAACGCCTTGTCGCCCTTCTCGATGCGGGCCAGGAACTCGGGCGCCACGGCGAGGTGGCAGAAATAGTCGATGGCCTTGCGGAGCAGGTTGCCGCCGTAGGTCTCGTTGACGGCGATCTTCGACATGGCGAAGTCGGCCTGCGAGAGTTCCGTGCCGGCCGAGTTCACGCGGATGAAGATCTCGGTGACGGTCTCGATGTCGAGGTCGTCGGCCAGCTCGATCACGCCGACGTGGTTGTTGATGATCTTGCGCAGCTTCTCCAGCACGCGCGAGACGCGCTTGCGGTCGGCGGCGGGGTTCTTCTCGGTGTAGGTGTCGGTCAGCTCCGTCAGGCTCGCGTCGGGCGCGAAGACCTCAGCCACGTCCTCGATCCAGGCGACGTCCTTCCTGATGGCCGGGTTGGCGACCTCGAAGCGCTCCTCCTGCGGGTGGAAGGCGATGCGAATGCGGACGGTCTCGTAGTCCTTGGTCAACACTTCCCGGCCGAGCAGCGCCGCCATCAGCGCGGTGACCCGCTGCTGGCCGTCGATCAGGATGCGTTTGCCTGCCGACGAGGTGCCGTCCTTGAGCTTGACGGTCGGATTGCGCCACGCGATCAGGTAGCCGACCGGGTAGCCCTGGTAGAGCGAGTCGAGAAGATTGCGGACCTTGGTCGCTTCCCACACGAACGGGCGCTGGATCTCGGGGATCGCGATCTCGCCCGACTTGACCCAGGTAAGCAGCGTGTCGATGGGATGCGGCGTGACGGAATAACGCTGGGTGGACATGGATCGTACTTTCCTTCCAAGGACTTCTGCTTACGCCTCGATTCCTTTGATCCTCGCTTCGTGGCTGGCCAGGCGCCCCTGCACGGCACGCACGCCATAGTGGAAGGTCAGAACCGCAGCCGGCCACTGGCGCAGTTCGCTGCCGTCGATCGTCGTTCGCGCGAAGACGCTGCGCGTCGTCGCCCAGGCCTCTGCAACCCGGTTGTTCCGGACGAACTTCGTCAGGCCCCTGAGCAACTCCGGCTTGTCTGCGAACCGGTCGCTCCACTTGATCTCGAGCGCCATGACGGGCTTGAACGACGGCAGCGATTCCACCAGGTCGACTTCGCTGTCATCGGTGCCCCAGCGTGCATAGTTGAGCCGCGCGTCCTCGTGGAAGCGCTGCGCGAACAGCGCCGTTTCCACCAGGTGCCCGAACTCCGGATCGTCCGGGCGCCGCGCACCGAACAGGCCCGCGTACATCGCGGAGTTCGTCAGGTACACCTTGAAATGGCGTTCGCGCTGGTAGCGCCGGCCGTCCTGATCGACGCGAAACACACGCTTGAGCAGGAAGGCCGCCTCCAGGTATTCGATGTACCGCTGGATCGTCTGCTTGCCGACGCCACTGCGCTGCGAGAGCTGTTCGAAGGACACCTCCTCGGCGGTATTGAATGCCAGCAGGGTGAACAGCGAATTGAGTTCCTGGATGTCCTTGATGCCATAGAGCTGCGGCAGGTCGCGCAGCAGCACCTTGTCCACGATGTCGGACTTGACGAAGCGTTCGGGGTTGTCACGCACCGTGGGCGACAGCGCGAGTTCCGGATAGCCGCCGAAATTGACGTACTCGACGAACTGCCCGTTCAGGCGCCCGATGTCGTCCAGCGCGTACAGGCCGGGCCGTTCCTCGTGGATCGCAGGCTCTTCGGGCCGCAGTTGCAGGTATTCGGAGAAGGTCAGTGGCGGCAGGAGGAAATCGGTGAAGCGTCCGGCGCCGGACTCGGTGCTCCGGCGCTTGAGCGCCGCGGCGGCGGATCCCGACACCAGGAGGCGCAGGTCGGCGCGATGATCGACCAGAGCCTTGAGGTATTTCTCCCAATCCTTGTGCGACTGGATTTCGTCGAAGAAGAGATAGCGCGTGCCTACTCCGGCTGGCGCCACCGCTTCGATTTGCCGCACGAGGGCTTCCAGCGACTGCCCGTGCAGCAACGGATGGTCCATCTCCACGTAGCCGATTCGCTGCCCCGCCACGCCTGATTCGAGCAGGCTCGCAATCAGGTGGCGAATCAGGATGGTCTTGCCTACGCGGCGCGGCCCCAGTAGAACCACCGCGCGGCGCAGACCCGAGTCGAGCATGAGTTGCCGAACCGGCTCGAGGTAGGCGCGCGGACGCAGCGCCGAGGTCGCCTCGTCCACCCGGGCGCTCTGCCACCATGGGTTCAGGCGCTTAAGATGCTCTGCAACCTGTTGATCTGAGACATCTTTCATGTGGAATATGAATTAAGCATAGGCTTCTGTGCTTAACTCTAGCATGCTGCATCGATCCCGGCTCCGGGAAATGGGCGGGCGAAGCTCAACCGCCCTGCGGCGATTCCTCCCGCCGAAGGGCTGCGTCCCGGCTACCGAGGACCTCCGGCGACGATCTCGCCGAGCAACCCCTCGGTCTCCTTCTCCAGCGCCAGGATGTCGGCGCGGATCTCTTCCAGTGTGCGCAGCGGCTGCGGCTTGTAGAAGTAGCGGGTGAAGCTGATCTCGTAGCCGGTCTTGACGCTCTCGGGCACGTACCAGGCGTCCGGTGCGTGGGGCAGCACCTCGCGCCGGATGAAGGCCTCGATGCCGCCTTCTTCCAGCAGCGGCACCTGCTCGGTGTCGCGCAGGTCGGGGTCGGGCTCGTACTCGACCACGGCGGGCTTGCCGCCGATGGTGGCCTCGAACAGGCCGCGCAGTGGATCGGCGGCCGCGCCCTTCTTGTGGATCTTGCGGATCACCGGTGGCGCGTCGTCCGCGCGCTCGGCGGTCTCCTTCAGCGCCTTGACCTCCTTGGGCGTGTAGGCGCGCTCGGGGTCGATGCCCTTCAGGCGCAGCGGCCGCTCGACCGTCACCTTCCAGTAGCCGAAGGCGGCGTTCGGGAAGATCTTCGACTGCCCGGTCTCCTCGAACTTCAGGAACGCGTCGCAGATGCGCGCGACGTCCTCGTCCGAGAGCTCGCAGTTCTTCTTGCCCAGGTTCTTGCGCAGCGGCTTGTACCACTGCGTGGCGTCGATGAGCTGCACCTTGCCCCGGCGATGCGCGGGCTTGCGGTTGGTGAGCACCCAGATGTAGGTCGCGATGCCGGTGTTGTAGAACATGTTGAGCGGCAGCGCGACGATGGCTTCGAGCCAGTCGTTCTCGATGATCCAGCGGCGGATGTTGCTCTCGCCCTGGCCGGCGTCGCCGGTGAAGAGCGAGCTGCCGTTGTGCACCTCGGCGATGCGGCTGC
>CAYQAR010000123.1:0-4571 GCA_964415505.1 uncultured Chromatiaceae bacterium | reverse complement strand
GCTTCATGAACGTGTCGTGCGTCTGGTAGTCGCGCAGTTCCGTGCCCCAGGCAGCGATCGTGGCGCCCCCTTCATTCGCCTCGGAGGCGAGCACGTAGCGAAAAACGTTGTCGCTGGCGCCGAGCGCGAGGATTCCCCCCATCGCACGCTTGCGCCCGGGCCACCCCGTCAACAGCCCCGCCATCCCTGCCCCTTTCCCAGTCGACCTGCGGACAATCTACCGCAAATCGGCCTGCAGCCTGCCGTTTCCGCCGCACCGCCCCTGCTTCCGCGTCGCCCCTTCAATGGAAGTCCTCGCGCGCCGTGCGGGTCGTCGCCCGGTTCAGCGTTCCCGACTTGAACGCGTTCACGGTGACGTTGAGCGGGTGGTCGACGAACGCGCCGTTGGCGTCGGTCACGCGCAGGGTGAACACGCTGGTGGTGGCTGCCGCCGGCGTCGTGGCGTACACCACGCCGAACCGCCCCCCGAAACCGAGCGGCATCTGACCGGCCACATCGGGCGCCGTGAAGGTGACCGGGTTCGCGCCTGCGGCAACCCACGTCTCGATCACGCTGCCCGCGGTGAGATTGACCAGCGAGTAGTTGTCGCCCGCCGCCGTCCACCCCGCCGGGGCGGTGATCGCGACGCTGTTCACGGCGGCGCAGCCGTTGTTGGTCACCGTCGCGCTCAGCTCCACATTCGCGCTGCCGGCATTCACGACGGTGGGGGCGATACCGGTGGCGAAGCTGCCGCGCGCGACATTGCCGGAATTGGTCACCAGCGTCGTGTGCGTCGGCGACCCCGCGGTATTGCCGGTGCCGGTCGCCGAGCCGCTGAAATTGAACGGCGTCGTGGTGCCGGCGGCATTGACCTGGAAGGTCCAGGTGACGTTGGTCGTCGGCGGAGACGCCGGCACGCTGGCGATGGGCGCGGCCGGCGCCGGCCCGGACACGGCGGTCACCGGCGCTCCGGCCACCGGCGTGAGGGTGGGCGTCACGTTGAGGATGCTGTAGGGGAACCCCACGTTGAGCGCCATGGTCACGGTGACGTTCGCGCCCACGTACTGGCACGACGGGGAGGCCGTGATGCTGGCCGAGAAGCGGCCGACCGCGAGCAGGCTGGAGGTGGTGGATTTCGAGGTGACCGTGGCGGTGCGGAACGCAATGGCGGTGAAGCTGATCGTGCCGATGTCGGTCGCGACCGTGCTGTAGGTGAAGGTGATGCTGCCCGAGGCGCCCGACGGAAGATTGAGCGGACTTCCGGCCGTGCCGGTCAGCACCTGCGTCACCGTGCCCGTCTTCACCGGCGTGGGCGGATTGGGACTGGAGACGACGTTGTTCTTTGCCGTGCTGGAATTGTTCCGCACCGTCATCACCAGGCGGAAGCTCGAGCCGGCGTTGATCGCCGAGACCGGGGTGCCTAGCGTGTCGGTGATCTGGAAGGAGGTGATGGCGAGCGACATCAGGGTCCAGCCGTCACCCGCGTTGCTCCTCGTCGAAGTACCCCGCAGGGTGAACGGCGGTCCCGTCGTGGTGTTCGTGAAGCTCGCGCGGATGTCCTGCAGCCTTTCATTCACGTTGGCGGTGGTCGAGCGCATCGTGAGCGCCAGGGTGAAGGCGCGCGAACCACCGCCGACGGCGATCGCATTGGCCCACGAGCTCGCGCGGAACGTGACCGACGTCGTGCTCAGTGCAACGATCGTCCATCCGGCCGGCGCCGCCGTGGCCGCGGAGAACTGCGACCCGGAGGAGATGCGAAAGCGCAACTCGTGGATGCGCTCCCCGGCCTGGCCGCCGGTCGCCGTGTTGGTGATCGGGAACGTGAGCGACTGCGCGCTGCCCATGTCGAACTGCGTCCCCACCGCAGGCGCCTGCGTGTAGGTGAAGCTGCGGGCCGCCTGCGCGGATGTCCCCCAGACCGCGAATGCGGCGACGAAGAGCAGCCCGAAGAAGCGCCGGAAGACGAGGCTCGCCATCACCGCATTATCGTCCGGCGCGCATGGCGCGTGGCTCCGCCCGCCGTGCCGCTGGCGGCCAGTTCCACCTGGTAGCCGGCCGAGTCCCCGCCCTGCAGCACGGGCGTGACGGGCTGGCCGATGGCGTGGGCCACCGCGGTCACCGCACCCAGGCAGCGCGTGATCCCGGTGAGGGTCGTGGTGCCGCCGCTGGTGATCGAACCGCCGTAGCCGACCTCCTCGCCTTCGATGTCGAGCGTCCCGGCGCCGAGGAACTTGCCGTGCGCATCGACCTGGATCGAGGCAAGCGGCGCGCAGCTTGCCGCCATCGCCGTGCGCAGGATCGTCACCGGATAGACGGCGCTGCTGCGCTGGTGCGCGCCGGCCACGCTGGTGACCGTGCCCACGCCCTGCGCCCGCGTCACGCCGGTGAAGGTGTTTCCGGCGATGCCCGTGTAGCGCACCAGTTCGCCGCCGGAGGCGAGGTCGTCGTCGATCTGCAGGATGCCGCTCGCCGGAAAGCGGTTGGTGGTGTAGGCGTTGATCGTGGCGCCGGCCGCCGACAACTGCGTGCGCAAGAGCGTGGCGGGCAGGCTGGTGCTCACGGTGAAGGTCCCGTTGCCGAGCGCCTGGGCGGCGGGCGCGGCCGGGTTGGGATCGATTGCGCTGCGGTACCAGTTCAGGTTCTGCGCCCAGCGGCGCTGCTCGGCCTCCAGCCCGCTCTCGGCCAGGAACAGCGCCTGCATGGCCCCGACCCGGCTGGCGGTGGCGAACGCGCTGCTCCCGACCAGGTAGCCCAGCGCGATCGCCATGGACACCAGGACGATCATGAGCAGCAGCGCCACGATGGTGAGGAATCCCGCCTGCGCCCGGCGCCGGCTCAAGGGAAGTTCCTCGGGTTGACGGCGAACCGGTAGTCCCGGCTGATCGTGCCCTGCTGGGCCGTGAAGTCGACGATCACGTAGTACACCTGCGCCGGAACGGCCGTCGCGACGCTGGTGCGCGTAAGGAAGGAGAAGCCCAGGCCGGCGATCCCGCCGGCGAGTGGCTGCGAATTGCGCATCAGTTCGCCCGCGGCGCCGGGGCAGGTGCCGATCGTCGCCTGGCAATAGCGGATGGCCTGGCCTTCGGCGTCGACGAAGGAGATGTCGGATGAGGAAGTGATGACCAGGTCGGCGGGGGCGCGGATGGCGCGCAGTTCGCGCGTCATGCGCTCCGCCGCCACGCGCGCCTGCCAGTCGGCCTCGGTGATGTCCCGGCCGGCGAAGTAGGCCCGGAAGCCGTTGTCCATAATCAACGCGGCAACGGCCGAGACGATGCCGAATACGACGATGACCATGATCAGCTCGATGAGGCTGAACCCGCGGTTGTTGCCCATCAGTAGTCGGCCACCAGCGCGGTGGCGGTGAGCGACGTGGGCCCCGACACGGTGACCGTGATCACCTTGAAATTGGCGGGGTCGGCGCCCCACCCGGTCACGATGCTCGAGCTGACCGCGTAACCCGCGGGAGGAGTGCAGATCGCCGGGCCCGGGCCCGGCATGCAGGGATCGGCGAAGGCGGCGAAGCCCGCGGCCCGGCGCTGTCCCAGGATCAGCTCCATGCGGCTTTGCACGAGTTCGGCTGCGCGGTCGAGCTGGCCGACTTCCGCGGTGCCGCGCAAGGGAGCCACCAGCGCCACCACGAGTCCGGCCGTGAGCACGCCGGCCACGACGATGAACACGATCGCCTCGATCAGCGTGAAGCCGGCAGACCTGCGGCGGCGCGGGGTCATTGCACGCGGCCCGTCTCGGGCGCGATGGCGAGGGTCGCGCTGTCGGTGCCGGAAGTGATGGTGATCGTCGCCGACGAGCCGAGAGCCGTCGCGGCACTCACGTACGGCACGCCCCTGCCGTCGAAGGCCACGTAGTTGCCGGTGAGCGGCGGGTTGTAGCCACCCAGGATCGCGGGGGAAACCACGATGGCCGCCGTGCTCGCCGTGTTGGGCTGCACGATGGGCGCCCCGCCCATGTCGGTGATCTGGTAGCTGCCGGCGGTGAAGTTGATGCGGTAGCGCTGCCCCCGGCTCATGGAAAGGCTCTGCGTGTAGCGGATGCTGGCGACCAGCTGCGCCTTCAGCGACGGCAGCGTGAGGCTCTGGGTGGTGACGAGTTGCGGCACGGCGACGACCGCGAGTATCCCGACCACCAGCAGGACGGCCACCAGCTCGAACAGGGAGAATCCGCGCGGACGCCCTCGCCGCGGCGACGAGGACATCTGGCGGGCAGCCATCGCGCCTAGCCGATCAGGCGATTCCGAGCGCGGTGAATGTCGCGGTCACCGCCGCGCCGCCGGTCGGCGTGTAGGTGAGCGTGCAGGTCACGGCAGTGCCCGCGGCGACCGGCGCGGCGGTGATCGCGTAGACGCCACCCGTGGCCGGCAGCCCGCCGGACAGGACGTTGACGCCGTTGGAGCAGTTGTTTACGGCAATGCCCGCCGCGCCGTTGGCGGTGCGTGCCGCGAAGTTGATCGCCATCGCCGAGGAAAGCGAGCCCGCGACGCCGTTCACGGCCGCCTGCGCGGCTTCCTGCTTCAGGTTGATGTATTGCGGAATCGCCACCGCGGCCAGGATGCCCAGGATGATGATGACGATGATCAG
>CAYQAR010000122.1:0-4595 GCA_964415505.1 uncultured Chromatiaceae bacterium | reverse complement strand
GCGGTCACTCGCTGCTCGCCACGCGGCTGATCGCGCGCGTGCGCGATGCCTTCGCCCTGGAGGTGCCGCTGCTCGCCCTGTTCGAGACACCCACCATCGCCGGGCTCGCTGCGCGCCTTGCGGCCGGCACCGATCCGGTGGCCAGCAGCAGGCCGGTCACCCGCCTGCCACGCACACCGGCAGGGCCACCCGACGGAGAGCCTGCGTGATCTCCGGTGCGGCCTGCGAATTCCCCGCCTCCTTCGCGCAGCAGCGGCTGTGGTTCCTCGGGCAGCTCGAGGACACCGGCGCTGCCTATACCATGCGCCTGCCGGTGCACCTGCGCGGTGTGCTCGACCACGCGCGGCTGCAACAGGCGGTCGATGCACTGGTCGCACGCCACGAGGCGCTGCGCACCACGCTGGTCGCGCGCCAGGGCGCACCGGTGCAGGTGATTGCCGCGCAGCTCCACGTACCCGTCGAACTCGTCGCCATGCCGGGCGCAGTACCGGCTGCGGTGCGTGCACGCATCGGTGAACTCTCGCGGCATGTCTTCGATCTCGCCCGTGGCCCGCTGCTGCGGGTGGTGCTGCTCGACCTCGCCGACGACGAGCATGTCCTGCTCCTCCTGCTGCACCACGCGATCGCCGACGCCTGGTCCTCCGGCATCCTGTTCCGCGACCTCGCCGAGTGCTACGCCGCGCTCGGCGAGGACCGCGCGCCGCGCTGGCCGGAACTCGTGGTGCAGTACGCGGACTTCGCCAGCTGGCAACGCGAGTTGCTCGCCGGCGCGGAACTCGAGCACCAGCTCGCGTTCTGGCGCGAGATGCTGGCCGGTGCACCGGCACTGCTCGACCTGCCGACCGATCATCCACGTCCGGCCGTGCAGACCTTCCGCGGCAGCCGCTGGCTGCAGGTCGTGCCGCGGGAGCCGACCGCGGCGCTGCAGGCACTGGCCCGGCACGAGCAGGCCACGCTCTTCATGGTGCTGCACGCGGCGTTCGCCGTGCTGTTGCGGTGTTACTCGGGCCAGGACGACATCGTCGTCGGCACCCCCGTCGCCGGGCGCCGGCGCACGGAGCTCGAAGCGGTGGTGGGCCTGTTCGCGAGCACGCTCGTGCTGCGCACGGATCTCTCCGGCGATCCATCCTTTCTCGAACTGCTGGCCCGTGTGCGCCGCACCGCGCTCGCCGCGTTCGCACACCAGGACCTGCCGTTCGAGAAACTGGTCGAGGTGCTGGCTCCGCCACGCAGCCTGAGCCATCCGCCGGTGTTCCAGGTGATGTTCGTGCTGCAGAACGCACCGTGGGAGGCCGCGACGATTCCCGGACTCGAGGTGTCGCCGGCCGACACCGATGCACCGGATGCGGCGAAGTTCGACCTGACGCTCTCGGCCACCGAGTATCAGGGCGGGCTGTGGCTCGCCGTCGAGTACAACACGGATCTGTTCGCGCCGGCGACCATCGAGCGCCTGGCGGATCAGTATGTCGCGCTGCTCGCTGCGATCGTGGCTGCGCCGCAGGCAGCGATCGGTACGTTGTCCCTCGGTGTACCGGCAGCGGCGCTGGAAGGGCCACCAGCAACGGATCCCGTGGCCGGCAGCGTACCTGCGCTGATCGAGGTGCGCGTGCGCGCGCAGCCCGAGGCGATCGCCGTCGAGTGCGGCGTGGAGCGCTGGACCTACGCGCAGCTCGACGACTTTGCCGAGGCACTCGCCGACCGGCTGCGCGCCCTCGGCGCCGACCCGGGCGCGCTGGTCGCGCTCGCGCTGGAGCGCAATCCCTGGATTCCCGCTGCCGTGCTCGGCGTGCTGAAGAGCAGGGCAGCCTACCTGCCGCTCGATCCGGATTATCCGCCGGCGCGCCTCGCCTTCATGCTCGAGGACAGCGGCGCCGGTTTCCTCGTCACCACGCGCGCGCTGGCGGTACGCTTCGCGACGGCCAGCGCGCGCGTGCTGTGCCTCGACGACCTCGCCCCGGCGGCCTGCGCTACCAGCGGCCCGGCACCGGTCGTCCCGGCGCCGGGCGACACCGCCTACCTCATCTATACCTCCGGCAGCACCGGCACACCGAAGGGCGTGCGCATTACGCACGGTGCCGTGGTGAATTTCCTCACCAGCATGCTGCGCGAGCCCGGCTTCGGGCCCGGCGATCGGCTGCTCGCGGTCACCACGCTCGCCTTCGACATCGCGGTGCTGGAACTGCTCGCGCCGCTCGCCGCCGGCGGCACCGTGGTGATCGCCAGCGCCGGACAGGCGCGCGACGGCACGGCGCTTGCGGCGCTGCTCGACACCGCGGCGATCACCGTCATGCAGGCCACGCCGGCCACCTGGCGTGCGCTGCTTGCCGCCGGCTGGTCCGGCCGTCCCGGGCTGCGTGCCCTCAGTGGTGGCGAGGCGCTCGATCCGGCGCTTGCCGCGGCACTCCTCGCGCGCGGCGCGGAGCTGTGGAACCTGTACGGGCCGACCGAGACGACGATCTGGTCGAGCTGCGCGCGCATCGACGGGCCGCAGGACATCAGCATCGGCAGGCCGATCGCGGGCACCACGCTTGCGATCATCGATGAACGCGGGCGCGCCGTGCCGCCCGGCATGCCGGGCGAACTCGTCATCGGCGGCGCTGGTGTCTCGCCGGGCTATCACGCGCGTCCCGAACTGACTGCCGCGCGCTTCGACAGCGACCCGGCGACCGGCGCGCGCCGCTACCGCACCGGCGACCGGGCGCGCCTCCTGCCTGACGCCCGCGTGCAGCTGCTCGGCCGCCTCGACGCGCAGGTCAAGCTGCGCGGCTTTCGCATCGAGCCCGGCGAAGTGGAGGCAGCGCTGATGGCGCTGCCCGGTATTGCGGCCGCCGCGGTGGCGGTGCGCGAGGCGGGACCGGGAGACCCGCGGCTCGTCGCGTGGGTCGTGCCGGCTGCCGGCGCCGTGCCGGGCGTTGCGGCCCTGCGTGAGCGGCTGAAAGCGCGGCTGCCCGCACACATGGTGCCGGCACTGATCGTGCCGGTGACAGCGCTGCCGCTGACGCCGAACGGCAAGCTCGACCGCCGCGCGCTGCCGGTACCGGACTGGCGTGCGACGACGTCGTCGCGGGGTGCGCCGCGCGACGGGATCGAGGCCGCGCTCTGCGAGCTGTTCGGCGAGGTGCTCGGCACGGGGGCGCCGACCGGCCGTGACGCCGACTTCTTCGCCCTCGGCGGCCACTCGCTGCTCGCCACGCGGCTCACCGCGCGCGTGCGCGATGTGTTCGGCGTCGAGTTGGCGCTGCGTGCGGTGTTCGAGGGGCCCACACCGGCGGCGCTGGCAAGCGCGCTGCCGGGCACGCGACCAGCCGTGGCGGCGCCGCTCGTGCGGCGGAGCACCGCCGACGCGCCGCTCACCGATGCGCAGCGCCGCCTGTGGTTCCTCGAACAGCTCACTCCCGGCAATGCCGCCTATCACCTGCACGCGGCCTTCGCGCTGCGCGGCGCCCTCGATGCCGTGGCGCTCGAGCGTGCGCTCCAGCACCTGGTGGCGCGGCACGAGACGTTGCGCACGACCATCGTCACGAGCGACGGTGAGCCGCGCCAGCTGGTTGCGCGACAGATCGCGCTCGCGCTCGAGCGGCTGGAACGGCCCGGCAGCGACGCGGCGGCGCTCGGTGCGGAGCTGGCGGCGCGGGTGGAGCGCCCGTTCGACCTCGCGCGCGGGCCGCTGCTGCGCGCGACCCTCGTGCAGCGTGCCGCCGATGAACATGTGCTGCTGCTGGTGATGCACCACATCGTGACGGACGGCTGGTCGCTCGCCGTGCTGTTCGCCGAACTCGGGTCCGCCTACGCGGCCTGCCGGCAGAACGTCGCACCGCCGCTGCCGGCGCTCGCGCTGCAGTACGCGGATTACGCGCACTGGCAGCAGCGTGCGGGGGGGCGTGAAGAATGCCTGCGACAACTCGACTGGTGGCGTAGCGCGCTCGCTGGTGCACCGCCGCGCATCAGCCTGCCGCTCGACCGCCCGCGCGCGCCGGTACAGCGCCATCGCGGGGCGCGCCTGGCGCGTACCGTGCCGGCCGCGGTCGTCGCCGGGCTGCACCGACTGGCGCGCGAGGGCGAGGCGACGCTGTTCATGGTGCTGCTGGCCGGATTCGCGACGCTGCTCGCGCGCTACGGGGGTGACGAGGAACTGGTGATCGGCACGCCGGTGGCCGGCCGCGGGCGCACGGAGCTCGAGGGGCTGGTGGGTTTCTTCGTCAACACGCTGGCGCTGCGGGTGGACCTGCAGGGCGACCCGACCTTCGCCGCGCTCATCGGGCGGGTGCGGCGCACGGCGCTCGATGCCTTCACGCACGCCGAGGTGCCCTTCGAGCAGATCGTCGAGACACTCGCCCCGCCGCGCGACCCGGGCAGCACGCCGCTCTTCCAGGTGATGTTCAACCTGCACAACGAGCCGCCACAGGTGCTCGGCTTCGACGGTATCGAGGTCGAGCGGCTCGTGCTGGCGCGGCAGACCGCGAAGTTCGATCTTGCCGTGTCGGTGGTGGAGCACGCCGGCGGGCTCACGGTCGGTTTCGAGTACGACACCGATCTGTTCGACGCGTCGACGGTGGGTGCTCTGGCGGTGAGTTACGAGCAGTTGCTGCGGGAGG
>CAYQAR010000121.1:0-4641 GCA_964415505.1 uncultured Chromatiaceae bacterium | reverse complement strand
TACTGTTGCCGCTGACCGACGGGAGAATGCCGATGAGCAGCCAGCCGATCCGCTTCGACAACGGTGCCGCCTACGAACGGTACATGGGCCTGTGGAGCCAGCTCGTGGGCGAGCGGTTCCTGGACTGGCTGGCGCCGCACCAGGGGCTCGGGTGGCTGGACGTGGGTTGCGGCAACGGCGCCTTCACCGAGTTGCTGGCAACGCGTTGCGCGCCGTCGGCCATCGAGGGTATCGATCCGTCCGAAGCCCAGCTCGCCTTCGCCCGTGACCGGCCGGCAGCCCGCCGCGCGCGTTTCTCGCCGGGCGACGCCATGGCCTTGCCGTTCCCGGCCGATGCCTTCGACGTGGCCGTGATGCCGCTGGTCATCTTCTTCGTGCCGGAACCTGCCCGCGGCGTCGCCGAGATGGCGCGGGTCGTACGCGCTGGTGGCTCCGTGGCGGCCTACGCCTGGGACATGGAGGGCGGCGGCTTCCCGTACGAGGTGCTGCACGCGGAGATCCGCGCGCTCGGGATCGAGACACCTGCGCCGCCGAGTCCCTGGGCATCGGCACTCCCGGCACTGCGTAAGCTCTGGACGGACGCGGGTCTCGCCGACATCGCGACGACCACGATCGACGTGCAGCGCAGCTTCACCGACTTCGACGACTTCTGGACCACGGTCCGCGGTGCGCCGAGCGCCGGTGCGACCCTCGCCCGCCTGACACCGGCGCAGGTCGCCGCTCTCGTCGAGGGCGTGCGCGGCCGGCTGCAGATCGCCGCTTCCGGGCAGATCACCTGCACCGCCCGCGCCAATGCCGTGAAGGGGCGCGTGACCGGTCGGCAGTAGAGCTGTCTGGGCGACCGTAGGGGCTCGCGCCCCTCCAACAGCCGAATTCGTCCTGTGGGAGGGGCGCCAGCCCCGACTCCCCTGACCCGGCTGGCTCTGCCAATTAAAATAGACAACTGGTCATTTAATGCGCTACCTTCTCCCCGGCGCACTCGCGCGACCACTCCGGGAAACCACGCCATGCCAGCCAGCAACCAGGAACTCATCGACCGCGCCAGGGCCCTGATCCCCGCCATCCGGGCGCGCGCTGCACAGACCGAATCCCTGCGCCAGATCCACGCGGACACGCTCCGGGATCTGGTCGACGCCGAACTCATCCAGATGCTCGTGCCGAAGCGCTGGGGCGGCTCGGAGTCCGACCTGCCGACGATGTTCGAGGTGGTCGATGCCATCAGCAGCGCCTGCGTTTCCACCGGCTGGATCGCCGCGTTCTACATCTCGCACAACACCTACGTCGCCAAGTTCGCCGCCCGCGCCCAGGACGAGATGTTCGGCGCCCGCGGCTACGTGCTGATGCCGGGAGCGAATGCGCCGACGATGACCGCACGCCAGGTCGAGGGCGGCTGGCGGTTGTCGGGCCGGGCCGCCTGGGGTTCCGGCATCATGCATGCCGACTGGGTGCTGGTCAGCGGCACCACCGACGATGGCTTTCGCACCTTCGTGCTGCCCGTCGCCGACGTGCAGGTGGATGATGTCTGGCGCTTCACCGGCATGGCCGGCACCGGCAGCAACGACATCGTGATCGACGACGCCTTCGTCCCGGAGTACCGCACGCTGCGCGGCGAGGAGTTCACCGGCGGCACCTCGGCCGGTGCCGCGCTTCACGGCAATCCGCTTTACACCATTCCGTTGATGCCGCTGGCCTATTGCACGATCCTGCCCGTCGTCACCGGCGGGATCAGCGGCGCGCTCGGCGAATACCAGCGCATGGTCGAGCGACGGGTGCGCAACTTCAGCGGTGCCGTCGCCAGGGACCAGCAGCACGTGCACGTCGTGCTGGGTGACCTGCAGATCGGGACGCGGGTCGCGCGCGACCAGGCCCGGCTCGTGTTCGACCGGACCGAGGCCATCCTGCGCAGCCGGCGGTTCACGTCGGCGGACCGGCTCGACCTGAAGGCGCAGGTCGCCTGGGTCTCGCAGCACTGCCGCAGCCTGGTCAACGACATGATGAGCAATGCAGGCGCCTCGAGCTTTCACCTCGACCAGCCGCTGCAGCGCTACTGGCGCGACCTGAACACGACCTGCTCGCACGCGTTCTGGGACTGGGACACCACGCGCGAACTCGTCGGCCGCCAGCAACTCGGCCTGCCGGTGAGGCACCCGCTGCTGTGAAGGCCCGCCGCAGGTCTGCGCGTCAGCCCATCGGGCCCGTGCGCCGGCGTCGGGGGCGTCCGGCGCTGGACGATGCCCTGGCGGTTGATGACGACGAGTGCCTGCGGGTGGCGCTCGAGACATTCGCCGCGCTGGGCTACGAGGGCACCTCCGTACGCGACATTGCCCGCCGGCTGCACGTGAGCCACGGTCTGCTGAACGCGCGATTCGGCGCGAAGGATGCGCTCTGGCTAGCCGCCGTCAGCCACGGCATGGAGAAACTCCACGACCGCATGGCCCGCATCGACGAAGCCGGTGGCGCCCAGGGCGACGTCGTCCGGCAGATGCGCTGCGCCTGCGTGAACTTCCTGCTCGGCCTCGCCGAGATCCCGGCCATCATCCAGCTCATGAACACCGAGGGCGCACGCCGCAGTGCACGCCTGGACCACATCGTCGACACGTTCTTCCGCGACCGTCCCTGGCCGATCCACACCTTGTTGAAGCAGGGACAGAAGGAGGGTGTCTTCCGCCGGGTCCACACCGCGGTGCCGTTCACCCTGCTCGCCCACGGCGCCGGCGCCCTGCTGGTGCTCGGCCCGATGGTGGAGGCCGTCGATGCCCGGCTGGGAAAACGCTCCTCCGGCCAGCTCACGCGCGCCGCCGAAGAAGCGGCAGACCTCATCGTGCGCGGCCTGCTGTCCGGCTGAGTGGGAGCGGTGGTCGGGACTGGCAGCGCCAGTAGGGGCGCGTGCTGCGCCGAGGCTAAACCGGCGCCGCAGGAGCGCCTATAGGCACAACTCACCGCCCGCCGGGATGAGGGATGCTAGCTGATGTCGTCCCACTCGCAAACGAGACGGCATCAGCCTGCCATCAGGCAGCTGCCTTCGCTCTGCGCCTCATCATGCCCAAGGCCCCGAGTGCGCCGCCAAAGAGCCACACCGCGGCAGGCACCGGTATCAGAGCATCGCCTGGGGCCATCGCCAGTACCCAGGCAAAGGTACTCGTGTTCTTGGCGAACTGGCTCTGCTGGCCACCGAAGACATTGTCAAGATTGAAGACGTGCGCGAACCCGGCGGACGAGAACGCGTCGTCCGACCAGTAGGTGCCGCCGCCAACGTTCGAAAGCGGCGATGGTGCCGCGTCGTTGATGCCCTCACTGGCGAACAGGTGATACATGTCGGCGCTGGAGCAGAAATAGCCAGTGCACGACGCGTTTGCCTCCGGCAGCTGCCAGCTGCTGATACCGAGATAGTTTGCGGTGTTCAGGGAAGCGATCCATGCCGTTGCCGAAGCCCACGTCATGCGCCCGTCGGTCGTACTCCCACCATCATCATAGATGCTGCCGGCGGCCAGATTGGCGTTCGCGAGCCACGTGACATTGAGGTCGTTGTCGTAGTAGGCCTGACCACCGGCCCGACTGACCAGTGCCGCATTCGCGCTAGCGGAAACCAGCAGGATTGCTCCCAGTGCTGCCGCTATTCTCGGCGTCGTTCTCATCGGATTTTCCCCCAGGCAAAGATGTCGCTGGTCGTTGTGTTATTTACCAAGGCATTCCCCGACGCCCCAGCCGACGGTTCGGATCGTAGCAACCTGCCAGCGGCCTGTCATCACCCATCTGGGGAAGGCTCTGGACATAATGTGGCACGGGCGGCCCGCCTGCTGTTGCCCCGCAAAAAAACGATGCGGGTTAAGAACCTGTCGACGCGTCAGGGCAGAGTGTCGCCGCCACCCGGGGACCTGGCCGCGGGCGCGACGCCTTCGTCCCCATGCTGCGAGCCCTGGCGGTTGCGTCAGGCGGCGAGCTGCGGCGCGAGCTCGCGCGTCGCCGCAAAGCCGACCTGCGGCCACTTCTCCTGAACGAGGCGCAGGTTGATCAGGTTCGGCGCGAAGTAGACCAGGCTGCCGGCCGCGTCGGTGGCGAGGTTCGTCATGTAGCGATCGCGGAACTCCTGCATCTTCTTCGCATCCGCACAGCTCACCCAGCGCGCGGTCTGCACATCCACCGACTCGAAGACCGCCTCCACCCCGTACTCGTCCTTCAGGCGGTAGGCGACGACGTCGAACTGCAGGAGCCCCACGGCGCCGAGCACGAGGTCGTTGCCGAGGAGCGGGCGGAAGAACTGCGTCGTGCCTTCCTCGGCGAGCTGGCCGAGGCCCTTGACGAGCTGCTTCATGCGCAGCGGGTCCTTCAGGCGCACGCGGCGGAAGAGTTCCGGTGCGAAGCTCGGGATGCCAGTGAACTGCAGGCTCTCGCCCATGCTGAAGGTATCGCCGACGGCGATGGTGCCGTGGTTGTGCAGGCCGATGATGTCGCCGGCGAAAGCCTCGGCCACGCGGTCGCGGTCCGCGGCCATGAAGGTAAGCGCATCGGCGACGCGCACTTCCTTGCCGAGGCGCACGTGGAAGAGTTTCTGTCCGGCCTCGAAGCGTCCGGAGCAGATGCGCATGAAGGCGATGCGGTCGCGGTGCTTCGGATCCATGTTGGCCTGGATCTTGAAGACGA
>CAYQAR010000120.1:0-4668 GCA_964415505.1 uncultured Chromatiaceae bacterium | reverse complement strand
CGCGGGTCGTGCGTCACCAGCGTCGCGCTCTCGGCAAGCGCGTGGCAGGCGATCCTGGCCGGCGACAATTACCTTGGCCGGTCGACGACAACTATCGTGACCGGTTGACCAGGGTCCGGGCGGGTCCGGGATGCGTGGCTACAGTGCGCCCTCGATTTGGGAGTCGAGGGGAACTGGGTGCCCGGCAAGAGGATCACGGACCGACAGGTGAACGAGTACAAGAGGTATCGGCTGGTCAACAGCCAGGAGGCTTCGGCGGCCAAGGCCGGGATGAGCGTACGCACGGCGCGGCGCGTGGAGCAGGCGACGGCGTTGCCCTCGCAGCGCGGACCGCGGACGTGGCGAACGCGGGAGGATCCGCTGGCGGCGGTGTGGGATGCGGAGGTCGTGCCGCTGCTCGAGCGCGACGCGCAGCTGAATGCGGTGACGCTGCTCGAGGAGTTGCAGCGCCGGCACCCGGCGCATTACCCGCACGCGGTGCTGCGTACGCTGCAGCGGCGGATTCGGCAATGGAGAGCGGTGCATGGGGCCGAGCGCGAGGTCTACTTCGCGCAGGAGCATCCGCCAGGACGGCTGGCGCTGTCGGACTTCACCGTCGCCAACGATCTGGACATCGAGATCGGCGAGGTGTCGTTCGAGCACCGGCTGTACCAGTTCGCGCTGGCGCACTCGGGCTGGAGACACGCGGAGGTGATCGAAGGCGGCGAGAGCTTCCTGGCGCTGTCGGCGGGGCTTCAGGCCGCGCTGTGGCGCCTGGGCGGGGTGCCCGAGGAGCATCGCACCGACAGCCTGTCGGCGGCGTTCAACAACCTGGCCGAGCATGAGGAGCTGACCCGGCGCTACGAGGGGCTGTGCGCGCACTACGGGATGCGGGCGAGCCGCTGCAATCCGGGGCAGTCGCACGAGAACGGCTCGATCGAGGCACGCAACGGCTCGCTGAAGGTGGCGATCGACCAGGCACTGCGGCTGCGAGGATCGCGACGCTTCCAGACGCGCGCCGAGTACGAGGCGTTCGTGGCGACGACGGTGCAGCGGATGAACGCGCGGCTGGGCAAGCGAGTGGAGGCCGAGCGCGCAGTTCTGCGCGCGTTGCCGGCGCGGCGAACGGCCGAATACGTCGAGGTGCCGGCGCGCGTAAGCAAGTTCGGCACGTTCATCGTGAACCGGATCCTGTACTCGGCGACGAGCCGGCTGATCGGGCATCGGCTGATGGTGCGCGAGTACGCCGAGCACATCGAGGGCTGGTTGGGCGGGGTGTGCGTGCTGCGGGCCGTGCGCGGCACGAGGAGCGGCGACACGCGTTGGGGCAAGGTGATCGACTACCGGCATCTGGTCGAAGCGTTGCAGCGCAAGCCCGCGGCGCTGGCGCGCTGGGTGCACCGGGACGCGGCGTTCCCGCGCCCGGTGTACCGGCAGACATGGGAGCGGCTGATCGCGGTGCGTCCGGAGCGCGAGGCGTGCCGAACGATGGTGGGTCTGCTGGCGCTCGCGGCCAAGGGCTACGAAGCGCAGCTCGCCGGGGAGCTCGAGCAGCTCATCGAGATCGGCGCGTTGCCTGAGCTCGAGTCGGTCACGAAGTTGCTCGCGCCGCCGGCGACCGCGATCCCGGACGTGCGGGTCGAGCTGCCGGAGCTCGAGCGCTACGACGAGATCCTCGGAGAGCGGGCATGAGCGCGGCGACGCAAGGAAGGCTCGCGCTGATGCTCACGGAGCTGCGCCTGCCCACGGTCAAGCAACTCGCCGTCGACATCTGCGCGCAGGCCGATCGCGAAGGTTGGCCCGGACTGAGGTTGCTCGAAGCGCTGTTCGAGCACGAGACCGCGCAGCGCGAGGTTCGGCGGATCGCGCGTCATCGACAGGAGTCCGGGCTGCCGCCGGAGAAGCTGCTCTCGAGCTTCGAGTTCGAGGCGGTGCCGGCGGTCTCGAAGGCGCAGATCAACGCGCTCGCCGAGGCCGATGCTTGGATCGCGCAAGGGGCCAACCTGCTGCTGTTCGGTCCGCCGGGTGTGGGCAAAACCCATCTGGTGGCGGGACTCGGACACGCGCTGATCGACGCCGGCCATCGCATCCTGTTTACCCGGACCGGCGACCTCGTGCAGCGGCTACAGCTGGCACGCCGCGACCTACGGCTGCCGCAGGAACTGGCCAGGCTCGACCGCTTCGACCTGCTGATCCTCGACGACCTCAGCTACGTGCGCCGCGACCAGGCCGAGACCTCGGTGCTGTTCGAGTTGATCGCCGAGCGCTACGAACGGCGCAGCCTCGCGATCACGGCGAACACGCCGTTCTCGGAGTGGGGCGCCGTGTTCCCCGAGCCCGCGATGACGGTGGCTGCGATCGACCGGCTCGTACACCACGCGACGATCCTGGAGATGAACGTGGAGAGCTACCGGCGGCGGGCCGCCGTGCCGGGGCATGCCCCGGCACGGCGAAAGGCGAACTGACGACTACAAACCAACCGCGCATCCACCGGCCAAGATAGTTGACGCCCGCCGGCCAGGATAGTTGACGCCGGGCACGATCCACAGATCGTTCGCTCCGATGGGCGTGCCGGCGTCCTTCAGACGCGTGAACTGCTCGGCGTAGTGCTCGCAGATGGCGGGGCCTTCCGGATACAGCACCGCGACCTGGCGGGCCAGGGCCTCCAGCCGGCGAAGGACCTCCGGCTTCTTCGTGCTGCGCTCGGCGCCCTTCAGAAGCTCGGCCCAGGTCACGAAGGACATGCACAGCCGGGCATCTTCCGGCAGCGCATCGACCCGCCGCGCGATCGCGGGCGGCTGGTGCTTGATCAGATCGATGAGGATGTTGGTGTCGAGCACGCAGATCACAGTGCCTCGCGCTCCTGCAGGGCAGCCGGACGGGCCTGTTCAGCCTCCAGCGCTGCGAGGAAGGCACCGTCCGCCTCGCCCGCGGCGCGCAGGGCATCGAGCAGCGCAGCGCCACGTTCGGCCCGCAGGGGGTGGATCACCAGATCGCCCGACTCGTTGCGCGAAATGCTCACACGGTCAGTGTCGAGCCGGAACTCCGCAGGAATGCGCACGGCCCACCCATGTGGTGCGCCAACTGCACGCGGCGGCAGACACCGCCCGCCACCAGGTTCACCTCGCTTCGGCCACCTCCAGCTGGAGGAATCCGGGCCGCTTCCGGCCACTTCTCTCGTCAATCTCCGCTCGAAAACGGCGGGATCTCGTGCTCTGCCGTGAGACGTGCCGAAAAGACGAAGCCCCTGATTCATTCAACAAAATCAGGAGCTCAAGAGGTGTCAGGAGACGCCGATGGACGGCGTCACATGTTCGATCATCACTTCCCAGTCGGGCGCCGGGTCAGCATTCATGCGGTTCTTGCCCCGACAGGCATCAGGCGTGGCCCCTCGGGTGGCCCCGTTCTTCGGCCTACCCTGTCTGCACACCCGGGCCACGACCCGAGGGGCAATTCAGCTGCCGCTCGCGTCACGCATCGGGTCGATCGACCGGCGCTTGTACAGGGTCTGGGACACGGGGCCTTTAGAGTTCGGCGCGCGCCACACCAGCGCCGGTCATGGCCTTCTGCAGGGCTTCGTCCAGCGTTGCCAGGGGCAAGGCGCGCCGCAGCGCGAGCTCCAGATAGGCGGCGTCGTAGGCACTCAAGCCATGCCGGGCCGCCAGGGCGTCCAGCGTGGTCATCGCCACTGGCTCGCGGTCGACGCGCAGACGAAGGGCCTGTGCGTGAACCACCAGTTCCTGCCGCTTGGCCGCCGTGATGCGTCGGCGCCGCTGGGCGCTGAGCATCAGGTTGCCCACCTCCAGCAGCCAAAGTGCCGGCACCCAGACCTCGCCCTCGGCCGTGGCCTGCAAGGCAGCTTCGGTGTAGGGCGTGGCTTCGTCGGGAAAGAACCAGGCAGCGCTGACGGATGCGTCGACGACGAGGGCGACGCTCAACGCCGGCCCTCGGCGACAAGGTCTCGCGCCTTCAGGTTGCCCAGGCTGACACCCTGGCGCACGGCCAGCAGGCCTGCCACTGCATCGCGCGCGGCGCCGGCACTGTCTTGTTCGCTGGGCAAGGCCAGTTGTGCGACCACCTTGCCGCGGCGTGTGATGGCGATGACTTCGCCGCGCTGCACGCGCTCGATCAGCTCGGACAGGCGGTTCTTGGCTTCGTACAGGGCGACTTCGGTCATGCAGGGCTCCTTGGCTGGCCGAGGGCCAATTTTATCTGGCTAGCTAGCTTGATTCAAGCACCATCGGATTCGCCTCGACCGAGCCCTGGAATCAGTGCGTGTCGATGCGCCCGGCCAGGCAGACGCGCTCGACGATGCACGGGTCGATGTGCGGCGTCGGTGTTGAGCGCGTCTGTCCAGTACCAAGCCCTCGCCTTCGGTCAGGTCGGAGCGCTTGTCCTTCGCCTTCGCGTTGTCGATCGTCGCGGGCTTCAGGACGTCGTTGATGTGTCGCATAGGGGGCCACCAGACGGGGCCACAGCCGCCCCGGTGGCCCCGAATGCGGCCCCGTCCCGATGCGGTGCCAGGAATCCGCCCGGGACCAGAAAGAGAAAACCCCAGTCGAATCAACGATCTGGGGCTTCTGTCGGGACCAACCGAGACGTCCGGAGACGCCGCGGGACGGCTTCACATGTGCTCGATCATCACATGGAAATCGCACCTAAGTCCGCGTCGCATAACGCTCCGGCCCC
>CAYQAR010000119.1:0-4899 GCA_964415505.1 uncultured Chromatiaceae bacterium | reverse complement strand
GCTCGGCGCCGAGTGCCGCCAGCGCGGCGGGCACGAAGTCGAGCCGGCCGGCCGACACACCCCCCGTGGTGATGAGGATGTCGCAGGCCGGGGCGAGGGCAGCGAACGCCGCGGCGAATGCGGCGCCGTCGTCGGCGACGCTGCGCCGGCCGGCGAGGGGCAGGCCGAGCGCGGCGAGCGCCGCTTCGAGGTAGGGCCCGTTGGTGTCGCGGATGCGGCCCTGCGCATCGGGCAGTCCGCTCGCGGCGAGCTCGCTGCCGGTGGTGACGATGCCGATGCGCGGCGGCGGACGCGCCTCGATGCCGTCGACACCGACTGCGGCGAGTGCCATCACCGCTTGCGGGGTCAGTGCCGTTCCCGGGTCGAGCAGCCGGTCGCCGCGTGCGAAGTCCTCGCCGGCGGCGCGCCGGTTCTGGCCCGGGCGTGGAGGCTCGTCGACCAGGATCGCCCCGGGCTCGCCATCCGGACGCGCGATGCGCTCGAGCGGCACGACGGCATCGCAGTCGGGCGGCATCGGCGCGCCGGTCATGATCTCCCAGGCGGCGCCGGGCGGCGTCGGTGCCGGCGGCGGCTGGCCGGCTGCGACCGTGCCGGCGATCGCGAGGCGCACGGGCCTGGCGGAATTTGCGCCGGCGCATTCGGCGCTGCGCAGGGCGAAGCCGTCCATGGCAGCGTTGGCGAAGGAGGGTACGTCGACGCGGCTGTCGACCACGCCGGCGGCGACATCGCCGGCGCGCGGTGCCGCGGTGCGCACGGGCAGCGGCGTGATCGCGGCGAGGATCGCTTCGACGGCAGCGGCGTAGCTCAGCATCGCGGGACCGGGTGATAATGGCCGGCGCCCGAAGCCTGGGCGCTCCTGCAGGTTGCCTCGCACTATGCCAGCTGGCCGCGATCGACGAAAGTTCACCATACCGCACGGCGCATCGTCGGCATGAGCGCGCCAGCGGTTCGCGAGCCGGGCGTGCGCGCCGTTGCCGCCGCGCGCACGGCGGCGCTGACGGCACCGGCGCGCTGTCGCTGCTATGGCGCATTCTCCGAACTCCTCGCCTCGCCGCACGACGTCGAGGTACGCGCCGCGGTGCAGGCCCGGCGCGGTGCCGCGACGGGCCTGCCGTTTGCCTTCGATCTCGACGGCCTGCTGCTCGAGTACGCGGGTCACGACCCCGGGCAGCTCGGGGCGCAGTACAGCGGCTTGTTCGAAGTCGGCAGCCAGGGCCCGCCGGCGCCGATCCGCGAGGACCTGCACACGGGACAGAAGGCCGGGACGCGCGAGGACATCGTGCGCTACTACGACTATTTCGGTTACCGCCTCGGCGAGCGCTTTGCCTGGGCGCCCGACCACCTCTCGGTCGAACTCGAGTTCATGCACTACCTCGTGTACCACGAGGCGAGCGCGGCCGCGGATGCGCTGTCGTGGCAGCTGGCGCAGGCGGATTTCGCCACGCGCCACCTGCAGAACTGGGTGCCGCAGCTGGTGCAGGCCGTCGAGCGCCTCGCGCCGGATGCCTTCTACTGTCGTGTCCTGCGCGCGCTCGGTGAGTTTCTCGCGCGCGATCTCGACTGGCAGGGCTCGACCATTGTCAGCACACCCGCCGGCGCGTCGTAGAATCCGCGTCGGCGGCAGGAAGTTTTCCCGGAGAGAGGAGTGATCCGATGAGTGGCAGTGCAGTGCGCGCGAGCGCACCGGTGAGTGCGGTCGTGATCGGCGTCGAGAACCTCGACGCTTCGCTGGCGTTCTACGCCGGCACGCTCGGCCTCGAGGTGACCGAGCGCTGCACCTGGCAGGGGCCGGAGTTCGAGCGCTACTGGCGCGTGGCGCCAGGGACGGTGGCGCGCTGCGCCTTCCTCGGGCACGGTGCCGATCCGGTCGGGCGCGTGCAGCTCATGGAGTTCTCCGGTGCCGGGCGCAGGCTCGTGCGCAGCCCGGACGTGCGCCGCGCCGTCGGCCTGTTCAACCTCAACATCTATTCGAGCGACATGCCGGCCGACTATGCGCGGCTGAAGGCGCAGGGCTTCCAGTTCTGGAGCGAGCCGGCGCACAACCGCTTCGGGCCGGCGATCGGCGAGACGCTGGAAGCGTCCTTTGACGGGCCGGACGGGGTGGTCATCAACCTGATCCAGCTGCTCAGCGACGATCCGAAGACGGTGATCGGGCGCATCGTCGCCTTCATCGACCGCTACGGCCGCACGCCGACCGGGTTCACCGCCGTGGTCACCACCGCGCACACGGTCGCCGACATGGACAAGGCGCTCGCCTTCTACTACGGGCCGCTCGGCATGACCTCGTTCTTCGAGTCCGTGCTGCAGGGCGCGGAGACCAACCGTGCACTCAGCCTGCCGGCCGAGGCGCGCACGCGCAGCGTCATCGTCCAGGGCGCGCACGAGTACGGCAAGATAGCGCTTGCCGCGGCGCTCAACTACGAACTGCCCACCATCGCCACCGCGGCCGTGCCGCCGCACATCGGCTATCTCGCGCAGTCCTTCGAGGTCACCGATCTCGACGCGACCGCCCGCGCCTGCACCGCCGTCGGCGCCGAGTTGTTTTCCGGCCCGCTCACACTCGACCTCCCCGGCCGTGGCCGCTGCACCGCCATGATCGTGCACAACCCCGGCAGCGGCGCCCTGCAGGAGATTTTCCACACGGTGCCGGGTCGCAGTTCTCGCAGTTGTTAATAAACACGCCGCCCCGCACAGTGCCGGGTCGCAGTTCTCGCAGTTGTTGGTGGATCGCTATGGGCCGTCGGGTGGATGGCGCGCCATCGCCTGACGCAGCGCCGACTCGCTGCGCCCCAGCTGTCGGGCGAGTCCGGACACGGTGGCGATGCCGTTGGCGACGGCACGGTGTCCGAGCCATGCGCGGGCACGGACCAGGTGCTGCGATCGGCTGGATGAGGTGAGCGCGTCGGGCGCGATGTGGAACCGCTCGGTGCACTCGCGGAGCAGGTCGTCGAGGTTGCCGCGCGGTGTCGTCAGTCGCGTACTGGCTCGCACTCTCGCCAGAAAGGCATCGCTGCCCATGAGTTGCGGGTGCGTGGCGTGCGGCTTCAGTGGGCCTTCGCCCCAGCGGCAATCGGTCTCGGTTCCCATGAATGCGCGATAACGTGCGGCGGCTTCCGGGCCGTCTCCGCCCAGCAAATCCAGCGCGAAATCCATCGACAACCAGGCCGGGGGGTGCTGTCCGAGGTAGCTGCGGTGGCTGGACCAGCGGTAACCGGCCGGGTCTGACACCAGGCCCGCGCGAACCGGATTGAGGTGGATGTAGCGGATGAGCGCCAGCAGGTAGCTGTCGGCATCCACCAGAACTGCGTGATAGCGCCGCTCGAACAGGTGTCCGGTGGTTGCGAGCGAGGCCTGCATCCGGCGCGCATACCGGCTTGCGATGCGCAGCATCAGCCGACCCAGAGGTGCATCGGCAACCTGGACCAGCAGGTGCAGGTGGTTGGTCATCCAGCAATAGGCGTGGATGCGGGCGTCCAACCGCCCGACCGCCTCGGCCACGACCCCGTCCAGCAGGTCGCGATCCTGTTCGACGAAGAAGATCGGCTGCCGGTGGTTGCCGCGCAGCGTGACGTGGTAGAAACCTCCCGGCAGGTGCAGGCGCAGTCGGCGGGCCATCGGGATCCCCGGTAACATGAGGCGAGGGCTCGAGCGTAGTCGCCGATGGGCGCCGTGTCCGGAGGTCATTGTTGTCTCATCCACCGGAAAGACCGGTGACGGAACTGCGACAACTGCGACCCGGCACCGTGTGGAGGCACCGTGTGGACGGGATAACAACTGCGAGAACTGCGACCCGGCACCTGTTTGGATCATTGATTTTTGTCAGCGGCCGCGGCGCGTCACCAGCCTAGAATCACAGCTGGCAGCTGCGGATGCGCCACCGTTTGCGGAGGTCGACATGAAACTCTCGGTCATCCTGTGGGGGATTCCCCAGGCCATGCGGGTCGCGGCGCGGGTCTACCCCGAGTACGCGGCACGGCTGAAGGAGCGCAACCTCGTCGCGCAGTTCCGCCTGCGTGACGAACCGACCGGCCGCTGGATCCGGCTCGAGAACGGGCGGATCAGCTCGTGCAAGGGGCTGCATCCGAAGCCCGACCTCGACATCCACTTCAAGAACCAGGCGATCGCCGAGAGCTTCCTCACGCCGCCGTTCGATCTGCTCGAGCGCGTCGACGCGGCCAAGAACTTCAAGATCGGCCTCGAAGGCCCGGACGACCTCGCCGTCTGGTTCATGGCGACGCTCGCGCGCCTCGAGTCGGTGACCTGGAAGTCCGGCACCGACATGGGCAATGGCGTGACGCGCTACACCAACGGCACCAACGGCGGCCCGATCTTCGTCTACGTCAAGGATGGCCGGATCCTGCGTACGACGCCGATGGACTTCGACGCCGACGATGCCCCGTCGTGGTCGATCACCGCGCGCGGCAAGACCTTCACGCCGCCGCGCCGCACGACACTCGCCTCGCACGGCATGTGCCAGAAGTCGATGGTGTATTCGAAGAACCGCCTGCTCTACCCGCTGAAGCGCGTCGACTTCGATCCGAACGGCAACCGCAACATCCAGAACCGCGGCAAGTCGGAGTTCGTGCGCATCAGCTGGGAGGAGGCGCTCGACATCGTCAGCGGCGAGATCAAGCGTGCCAAGGCGGTCGGCCCCGGCGCGATCTGCGTCGCCAACGGCTCGCACCACCAGTGGGGCAACCTCGGCCACTATCTCAGCGCGTTCAACCGCTTCTGGAACCTGATCGGCGTCACCAAGCTGGTGCACAACCCGGACAGCTGGGAAGGCTGGTTCTGGGGCGCGATGCACCACTGGGGCAACAGCATGCGGCTCGGTTGTCCGGAGTTCTACGGCACCGTCGAGGACTGCCTGAAGGAAGCCGAGATGATCGTGTTCTGGTC
>CAYQAR010000118.1:0-4950 GCA_964415505.1 uncultured Chromatiaceae bacterium | reverse complement strand
TGGTTGGCCTGGTCAAGTTCGACTTCCTCGGCCTGCGCACCCTCACCATCATCGACCGCGCCGTGAAAACCATCAACGCCGCGCGCGCGGCGGCCGGGGAGGCACCGGTCGACATCGGCAAGCTCCCGCTCGAGGATGCGGCGACCTTCGAGCTGCTGCGCTCCGGGCGCACCACCGCCGTGTTCCAGCTCGAGTCGCGCGGCATGCGCGACCTGATCAAGCGCCTGAAGCCGGATACCTTCGACGACCTGGTGGCGCTGGTGGCGCTGTTCCGCCCGGGGCCGCTGCAATCGGGCATGGTCGACGACTTCATCGCGCGCAAGCACGGCGGCGCCGGGGCGACCATCGACTACCTGCACCCGGCACTCGAGCCGGTCCTGCGCAGCACCTACGGCGTGATCGTCTACCAGGAGCAGGTGATGCAGATCGCGCAGGTGCTGGCCGGCTACACCCTCGGCGGCGCCGACCTGCTGCGCCGGGCGATGGGCAAGAAGAAGCCCGAGGAGATGGCCAAGCAGCGCTCGGTGTTCCTCGAGGGAGCGGCTGCGCGCGGTGTGGCGGCCGGGCTCGCCACGCGGATTTTCGACCTGATGGAGAAATTCGCCGAGTACGGCTTCAACCGCTCGCACTCGGCGGCCTACGCGCTGCTCTCCTGGCAGACTGCATGGCTGAAGACGCACTATTCGGCCGCTTTCATGGCCGCAGTGCTCACCTGCGAAATGGACGACACCGACAAGCTGGTGGTCCTGCAGCGCGAGTGCCGGGCACTCGGGATCGCGCTGCTGCCGCCCGATGTCAACCGCTCGGCCTGCGAATTCACCGTCGCCGCAGCACGTGAGATCCGCTACGGACTCGGCGCACTCAAAGGCCTCGGGCTTGCCGCGGCCGCACAGATCTGCGCGGCGCGCAGCGCCGGCGACCCCTACACCGACCTGCACGACTTCTGCCTGCGCGCGGGCGGGCAACGGCTCGGGCGGCGCGCCATCGAAGCGCTCGTCAAGGCCGGCGCCCTCGACACCCTCGGGCCAAATCGCGCCAGTCTCATGGCTGCGGTCGGCAGCGCCCTCGGCGGGGCGGAGCAGGCGGCGCGCACGCGCGATTCCGGCCAGGAAGACATGTTCGGGGCCGTCGCGGCGGGCCGGCCCGTGGCCGAAGCGGTCCCCGTGACCGACGACTGGGGAATCGGGCGGCGGCTCCAGGCAGAGCGCGAGAGCCTCGGCCTGTACCTGAGCGGCCACCCGTTCGACCAGTACCGCGCCGATGCCCGGCACATCGCCTCGGGCAAGGTTGCCGACCTGCTGCTGGGTGCACCGCCGCCGCCGGGTACGGAATTCCAGGCGGCGCGCGAGGTGGCCGTGGCCGGGCTCGTCGACAACCTGCGCCGGCGCACCGGACGCATCACCGCGGAGCTCGACGACGGCAGCGGCGTCATCGAGATGACGCTCTTCCCCGAGACCTACGAGCGCTGCCGCAACCACCTCGGGGCGGGAGCCATCGTGGTGGTGTCGGGCCAGCTGCGTTGGGACAGCTTCATCGATGGCTGGCGCTTGGCGGTGCGCGAGGTCGCCGACATCGACCGGGTCATCGAGGGGCGCGCCACGCGCCTGCTGATCCGCTGGGTGAGCGAACCGGGTTCACGCGTCGATGCCGGCAAGCTGCGCCGCGCGCTCGAACCGTTCCGGCCCGGGAACTGCGGCATCTGGGTCGTCTACCGGCGCGCCGACGCGCAGGCGCGTCTCGCCCTCGGCGAGGCGTGGACGGTGCGCCCGAGCCGCGAGCTGCGCGAACGGCTCTCGGAACTCGTCGGCGCCGACGGCTTCCGCTTCGTCTACGACGCCGCCCAGCCGCTGCATTGACGCCCGCCGGCGCTTGTCTGCGGGCCACGGCCGGCTATAGTGTCGCCGTGCGCGACCCCGGGACTCCCCGCCGATGGACCTGAAGTTCCTCGAATTCGAACAGCCGATCGCCGAGCTCGAGGCGAAGATCGACGAGCTGCGCTTCGTCGGCGACGACTCCGAGATCAACATCAGCGACGAGATCGAGCGGCTGAAGGAGAAGAGCGACGCCCTGACGCGCAGCATCTTCGCCAGCCTCAGTTCCTGGCAGGTCGCGCAGCTCGCACGCCACCCGCTGCGCCCGTACACGCTCGACTACCTCGAGGTCATCAGCCCGGACTTCCAGGAACTGCACGGCGACCGCATGTTCGCCGACGATCCGGCGATCGTCGGCGGCATCGGCCGGCTCGATGGCCGGCCGGTGGTGTTCATCGGCCAGCAGAAGGGACGCGACACGAAGGCGCGCGTGCGGCGCAACTACGGCATGCCGAAGCCCGAGGGCTATCGCAAGGCACTGCGCCTGATGCGGCTCGCCGAGCGCTTCCGCCTGCCGGTGGTGACGCTGATCGACACGCCCGGCGCGTATCCCGGCCTCGATGCCGAGGAGCGCGGCCAGAGCGAAGCCATCGCCCGCAATCTCTTCGAGATGGCGCGGCTGAAGACGCCGGTCGTCAGCGTGGTGATCGGCGAGGGTGGCTCGGGCGGGGCGCTCGCGATCGGTGTGGCCGACCGCCTGCTGATGCTCGAGTACAGCGTCTACTCGGTGATCTCGCCGGAAGGCTGCGCCAGCATCCTATGGAAGAGCGCGGAGAAGGCGGCGGCGGCGGCCGAGGCGATGGGCATCACGGCCGCGCGGCTGCGCGAGCTCGGGCTGGTCGACGAGGTTCTGCGCGAGCCGCTCGGCGGGGCGCACCGCGATCCGCCGGCGATGGCGGCGACCCTGCACACGGCCCTGGTCGCGGCACTGCGTGACCTCGAGATCCTCGACCTGGCCGAGCTGCTGCGCCGGCGCGAGCAACGCCTGCAGGCTTTCGGCCGCTACCGCGAGGCATGACGCCGGGCCGGCACCGCGCGGGCCGGGATGGCCGCCGACGGTGGCCGTGAACCGCGTCACCGCGGCCCTCGGCGCGGCCCTCGGTGCCGCACTCGCCGAGCCCGGCACGACCTTCTGCGTCGCGCTCAGCGGCGGGCTCGATTCCTCGGTGCTGCTTCACGCCCTGGCCGGCCTCGCCCCCGGGCGTCTGTGCGCCGTCTATGTCGACCACGGGCTGCATCCGGATGCGCCGCGCTGGGGCGAGCGCTGCGCGGCGCTCTGTGCCGGGCTGCAGGTGCCCTTCACGGCCTGCGCGGTTACCGTCGCGACCACAGCGGGCGAGGGCCTGGAAGCGGCGGCAAGGCGCGCGCGCTACGCGGCGCTCGCCGCCCGTCTCGCGCCCGGCGAGTACCTGCTCACCGCGCACCACCGCGACGACCAGGCCGAGACGGTGCTGCTCAACCTGCTGCGCGGCGCCGGCCCGGCGGGGCTGGCAGGTATTGCGGCCGATGCGCCGTTCGGTGCCGGCCGCCTGTGCCGGCCGCTGCTCGGCCTGCCGCGCAGCGACCTGCTCGCCTACGCGCGCGCGGCCCGCCTCGACTGGATAGAGGACCCGGCCAACGTCGATGCGCATTTCGACCGCAATTTCCTGCGCCATAGCGTGCTGCCGCTCCTCGCCGGGCGCTGGCCGGGTGCGGCCGCGAGCCTGGCCCGCAGCGCGACCTTCAGCAGCGAGGCTGCCGCCCTGCTCGACGACCTGGCGATGCAGGACGCGCGCCGCGCCGTGCGCCGGGGCCGCATCCTCGTGGCCGCGCTCGGCGCACTGCCTGAGCCGCGCCAGCGCAACCTGCTGCGCTTCCTGTGCCGGCGCGACCTGGGCACGGTGCCGCCCGAGGCCCGGCTGCGCGAGGCGCTCGCCCAGGTCCATCACGCCGGTGCGGACCGTGTGCCGCTCGTTGCCTGGCCTGGTGGCGAGCTGCGCCGCTACCGCGGCGTGCTCTACCTGCAGGCGCCCATGACGGCGGGGCCTGCCGCCGGCAGTACCCTGGAGTTGCCGACGCGCGCGGGCGCGGTGCTCGACCTCGACACGCTCGGCCGCCTGCGGTTGGTGCGGGCCACGGGGCGCGGCCTCGCCCTGGCGCGGCTGGCGCCGACGCTCACGGTGCGCTGGCGCAACGGCGGCGAGCGGCTGCGCCCGCCGGGCGCGGCGCACACGCGGGAACTGAAGAAGCTGCTGCAGGAACGCGGCGTAGTGCCATGGATGCGGACGCGGGTGCCGCTGCTGTACTCGGCGGGCGAACTCGTGGCCGTTGCCGGGTTGTGGGTCGCCGCGGCAGCCGCGGCGAGCGGCGATGAGCCGGCGCTGCGCGTCAGCTGGGATCGCCACCCGGCGCTCGAGTAGCACCGCCGGCCATCCGCTGCGTCGCGATTGTCGGCACCGGGGCTATCTGGTAACTTTCTTCTCCCATCTGAAATCTCCATTGCCGTGGTCCCGGTGACGCTGCCGTGGACCGTGGCCGCGGCGCATTTCAGGGCCGGTCTCCACCAGGGGCCTCGTCGCTGGCGGGCCGGCCGCCGCAGAGAGTGTCGCGTGTCCAGGCGTTTAACCGGGTGAGCAGATGCCGCGCTTCGTATTCGTGACCGGTGGGGTGGTGTCCTCGCTCGGCAAGGGCATCACTTCGGCCTCCCTCGGCGCCATCCTCGAGGCGCGCGGGCTGAAGGTCAGCATGGTCAAGCTCGATCCCTACCTCAACGTGGATCCGGGGACCATGAGCCCGTTCCAGCACGGCGAGGTATTCGTCACCGAGGACGGCACCGAAACCGACCTCGACCTCGGCCACTACGAGCGCTTCGTGCGCACCACCACCGGCCGGCACAGCAACTTCACCACCGGGCGCATCTACGGCAGCGTCATTGCCAAGGAACGGCGCGGCGACTACCTCGGCGCCACCGTGCAGGTGATCCCGCACATCACCGACGAGATCAAGCGCAGCATCGTCCTCGGTGCGGGCGATGCCGATGTCTGCATCGTCGAGATCGGCGGCACCGTCGGCGACATCGAGTCGCTGCCGTTCCTCGAGG
>CAYQAR010000117.1:0-5048 GCA_964415505.1 uncultured Chromatiaceae bacterium | reverse complement strand
CAATCGGCAGCGCCTCGTCCTCCATCATGTCGGCGAGCAGCTGCACCAGTTGCTTCTCTTCGGCGGTCATGTTGGTCAGTTCGGCCATCAGTGTTCTCCTTGTTTGAATCCATGGCGGGCGGCGACGTCGTCGAGTGCGCGCAGCACCTGCCGGCGACAGGCCACCGGCTCCAGCCCGACGACCAGCACGTTCAGTGTCACGTCGAGGCCCGTGACCATCGTGACCATCGCGCCGGCCGGCGCCTGCACCTCGACGTCCGGCGGCTGCCTGGCGGAGGTGGCGTTGGCCCGGATGTAGCCTCCAGCCGGTAGCGGCGCATAGGCCTTGATATGGCCCATGACGTATCCGCTGGGCGACTGGCAGCCGGAGGCGATGGCCACCAGCAGCTCTCCCAGCGCCTGCGCGCATGCCTTCGGGTCCACCGGGCCTGGAAACGTCCAGCGGCAGGTCATCGCCAGCGGCTGCAGGTCATGCGGCATCAGAGCGCCAGCGCCTCGGTGAGCGCGGTCGGCAAGGGCTCGCGTGCGTTCAGTTCGAACGCCGTTGCGCCGGGGTGGATCTCGCCGACAATGCGCCGTGCCGCCTCGATCTCGGCGTCCGATGCCACGTCCATCTTGGCGATGACCAAAAGGTCGGCGTTCTCGATCTGTCGCGTCACCAGCGGCGTGATCACTTCCATCAGCTCGGCGATGCGCGGCGCATCGACGACGCTCACGGACAGCAGGTTCAGGTCCGCGATGCGGGCGTACTGCAGGGCACTGCGGATCTGCGCGGGCTCGGCGATGCCGGAAGCCTCGACGATGACCAGGTCCGGCCGGCTCGTCGCCGCGAGCCCCTCCAGCGCGGGCGCCAGTTCGGCCACCAGCGAACAGCAGATGCACCCGCCGAGCAGCTCCCGCAGGTCGAAGCCCAGCCGCGCGGCCAGCTGGTTGTCGACGCCGGTCTCGCCCCGCTCGTTGACGATCAGCGCGACGCGCCGCACGCGCGCCTGCGCCGCCCGCGCGATCTGCAGCGCCACCGTCGTCTTCCCCGATCCGAGGAAGCCCGCGAGAACCACTACTCGCACGGCAGCGCAGTCCGCACGGCGGTTCAACCCGGTGGCGCCCTGCTTCCTAGTGCCGCCGCTCGTTGTGCTCGCGCAGGACGCGCAACATCGTCTCCACGTTCTCGAAGCGCGCATTGATGGGAATGTCGCACCCGCCACCAAAAAGCAGCCCGCGGTTGCCGAACAGGGAGAGCAGATTGCGGGTGTAGTCGGCGACCGCTTCGGGCGTGCCGGTGGACAGCAACACCGAGGGCACGTCTCCCAGCATGGCCATCGAATCGCCCGCGACTTCCTTGAATTTCTTCATGCTGGTCATGCCGTCGGGATTGAGGACGCACTTTCCCTGCGGCAGCTCATTGAGGCGCGCGAGTTCGCGGTTCCAGTCCTGGTCGAAGTGCAGCACCGGGGTGTAGCCCTTCGCCACCAGCGCGCGCACCATCTCGACGATGTACGGCCACACGAACCGGTCCCAGTGCCGCGGCGCCAGCAACCCCGGCGCGCCGCGCCAGCCACCCACCCAGGTGCCGCCGATCCCCGGCCCGCTCCATTGGGGCATCGCTTCGATATCGGCCATCACGTCCTTCATGACGACCTCCATCACGGCCTCGACCTTCTTCGGGATGCGCAGCAGGTCGAGGAAGAACTTCTGCATCGAGCGAGCGCCGCAGAGCGCCTCGAAAGGCGGCGTCGGAGCCATGATGGCGTCGGTGATGACCACGTAGCCGCGCTCGATGTAGGTCCGCTTGATGCGCGCGTCGTTCTGCCCCATCCAGGCGAACGTGTCCCCCAGCAGACGCATGTCCACCACGCGCGGCAGGTAGTCGTGCACGAACGGCTTCCAGCCCTTCTCCAGGATCACGTCGTAGTCGGCCAGCGTCATGACCTCGGCTTCCATGACCTGCCACAACGTGTCATCGGGCAGTTCGACGCCCGGTACGGCCACACGGGACAGCCATAGCGCCGAGAGGATCGGGCCGATGCGACCGCCGGTGCTGAGGTTGACCCCGTCGATATAGCCCAGGCGATCCAGGGCATCGAGCTGGACCTCGAAGCAGTACTCCATGTCATTGCAATACCGCCCGATCGAACCGCCCATGTATCGCGGTGCGAACGCCGTGCCCATGAAGATGGACGGCACGCGGTCGACAGTTTCGAGGGCAATCGTGCGCCGGATCAGTTCAAGGCGTTCGGCATATCCGCTGGACATCTTTCGGCTCCCGGTGACGCATGCAGGCGGGGCCGCAAACCCTCGACCCGGCTTGATGGTTCGTAGGATGAGCCCTATGATTCATCCGACGCACCACAGCCGTCAAGCGGGAGGAACGTCTCCAGCCAATGCGGAAATTGCCAGCGCCGGGCGTGATGACGCGATGGCCTGGCGAGGCAGCGTGCGTCGGAGGGGAGCAGCCATGAGCGAGTCGGATAGCCTGACCGGCGCCTTGTTCGAGCCGGTGAAGATCGGTGGCCTGACGCTGTCCAACCGACTCGTCATGGGTCCAATGGCCGTGCTGGCACCCCTCCGCGATGGACGGTCAAGCGAGCAGACCCGAGCCTTCCTGGTCGCCAGGGCCAAGGGCGGAATCGGGCTGATCATCGCCGGGGGATCGGTGGCCACGGGGCGCGCCTTCGAGGAATCGCCGTTCCAGCCGGTACTACGGATGGATCGCGACGAGTACCTCCCGGGGCTGAGCCAGCTCGCCGACGCAGTGCATGCGCATGCAACGCCGATCTTTGCCGAACTCATGGTGGGTTTTGGGCGGATGGGCAAGCCGACGCCGAATCGACCCAACATCTCCGCGAGCCCGAATGGCGTCGTCATTCCGGAGAACCGTTTTCCGCGAGGCCTGATCGTCCCCGGTGGCCGAACCACGCCCAAGGCTACCGAAGCCACGCGCGCCGACATCCTCCAGCTCCAGGAAGAAACGGTTGCCGCCGCGGCACGCGCGCAGAAGGCCGGATGGGATGGCGTGGAAATAGCTGCCCACATGAGCTACTTCACCGCTTCCTTCCTCTCGCCGCGGACGAACTCGCGGACCGACGAGTACGGCGGATCGCCACAGAACCGGGCGCGCATCCTGACCGACATGGTCCGCTCGATCCGCTCGGCCGTCGGCAGCGGCTATCCTCTTGGGCTGCGCATCATCGCGAACGAACACCTCCCGGACGGCCAGGGGCCTGTCGATTACGCCGCCATCGCGCTGATGGCGCAGCAGGCCGGAGTCGACTACGTCGCGCTCTCGGACGGCTGCTACGAGACGATGGATGTCGGCATGTCGGTGCAGGACGGCGACATCGTTCGCGAGGGGACGGCGAGCCCGTTCAAGCGTGCGTTGTCCGTGCCGCTGCTGCTGCCGGGGTTCCACGATCCGCTCAACGCTGCCCGCGCCATCACCGGCGGCCATGCGGATCTCGTCATGCTCGCGCGCCCGATGCTGGCCGACCCCGACTATCCGAACAAGGTGCGGACCGGCCGGATCGCGGATATCCGCGTCTGCGACCGTGACAACCTGTGCCTGCGCCGGCTGATGATGAACATGCCGGTCCGCTGCTCGGTGAACCCGGCGATGGGTCGCGAAGAGCGTGCCGGCGGTCTGCCTCCGCCGAGCCGCTGGATCGCCGCGCCCATCGAACGCGCCGTACTGGCTGCCACGGGATCGCCGTCGCTGATGAAGCTTGCGGGCAAGCTGATGGCTCGCAAGGCCGCACGCTCGCGCACCTGAATTCCCAGCAAGGAGCCCACCAAAGTGGTCCAGCCCCGAGATCTCACTGCCGCGGAGAAGTCCAGGCCCTATTCCAGGTACTACCTCGAGCCGATGGCGCCACCGGATCCGACGCTGATCGCCAAGGCATCCTTTGACCGGCCGATCGACCCCGCGAAGGCGCTGCTGCCGGAGCACATCAACGACCTGCTCGACCCCGGCTATCTCGAGGTCGAAACGGGGTGGTGCATCCTGCCCAACGGCGCAGGTTATGCTTCACTCAACGTGCCGATGCCCGGCATCACCGTCGACATGATCGATTGGTGGTACGGGTGGCACGGCCTCGAGGACCTGCGCTACATGATCTGGTACCCGCCGAGCCACTATGGCGCGCGCGTTTCGGAGGCGGATCGCGCGAAGATCCTCGATCCCTCGCGGCCGCCGCGGCTGAAGTTCCAGGGCATCACGCACTACGTGCTGGAGGACGTCGGCGAAGGCGGCCCCTCCGACATCACGATCAGCTTCATGACGCCGGAGCAACTCGGCTTCGACATGGCGCGGTTCCGCGCACCCAACGTCGGCACGGTGGTCGGCGGGCAGATCTGGCAGAAGCTGGCCGGTGCCCCCGCCGACGTACCGTCCAAGCCGCTGGTCATGGTGCATTTCGTGCGCGAGATCCCTGGCGGCGTCGAGTACCGCACGCGCTTCTGGATGGGCTACGCGTTCGTCGACGGCCGCCCCAAGTGCATGCTCCCGCCGGGCGTCCGCGCACCGGCCGAGGCACCCAAGGGTGCCCTGCGCCACAACATCGAGGAGTACTCGAACCTGCGCGTGCTGCTGCCTAAGCTGTATAAGGAATACGGCGGCCGGTACGCCTGACGTCGGCAGCTGGTAACCACAATTTGCTCCGGATGGATTCGTGCCAACAGGTCATCGAACACCCGTAGTGCAGGTTCTGGCCTGCTGTCTGATCTCGATGTGCGAGGGTTTCGACCTCGCCGCCATGGGGTTGGCCGGGCCATCGATGATCCACGGGCTCGGGCTGAGCCGCTCCGCATTCGGTCTGGCCGTCTCGCTGATGATGGCCGGGTTTGCCCTCAGCGCGACCATCGGTGGCGTGCTGGGAGACCGCGTGGGCCGGCGGCGTGTGGTGATAGCGGGACTGTGGACGATCGCCGTGTTCTCGGCATTGACCATCGGCGTGCGGCAGATCGACGGCCTGCTGGCCGTGCGGTTCCTGACCGGCGCGGGCATCGGCCTCGTCTATCCGAACCTGATGGCCATTGCGGCCGACATCAGCACC
>CAYQAR010000116.1:0-5206 GCA_964415505.1 uncultured Chromatiaceae bacterium | reverse complement strand
AGGGCCAGCTCGACAAGGTCGCCGAGCTGCAGTACGGCAAGCTGCCGCAGCTCGAAGGCCAGCTGAAGATGGCCGAGCAGGCCGGCGAGAACGCCACGCCCAACAAGCTCCTGCGCACCCAGGTCGGCGCCGAGGAGATCGCCGAGGTGGTCTCGCGCGCCACCGGCATCCCGGTGAGCAAGATGATGCAGGGCGAGCGCGAGAAGCTGCTGAAGATGGAAGACAAGCTGCACGAGCGCGTGGTCGGCCAGGACGAGGCCGTGCGCCTGGTGGCCGACGCCATCCGGCGCTCGCGCGCGGGCCTGTCGGACGAGAACCGGCCGTATGGTTCCTTCCTCTTCCTCGGCCCCACCGGCGTGGGCAAGACCGAGCTGTGCAAGACGCTGGCGAGCTTCCTGTTCGACTCCGAGGAGCACCTGATCCGCATCGACATGAGCGAGTTCATGGAGAAGCACTCGGTCGCGCGGCTGATCGGCGCGCCGCCGGGCTACGTCGGCTACGAGGAGGGCGGCTATCTCACCGAGGCGGTGCGCCGCAAGCCGTACTCGGTGATCCTGCTTGACGAGGTCGAGAAGGCGCACCCCGACGTCTTCAACGTGCTGCTGCAGGTGCTCGACGATGGCCGGCTCACCGATGGCCAGGGGCGCACCGTGGATTTCCGGAACACGGTCGTCGTCATGACCTCGAACCTCGGCTCGCAGCGCATCCAGGGGCTGGCGGGCGAGGGCAACTACGAGCGCATGAAGGCCGCGGTGATGGAGGACGTCACCGCGCACTTCCGCCCCGAGTTCGTCAACCGCGTCGACGACATCGTGGTGTTCCACCCGCTCTCCGCGGCCGAGCTGCGCCAGATCGTCGTGATCCAGCTCGGCTACCTGCGCCGGCGCCTCGCCGAGCGCGAGATCGGCCTCGATCTGTCCGAAAGGGCGCTGGACCGCCTCGCCGAGGCCGGCTACGACCCCGTCTACGGCGCCCGCCCGTTGAAGCGCGCGATCCAGGCGCGGCTCGAGAATCCGCTGGCCCAGGAGATCCTGAAGGGCCGCTTTGGTCCCGGTGACAGCGTCGCCGTCGATATCGGCGGCGACGACCAGTTCGCCTTCACCGTCCGCAAGGCTGCCGCCGCATGACCGGTGCCGCTGCGTGGCTCGAAACCGGTAAACTGCCGGCCGGGGTCGCGGCTGAAGCCGCTCCTACAGGGGTAACGGGCAGGGACGAGGGAACATGCCGATATTCGACTACCGCTGCGGAAAGTGCGGCCACAGCTTCGATGCGCTGCAGAAGCTCGACGAGCCGGCGCTGAAGAAATGTCCCGAGTGCGGCAGGAACGCGCTCGAGAAGCTCGTCACTGCGCCTGCCTTCCAGGTGAAGGGTAAGCACAAGGCAGCAGCGCGCACGGGCCACGACCATTCCCACGGCCATGCGCACTCCCACGGCGGGCACACGCATACGCACGGCCCGGGCTGCGGCCACAAGCACTGAGTCCGCCATGCCGATCTACGAGTACGCCTGCCAGAAGTGCGGGCACCAGTTCGATGCCCTGCAGAAGGTGAGCGACGCGCCGCTGCGCAAGTGCCCCGAGTGCGGTGCACTGCGCGCGAAGCGCCTGATATCGGCGCCCCAGTTCCGCCTCAAGGGCACGGGCTGGTACGAGACCGACTTCAAGAAGAATGGCCAGAAGCGCCTGGCCGACGGCGGTGCCGCCGCCGACAAAGCGGACGACAAGGCGGCCAGTACGAAGGACCAGCCAGCCGACAAGGCTGCGGGCCAGTCGACGGACAAACCCGCCGACAAGCCGGCGAAAGCCGAAGCACCAGCTACCGGGACGAAGCGCAAGGACAAGGCCCGCGGCGGTGCCGCCGCAGCCGACTGACGCGGGCGGTTGTCGCAAGCGGCCGCCTCGGCGACCATACGCGTCACAGCCATGAAGCCCATCCAGCGTTACCTCGTCGCGGGACTCCTCGTCTGGATCCCGGCCGGGATCACCTTCCTGATCCTGAAGCTGATCGTCGACCTGATGGACCAGACCCTGGTCCTGATCCCGGTCGCGTGGCGCCCCGAAGCGCTGCTCGGTTTCCGCATTCCCGGCCTCGGCATCCTGCTGACGGCCGTGATCGTGTTTTTCACCGGCATGCTCGCTGCCAACCTCGTCGGGCGCCGGCTCCTGAAACTCTGGGACGCGGTGCTGCACCGGATCCCGCTGGTGCGGTCGATCTATGGCGGGGCGAAGAATTTCACCGAGGTGCTGCTCGGCGACTCGGGCCAGTCCTTCAAGCGCGTGGTGCTGCTCGAGTGGCCGCGCAAGGGCGTGTGGGCGATCGGTTTCCTGACCGGTGCCCGGGTCACGGAGGCCACGCATCGCATCGGACAGGAACTGGTCTCGGTGTTCATTCCGACCACGCCGAATCCGACCTCGGGTTTCGTGTTCCTGATGCCCCGGGCGGAGATCATCGAGCTCGACATGGACGTCGAGTCCGCCATCAAGCTGGTGGTGTCCCTAGGGGTGGTGGTGCCGAAATGGTCGCCGCCCGGTGACCGCCCCGAGCTTGCACCGCCCCCGCCGGCTCCTTAACATCCGCCGGCTTTCCCGAAGCCACCGCGAGCACCCGACCGTGACCAACCGAGGCATGCGCACCCACTACTGCGGCGAAGTCGGCGCCCCGCTCGTCGGCCAGGCCGTGACGGTCGCCGGCTGGGTGCACCGCCGGCGCGACCACGGTGGCGTCATCTTCATCGACCTGCGCGACCGCGAGGGCCTGCTGCAGGTCGTGGCCGACCCGTCGTCGGTCGCCGTCTTCCGCGAAGCCGAGCGGGTGCGCAGCGAGTACGTGCTGCGCGTCACCGGCACCGTGCGCCACCGGCCCGAGGGCACCGTCAACCCGAGGCTCGCCAGCGGTGAGGTGGAACTGCTCGCCACCACGCTCGAGGTGCTGAACGCTGCCGAGACACCGCCGTTCCACCACGACGAGGCGGCAAGCGAGGACCTGCGCCTGCGCTGGCGCTTCCTCGACCTGCGCCGCGAGGAGATGCTCGCCCGACTGCGCCTGCGCCACCGCGTGACCCAGGTCATGCGCGAGCACCTCGATGCGGCCGGCTTCGTCGATGTCGAGACGCCGATGCTGACGCGCACTACCCCGGAAGGCGCGCGCGACTACATCGTGCCGAGCCGTACCCACCCGGGGAAGTTCTTCGCCCTGCCGCAGTCGCCGCAGCTCTTCAAGCAGCTGCTGATGATGTCGGGTGTGGACCGCTACTACCAGGTTGCGCGCTGCTTCCGCGACGAGGACCTGCGCGCGGATCGCCAGCCCGAGTTCACGCAGCTCGACATCGAAACCTCGTTCATGACCGAGGACGACATCATGTCGGTCATGGAGGGGCTGATCCGCGAGCTCTTCGTGAAGATCCTCGGCGTCCGGCTTCCCGATCCGCTGCCGCGGATGACCTGGGCCGAGGCGGTCGAGCGTTACGGCATCGACCGGCCGGACCTGCGCATCCCGCTCGAGCTCGTCGAGGTCGGCAATCTCATGCAGGGCGTGGAATTCAAGGTGTTCGCCGAGCCTGCCGCCGACCCCGACGGGCGCGTGGCGGCGCTGAAGCTGCCCGGCGGCGGCACCCTGTCGCGCAAGGAGATCGACGACTACACCGCCTACGTTGCCCGTTACGGAGCGAAGGGCCTCGCCTATATCAAGGTCAATGATCCGGCGAAGGGCCGCGACGGTCTGCAGGCGCCGATCCTCAAGTTCCTCCCCGATGCCACCATCGCCGCGCTGCTCGCACGGCTGCAGCCTGCGGCCGGGGACCTGATCTTCTTCGGCGCCGACAAGCGCAAGGTGGTCAACGACTCGCTGGCCGCGCTGCGCGTCAAGCTCGGCCACGACCGCGGACTCGTCGCCGAGGGCTGGCGTGCGCTCTGGGTCGTCGATTTCCCCGGCTTCGAGTGGGATCCGCAGGAAAAGCGCTGGGGCGCGCTGCACCACCCGTTCACTGCGCCCAAGGTCGACTCGCCCGAGGCGCTGGAAGCCGATCCCGGGCGCGCTCTCTCTCGCGCCTACGACATGGTGCTCAACGGTACCGAGATCGGTGGCGGTTCGATCCGCATCCACACCGAAGCAATGCAGGCGGCCGTGTTCCGCGTGCTCGGGCTCAGCGCGGAGGAGGCCGAGGGCAAGTTCGGCTTCCTGCTGCGCGCCATGCGCTACGGTTGCCCTCCCCACGGCGGCATTGCCTTCGGGCTGGACCGGCTGGTGATGCTCATGGCGGGCGCCCAGAGCATCCGCGATGTCATCGCCTTCCCCAAGACCCAGACCGCGAGCTGCCTGATGACCGATGCCCCTGGCGAGGTCTCGCCGCAGCAGCTCAAGGAAACCGGCATCCGCCTGCGCTAGGTGTGGTCGCGCGCCGCGAATTCCTGTTCGGACTCGCTGCCGCGAGCCTGGCTCCAGCCGTGACTGCACAGCCGCCCGCCGAGTCCGTCGTCCTGGTCCACGGGCTGTGGATGACGGGCATGGAGAGCGGGCTGCTGCGCAAGCGGCTCGATGAGGAGTACGGCTTCACCACGCGCCAGTACAGCTACCACACCGTGCAGGTGGGGCTCGAGGACAACATCCGCCTGCTGCACGAGTTCCTCGCCGACGTGCCGGGCGAGGTGGTCCACGTGGTCGGCCACAGCCTCGGTGGGCTGCTCGCGCTGTACACGCTGACGCGTTTCCCGGAGCCGCGGCCCGGCCGCGTGGTCTGCCTCGGCTCGCCGCTGCGCGGGAGCATCGCGGCACGCGCCATGGCGGGGCTGCCCTTCGGCGAGGAAGTGCTCGGTGCGACGATCCGGGAAGCGGTGCTGAACGGCGGGCTGGACGCCTGGCGCGGCACGCGCGAGGTCGGGGTGATCGCCGGGACGCTCGCCGTCGGCCTCGGCGCGGTGATCGAGAACCTGCCCGAGCCGAACGACGGCACCATCGCCGTGGTCGAGACACGACTGCCGGGGATCAAGGACCACCTCGAGCTGTCCGTGAGCCACACCGGGCTGCTCGTGTCCCCGCAGGTCGCCTCGCAGACCGCCTATTTCCTGCGCCACGGAACCTTCGCGCGACCCTGACGGCCCGTCTGTAGGAGCGGCTTCAGCCGCGATCCCCTTATCGCTCGCTGCCACGGCCGTTACCCGGCCACCGGCGGCGGGACGCTCGCTCCGGCCATCCCTGGCCTGCGCTCGCTC
>CAYQAR010000115.1:0-5224 GCA_964415505.1 uncultured Chromatiaceae bacterium | reverse complement strand
CCCCCCCCCCCACCCGCCGCTGGCTGGCGTCCGCCGGGCGGTCGCGGCTGACGCCGCTCCTACGGGGATGGGGACGGGGACGAGGACGGGGGTGAAGATGGCGATGGGGGCGGCGCTGTGGCTTCAGCCGGCGTGACCCGCGCCCAGCTCGCCGGGTCGAGCGGGTCGCCCGCGCCGGAGTAACGCGCGAGGTCCGGCCAGGGGAACAGCGGACGCCGGCGCTGCAACTCGCCGGCGAGTGGGAAGCGCGGCTGGCGCACCGTGAGCGGGACGCTGCCGGCCGTGCGCATGGCCACCAGCATCTGTGGCGCCTCGTCGGCCTCGACCCAGCGTTCCAGCGCGGCGAGCCAGTCGACATCACCCGCCCCCGGCCCGCCACCGCAATGTTCGACGCCGGGCAACAGGTACAGGCGGGCGAACTCGCCGAGCCCGGCAGCACCATCGTTGTCGCGCAGTGCCTGGCGCCAGTAGGCCAGCGTGTGCGCCGGTTGCAGGGTCTCGTCGGCCCAGCCGTGCCAGAGGATCAGCCGGCCTTCCCGCGCGCGAAAGCCGGCGAGCTGCCCGGCGAAACCGACGCGCGCTGCGGTGGCCGCGAGCCGCGGCGGATCGCGGTCGAAGTCGAAGACGGGCACCGCATCGGCGGGCGGATCGGGCTCGAAGGCGTGGTAGCGCAGCCAGTCCTGGGCGATGACGCGGAACATCGGCGCACCGTCGTGTCCGATCAACCCGCGCTCCCAGCTGCGTTCGCTGCCCGGCGCAGCGCCGAGCGGTGCGGACCGTGCGCCGGCGCTGCTGCCGGGGCCGGCATAGAGACGCCCGGCCGCTGTCACCTGCCCGGGTGTGAGGCAACCTTTGGTCGCGCCTTCCGCACAGGCGAGCGCCGCCGGATTCACGGCGCAGCGCTCGGGATCACCGATCACGCCATCGGCGAGGCCGTCGTCGCCGTCGCAGGCGGCGAGCGCCGCTGTGGCGAGCAGCCTGAACTGCGGCCGGCCGAGCAACGGCTTGCCGTCGCTGTCGGTATTGGCGCGGTCCGCCCAGATCATGTACGGCACCGACAGCTCCTGGTGGAACGGGGCGCCGGCGATGATGCCGTCGAAGTCGTCGGGGTAACGCTCGGCGGCCACCAGGGCCTGGCGGCCGCCGGTCGAGCAGCCGCGGAAGTAGGCGCGCGCCGCGGCTTCGCCGTAGTAGGCCTCGACCAGTGCGCGGGCGAGCTGCGTGGTGACGTGCACCGCGCGATGACCAAAATCGTCCTCGAGGGCGGTGTTGTCGTGCGCCCAGCGACTGTCGGGATATTTCGCCTCGCTGTGGCCGCCGTCGGTCGTCGCCGTGGCGTAGCCGCGCGCTGCAGCGTCGGCCATCGACTCGGTGCGCACGCTGCCGCACAGGCCGTAGCAGCCGCTCACCAGCAGCCTGCCGTTCCACGCCTCCGCCGGCAGCCAGACCTCGATACCGACCTCCGGAGCGATCGTGCCGGTGACCCGGCAGCGCGCCGGCAGGCTGTCGCCCGCGGGGACCATGGCGCCGACGAGTTGCACGGCAGCGCCGGCCGCCTCAGCGAGATCGAGCCCGGCGAGCACGGCGCAGTCGTCCGGTTCGGCAGGGCTGTCCGGCTGCGCGAGCACCTCCGTGGCACGGGCAAGGCCCAAGACCAGCAGCAGTACCGCCAGGCCCGTGGTGCGGGCAGCGGCGACGGCGGCGGCGTGGTGGTTCATGCGCAGCGGCAACGAGGGAAAGCCGCACGGTGCCGCAGTCGCCGTACCGGGTCAACAGGGCGTCGCATCCCGCGACTGGCGCGCCAACAGCCTGGCGCAGTGACGCAGCGTCAGCCGCCTGCACTCATGGCGCCGTCGATCACCTAGAATGAAGCAGCCGCCACCACGCAGAGCCCCCGCGCATGAACACCACCCGCTCCCTGCTCACCCTCGCGCTCCTTGCCCTGCTCACCGTCTCCTGCGCCACCAATGTCGCGGGCCGGCGCCAGCTGATGCTGGTCTCGGAAGACTCCGCCATCGCGCAGTCGAAGCAGGCTTACGTGCAGACCATGAGCAAGCTCGACGCCGAGGGCAAGCTCGTGACCGACCCGAAGCTGGTCAAGCGCATCAACACCATCACCGGCCGCCTGATCGCGCAGGCGGTCGCCTACCGCCCCGAAACGAAAGCCTGGGAATGGAGCGTGCGCGTCATCGACGATCCGAAGACGGTCAATGCCTGGTGCATGGCCGGCGGGCGCATGGCGATCTACACCGGGCTTATCCAGAAGGTCGACCCTACCGACGACGAACTCGCCCAGGTCATGGGCCACGAGATCAGCCACGCGCTGCTCAACCACACCGCCGAGCGCATGTCGATGGCGATGGCCGCGCAGCTCGGCGTCGTCGCCACCGGTGTCGCAGCCAACAGCGCCGGCGCGGCCGTCGGGGCCGAAGCACTCGCCCAGCTCGGCCTGCTGATGCCGAACAGCCGCAGTTCCGAGAGCGAAGCCGACCGCATCGGCATGGAAATCGCCGCGAAAGCCGGCTACGACCCGCGTGCCGCCGCCACGCTGTGGCAAAAGATGGCGAAGGTTGGCGGCGAGGGACCGCCCCAGTTCCTCAGCACGCACCCGAGCCCCGCCAACCGCCAGCAGGCGCTTGCCGCATTGGCGCCGACGATGATGGCCTGGTACGAAGCCCCCGGCGTGCGCCCCGTCTACCAGCTTGCCGCCGCCCCACCGACGAAACCCGCTGGCCCGAAGGCGACGGCGCGCTAGAGTCGCTGATCAGCCAGCCTTGGCCCGTACCACGTAGTTGCCGCGCTCCTTGTCGAACTCGAGTTCGAGCATCCCCTGCCGCGCCGCGTCCTCGAGCAGCTCGGAAAAACTGCGGTAGCCGTAGGCCGTCTCGTTGAAGCCGGGATAGACGCGGCGCACCGTCTGCTTGACCAGCGAACCCCACAGCGGGTCGTACTCGGCGGCGAGTGACTCGACCGTCTCGGCGACGCGGTCGAGCGCCTCCTGCTGCTCCTCGTTCTTGGCCTTTTTCGCGCGCGTGCGCGGGCGTTGCGACACCTTCACCAGGTCGTCGTAGTAGATGAACTCGTCGCAACTGCCGGCCAGCAGGTTGGAGGTGGAATTGCGCACGCCGCAGCCGATGACACGCTTGTCGTTTTCCTTGAGCTTGGAGACCAGCGGCGAGAAGTCGCTGTCGCCGGTGAGCAGCGCGAAGGCATCGATGTGCGCCTTGGCGTAGCAGAGGTCGAGGGCATCGACCACCATGCGGATGTCGGCGCTGTTCTTGCCGCTCATCTTGGTCTGCGGGATGTCGATCATCTCGAAGCCGAGGCGATGGAACTCCTGCATGAACTGCCGGTAGCGCGTCCAGTCACAGTAGGCGCGCTTGGCGACGATGCGGCCTTTTTCGAGGAGGCGCTTGAGCACGAGTTCGATGTCGAAGCGCCCGCCCTTCGTGTCCTCGGCGCCGAGCGCGAGGTTCTCGAAATCGACGAAGACCGCCAGGGTGAGTTCCTGACGGGCAGCGGTGTCCTGGGCCATGACGGGCTCCATGGTGGCCGGAATGCGGGGGGAGCCATCCTAGCAGCCGTCGGCCCCTTTGGCAGCCATGGGCCGTGGCCAATAGGCTACAATGGCCGGCAGTCGCCGGGGCCAGCTACCGTAGCTTGTCTGATTTCGGTCACCCGGACGTCACAGGTAATTCTAAGGAGAAATAATGAAACACCGTCAGTTCAGGCTTGGGACCAGCATGGCTGTCGCAGGGCTCTGCGTCCTGCCGTTCACCGCATTCGCTGCGCAGGGCGACTGGATCGTGCGCGGCGGCGTCGGCCTGGTCGACCCGGATTCGGACAGCCTCACCACGCCATTCGGCGAGATCGAAGCCGACAGCGCGACCGGCCTCACGGGCGAGGTGACGTACATGTTCGCCGACCACTGGGGCGTCGAGCTGCTCGCCACTTCGGCGTTCAGCCACGATATCTCCGTGCGGTCCGGCGGCTCGGAGACCGACATCGCCAAATTCAGCGAGGCGCTCCCGACACTCAGCCTGCAATACCACTTCAACCCCGAAGGGACGCTGCGCCCCTACATCGGTGCCGGTCTCAACTACACGATGTTTTTCGACGAAGAACTCAATGGTCAGGTGCCAAATGCCGACCTGAGCCTCGACAACGGGTTCGGTCTCGGCGGACAGATCGGCCTCGACTGGGGCCTCGGCGAGAACTGGTTCGTGAATGCGGCTGTGCGCTACATCGACGTCGAAACGTCGACGAAGCTGACCTCCGCTTCCGATCCCTCGCTCAACTACGGGGACCTCGGTGACGCCGACTTCAATCCTTGGGTCTACCAGCTGCAGATCGGCTATCGCTTTCGTACCGCGGCCCCGGCAGTTGCCGCCACCGCAGCAGCGGCCGCGGCCGCGCCTGCGGTAGCTGCAGAGCCGGCCCCGCCGCCGCCCCCGCCGCCCCCGCCCCCGCCACCGGCTGACAGCGACGGTGACGGTGTGGCCGATGCCAGCGACCAGTGTCCCGACACGCCGAAGGGTGAACGTGTCGGTGCTCACGGCTGCTCCTGCGAAGGTTCCCGCCAGGTGCAGTTCGTGGTCGACTCCGCTGAACTCACCGATGAAGGCCGTGCCACTCTCGACGAGGCGGTCGAAACGCTCAAGCGCTCGAATTTCACGGGCGGTACCGTCATCGGTCATACCGACAACACGGGTGACGAGGCCTACAACCAGAGCCTCTCCGAGCGACGGGCCGAGACCGTAGCCCGCTATCTCGAGAGCAAGGGCATCGCCGTCGGGCGTCTCATGTCCTCCGGCGCCGGCGAGACCCAGCCGATCGCCGACAACGCTACCAAGGAGGGCCGGGCGCAGAACCGCCGCGTGGTCCTCAAGCGTACCGACTGCGACGCACCGCGCTAGCGGCAAGGTCGTAGCAATCCAGGCCCCGGCCGCGCGAGCGGCCGGGGCTTGTTCTTTTCCGGGCTCCCCACACCATCATCATTCGGCAGGAGCTGCACCAGCCGCGCTCCCCTGAGGCCAGTCGGGGCTTGCGCCCCTCCTACGAAATTTTCGCGGCTGAAGCCGCTCCTACGGCGCGAATTGCAGGAGTCCCGCATCCGGCGTGAACTGCAGGAACTCCGGATCGGCTTGCGCAGGATGCTGGCGCCCATGGCGGCTGTTGCCCGGCCACCGGCGGCGGGCGTAGAGGGCCAGCGGAGCAGGACGCG
>CAYQAR010000114.1:0-5232 GCA_964415505.1 uncultured Chromatiaceae bacterium | reverse complement strand
GCGGTCACTCGCTGCTCGCCACGCGGCTGATCGCGCGCGTGCGCGATGCCTTCGCTCTGGAGGTGCCGCTGCTCGCCCTGTTCGAAACACCCACCATCGCCGGGCTCGCTGCGGCGGTGGAACGTGCCGCCGCCCGGCCGGCCGATCCGCTCCTGCCACCGCTGACGCGGCGCGGAGGAGATCGCGGCTGAAGCCGCTCCTACGGGGATCTCTTCCGTTACGGCGCTATCTACCGCGCGTTCCGGGGGCGATGCAGCCCGCGGCTGAGCCCGCGGTATCATGCGCACCAGAACCACGGGCCGGCATACACCGGCGGAGCACAGCATGTCTGCACAGGATCCCGTCCTCACCGCCATGGAAGGCCACTTCCGCGAGATCATCCGCCTGCTCGGCGAGGACGTGAACCGCGAGGGCCTGGTGCGCACGCCCGAGCGCGCGGCACAGGCCTTCCATTTCCTTACCCGCGGCTATCGCCAGGACATCGGCGATCTCATCAACGAGGCGGTGTTCACCAGCGACACCGACGAGATGGTGATCGTGCGCAACATCGAGATGTATTCGCTGTGCGAGCACCACATGCTGCCGTTCATCGGCAAGTGCCACGTCGCCTACCTGCCGGAGGGCCGCGTGCTCGGGATCTCGAAAATAGCCCGCATCGTCGACCTGTTCGCCCGCCGCCTGCAGATCCAGGAAGTACTCACCAAGCAGATCGCCGAGTGCGTCCAGGACGCCATCCAGGGCAAGGGCGTCGGCGTGGTCATCGAGGCGCAGCACATGTGCATGATGATGCGCGGCGTCGAGAAGCAGAACTCGGTGATGACCACTTCGTGCATGCTCGGCTGTTTCCGCACCCAGCCGCAGACGCGCAACGAGTTCCTCGGGCTGATCGGCTGAGCCGGAGCGTTGCGGAGTCGCGGCTGAAGCCGCTCCCACAGGAGCCAAGGCCTTTGGGGTCGCGACTGGCGTCGCTCCCACATCAGATCGCCCTGTGGGAGCGGCGCCAGCCGCGCCTTGTAAGCGCCATGTAAGAACGAAACCTTACACAGGCAGGTAATCCCGTACCGACGGAGCCTGCCATGCACAACGTGTTGCTGTCCGCCCTGCTGGCCACGCTCGCGCTCGCGGGAACGGCGCAGGCAGACGCGGTGGCCGACGGTCGGGTCACCTTCGACATGAAGTGCGCCGCCTGCCACACGATCGGTGGCGGCGATCGCGTCGGACCCGACCTGCACGGCGTGACGGAACGGCGCACCGAGGAGTGGCTGCTGCGCTTCGTCATGGCGCCCGAGAAGATGATCGAGGCGGGCGATCCGATCGCGACCAGGCTGGTCGAGCGCTACAACCAGATCATCATGCCCAACCTGGGGCTGACCGAGGACGAAGCCCGCAGCCTGCTGGCCTACATTCCGAGCATGGCGGTGACCCCGGTGGTGGTGCCGGCGGTTCCGCCCAACACGGCACGGCCGGCGCTGGTCGCGCCACAGTCGACTATCCTCGAGGCTTTCCTCGCGCTGAGCGCGGTGATCGCGGCGGTCTTCGCCTGGGTGATGTTCAGCACGCGCTCACCGGCCACGGTCGACGTGCACCGCGCCTACGGCCTGCGCAAGGCGTTCTTCGTGGTCGCTGCGGTGGTGCTCGGCGCGCTGCTGGCGGCAACGCTGCCGCGGGCGCCGTATGCCGGGACCGACACGCGGGCCGACCGCATCGTCTACGTGGCGGCACGCCAGTTCGACTTCATGTTCTCCGACGAGCCGATCCTGAGCGTCGCCGATCTCGCCAGCGTGCCGAAGCTCGAGCGCCTCGAGGTACCGGCCGGGGCGCTGGTGGAATTCCGTGTCACCAGCCTCGACGTCAACCACGGCTTCGGCATCTACGGCCCGGGGCGCCAGCTGCTCGCGCAGACGCAGGCCATGCCCGGCTACGTCAACCGCCTGCTGGTGAGGCTCGAAGGCCCGGCGCAGTACGACGTCTTCTGCCTCGAGTACTGCGCGGCGGGACATCACCGCATGCACGTGGCCTTCGCCGCGAAATGACCCGACCCGGAGGGATGTCGATGCGCACCGTGTCCACGCAGACCCTGTACTGGATGGCGATCACCTGGGTGCTGTTCCCGATCCTGATCGTGCTCGGCATCTACATGCGCACGGTGCAGGGCGGCGGCCTGCAGGGCCTCGAGCCCTGGTTCTACCCGATGATGACCCTGCACGGGGTCGGCATGGCCGGTGTCTGGTACGTGGCTTCCATGGCCTGCGTAGCCCATCTGCTGCAAAAGTACGTTGCGCCCTCGGCCGCAGTCGGCCGCCTGGCGCTGGTCGGTACCGTCATCGGGGTGGTCCTGCTGCTGGTCTGTGTTTTCGTCGGCCGCTACGCGGCTGGCTGGTACTTCCTCTATCCGCTGCCGTTCAAGGGCGAGTGGAATCGCTGGGCGATGGTCGTGTTCCTGCTTTCCCTCACGGTGCTCGGCGCCACCTGGCTGGTGTGGACGCTCGACCTGATGCGGGCGATCGCCACGCGGTTCTCCCTGCGCCAGGCGCTGGGCTGGCACTACTTCTCGGGAAAGTCCGAGCCGGTGCTGCCGCCCTCCGTGCTGATCATCACCGTCAGCCTGATCGCCTCGGTGGCCACGCTCGTCGCGGCCGTGATCACGCTCGTGCTGTTCTACGCCGAACTCCTCACCGGCGCGCCGAACGATGCGCTGCTGATGAAGAATCTGACCTTCTTCTTCGGCCACACGCTGGTCAACCTGTCGATGTATCTCGGCGTGGCGCTCGTCTACGAGGTGCTGCCGGAGTATGCGGGGCGGCCCTGGAAGACCAACAAGGTGGTGGTCACAGCCTGGAACACGGTGCTCGCGATCATCCTGGTCGCGTACTTCCACCATCTCTACATGGATTTCGTGCAGCCGGGCGCGCTGCAGTACATAGGCCAGGTGGCGTCCTACGCGAGTGCGATTCCGTCGGCGGTGGTGACGATCTTCGGTGCGCTGCTGCTGGTGTACCGCGCGAAGATGCGCTGGAACCTGACGAGCATCCTCATGTTCGTCGGGCTGGCGGGCTGGGCGATCGGCGGCGTCGGCGCGGTAATCGACTCGACGATCAGTGCCAACCTGCGGCTGCACAACACGCTGTGGGTGCCGGCGCACTTCCACACCTACATGCTCGGCGGCCTGGCGCTGCTGGTCACCGGTTACTTCTATCACGTCTGCCAGCAGGCGGCTGCCGTCGCCGAACGGCGCGCCTGGCAGTGGCTGCTCGTCGCCGTGATGCTGGTCGGTGCCTACGGCCTGTTCCTCGCCTTCTACCTTTCCGGCGCCTGGTCGATCCCGCGCCGCTTCGCGGTGTATCCCGCGGCGCTGGCCCACGGCGCGGGTCTCGCGCGCCTCGGCGCGGCCTCCGCCACGCTCTTCCTGATCGGTTTCGTGCTCTACGTGGCGGAAACCGGGCAGCGCTGGTACCGGGCAGTCAGGGCCGGCTGAGGTGGCGTACCGGCCCGCGTGCCTGCTGCTTGCCGGGATGCTCGTGCTCGCGGCGCCGGGAAGCGGCGCGGTTGAAACATCCGACAGCGTGTCGCGCATCGAGAGCCGGCTGCCGGGCCGGCTGGTGCCGGACCTTCCGCTGCAGCTCGCCGACGGCCGATCCCTGCGGCTCACCGAACTCGCGGCTGGCAAGCCGCTGCTCGTGACATTCTTCTATCGTCGCTGCACGGGCGTCTGCGTGCCGCTGCTCGAGTGGCTGCGCGAGAGCGTACGCAGCGTCGGTGGTCTCGATGCGGATTACCGCGTGCTGGCGCTGAGCTTCGACGACGCCGACACCGCAGCCGACCTGCGCGCCCAGGCCGCGGCACTGGGCTTGCTCGACACGGCCGGCTGGTCCTTCGCCGTGGCCGAGCGCGACGCAGTGGCGCAGCTCGCCGGGGTTCTCGACTTCTGGTACCAGCCCGATCCCGTGACCGGGCAGTTCGATCACCCGGCGCTGGTGGTGGCGATGGATCGTGGCCGCGTCGTCGATGCCATCGTCGGTGGCCCCGGCGGCAGCCGGCGGTTGCGCAGCCTGGTGGCGACCCTGCGCGGTGAATTCATCAGCGCCTACCCGCTGCCGCAGCAGGTTCCGTTCCGTTGCCTCACGTTCGATCCGGCGACCGGCACCATGCGCCTGGACTGGGGCATGGCGCTGCTGGTGCTCCCGGCGCTGGCCGCCATGGCGGTGGTATTCGTGCTGTTCGGACCGGTGGCACGGCGCCGGCAGCGGGCCTGCTGACTCAGTGCAGGCGCTTGCCGAGCGCACGGATGCGCGCCGGTGGCTCCATGTCGAGATGCCGGCGCAGGGCCGTGCAGCAGCACTCGTACTGCTGGCGTGCCTCGACGAGGCGTCCGGCGCTCGCCAGCTCGCCGATCAGCAGTTCGTACAGGTCGAGCGCCACGGGCTCGAAGTCGAGGGCGGCGCGCAGTGTCCAGACTGCCTCGTCGACATGTCCCCAGCGGATGCGGATGCCGGCAAGCGTGCGCGCCGCGTCGAGAAACAGGTGGCGCAGCCGCACGCGGTGCATCTCCAGCGACTCGTCTTCGATGTCGTCGGCGAAGAGATCGCCGCGGTACAGCCGCACCGCATCTTCCAGCAGGCCGAGCGCCCGCTCCGTCGCGCCTTCCCGCTGCGCCGTGCGCGCGCCGGCGATGAAGTCGAGGAAGTCGAACAGGTCCACCGACTGCGGCGCATCGATGTTGAAGAAGTAGTGGTCGTCGCGGCAGATGACATACCCGGAGCTGCGCGGATCCCGGGTGGTTTCCAGTGCCGAGCGCAGGGCGTTGACGACGCCGTGCAGGCGGTTGGCGCCGGCGCCGGCCGGGGCATCGGGCCACAGCAGCTCCACCAGCCGGTCGCGATGCACCGGGACTCCGCGCCGCAGGACCAGCTGGCGGAGCAGCTGCAGGGCCTTGCGCCGGGGGAAGGCCGCAGGCGGCAGGCGCCGGCCCTCGTGGAAGACCTCGAACGTGCCGAAGCAGCGGATCGCCAGCTGCACCGAGGGAATGTCGGCGTTGCGCACGGGCAGAAACCGGCGCGGCACCGCGAGCGGCAGGAGCGGCCGGACCTCCTCGAGGACGCGCAGGCCCCACTGGATCGGCACCGAGCCGTCGCGCCAGCCGACGCCGACGTAGCCGAGCGGACGGCCGCCGTCCATCAGCGGCATGCCGATGAACGAGCGGATGCCGCGCCGCTTGACTGCCCCGCGCACGAA
>CAYQAR010000113.1:0-5352 GCA_964415505.1 uncultured Chromatiaceae bacterium | reverse complement strand
GGAGGATTTTTCTTGCGCGTTTCCCCTGTGCTGGCGCGCTTTCCGGACGTGGCCTCCGGAAGCCCTGTCCGCACTCGGCGACCTCGCGCCGAGCCGCGGTGACGCCGTCCGCGCGGAGGAGGCGTTCCGACGCGCGCTCGGGGCCTTCACAGCCGACCCGGCGACGCCGGGGCCGCGCGACCGGCTGACCGGGGCATACGCCGGGCCTGCGCCCGCACAAAGTTTTCACGCACCTCGGTGCTCGATGCAAGTGCCTGATTTGCATCGACTTCCCTGCCCGCGCCACGCCGTCGCTGCGTATTTTTCATAGGCACCTCGGATCCGCCCACGGGTCCGCGCCCTCCCTGCGGCGCCGCGCCGGCGACGCCAAGTGCTTGATTTTCCTGGAATTCGCGCCTCCGCACGCGCGCTGGCACGAATTACGCATGCACTTCGGGTACGCAAGACGGTCCGATACGAAAGGAAACAAAATGAGCGCCCAACGCCTGAACAAAGTCCTCGTCGTCGACGACGACCCCGTCATCGCCAAGAGCTTCGATCGGGTGCTTTCCCGGCAAGGCTACGCAGTGGTCACCGCCAGCGATGGCGAGGAAGCCCTGCGCAAGATCTCCACCGAGCAGTACGACGCGGTCTTCGCCGACATCAAGATGCCCGGGATGGACGGCATCACGGTGGCCGAACGCATCAAGGCCCAGCAGCCCTGGATGCCGGTGGTGATCGTCAGCGGCTACGCCACGGTCGAAAACGAGGCTCGTGCCCGCGCCGCCGGCGTGTGCGCGGTGATGCACAAGCCGCTGACCCCGCAGATGATCGAGCAGAGCGCCCGCGAGGCGCTTCACCCCGGCGCCCAGTGGGCCCCGGCCAGCGGCCCCTCCGCCGAAGCCGAGCAGTCCGTGTACGCGCCCGACGCCGCGCTCGCCGCCCCGGCCCCGGCTCCGGCCGCCGCGCAGCCCGTTTCGCAGCCCGCCTCGCAGCCCGCGGCCGCCGGCGCCGAGCACCAGACCTGGCCGGTGCTGCACATGATCGCGGCCCCGTTCATCATGCTCGGTGCCCTGACGATCGGTCCGTTCGTCGGACTCGCCGCGCTCGTGCTCGTTCCCCTGTGGCACTTCGCGAAGTGGCTGGTCGCCCGCCCGACCACCCAGTTCGGGCGCTGGGGGCGCGACATCGCACTGTTCGTCGCTGCGCCGTTCCTGTCGATCGCGTACATCGTCCTGCTGCCCTTCGTGGGCATCGGAATGTTCGCGTGGGTCGGCATCCAGGCGCTGACCGGGCGCCATCCCAAGACGCCCGAGACACCCACCGAGCGCCATTGAGTGCCTCGCCGCGACACCGGCCCCGCCCCTCGGCGGGGCCGGTGTCGTGGCGACATTCGCAGTACGCGTAGCATGCGTCATGATCGCAGCGGCATCAGCATCAGCATCAGCATCAGCATCAGCAGCATCAGCAGGAGCAGCGAGGCAGCAGAAATGAGACATCGGTCGAGAAGTGCGAACCGCGCCATCGGCGCGATCGTCGTCGCCACGGTCCTCACGCTCGGTGCGATGGTCTCGATGACCGCGGGCGCTTCGACCGCGGCGGCCCCGGCGGCCCCGGCGGCCCCGACGGCCCCGACGGCCCCACCAGCTCCGGCGGCTCCGGCGGCATCGACCGCGGCGCCCGCCACGGCAGCGCCCGCTCTCTCGGCCGAAGACCGGGCCTGCCTGGAGTGCCACGGCTCCGAGGACGCCGCCGCCAGGCACGCCAAGGACGGCCGCAAGGCGGGCGTCGTGCCGGCCGAGGCGTATGCGCGTTCGCTGCACGCCGACGTCGGATGCAGCGGCTGCCACGAGAGCATCACGCTGCCGGCGCATCCCGACAAGAGCGCCGCGGCCAAGGACCCCAAGGCCGAGAAGGCTACGCTCAATCAGGTCTGCCGCAGCTGCCACCGCAAGATCGCCAAGGCCTACGACCGAAGCTTCCACGCGCAGCGCATGCTCAAGGGCAAGTCGGGACCGGGGTGCAGCGACTGTCACGCCGCGCACGAGATCACCCAGGCAGGGGCGCACGGCGGCACCAACAGCGGTTGCAGCCCTTGCCACGACGACGCTGCGGACACGCATCGCGTGTGGCTGCCGAACGCGGTGCGGCACCTGCAGACCGTGGCCTGCAACGGCTGCCACTCGCCGCTTGCTCTGACCCAGGTGGACCTGCGCCTGAGCACCGCGACGCGGACCGCCGCCGGCGGCGCCGAGACGACGTTCGAGAAGCTCGCCCAGCAGGCGGACCGCAACCGGGATGGTCTGGACGCCGGCGAGTTTCGCGCGCTGCTCGAGGCACTGAGTCGCCAGGGCACGCCGGTCACGGTGGGCGGACGCATCGAGCCCCGCAGCCGCGTCGAGGCGCACCAGCTGCCCGAGGCGGCGCGCGCGGTGCGCGACTGCTTCGCCTGCCACGACCGGGACGCGTCGCCGTACAAGCGGGTCACGGTCTCGATGCTCGATGCCGACGGCGCGCCGGTTTACTACGACGCGCACCAGGACATCCTGACCTCGGCGATCACGATCGAGGCGCTGAAGGGCTTCTACGTGCTCGGCGGCACGCGCATGTCGCAGCTCGACCTGCTGCTCGCGCTGACCCTGGGCGTCGGCATCTCGGTACCGGCGCTGCACTTCATCGCCCGTCGGGTGTGGGGCCGCACTCGCAAGCACCAGGATTGAACGCCATGACACGACTGTACGTACACCCGCTCCCGATCCGCCTGTGGCACTGGTTCAACGCGGCGGGTTTCATCGCGATGATCCTCACGGGATTGCAGATCCGCTACCGCGTCTTCGACGCGCTGCCGCTCGCCACGGTGGTGGACGTCCACAACAAGATCGGCTTCGCGCTGATCGCCAACTACGGCGTGTGGCTCGTCTACTACCTGTTCTCGAACCAGATCACGGTCTATCTGCCCGAGTTGTCGCCGCGCAAGCAGTACCAGCGGATGTTCGAGCAGATCGCCTACTACGGCTACGGCCTGTTCAAGGGGCAGCCCAACCCGCACCATGTGAGCGTCTACCGCAAGTTCAACGCGCTGCAGGCCGTGACGTACCAGATCGTGATGATCCTGCTGGTTCCGCTGATGTACTACACCGGCCTGGTGCTGTGGGACATGGCGCGCTTCGCCGGAACGGTCGACCTGCTCGGCGGACCGCGCGTGGTGAGCGCGCTGCACGTGCTGCTGTTCGTCGGCTTCGTCGCGTTCCTGTTCGTGCACGTTTACCTGACCACGCTGGGCCACTCGGCGCTCGCGCACATCCGGGCGATGTTCACCGGCTACGAGGACGTGGAAGACGCGCCCGACGCGGGAAAGAGCGAGGCGCCCGCCGCGGGCACGAGCAAGCCCTGATCCACCGGTCGCGGTGGAGGCCCCCTCAGGCGTCTTCGCCGTCCGGGTCCGGCGGCGGGCCCGCGCCGCCCGCGTCCGATGGGTCCTGCCCCTCGCCGTATTCGCCGCCCTCGCCGGCGCCGTGCAGCCGGATGCCGTGCTTGCGCATGAGGGCCTGGAAGTTGGCGCGCAGCATCGAGGTGTCGCTCGCGCTGCGGGTGACGTTCCAGCCGTTGCGCTTGAGCGCCTCGAGCACGAACTGACGTTCGAGCGCCTCGACGGACTTCTCGCGCAGCACCTTCTTCTGCTGCTTGAGTTCGTCGGCGTTGCGGGGGGCGTCGGGTGCGTCGGGTGCCGCCGACGCGTCGGCGTCGACGATGCCGGCCAGATGGGCCACGCGCAGGACCGTGTCGGTGCACAGGATCACTGCGCGGTGCATCGCGTTCTCGAGCTGGCGGACGTTGCCGGGCCAGTCGTGGGCCACGATCGCGCTCATCGCGGTGTCCGAGATCGCATCCACGTCCTTTCCGAGCTCTTTCGCGAAGGTGCGCAGGAAGTGGTACGCGAGCCCCGGTATGTCGTCGCGCCGCTCGCGCAACGGCGGCAGCCGCAGCGGGAAGACTGACAGCCGGTAATAGAGGTCGGACGCGAAGCTGCCCTCGGCGGCCATCGCCGCGAGGTCCTTGTTGGTGGCCGCCACCAGACGGAAGTCGGCCGACTGAACCCGCGTCTCGCCGACCGGACGGAACTCGTGCTCCTGGATCACGCGCAGCAGCTTGGACTGGATGGCCAGCGGGATGTTGCCGATCTCGTCCAGGAACAGGGTGCCGCCCTCGGCGATCTCGACCATGCCCTTCTTGCGGGCGACCGCACCGGTGAACGCCCCGCGCGCGTGGCCGAAGAGCTCGCTCTCGAGCAGCTGCTCGGACAGCGAACTGCAGTCCACGGTCACGAATGGCGCCCGGCTGCGCAGGCTGTTGTGGTGGATGGCCCGCGCCACGAGTTCCTTGCCGGTGCCGCTCTCGCCGGTGATGAGCACGGTCAGGTTGGTGGCCGCGCACTGCGCGACCATCTGGTACACGCGCTGCATCGCCTGGCTCTGCCCGACCATGCGGTCGAGCCGGTACTTCGCGCCGATCGCCTGCTTGAGCGAGAGGTTCTCGCGGCGCAGCGACTGCCGCTCGAGCGCGCGGTCCACGGCCATGCGCAGCTCGTCCGGGTCGAAGGGCTTCGAGATGTAGTCGAGCGCACCGGCCTTCATGCACTCCACGGCGGTGGTGACCTCGGACAGGCCGGTGAACATGATCACCTCGGTCTCCGGGTGCGACTCCTTGATGTGTCGCAGCAGTTCGACGCCGTCCATGACCGGCATCCTGACGTCGAGAATCGCCAGGTCGAAGGGCGCGCGGGCGACTTCGCGCAGCGCCTGGGCGCCATCGCTCGCGGTGGTCAGGTCGTAGCCACGCCCCTCGAGCGTGCGCACCGTGCTTCGCACGACGATCTCCTCGTCGTCGACGATGAGGATGCGCTGCCGGCGCGTACCCGTGTCCGGTCGCGCGGGCCCGGCACTCGTGTCTGCGGAGTCCTTGACGGTCATCGCTGGGCTGCCCTGGGGACGGGAGGCGGCGTCAGGGGTGCGCGCCGGGGACGGGAGACGCCGACCCGCCGGGTCTCTCTGCGATCGGCAGGTACACGCGCAGGGTGGTGCCGCGTCCGACCGCACTCTCGACCCGGATCGCGCCGCCGTGGCCCTTGACCACGCCGTGACTCACCGACAGGCCCAAGCCCGTGCCCTTGCCCACTTCCTTGGACGTGAAGAACGGGTCGAAGATCCTGGGCAGATCCTGCTCGGGAATGCCGCAGCCGGTGTCGGCAACGACGATCTGCACCATCTGCACGGGTTCGGCGTCCGGCTCGGGAGCGATCGGTTCGGGCACGCGCTGCGTCGACACCCGGATCGACCCCCCCCGCTCGGTGGCGTGCTGCGCGTTGACCAGCAT
>CAYQAR010000112.1:0-5398 GCA_964415505.1 uncultured Chromatiaceae bacterium | reverse complement strand
TCTACGGCACCGTCGAGGACTGCCTGAAGGAAGCCGAGATGATCGTGTTCTGGTCGAGCGACCCGGACGCCTCCTACGGCTTCGAGGGCACGGAGCGGCGCGCCTGGGCCAAGGATCTCGGCATCCGCATGGTGCACATCGACCCCTACATGAACCACACCGCAGCGCACCTCGGCGGCAAGTGGCTCGCGCCGAAGCCCGGCACCGACGCCGCGCTCGCCCAGGCGATCTGCCATGTGTGGATCAGCGAGGGACTCTACGACAAGGCCTTCGTCGCCAGTCGCACCACCGGCTTCGACGAGTGGCAGGCGTACATCCTCGGCGAGAGCGACGGCACGGCGAAGACGCCGGAATGGCAGGAGAAAGAGACGGGCATCCCGGCGCGCGAGGTCCGTGCGCTCGCCCGCGAATGGGGCCGGAAGAAGACCTACCTCGGCGTCGGCGGCTGGGGAGCAGGAGTCGGTGGCGCCGGCCGCAGCCCGATGGGCATGCAGTGGGCGCGCATGATGGCGATCCTCGGCGCCATGCAGGGCTTCGGGCGGCCGGGCGTGAACTTCGGCAACCTGCAGTTCGGCGCACCGCTCGACTTCAACTTCTATTTCCCGGGTTACGCCGAGGGCAGTTTCTCCGGCGACCTGGCGTACAGCGCCAATGCGGCCAATAACTACCAGCGCATGCCACACATCGTCACCATGAGTTCGGTGCGCCAGGCGATCCCGCGCATGTGGCTGCCCGAGGCGATCATGAACGGCAAGGCGATGGGTTACCTGACCGAGGTCGCCTCGGTGCAGGGCCAGTTCTTCCCGTTCGGCTATCCGTCGCCCGGGCATGTGCCGGTGCAGATGCTCTACAAGTACGGCAGCGCCTCGTTCGGCACAATGGTCGACTCCAACCGCTGGGTGCGCATGTACCAGCACGAGAACCTGAAGTTCGTGGTGAACCAGTCGGTGTGGTGGGAGGGCGAGACGCCGTACGCCGACGTCATCCTGCCGGCCTGCACGGTGTTTGAGCACTGGGACATCGGCGAGTGGTACAACGTCGGCGCCGGCTACGTGCACCACATGTACTCGATGAACAACCACCGCGTGATCTCGCTGCAGCACAAGTGCATCGAGCCGCTCGGCGAGTCGAAGTCCGACTACGACATCTTCCTGGCCGTCTCCGAGCGCCTCGGGCTCGGCGCGGTGTACTCGGAAGGCGGCACCACCGAGCTCGACTGGTGCAAGCGCGTGTTCGAGTCCTCCGACATGGCGAAGCACATGAGCTGGCGGCAGTTCCTGAAGAAGGGCTATTTCGTGGTGCCATCCGACCCGGAACCGGCGCGCGCGCCGCTCGCCAACCGCTGGTTCTACGAAGGCCGCAAGAAGGACACGCCGGAACCCTATCCGCTGCCGTCCGACTACGTCGCCGGGTTCGGCGACGGGTTGCAGACGCCGTCCGGCAAATTCGAGTTCATTGCCACCACGCTCAAGCGCATCGACGATCCCGACCGCCCGCCGCTCAACACCTACATGCCGGTGTACGAGGATCCGAAGCGCGACCGGGAGCTCGCCGACTTCCCGCTGCAACTCCTCACCCCGCACTCGCGCTACCCGTTCCACGTCATGGGCGACGACGAAGGCAGCAGCTTGCGCGACATCCGCGAGCACCGCGTGCTGGTCGACGGCCATTACTACCTCGTCGCGCGCCTCAACCGGCAGGATGCCGAGGCACGCGGTATCCGCGATGACGACCTGATCCGCCTCTGGAACCACCGCGGCTCGGTGGTGTGTGCCGCGCAGCTCACCGACCGGCTGCGGCCGGGCTCGGTGAGTGCCGCGACCGCCTCCGCCGAGTACCGCCCGATGGGCGAGCCCGGGCGCTCCACCGACCTTGGCGGCTGCGTCAACCTGCTCAATCCGAGCAAGTCCATCGCGAAGAAGGCGCACGGTATCCGGCCGAACACCACGCTGATCCAGGTGGAGAAGTGGACCGGGGTGGATACCTGGAAGCCCGGGGAGGTCGCCTGATGAGCGCCAAGTGGAACATGATCGTCGACGTCGCGCGCTGCGATAACTGCCGCGTCTGTTTCCTCGCGGTCAAGGACGAGCACAACGGCAACGATTTCCCGGGCTACGCCGCCGCGCAGCCCGCGCAGGGCCACAAGTGGCTTGACATCGTGAGGCAGGAGCGCGGCAGCTATCCACAGGTCGAAGCGCACTTCATGCCGGTGATGTGCAACCACTGCGACGATGCGCCGTGCCTGAAGGCCGCACGCAACGGCGCCGTGCGCAAGCGTGACGACGGCATCGTCATCATCGATCCCGAAAAGGCAAAGGGGCAGAAGCAGATCGTCGAGGCCTGCCCCTACGGGGCCATCTCCTGGAACGAGGAGAAGCAGATCCCGCAGGCGTGGATCTTCGACGCCCATCTGCTCGATGCGGGCTGGACGAAGACGCGCGTGGAGCAGGCCTGCCCGACCGGTGTGTTCCGCGCCGTCAAGGTCGATGACGCCGGAATGAAGCGGTTGCAGGCGGAGGAGGGGTTCGAGGTGCTCCGGCCCGAACTCGGCACCCGCCCGCGCGTCTGGTACAAAAACCTGCACCTGATGACGAAGTGCTTCGTCGGCGGCTCCGTCGTCGCCGATGTCGTGGGAGCAGCGCCAGTGGGAGCGGCGCCAGCCGCGACTCCTCGGTCGGGGCTCGCGCCCCTCCCACAGGAGTCATCTTCCTCCTCTGTGGGAGCGACGCCAGTCGCGACCGTCGAAGAGTGCATCGCCGGTGCCGAGGTCGTTCTCCGCCAGGACGGCCGTGAACTGGCCCGCACGACCACCGACATCTTCGGCGAATGGAAAATCGACCGGCTCGAGCCCGGCAGCCGCGGCTACGAGGTCGAGGTCGCCAGTCCCGCCGGCCGCTTCGCCACCCGGTTCGACCTCGGCGAGGAGAGCCGCTACCTGGGTGTCATGAAGCTCGCGTGACGGTGCGGCGCAGAGGCTAATCGCGCTGCCTGTCTATCCACACGGTGCCGGGTCGCAGTTTTCGCAGTTGTTCGAGTTGTGAACGGGACGAACGCCCATATGCCGCTCCGAACAAGTACGCAAGGCAAACAACTGCGAAAACTGCGACCCGGCACCGTGTGGGGCACCGTGTGGGAAGACTCCGCTACACTGCGCGGCATGAGCCAGAAGAAAACCCTGCGTCGGTCGCGCAACAGCGTGCTCTGCGGTGTCTGTGGCGGACTCGCCGAGTACTACGGCGTGGAGCCGAACTTCGTGCGCGTGTTCTACCTGCTGACGTCGGCCGCCAGCGTATTCGTGCCCGGCATCGTCATCTACCTGGTGCTGTGGGCGATGATGAAGCCGCCGGAGTAGGCGGCCCGACACCGTCATCGCGCGGTATGGAGCTGGTCTTGTCCATGCCGCCCATGCCGGGAGTACCGAGGCCGCCCATTGGGCCGCCGGGCTTGTCGAGCTTACCGCCGGGATCCTGGCCCGGAGTTCCACCGAGGCCGCCTCCCAATGCTTTGTCGTCCCTGCCACCGAGGGTCTGGCCGACCCCTGGCCACCGCCCAGCCGTGCGGGACCCCGGTTTTAGGTAATTTTCCCTATAGGCCGCTGGCCGGAGGGGCGGGGATACTTGCTTGCGGGGCGCTATCGCCGGGGAATGTCTTGCCCGGTGGTGCTGCACTCGCGAACGCGTCATTTCCCATGGGTAGCCCGTTCACGCCAAGCAATTACACCGTGCTCGTGGTCGACAGCGATCCGCAGGTTTGTGCGGACCTGACGGCATTGCTCGAGCGTGTCGGCTATCACACCCGCACGTACGGGTCCGGGGAAGCCCTGCTGCAGTCGATCAAGGCGATCCCGGAGCCCGCCTGCGTGATCGCCGAGGTGGAACTGCCGGGGATGACGGGGCTCGAGCTGGTATCGAGGCTGCGCCAGAACAATGTCGCCGCGCCGATCATGATCCTCACGCGTCTCGGCGATGTCGCCGTGGCCGTACGCGCCATGCGTGACCGCGTGGCGGATTACCTCACCAAGCCCTACGTCGAACGCGACCTGGTCATGCGGTTACAGAACGCCCTGCTGCGCGGGGCGGAGGCGCCCGCTCACTGAGCTGGCAGCGCTTGCCGCCGGCAGGCCGGGGCGCTACAAGGCGGCATCGGAGTCACCACCGGATGCCGTCCCCTGGACCAGATGCATGGCGAGCCCGAGCCGCGCTGGGTGAGCGTGTTTCACGCAACGACCCGCGCGCCCTGCCATGAGCAGGCGCTGGTGCTCGGCGCCATGGGCATCGAGCATCGCGTCAGCGAAGAGGTCGACGGCTGCCACCTGCTGGTGCCGCCAGCGCTCGCAACGACGGCAGTCGAGCAGCTGCGCCTGTACTGGCGCGAAAATCCTCGTGAGCTGCGTCCGGCCTGGCCCCGGCTGCCGCACGGTCGCGGCGTCGCCGGATCGCTGGTCTACGCGCTGGCGATCGCGCTCGCCTTCGCGGTGCAGGCGCGCTACCTCCTTGCCATCGACTGGACCAGCGCGGGGCAACTCGTCGCCGGCGAGGTGCAGCGCGGGGCGTGGTGGCAGGCCGTCACGGCTCTGACGCTGCACGCCGATGCGGCGCACGTGGTCGGCAACATGCTCTTCGGCGGCTTCTTCGGCTACCTCGCCGGGCAGTACCTCGGCTCGGGTGTCGCCTGGCTCACGATCGTCGTCACCGGCGCGGCCGGCAACGTATTGAACGCCTTCATCCAGGCGCCCGGTCACCGCAGCATCGGCGCCTCGACTGCGGTGTTCGCGGCGCTCGGTGTGGTGGCGGCCTGTGTCTGGGCGACCTCGCGCCGCTTCACGCTCGGCTGGGCGCGACGCTGGTCACCGGTGGTCGGTGCCGTGGCGCTGCTCGCGTACACGGGCACGGGCGATGCGCAGACGGATATCGTTGCGCACCTGACGGGCTTCGTCGCCGGCAGTGGCGGCGGGCTGCTGCTGCAGCGCTGGCCGGTGCTGGCGCGGGCTGGCCCGGGCACGCAGGCGACAGCCGCACTGTTCGCTGTCGCGCTCGTCGTGCTCACCTGGCTGCGCGCAATCACGCAGTTCCCCTCCCCGTAGCGAATATTCCCCGTAGGAGCGGCTTCAGCCGCGAATATTTTCTGCGGTCGAACGGCCGGAATATTCGCGGCTGAAGCCGCTCCTACGGGAAGCAAGGAAGACGCGACCGGCTGTTGCCCGGCCACCGGCGGCGGGCGTAGAGGGCCAGCGGAGCAGGACGCGGAGCGCCAGCCCGAGACGAGCGAGCACCGGCCATGGATGGCCGGAGCGAGCGTCCCGCCGCCGGTGGCCGGGCAACAGCCGTGGTGCCAAGCCGGACCGGAGTCGCGGCTGAAGCCGCTTGTGTCTGCCCGCTCGGCTAAGGTGTGAGGTGAG
>CAYQAR010000111.1:0-5422 GCA_964415505.1 uncultured Chromatiaceae bacterium | reverse complement strand
ATCACCAGCTTCGCGCTCGCGCGCAACATCCCGCTGATACCGCAGGCTGCGCCGGCGCAGCCGATCCAGAAGCCCTGATACGCGGCCGGGAGACGGCAGCCCGCGGCAGCCAGACCCGGATCGCAGGAACCGCTTGCGGCGGGCGCGGCGTTGCCGCCGCGCCCGCCGGGTAATCTGTGTTGGCTGGCTTCAGGCCGCCGGATCGCCTCAGAAGCGGCTGCCGATGTCGAGTCGGATGCTGCCGAAGCTCGGCGAACCATTGGCGCTGTTGCTGATGTCCAGCCAGCGTTGCTCGTAGCCCAGGCGCGCAAACCAGCCGTTGAAATCCCGACGCACGCCGGCAGCGAGCCCGTAGACGAATTCTTCCTCGTCCTTCGTATCGACGTAGTAATTGCAGACCTGGCCCCACCATGGATCCCACCAGCAACCGAGCTGAGGCGGGCCGTCGGCGATATTGGTGTCGATCCAGGTATAACCGAGCATGGCGCTCACGTACGGTGTGAACGGCCCCTCGAACAGGTGATACGTGGCGCTGCCCGCGAGAGAGAACAGTTCGAGTTCGCCCGACAGGCGCTGGCTCGTCCCCGGCGTATCGGCCGACGCGACGTTGCCGTCGTAGTCCGGCGAGTTCCAGTTGATCTCCCCGCCGAACTGCCAATGGTCGTTCATGTTGTAGCCGACACCGAAGGTGAAGCCCAGGTCATCGTCGATGTCGATGTTCGAGCCGCCCTCGAAATCCACCGACTCGCTGAGCCCCGCCCGCAGGCCACCATAGGCCTCCCAGTCACCGCCGCGGTCGTTGGAGCCGCCGACGCCGAAGGATTGCGCCTGGACAGGCGCAACCAGCAACACCGACAGACACAGTGAGGCGGCAGCGAGTATGGATTTCATGGACAAACCTCCCTGGATGAGTGGCCGCTACGATACGGCGGTCCCGGTATACCACGCAACCTCCCGCTGCTGCGCCAGTCGACGACCCCATGTTGCCTGGTCCGCAACGTGGCCGCCAACGCGAGCGATCGGGCTGCGCTGGTCAGCTACTGACGCACCGCGAGGTTGGCCGCTTCCCACTGGCGCACCCGGATCCGCGCCGCGTCGAACAGCCGCTCGTAGTTGCCCCTCAGCACCTGGGCCTTGGTCTCGGGCGTCAGCAGTCGCCACAGCGGATCGTACTGGCGATAGACACGCAGGTAAGTGCCCTGGTCGCGTGGTGCCACCTCGTCGGTGCCGAAGAGGAAGCGGTCTGGAAACCGGTCGATGATGGCAGCCACACGCTGCGTTGCAGCCGGCGTGGCCACGACATATTTCGCCAGCTCGCTCCACGACAGGTCGAAATGCAGGTGGCGCAGCTGCGGGTTCTCCAGCGCCAGCTCGATGATCGCCGGTTGGCCAACCGTCCGTTCCGCGGCAGCTGCCCCGGCCTCGGTCGCGACCGGATGCACCACCCGGCCGAGCCCCGCATGGGCCCATATCACCGTGGTGTCCGGATGGCGCAGCAGCAGGTCTTTCATCTGCTGCAGGTACACCGGGGCAGCGCCTTCCTGGGCGAACGGAACGTCCACGTCATTGTGAATGAGGACCACGAGGCCGGACTCGCCGGCGAAGGCGAGAATGCGGTCGAGCGCCCTGTTCGCGAGGCTCGGCTCGCCGCCGGCCACCTTGGCGGAGACGAATTCCTTGTGGATGGTGAACTCGCCGATGCCGCTGAACACACCCGGGAAGGTACGCAGCACGCGCCTGATGTGATCCACGGCGTACATGTCCGCCGGATTGAAGCCCGTGATCATCGGGTCGAAGCGCGCCTGCTGCGCCTTCGACAGAGACCTGTAGGCCGAGGCGATCCAGGCATCCGTGAACGAGTAGTAATACAGCGGCGCGTCGGACTGCAGGTAGTACGTCGGGGCAAACTCCTGGGAGTTCTCGTAGGACCACATCTGCTGCAGCGGAATGCCGAACAGCGCCACGCGGCCCACCTTGTCGCCCATGATGGCGAGGAAGTCGTGGATGTCCGTGCCTTCCTGGACGTAATTGGTCAGGTGGAAGTGCGAGTCGTGCAGCTCGTAGCGTGGTGCCCCGTCAGCCGCGGCCGGACCGGACAGGATGACCGCCACGATGGCGGCAGCGGCTGCTGCCGCCCGCTTCACGTCACCAACCGTTTGCCACCGGACAGCGGTGAAGCAACGCATTACTCGCCCTTGCCGTTCACCTCGTCGAGCCGTGCGCGCAGGGCGCTGGCCCAGCGCCGCAGAATGCGGTCGGCCTCGGCCTTGTTGGTGACGCCGTTGCGCCACTCGATACGGCCGGTGCCGCGACTGGTCTCGCGATCGGCGACCCGCGCGAGGATCTGCCCGGTGACCGAGTCGAAGATCTCCAGGTACAGGGTCATGGAGCCCGCCGACTCGCTCAGCGTATAGCTGCGACCGGCCGTCTGAGTGTCCGGTGCCGTGACGTACAGATCGACGATGGCCGGACGCAGCACCAGCACGTCGTCGCCAGCCGAGCCGACGACCTGGTAACCACCCTTGTTCTGCAGTTCGTCGGTGAAGATCTTGCGGAACTCGGCAGAGAGGTCTGCCTTCATCTTCTCCATGTCATCGACCGACAGGCGGTTGCGGCTGCGCGACTGGTCACGCTCCCAGTCCCCGCTGAAAGCCACGGGGCATTCGAGGATGGCCAGGCGCTTGTAGCGGCTGAAGTCCGCACCCGGGCGCACGTAGAGCACGCTCGCCACCTTGCTCTTGCGCAACTCGAGGCCGTCGTGACTGGTCTGCGGCAGATCGCCTGCGGCCATGACTCCCGTCACTGCCAGCATGGCGGCCATCAGTACCGCCAGCCTGCATGTCGTTCCCATGAGCTTGTCTCCCGATCCGGCCATTCGGCCATCAATATCTCACAATTCAGCTGCGCACCGGCAGCCCGGAGAGCAACTCGGCGACGCCGGTCCACAGCACCTGGATGCCGATGCAGAACAGCAGGAACGCCGACAGGCGCGCGACGATCGCCGTGGCCGTGGGGCCGATCGCCCGCGCGATGCGGCTGGAGGACCGGTAGAGCAGGTAGATCAGCAGGCACACCACGCATGCTGTCACCAGCGCCGAGAGGCCGAATATCAGCGGATGGGCCTCGACGCGCCCGCCGGTGCCGAGCGCGATGGCGACCGAGATGGTGCCCGGCCCGGTCGTCATGGGCATGGTCAGCGGATAGAAGGCCTGGTGCTCCAGGTCGCGATCGCCGGCCTCCTCGACTACCGCGCCCCTTTCGGCCGTGTCGTCCCCGGCGTTGAGGAGCGTCCAGGCCGACAGGGCGATGATGACGCCGCCGGCGACTCGCAGCACGGGCATGGAAATTCCGAAGATGCGCAGCACGAAACCGCCGATGAACATCGACGCGAGCAGCATCACGAAGCTGTTGAGCGCCACGCGGCGGGCGAGGCGGCTGCGGGTTGCGGCTGTCGCCCCGCGGGTCACGGCGAGGAACACGAAGGCGCCGCCGAGCGGGTTGATGATGGAGAACAGTGCCGGGAATGCCAGCAGGAAGAAGCGCAGTATTTCGGCGGCAAAATCGGTGATCATCGGACATCGGCCCGCCCGCTTCCGTTGCGGCGCGCCGGAGACTATTGTAGCGGGGTACACCGGGCGGCGCCCACGCTCGCGTCGCGGAGAGAACCGCCATGAAGAGATGGGAAGTACCGTTCATCGCCCGGCACCTGACGGCCGGGGAGCGCCTCGGCGAACTGCTGTTCGGCCTGATCATGACGCTGACCTTCACGCTCACCGCCGGCTTCGTGGTCGGCGAGGAGCGCGAGGCTGTGCGCGAGCTGCTTCTCGCCACCATCGGCTGCAACGTCGCCTGGGGCATCATCGACGGCGGACTGCTCGTGCTCGGTCGCGCTTTCGACCGCGGGCGCTTCGCGCGCATCGGCCGGGTCATCCGCACCAACCCGGAGAAGACCGAGGCCCTCGCCGCCGTGGCGGGTGAACTGGACGAGTATCTCGACCAGGTCACCAGCTCGCGGAGCCGGCAGGCGCTTTACCACGAGGTCATCGAGACCGTGCGGAGTTCGCCCCCCGGCAATCTCGGCATCCGCGGCGAAGACTGGCTCGCGGCCCTCGGCGTGTTCTGGCTGGTGGTGTTCGCGAGCTTTCCAGCCGCCCTGCCCTTCGTGTTCATCGAGGAGCCCTGGCTGGCGCTGCGCGTCTCGAACGCGGTGCTGCTCGTGCTGTTCTTCGTGATCGGCTATCGGTGGGCGGCGTACACCAGCATCACGCCGTGGAAAGCCGCCACGTCACTGACGCTGTTCGGTGTCACCATGGTGGCGGCAGCCATCGCCCTCGGTGGCTGAAATGGCATGGCCTGAACCACGGTCATTTGCCTGACCGTGGCGCCAGCAGGTCGTCGCGCTGGAGGCGCTCCGCGAGCGCCGTCGTCACCGCATCGATGACCTCGAAAGCCGAGGTCTTGTCGTAGGCGACGGTATCCAGCGTATAGACGAGGGTCGCATTCCGCGTCTCGTAGAGATTGCTGGACAGCACCACCGTGCGCTCGATGGTCAGCGACGGCTGCTCGGCGACGAAGTCGACATAGGTGACCGGCAGTCCGAAGGCGCCGTAGTAGTTGTCGTAACCGTAACCGATGGGCTTGTAGTAGGCCTCGCCGCGAGCCTCGTCCCTGCCACCCTCCTCGACCTGCACCCTGCCGTCCACCAGGCGCGTGGAGAGCACGGCGTCCACATCGAGGTCGCTGATCGCGGCAATGATGGCCTCGCGCGTGAGCAGGTCTTCCGACGTCATCCGCGAACAGCTGGTCGTCGCCCGGACGCCCACTGTCACCAGGGAATCCACCAGCATGCGCTCGTAGCGGCAGCGGATGGTGTAGTTCGGGGTGACGCCGACCACGAGGAAATTGCCGAAGCGCTGCTCTGTCACGGCTCCCGGCGCCCAGGCGCTCTCGACTTTCGTCGGCCGTGCGCACCCTGAGACCAGGAGCGCTGTCGTTGCCGCGGCCAGCAACCAGAACCTGCATTTCATGGACGGCACTCCGGAGGAAACAGGGGTTCGACACCATTATGACGGCGAACCATCCCGCCGTGGTGACCCGATCGCCATCGATCGGCCGGACTGGAGTCGCCCGCGACACAGCGCTTCACGGCAGGGATCGCGCTGCCCTTATACTCACGGCTCGTGTCGTTTCCGCACGGAGCCACCGCATGCGCGCATATCTGCTTCCCGTCACCGCCATTCTGGCCGCACTTGCCGCACCCGCCGCGAACGCCGGGGAAGCCGGGGAGTACCGCGTGGCCGTCACGCCGGTGATCGGCTACCGCATGGGCGGCAGCTTCGAAGGCAAGAACGACGACAGCGGGACAAGCAGCGCCGAGATCGACCTCGACGATGACTCGATGGTCGGCTTCATCGTCAATGCC
>CAYQAR010000110.1:0-5578 GCA_964415505.1 uncultured Chromatiaceae bacterium | reverse complement strand
ATTCGGGGATGACTCGGCCACCCGCATCAGGCTCGACGCTTACTGGCGCTTCGCGGACCGGCACAAGATCCGCGCGATGGTCTTCACTGCCAGTGCCAACCGGAGCCGAACCCTCGACGAGGAGATCAACTGGGGTGACGAGGTTTATCCGGTCGGCGCCTCGGTGACGCTGGAGCGCGATTTCGACATCTACGAACTCGCCTACGAGTACGCGTTCCTGCGCCGCCAGAACTGGGAACTCACTGGCTCGGCCGGCCTGCACTGGACCTCCCTCAAGATTGCACTCGCAGCCGACCTGACCACTCCGGGTGGCGGTACGCGCACGGCCAGCGACAGCGGCAACCTGGACCTGCCGTTGCCGGTGCTGGGCCTGAGGGGTCTCTGGAACCCAGGTGGCGACTTCTGGATCGATGCCTCCGCGCAGGTGTTCTCGCTGTCCTTCGATGAATACGACGGACGCCTGACCGACTACCGCCTGGCTGCCCTGTGGCAGCCATTGAAGTGGCTCGGCGTTGGACTGGGCTACAACCTCTTCAAGGTCGATCTGGACGTGGCAAAGGACAGTTTCAACGGCTCGCTCGAGTGGCAATACGACGGCCCGCAGCTGTTCCTGAGCGGCACTTTCTAGGATGACGCCTGTTCCCGGCCGCGCATGAGTCCCCTCGCCCGCAGCATCCGTTCCGGCGCCTTCGTCGTCACCACCGAGCTCACGCCGCCGAAGGGCACGGACCTGTCCGGCCTGTTCGCGAAGGCCGATGTGCTCAAGGGTCTCGTCGACGGGATCAATCTCACCGAGTCGCCGCGCGCTCGCATGGCAGTGGAACCGACGGCGGTGGGCCGGCTGCTGCTCGAACGCGGCTGTGAACCGATCGTGCAGTTCACCATGCGCGACCGCAACCGCATCGCGCTGCAGGCCGACATCCTCGGCGCGGCCGTACTCGGCATCAGCAACGTGGTGTTCATGGGCGGCGACGACCCGAAGCTCGGCGATCATCCCGACGCGAAGGGCGTGTTCGACATCACCGCCGTCGAGCTGCTGCGCGCCGCGTGTGCACTGAACAGCGGCCGCGACATGATGGGCAACGCGCTGCAGGGCGCGACCGCGCTGTTCCTCGGCGCGACCGCCAACCCGGGGGCAGCAGACCTGGCCCGTGAGGCCGAGAACACGCGGCGCAAGATCGACGCCGGTGCCCGGTTCCTGCAGACACAGGCGGTCTACGACGCGGACACGCTGGCGCGCTTCGTCGATGCGGTGCAGCCCGACGGGGTGGCGCTGCTCGCCGGAGTCATTCCGCTGAAGTCGGCGAAGATGGCGCGCTGGCTCAACGACAACCTGCCCGGTGTCTGCGTGCCACAGCCGTTGATCGCCGAGATGGACGGGGTCGCCGGCGACGCCGCGGCAGAACTGCGCACCGGCATCGGCATCGCTGCCCGCACCATCACCGCGATACGACCGCTGTGCGCCGGCGTGCACCTGATGACGCTCGGCTGGGAGCAACACATCCCGGCGATCCTGCAGGCGAGCGGCCTGGCCCGCAGCTGACGCGCCCCACGATCGGCCGAACGACCCGCGGCAGAGCGCCGCAGCTTGTCGCGCCGGGTCGCAGCTGCTAGCTTCCCGCGGCCCGACGGTGGGCACAAGCGGCTGAACTCCTCATGCAGATCCATGTCATCCTCGAGCCGGACGTCACGGCCAGCGAACTCCGCGAACTCGGCCTGCTCGCCGAGTCCCAGGGTATCGCCGGGCTGTGGGTGCAGAACTACGCCACCGCCGGCGATCCCTTCATGAACCTGGTGCCGCTGGCGCAGGCCTCGAGCCGCATCCGCCTCGGCGTAGTGATCGTCAGCCCGCAGGAAATGCATCCGCTGAAGATCGCCACCTCCCTGCTGACGCTGAACGAACTCTCGCGCGGACGCGCCATGGTGACGCTCGGGCGCGGCGGCGAGTGGCTGGGCGCCATCGGTGGCGATTTCAGCCCCAACGTCGCCGCCCTGCAAGAGGCGATCACCATCGTCCGCCACGCCGCCCGGGGCAAGGGCCGCACGAAGAACGGTTTCAGCGTGCCGGGCAAGCATTACCGGGCACAGTATTTTCGTACGCCCTGGGTCACGCAGGACGAGCCGGCGCTGGTCTACGCCGGTGTCACCCGCGACCGCATGCTGCGCATGGGTGCCCAGACGGCCGATGGCGTGATGCTGGCGGATCTCGGCCTGCCGCGGGTGGCGGCCGGGCGCGTCCAGGTAATCCGCGAGGCGCTGGCCGCCAGCGGCCGGCCTGCCGCCGAACTGCGGATCAGCAATTTCGTCGGCTGGCACGTCAAGGACGATCCGGCCGCCGTGGCTCACGAGGCCCGGCGCGAACTCGTGATCCGTGCCTGGCTGGTCCGCGACTGGCTCGAACCCTTCCTCACACCCGAGGAGAACGACATCGTCCAGAACAACAAGAAGGCGTTCGTCGATGCCTATCGCAATCGCAAGGGCACGATCGAGGGTGTTCCCGACGAGGTCCTGCAGAAGCTGATCGGTGGCCTAACCATCACCAGCACGGCCGATCGCATGGACGAACCGCTGCAGCGGCTGCATGATTTCGCCGCAGCAGGTCTCGACGAGATCTGCCTGCGGCTGCACGACGATCCGGCGGATTCGATCCGCATCATCGGCAGAAAGGTGATTCCCTGGATCGGGCCTTAGGTGCCGGTACTTCGGTTCGGAAAGTCCCGGAGGTCATTGACCAGCCTTCGGCTTTGAAAATCACTCGCTCAGAAGAAATTGCAGCCAATGACATCATGGCGATGTGCAGCGCTGCCAACAAACCGGCTGCGTTCGCGTAGTTTCCGAAACCGAAGTACCGGCACCATATCCCCGAATCAGCACCTTCGGGTTCGTCCGACGACGCTGTCGAATTGTGTCACCAGTTCGCTGCTACCCAACGCGGCGGCGAATTCCACCAGAGTGTTTCTTGTTTCCGACAAGTCGACGGTCGGATGGGCGCAAACGATGGCCTCGATATCGTCCATGTCGCGAGGCCGTCCGGCGATGGCCTTCATCAGGATCAGGTCTGCCGGCCGCGGCAGCGGTAGCGTCAGCGAGCCGACTTTTGTCGCGACGGCGCGCTCGATGATGGCGGCCTCGATTGGCAGGGCACCGAGAATGATGTCCACGTCGATGGCAGAAGCCTCGTGGCGGAGCAGCAGCACGCGGGCTTTCGCGGCGAAGGACAGCGGGTCATCGATGCGGGGCCCAAGGTCAAATCGCGCAGCCTCCCGCAGCAGAATCGGCCATCGCGATTCATCGGCTGAGATCAGTGCATCGATGTCGCGGGTCAGCCGCGGGCGGCCGAGCACCGAGGCGGCCACGCCGCCAACGATGGTGCCCGCGGTCTGACAGTGACGCAGCCAGTCGGTGACCGCCTGCAGGGCGGCGAGCAGGGGCGACAGGCCGGATTCAGTCACCGGCAAGGGCGAGGCGCAGCTTTTCCCAGCGCTCGCGGATGACGCGTGACTCCTGTTCGCGAGACGGGTCAGCCGGAAACAGGTGACGCGAAGCAACCAGCGCCCCGAGTTGCCGCAGCTTGAGGTCCGGCCCGGTCGCGCGCAATTCCGCGGCCTCCCGCAGGCTGGCTTCTTGCCAGCGGCGGGCGTATTCGCGCGCACGATCGGGGCTCATCGGTGCCATCATTCTTAATCATACCCCGTTCGGCCCCACCGCGATGCGGTAGGCCTTAGGTGCCGATGCTGATCAGTATTCGACCGGCAGCGGGTCGAGGCTGCGCCACAGGTACCAGGTCGCGACGCTGCGCCAGGGCTGCCAGGCTCTGGCGAGCGCGGTGATGCGCTGGCGCCCGTCGCGGGTATTCAGGCTCTGCGGTGGCTCGGCGTCGAAGTACTGTTGCCCGATGGCGCGCAGCAGCCCGATGTCATCGAGCGGCAGCACGTCGGGCCGCATCAGGTTGAAGATCAGCAGCATCTCTACCGTCCAGCGGCCGATGCCGCGGATCTCGGTGAGCTCGGCGACGATCGCCTCGTCCGTCATCGTGTCGAAACGCGTGGGATCGATGCGCCCCGAGCGGAAATGCAGCGCCAGGTCCTTCAGGTACTCCACCTTGCGCACCGACAAGCCGCAGGCGCGCAGGCTGCGCGACTGCGTTTTCGCCAGCGCTGCCGGCGTCAACTCCGGTAGCCGGTCCCCGAGCCGCTGCCAGACCGTGTCGGCCGCACGCACCGAGATCTGCTGGCCGACGATGGAACGCGCCAGCGTGACAAAGGGTTCGCCGCGCGAGCGCAGCACCACACGCGGGTAGCGCGCGATGATCGCCGCGAGGCGCGGATCGCGGCTGGCGAGGGCGCGCCGCGCACGGTTCCAGTACGGCGGGTTCATGGTCTTTGGTACGCGACCCCTGCTGGAGCGGCGCAAGCCGCGATCCTGGTCGATACGATACCGGAGATGTTTCGCGGCTGAAGCCGCTCCTACGCAGTAAGTTGCTCCTACGCAGGGCTGTCCGGCTCGTCGACCGGCGGGCGATCGAGGAGCTTGCGCCCGGAGAACATCGCCGAGATCAGGGAACCGCCTTCGCGCAACTCGGCGTGGATGACGCTCGCGATGTGCAGCAAGACCGCGGCGAGGAGCAGGTAGAACACGATCTCGTGCGTCTCGATGAACGGCCCGCGGAAGGCCCGCATCGCGTCCCATGCGGCCGGATCGACGACGGTCTTGTCGCCGGGGACGAGGGTTGCCGGATCGACGCCCGGCGCTGCCACCCACTCCGCGATCCGGCTGCCGAACGGCGGGTAGTAGATGTCGGTCCCCGCCAGTACCAGCCCGCTGGTCGCCTGCACGGTGAGGAGCAGCAGGAGGGCCGTGACCATGAGCCGGCCGAGCGGGTTGTGGCCGAGGTAGCGCGGTGCGTCTCCCGCAGCAGCCCCGGCGAAGAACTGTCGCAGCGACTGCAGGTAGCCCGGCCCGGGCAGGAACGCCCGCCAGCGGCTGAACGGCCTGCCCGCAAACGCCCAGGCGATGCGCACCGCCACATTCGCGGCGAACACATAGCCGATCCAGACGTGCACCGTCTTCAGCAGGACCTTGCCGTCCGCCGAGACGCCGAGTTCCTTGTCCCAGAGGATCGCCGTGCCGACGGCCACGAGGCCGAGCATGCAACCGACGTTCAGCCAGTGGAACACGCGCTGCAGCGGGTCCCAGACCCGGTACGACCGCCACCCTGCATCCAGTTCTCTGCCCATGATGTCCCGTCTCCGATTCGAGCCAAAAACCACGTCGGGTACCGGCCCCGTGCCGGCTTGCGGATTACCCGTACACCACATGCCGCCTGGCGGGCGGCAATTGTACAATTCGCCCCCCGTCACCTCACTGCGTACGCCCGAACAACATGAAAAGCGCACTCCCCGAAGCCATCGAAGCCATCTTCCAGCAGGTCAAGGTCCGTAACCCGGGCGAGGACGAGTTTCACCAGGCGGTGAAGGAGGTGCTCGAATCGCTCGGACCGGTGCTCGTCAAGTATCCCGAATTCGCCGAGCACAAGATCATCGAGCGCATCTGCGAGCCGGAGCGCCAGATCATCTTC
>CAYQAR010000109.1:0-5625 GCA_964415505.1 uncultured Chromatiaceae bacterium | reverse complement strand
CGCCGATGTCGAGCACCATCGAGCCGCGCGCCTCGTGCACCGGCATGCCGGCGCCAATGGCCGCCGCCATCGGCTCCTCGATCAGGAACACCTTGCGCGCACCGGCGCCCTCGGCGGACTCGCGGATGGCGCGCCGCTCGACCTGCGTGGAGCCGTAGGGAACGCAGATCAGCACACGCGGGCTGGGGCGGAAGTAGCGGCCCGGATGCGCCTTGCGGATGAAGTGCTGGAGCATCTTCTCGGTGATGGTGAAATCCGCGATGACGCCATCCTTCAACGGCCGGATGGCGGTGATGTTGCCGGGTGTGCGTCCGAGCATGCTCTTGGCCTCGGCGCCCACGGCCTCCACCGTCTTGCCGCCACGGCCCGGTTCGTCGCGGATGGCGACCACCGATGGTTCGTCGAGCACGATCCCCTGGCCGCGCACGCAGATGAGCGTGTTGGCGGTGCCGAGATCGATGGATAGATCGTTGGAGAAGTAGCCGAGAAGCTTCTTCAGCATGCGCAAACCCAGATTGAAGGCCCAACAACAGCCGCGAACGCCTGGCGACCCGCAACGCCCGGCGTGCGCGGTACTCTAGCAACGAGGGGTTTTTTTAACAACTGCGGGTGTATCATTCGCCCCTTCGTAAATGACTGATCGGGAAGGCGCTTTCGAGTGGCCCTCAGCAGGAGAGACGTAGATCACATCGCGCACCTGGCGCGCCTCGCGCTGAGCGAGAGCGAGGCCGAGGACTGCGTCACGAAGCTTTCGCGCATCCTCGGCATGGTTGACCAGCTCCAGCGTGTCGACACCGCCGGGGTCGAGCCCATGGCCCATCCGCTGCCCATGGTCCAGCGGCTGCGTGCCGACGAGGTCACCGAGCAGGACCACCGCGACGAGTACCAGCGCAACGCGCCGCGGGCCGAGCAGGGCCTGTACCTGGTCCCGCGGGTCATCGAGTAGCACCCGGTGGCGATCGAAACCGGCGACATCGCCGCGCTGGCGCGGGCGCTGCGCAAGCGCGAGGTGAGCAGCCGCGAGCTGACCGAGGCTGCGCTCCGGCGCATCGAGCAGGCCGATCCGGCGCTGAATGCCTTCATCACCGTCACGGCAGCAGAGGCGCTCGCCGCAGCGGATGCCGCGGACCAGCGCCTGGCGCGCGGCGAGGCGACGATGCTGACCGGCATCCCCATCGCCCACAAGGACATCTTCTGTACCCGCGACGTGCGCACCACCTGCGGGTCGAAGATGCTCGCGAACTTCGTTGCGCCCTACGATGCCGCCGTGGTCGAGCGGCTCGCTGCCGCCGGGGTGGTGAGCGTCGGCAAGACGAACATGGACGAGTTCGCCATGGGCTCGTCGAACGAGACGAGTTTTTTCGGTGCGGTGCGCAACCCCTGGGACCTCGAGCGTTCGCCCGGTGGTTCCTCGGGAGGCTCTGCCGCGGCGGTGGCCGCGGGCCTGGTGCCGGCGGCCACGGGGACAGACACCGGCGGTTCGATCCGCCAGCCGGCGGCGCTCGCCGGCATCACCGGTTTCAAGCCAAGCTACGGGCGCTGTTCGCGCTACGGCATGATCGCCTTCGCCTCCAGCCTCGACCAGGCCGGCGTACTCGTGCGCAGCGCTGCCGATGCCGCCCTGCTGACCGCAGCGATGGCGGGGTTCGACCCGCGCGATTCCACCAGTGTCGACATGCCAGTGCCCGACTACGTGGCCGCACTCGAGCGCCCGCTCGCCGGGCGGCGCATCGGTGTGCCGCCGCAGTTCTTCGACGCCGGCCTCGATACGCAGTGCGCGGCAGGCGTGCGCGACGCCCTGCAGGTGTTCGCCGGTCTCGGCGCCGAGATCGTCGAGGTGGCACTGCCGAACCTGGCGCTGTCCGTGCCGACCTACTACATCGTGGCTCCGGCCGAGGCCTCCTCGAACCTGGCGCGCTTCGACGGCGTGCGCTTCGGCCATCGCAGCGCTGCCGCAGGCTCGCTCGAGGAGCTGTACAAGCGTTCGCGCCAGGAAGGCTTCGGCGCCGAGGTCAAGCGGCGCATCATGACCGGCACGTACGTGCTGTCGGCCGGCTATTACGACGCCTACTACCTGCAGGCGCAGAAAGCGCGCCAGCTCATCGCCGGCGACCTGCGCCGCGCATTCGAGTCGGTCGACGTGATCGCCGGGCCGACCACGCCGACCCCGGCCTTCCGCCTCGGCGAAAAGACCGAGGATCCGGTGCAGATGTACCTGAACGACATCTACACCATTGCGGTGAACCTCGCCGGCGTACCGGGGATTTCCATACCCTGCGGCTTCGCCGGGCACCTGCCGGTCGGACTGCAGCTGATCGGGCCGGCCTTCGGCGAGGCCACGGTGCTCAACGTCGCGCACCAGTACCAGCTCGCCACCGACTGGCACCGGCGCCGGCCGCCGGAGCCGGCCACTGCCCGAGGTGCCCGCTGATGGCGTGGGAACCGGTCATCGGGCTGGAGATCCATGCCCAGCTCGCCACGCGCTCGAAGATCTTCTCCGCGGCCGCCACGGCCTATGGCGCCGAGCCCAACACGCAGGCCTGCCTCGTCGACCTCGGCTACCCCGGCGTGCTGCCGGTGCTCAATGCCGGTGCCGTGCGCCTCGCGGTGAGCTTCGGACTCGCCGTCGGCGCCACCATCGCATCCCGCTCGGTGTTCGCGCGCAAGAACTACTTCTATCCGGACCTGCCGAAGGGTTACCAGATCAGCCAGTACGAGCTGCCGGTCGTGCAGGGCGGCAGCGTCACGATCACGCTCGAGGATGGCGCGCAGAAGGCGGTGCGCCTGACGCGTGCGCACCTCGAGGAGGACGCCGGCAAGTCGCTGCACGAGAGCTTCCACGGGTTGACCGGCATCGACCTGAACCGGGCCGGCACGCCACTCCTCGAGATCGTTTCCGAGCCCGACCTGCGCTCGGCGAAGGAAGCGGCCGCCTACATGCGCCACATCCACCAGCTGGTGCGCTGGATCGGCATCTGCGACGGCAATATGCAGGAAGGCTCCTTCCGCTGCGACGCCAACGTCTCGGTGCGCAAGGCCGGGAGCGAACGGCTCGGAACGCGCACCGAGATCAAGAACCTCAACAGCTTCCGCTTCCTCGAGCGGGCCATCACCTTCGAGATCGCACGGCAGATCGACGTGCTCGAGGATGGCGGCACCATCGTGCAGGAGACACGCCTGTACGACCCCGATCGCGACGAGACGCGCTCGATGCGCAGCAAGGAAGAGGCCAACGACTACCGCTATTTCCCCGACCCTGACCTGCTGCCGCTCGAGATCGCCGCGTCGTTCGTCGACGGGATCCGCACCGCGCTGCCCGAACTGCCCGACGCCAAGGCGGCGCGCTTCGTGCGCGAGCACGGGCTGTCGACGGCGGATGCCGCGAGCCTCACGGCCTCGCGCGAGACAGCGGCCTATTTCGAGGCCGTGGTGGCGATCCTCGGCACCGGTGAAGCGCGGCTCGCTGCCAACTGGGTCAACGGTGAACTCGCCGCGGCGCTCAACCGCGACGGGCTCGACATCGCCGCGAGCCGGGTCGATGCGGCAGCGCTTGCCGCACTGCTCGGCCGGGTGCTCGACCAGACCATCTCGGGCAAGCTCGCCAAGGAGGTCTTCGAGGCCATGTGGGCGGGCGAGGGCAGTGCCGACGAGATCATCACCCGGAGCGGACTGCGCCAGATCACGGACAGCGGCGCCCTCGAGCAGGTCATCGACCAGGTGCTCGCCGCCCATCCCGCGCAGCTCGCCGATTACCGTGCCGGCAAGGACAAGCTGTTCGGCTTCTTCGTCGGGCAGGTGATGAAGGCGACGAGCGGCAAGGGCAACCCGGCACAGGTGAACGAGCTGCTGAAGCGCAAGCTGGCGGGCTGAGCACGACCCTGCCGCCGGCCGCGATGGCGGTGGGATCGGCCCCCCTCGTGCACCACCGCGGTGTCCCGGAAAAACAAGACCCCGGCGCCAGTCACCCGGCGCCGGGGTCGTGTCGCCGAGGATGCCTCCCGGCGCTCTCGTCCCTCGATCAGAACGACGCGGTGAGCATCACCCAGTACTTGGTGGTGTCGCGCGTCCAGCTCTGCGAACCGCTGATGGTCGGCACGTCCGTATCGTAGGTCGCGCCCTTCAACAACACCGCGTAGCGCTTGGCGAGCGGCCAGTTGGCTGAGACGTCGAGCTCCGAGCCCCAGTCGCTGCTGCCGGTCTCCGCGCTGAAGTCGTGCCAGCGCACCAGCCAGTCGGCGCCGAGCGCCTTGCCGGTCAGCGCAACGTACAGGTCCTCGATGCCGCCGTTCGGTGTGGTGGTCAACACGTCGGCCCAGCCCTGGAAGGCGTGCAGCGTGGCGAGCGGCGTGCGGAAGGCCGAGCCTGCCGTCGTGTCGCCCTCGAGAACCTCATAGCCCACCTTCAGCCCGAGCTTCGGCTGGCCGATGCCGGCTTCGACCAGGTAGTAGTCGGCGTCGTAGTCGACCGGATTGTCGCCTTCCTCGCTCTGCGTGGCGAACTCGGCGGTGTAGCCAAACTTCCACTCGCCGGTCACCGGCAGGCTGCCAGTGGCGCGCAGGCCGTAGGTCTCGTTGGACAACGAGTCTGCGTTGTCGAAGTCCATCTGGTACCAGTAACCGGCTAGCGTCAGCGCCGGGGCGAACGCATAGCTCACATCGACGAGGTTCGTGTTGCTGTCGAGATCGCGCGGTGGCGTGCCCTTCTCGGGCCCGTGGATGCGGTTGACCTGGCCCACGAAACTGTAGGACGCGGTGAGTTTGTCGCCGAACTTGTGGCTGATCGTCGCCGCGTCGAACGTCTGTTCGTTCTGCCGCCAGCCGACGCCGCCGACGAAGCGCTGGTTGTTCCGTTCGAGGCGCTGGCGCCCCACGGCAATCTCCGTGCCCGCGAAGCCGGTGTAGCGCAGCAGCGCCTGGTTGAGGTCGGTTCCTTCGGGATCCGTGACAGCCGGCCGGTCGGTGACACCGTTGCGCGTGTCGTTGAAGTTGTCCGCACCGATGTCACGCAGGTCGTCGATCTCGAGCAGCACGGCGAAGCCGGCGATCGGCTGCGGCGCCACGGTCAACCGCGTGCGCAGTGTGTTGGCCCAGGCGTCCTTGTCGAAAGCCTCGTCGTCGACGGCTTCGAAGCGGTAGCGAAAGCCGAGGTTGACGGTGCTTTCCTTGATCGAGGTGGCGATCTGGTCGGTCAAGGTCTCGGCCGTGCTGCCGGTCGCAACGACTGCCAGCACGACACCGGCGCTGACAACGGTCAGCGGCGAGGCGTGGCGGCGCCCCGCTTTTGTTGCGTCATTCACATTCGTCTCCCTGTACATGTTGCTGAAACGCTACAACATTCCAGCCTGTTTTCAACGCATTGCCAAGTATGCGCGGAGATTGCGCTACAGCTATAAGGGGTTATGCCTACCGCGTTGCAAAAGACGGAGTCAGGTGCGGCTCCACCCTCAGAAACGGTATGTCAGCGTCGCGCCGACCTCACGCCCGCGGGGCAACGGGATCGCGAAACCGCGCGGGATTCTGCTCGGGTTGGCGCCTTGTTGGGGGAACGACGGCAGTGTTTCGTAGCGGCGGTCGAAGAAGCGCAGGATGTCGAGCGGCGTGTCGTCGTCGAACAGGTTCTTTGCCC
>CAYQAR010000108.1:0-5818 GCA_964415505.1 uncultured Chromatiaceae bacterium | reverse complement strand
TCGGCGCACCGCAACTGCTTCATCGCCAATTCGATCCGCGCGGCCATCAGCGTCGCCGCGGCGGACTGACAGCAAGCTGACGGAGCCTGCGCCACCCGAACCGCCGTCGTCCCGGTCAGCCCGCCGCGCGTTGCCTCACGCGGCCGGCGAGCGCGGCCAGGCCGATGGCGAGCAGCCCGCCGGTCACCGGCAGCGGCACCACCGCGAAGGAATTTCCCCGCCGGATCGTCTCAGGTGCACGGGGTCGGCCGTTGCCGCCCCGCGTGTCTCGATACGACGGGAGGGAAAATCCATGAACAAGCTCCTGACAGCGGCCGCCCTGGCGCTCGCGCTCGCCGGCGTTGCGATGATGCAGCCGGCCGCGGCGGACCACGGCAATCCCCGCGCCTGCACGGCCACCATCAAGGCGGCATCGGCGGCCTGCCTGTACGAGGCTCTCGACGACTACTGGATCGGCGTCGGCAAGTGCAGGAACGAGAGCGAGTCGGACGAGCGTGCGGAGTGCATCGCCGACGCCCGCGAGACGCTCGGGGAAGGCCGCGCCGAGTGCCGCGCGCAGAAGCGCGCCCGCGCCGATCTCTGCGGCGAGCTCGGTGAGGCACCCTACGATCCCGAGTTCGAGCCGGAGGACTTCGTGCATCCGGACGACATCGGCGGCAGCGTGGCGCCGAACCCGTACTTCCCGCTCATCGCCGGCCGGACGCTCGTCTACCGCGGCGGGGACGAGGAAGTGCGCGTGGAGGTGACGAGGGAGACGAGGATCGTCGATGACGTGCCCTGCCGGGTCGTGCGCGACCAGGTATTCGTGGGCGGGGAACTGGAGGAGGACACGCTCGACTGGTTCGCCCAGGACGTGCACGGCAACGTCTGGTATTGCGGCGAAGCCACGGCCGAGTACGTCGACGGCTTCCCGGTGGACACCGAGGGCTCGTTCGAGGCCGATGTCGACGGCGCGCGCCCGGGCATCATCATGAAGGCCGCGCCCGTGGTCGGCGAGGTCTACCGCCAGGAGTTCGACCTCGGCAACGCCGAGGATGCCGCGCGCGTGGTCAGCCTGACGGGCTCGGCCACGGTGCCGGCGGCGAGCTGCGCGGGCACCTGCCTCGTCACCGAGGAATTCACGCCGCTCAGCCCGGACGTACTCGAGAACAAGTACTACCTGCCGGGCGTCGGCCCGATCCTCGAAGTCCACCCCGACACCGGGTCGCGGGTGGAACTGGTCGAGATCATCGACTAGGCCGGCGGAACGGCCCAGGATAGGCCGGGGTTTCGGCAGGAACGGCCGTCGATGCACGAGACCGCGGAATCGGATCGTGACCTGGTGCGCCGGATACTGGCCGGCGACCAGGCCGCGTTCCGCCGCTTGTTCGACGGCTACTTCCCGCGGCTGTACCGCTTCGCCCTCGTGCGCCTCGGCGGCGACCACGATGCCGCCGAGGATGTCGTGCAGCTCACTTTCTGCAAGGCGATCGAGCGGCTCGACGGCTACCGCGGCGAGGCCGCGCTCTACACCTGGTTCTGCCAGATCTGCCGCAACACGCTGATCGACTGGTGCCGCGCCCGCAACCGCGACGACCGCGCGGTCGTGCCGCTCGACGACGAACCGGGTATCCGGGCGCTGCTCGATTCGCTCGCGGCTCCGGCCGCCGAACAGCCGGAGCTCCTCCACTGGCGCGGCGAGCTTGCGCACCTCGTGCAGGTCACGGTGGACAGCCTGCCGGAACGCTACGGCCAGGCGCTCGAGTGGAAGTATGTGGACGGGCTGTCGGTCGCCGAGATCGCCGCACGGCTCGGCGTGGGCGAGAAGGCGGCGGAGTCCCTGCTCACGCGCTCGCGCGAGGCGTTCCGCACGGTGATCGGCGACGTCGCCAGCATCACCGAGCTGTTGCGACGCCCGCAGCCCGACTGAGGACAGGTGACGATACATGACCGATGAACACGCCAGGGGTACTCCCCCCACTGCCACCCCGCCGGACCTCGTCGGCGAGCTGGTCCGCGCCGCCGGGCGCCGGCCCGCACCGCCGGCCGCAGCATATGAGCGGACGCTCGGCGTCGCGACCGCCGCGCTCGGGGCGAAGCTCGCGCGGCGCCGACGTCGCCTGTGGGTCCTGCGGGCGGCCGCCGGAGTCCTCGCCGCGGCGGCCGCGGTCGCGCTCTACAGCAACCGGCCAACCACGCCGGCGGCCACGGTGGCGCAACTCGAGCGCGCCATCGGCGCCATCGACCATGCGCCCTCGCGCACGGCGGCGTGGCGCCCGCTGCGCGGGGATGCCGCACCGATCACGGCAGGCAGCCGCCTGCGCTCGCGCGCGCACAGCAAGGCGGGCCTGTTGCTCGCCAACGGGACGTCGCTGCGCCTCGCGGCCGACACCGAGGTTGAGGTCGAGGCTGTCGACCGCGTCGTCCTGCGCGAGGGTCTCGTATATGTGGACACCGCCGGCCGTGCGGGCACTGGGCTTGCGATCGTCACGGCGCACGGCACGGCGCGCGACATCGGCACGCAGTTCGAGGTGTCGAGCCGCGGGGAGGAACTGCGCCTGCGGGTGCGCGACGGGCGCGTGCGGCTGAGCCATGGGGAGGTGCAGACCGACGGGCGGACGGGCGAGGAGATCGTGATTGCCGGCGACGGCCCCTGGCAGAAGCGCGGGTTCCCGCCGCGCGACCCGTATTGGGGCTGGGTCGAGGTCGTGGCACCCGCCCCTGACATCGACGGTGAGCCGGTGCGCACGCTGCTCGACTGGGTGGTGCGCGAGACCGGCCGGCCGCTGCGCTTCGCGAGCCCTGACGTCGAGCGGCTCGCCTCGACCACGCGCCTGCACGGCACGATCCGGCACCTGCCGCCCATGGACGCGCTCGCCGCGACGCTCGCCACGACCGACCTCGGTTTCGAGGTGCTGGCCGACGGTACAATCCTCATCGATTCCAGGATCGCCGACGCCGCGGGGCCGTGAGGCGGCCCGGCGCCGCAGGGGAGCCGATGTCGCGCACGCTGCACGCGCTCGTGGCTTGGTGTTGCCTCGGTCCGGCCGTCGCTGCCGGCGCCGACGACCTCATCGGCCTCGAACTCGAAGCGGCCATCGCGCGGCTTGCGGCCCGCGGCCTGCCCGTCCTCTACAGCAGCGATCTCGTCAAACCCGGCATGACCGTGCTGGCGGCGCCCGCGTCCGGCGACCCGCGCAGCGTGCTCGCCGGGATCGTGGCGCCGCACGGCCTCGCGCTCGCGCCCGGCCCGGGGGGGACGGTGTTGCTCGTACGGGCCAACACGACGCGCGATGGCCGGATCGTCGGCCGTATCCGTCACCGCGGTGGGGCGCCTGTCGCCGGCGTCGCGGTGCGGCTTGGCGACGCGGGCCCGCTGGCCGTGAGCGACGGAACCGGCCGCTTCGCATTCACCGCGCTCGCGCCAGGGCGTTATGCGCTGCGCATCGCCGACGCCGAAGTCGAGCCGGTCGGGGAATACGTGGCGCGCGTCGCGGGCGGCCGCACGACGAGCCTCGGGCTGGAGGTCGACACGCGCGCGCTCGCCGTCCCGGACGAAATCATCGTCAGCACCAGCCAGTACCGCCTGGGCGAGGCGCCGGCACCGTCGTTCACCGCGCTGGCGGGGACGGACATCGAGGCGCTGCCTGGACTCGGCGACGACGCGCTGCGCCCGGTGACCCGGTTGCCCGGCACGGCGTCCGTGGAAGTCTCGGCGAAGGCCAGCATCCGCGGCGGCGAGCCGGAGGAGACGCTCGTGCGCTTCGACGGCGTGCGCCTCTACGATCCGTATCACCTCAAGGACTTCCAGAGCGTCTTCAGCTCGATCGACCCGGGCCTGGTGAGCCGCATGGACGTGTCCACCGGCGGCTACCCCGCGCAGTACGGCGCCCGGATGAGCGGCGTCATCGACATCGCGCCGCTGCGCCCGGCCGAGCAGCCTTACCGCGAGCTGTCGGTGAGCTTCCTCAACGCCGCGCTGCTCGCCTCGGGCGGGCTGGCGGGCGGCGACGGCGAGTGGCTCGTCTCGGCCCGGCGGAGCAATCTCGACCTGTGGTTCAACTGGCTCGGCCCGGAGTACGGCAGCCCGGCGTACACGGAGCTGCACGGCCACCTCGGCTGGCGACTCGGGGAGAACTGGGCGCTGGCGGGCAACTTCCTGCTCTTCGACGACGACATCGACCTGCGCGACAGGGACGACGAGGAGGTCGCCTCCGCCGACTATCGCGACGGCTACGCGTGGCTGCGCCTCGACTACGCGCGCGACGGCGTGACCGGCACCTTGATCGCCGCGCATGCGTCGCTCGACAGCGACCGCGCGGGCACCGTGGACCAGCCGGGTGTATCGATCGGCGAGCTGCGTGATGCGCGGGAAGGCACGGTGAACTCGCTGCAGGCCGACTGGTCCGTGCCGCTCGGCACGCGCGCGCTGCTCGGAATCGGCGCCGACTGGCGCCATTCCAGGGCTCGCTACCGGTACCGCCAGGACGTCGCGTTCGAGGTGCTGTTCGACACGCCGGGCGCACCGACCGAACAGACCGTGCAGCGCGCGTTCGACCTCCACCCGGGAGGCCGGGAGTACGGCGCCTACGCGAGCCTGCGCTACGACCTCGCCAAAGCCCTGGTGGCGGAGGCCGGCGTGCGCTGGGAACGTGAGACGCTGACGCCGGACCACGGAAGCCGGCTCAGTCCGCGCATCGCGCTGCGCTACGCTCTCGGCGAGCGCACGCAACTGCGCGCGAGCTGGGGCCGCTACCTGCAGCTGCAGGCGATCGACGAGCTGCAGGTGCCCGATGGCATCACGGAGTTCCAGCCGGCGCAGCGCGCCGGGCACCTGATCGCGGGCATCGAGCACCGCTTCGCCGGCGGGCTGACCGCGCGGGTCGAAGCCTACCGCAAGGACTACGACCGCCTGCGGCCGCGCTTCGAGAACCTGCTGCACACCCTCGTGCTGCTGCCGGAGCTCAAGCCCGACCGCATCCGCATCGCGCCGGACAGCGCGCTCGCCGAGGGCATCGAGTTCATGCTGAGGAGCGACCCCGCCGCCCCGTTCGGCTGGTGGGCGACGTATAGCCACGCACGCGTGAAGGACAGCGTGGCGGGCGAGGATATCCCTCGCGCCTGGGACCAGCCGGACGCGTTCGGCGCCGGGTTCCTCTGGCGTCGCAATGCCTGGGAACTGAGCCTCGCTGCCGCCTGGCACAGCGGCTGGCCCACCACGGCGGCGACGCTGGCGACGTTCGGTGATCCGTCGGTGGCCGCGACCGGTCCGCGCAACGCCGAACGCCTGGAGGATTACTTCGCGCTCGACGGGCGCCTCGCGCGGCACTTCCGCTTCGAGGGCGGCGACTCGCTCACTGTCTTCCTGGAGGTCACGAACCTCACCAACCGGCGCAATGCCTGCTGCGTCGAGTACGAGATCAACGACGACATCGGCGCGAACCAGCTCGAGGTCCAGGACGTCGAATACCTGCCGGTGCTGCCGTCGCTCGGCTTCACCTGGCAGTTCTAGCGTCGCGTCGCTCGTGTAGGGCTGGGAAGAAGTGTTCTTCTGTGGGAGGGGCGCCAGCCCCGACCCGGCATTCTCCCCGTAGGAGCGGCTTCAGCCGCGATTTTCCTGCGACGGCAGGCGCCCTTGCGGCGGGGGAGCCAAAGTCGCTCCCCGATACTCGCTTGGTTTAGCTCCCCCGCCTCCGGGCGCTCAGGCGCTGCGGAGTCGCGGCTGAAGCCGCTCCTACGGGGCCGGGGGAGGTGTTCTGCTGTAAGGGGCACAAGCCCCGACGGTCGCGGCTGGCGCCGCTCCTGCAAAAACCAAAAAAAAGCGGCCCGTGCCTGAGGC
>CAYQAR010000107.1:0-6173 GCA_964415505.1 uncultured Chromatiaceae bacterium | reverse complement strand
AGTCCTCGAAGTTGTAGCCGTTCCACGGCATGAACGCGACCAGCAGGTTCTGGCCCAGCGCAAGCTCGCCGAGGCTGGTCGAGGCACCGTCCGCGAGCACGTCGCCGCGGGCAATCACGTCACCCGCATTGACCAGCGGGCGCTGGTTGATGCAGGTGTTCTGGTTGGAACGGGTGTACTTGGTCAGGTTGTAGATATCGACACCCGGCTCGCCGGCGCGCGTCTCCTCGTCGTTGACGCGCACCACGATGCGGGAAGCGTCCACCAGGTCGACAACGCCGCCGCGCTTGGCGACGACGGTCACACCCGAATCGATGGCCACCGGGCGCTCCATGCCGGTGCCGACCAGCGGGGTTTCCGACTTGAGCGTCGGCACCGCCTGGCGCTGCATGTTCGAGCCCATCAGCGCGCGGTTAGCGTCGTCGTGTTCGAGGAACGGAATGAGCGCGGCAGCGACCGAGACGATCTGGCGTGGCGAGATGTCCATGTACTGGATCTGCTCACGCGGCATGATCGTGAACTCGTTCTGGTGGCGCACCGAGACCAGTTCATCCATGAACTCGCCCTTCGGGCTGAGCGAGGCATTGGCCTGGGCGATAACGTACTGGCCCTCCTCGATCGCCGAGAGGTACTCGATGTCCTCGGTCACCCGCCCGTCGTGAACCTTGCGGTACGGCGTCTCGAGGAAGCCGTACTCGTTGGTTCGAGCGTAGACCGACAGTGAGTTGATGAGACCGATGTTCGGGCCTTCCGGCGTCTCGATCGGGCACACCCGCCCGTAGTGCGTCGGGTGCACGTCGCGGACCTCGAATCCGGCCCGCTCACGAGTCAGGCCACCGGGCCCCAGTGCCGAGACGCGACGCTTGTGCGTGACCTCGGAGAGCGGATTGTTCTGGTCCATGAACTGCGACAGCTGGCTCGATCCGAAGAACTCCTTGACCGCCGCTGCCACGGGCTTGGCGTTTATCAACTCCTGAGGCATGAGCCCCTCGGACTCGGCAAGCGTCAACCGCTCCTTGACCGCACGCTCGACACGCACCAGGCCGACGCGGAAGGCGTTCTCCGCCATCTCGCCGACACAACGCACGCGCCGGTTGCCAAGGTGGTCGATGTCGTCGACTTCACCGCGACCGTTACGGATCTCCATGAGTGCCTTGAGGACGTCGATGATGTCCTCCTTGCTCAGCACACCGGAACCCGTGATTTCTTCGCGGCCGACCCGCCGGTTGAACTTCATCCGGCCGACTGGCGAGAGGTCGTAGCGCTCGAGGTTGAAAAACAGGTTCGCAAACAGGTTTTCGGCGGCGTCCTTGGTCGGCGGCTCGCCGGGGCGCATCATGCGGTAGATCTCCACCAGTGCCTCGAGCCGGCTGTTGGTGGTGTCGATGCGCAGCGTGTTGGAGATGTAGGGACCATGGTCCAGGTCGTTGACGTAAAGCGCCTGCACCTGGTCGATACCCTTGTCGATCAGTCGCTGCAGCAGGTCACCGGTCAGCTCGTCATTGGCACGGGCGAGCAGTTCTCCGGTCGACTTGTCGACCACGTCATGCGCGAGAATCTTGCCGTGCAGGTAGTCAGCCGGGACGACGAGAGACTTCGCGCCGGCCTTGTCGAGCTCCATGACGTGCCGGGCGGTGACGCGCTTGCCTTCCTCGACGATCACGCGCGTGCCAGCCTTTATGTCGAACGCCGCGGTCTCGCCCTTGAGGCGCTGCGCGACGAGACCCATCTTGATCTCTTTCTTCGAGAGGTAGAAATCGACCTTCTCGAAGAAGATGTCGAGCATCTCCTGGTTCGTGTAACCGAGCGCCCGCAGGATGATGCTCACCGGCAGCTTGCGGCGCCGGTCGATGCGGGCAAATACGCAGTCCTTGGGATCGAACTCGAAATCCAGCCAGGAGCCGCGGTATGGGATCACCCGGGCCGAGAACAGCAGCTTGCCGGAGGAGTGGGTCTTGCCCTTGTCGTGGTCGTAGAAGACCCCGGGTGAGCGGTGCAACTGCGAAACGATCACACGCTCGGTGCCGTTGATGACGAAGGTGCCGTGGTCTGTCATCAGCGGCATCTCGCCGAGATACACCTCCTGCTCGCGCACCTCCTTGACGGCCTTGCGCGCCCCGCTCGCCTCGCGGTCGAAGATGACCAGGCGCACCTGCACACGCAGTGGTGCGGCATAGGTCAATCCGCGGAGCTGGCATTCCTTGACGTCGAAGACGGGCTCGCCCAGCCGGTAGTTGATGTACTCGAGCGAAGCGTTCCCGGAGTAGCTGACGATCGGAAACACGCTCTTGAAGGCAGCGTGCAGGCCGAGGTCCTGGCGATGGTCCGGGTCGGCACTCTCCTGCAGGAAATGCCGGTAGGAGTCGAGCTGGATCGACAGCAGGTACGGCACGTCCAGGATGCTGGGCCGCTTGCCGAAGTCCTTGCGGATCCGCTTCTTCTCGGTGAAGGAGTACGCCATGTCACAGCACCTCTAGAAATGCTTCAGTCGGCCCGCATCACGGGCCCGCAGAACGGAGACGGACGCGGGCCGGTGGCACAGGCCACCGGCCGCTGCGTCGGCAAAGACGCGCAGGGAACGTCGGATCTGGATCTGATCGCGCAATGCGCCCGGCCCGGAGCCTCGCGGCTACTTGACCTCGACCTTTGCGCCTGCGTCTTCCAGATCTTTCTTGATCTTCGCCGCGTCGTCCTTGGAGATTCCCTCCTTGACGACCGACGGCACGCCCTCGACCAGGTCCTTCGCTTCCTTGAGGCCAAGACCGGTGATGGTGCGGATCGCCTTGATGACTCCGACCTTGTTCTCGCCGAAGGCAGTCATCGTCACGGTGAACTCGGTCTTCTCCTCAACCGGTGCAGCAGCGGCGGCGCCACCGGCCGCGGCGGCAACGGCCACCGGCGCAGCAGCCGACACACCCCACTCCTCCTCGAGCTCCTTGATCAGCCCGACGAGTTCCATGACGGGCATCTTGCCCAGAGCTTCCTTGATTTCCTGGCGTGAAACGGACATGTGATTTCTCCTGAATGTATCCGGAACCGAATCAGTTTCTTGGGATGCACCCCGTCAGGCTGCGCCCTGCTTGTCGCGGTAGGCCGCGAGTAGGCGGGCGAGCTTGGCCTGGGGCTCGGCGAGAGTGCGCACGAACTGCGACATCGGGGCCTGCAGCAGGCCCAGCAGCTTGGCGCGCGCCTCGTCCAACGTCGGCAGGCTCGCGACGCGGCCGATATCGCTCGCGGGGTAGAGCTGCCCGCCGATGGCAACCGCCACCGCGACGAGCTTCTCGTTCTCCTTGGCGAAATCGCGCACGACCCGCGCAGCAGCCCCCGGCTCCTCGCGCGAGAACGCGAGAACCGTGGGCCCCTTCAGCGAATCGCTCAGGCACGCGAAGTCCGTGCCCTCCACCGCCTTGCGGGCCAGCGTGTTCTTCACGACCCGCATGTAGACGCCCTGCTTGCGCGCGCGCGCGCGCAGGCTCGTCATCTGCGAGACGGTAAGTCCGCGGTAGTGCGCGGCCACGGCCGACTGCGCCGTCGAGGCCACGACGTTGACCTCCTCGACCAGCGCCTTCTTGTCGTCCAGCTTTAGGCCCATGTTTCCTCCTGGCAGTCTCTCCACACGACCCGGCCTGCCATCCCTGGCCTGCCTGGCCGCACCATCCACGACGGATGGCTGACGACGGCGACCTCACCAGAAAGATCTGACTCGGCTTGCACCGTCTGCGCTGGCGGACCGACAAGCTGGTCCATTAAGTCCCGACCCGCGGTGCGGATCAGGTCGCCGGCGGTCTTCGACGCGACGACCACCACCGGTGGCCGCCATCTCCACGTGCCCGCGCCGGCTTCCAGCCGCCGCGTGCCCGATTTCTCTATCTTCTCCCTGCCCGCAGGGAGCAACACTCAGGCCTGCTCGCCCTCGATGCTGGCCTGGTCGATGCCGACACCAGGTCCCATGGTCGAGGAAACGGTCAGCCGTTTCAGGTACTGACCCTTCGCATGGGCCGGGCGTGCCTTGCGGATATCCGCGAGCAACGCCATCAGGTTCTCGCGCAGCGCCTTGATCTCGAAGTCGGCCTTGCCGATCGGACAATGCACGATTCCGGCCTTGTCGGTGCGATAGCGCACCTGTCCGGACTTGGCGTTGTGCACGGCTGTCGTCACGTCGGCCGTCACCGTGCCGACCTTCGGGTTCGGCATCAGGCCGCGCGGGCCAAGGACACGGCCGAGCTGGCCGACGATGCGCATGGCATCGGGCGTGGCAATCACGGTATCGAAATTGACCTCTCCACCCTTCATGCGCTCGGCGAGATCCTCGAAACCAACGACGTCGGCGCCAGCGGCGCTCGCCTTGGCGGCGTTGTCACCCTGGGCGAAGACCGCAACCCGCACCTGCTTGCCGGTGCCATGCGGCAATACTGTCGAACCACGTACCGCCTGGTCCGACTTGGATGCGTCGATGCCGAGGTTGATCGCAATGTCGACCGACTCGCGGAACTTGGTGCTGGCCATTTCCTTGACCAGCCCGAGAGCTGCGTCGAGCGGGCGCAATTCGGTCCGCTTGACGCGCTCGTGGTGTCGCTTGATGCGCTTGGTCTCGCTTGCCATGGCGTCAGATTCCTTCCACGTCGACGCCCATGCTGCGGGCGCTGCCGGCGATGGTTCGCACCGCCGCATCCATATCCGCCGCGGTCAGGTCGGGCATCTTCGTGCGGGCGATTTCCTCGACCTGGGCGCGGGTGACCTTGCCGACCTTGTTCTTGTTCGGCACGCCGCTGCCCTTCTCGATCTTCGCCGCCTTGCGCAGCAGGATCGACGCGGGGGGCGTCTTGGTAACGAAGGTGAAGCTGCGGTCATTGTAGACCGTGATGATCACGGGGATCGGCGTGCCGGGTTCCATGCCCTGCGTCTGGGCATTGAAGGCCTTGCAGAACTCCATGATGTTGACGCCGGCCTGGCCGAGCGCCGGGCCGACCGGCGGACTCGGGTTGGCCTGGGCGGCCGCGACCTGCAGCTTGATGTACTTCTCGACTTTCTTGGCCATTTCGGTTTCCTGTCCGGCGCTGACCCGTTTGCGGGCCCACCGCCATCAATGACTGCTCAGCCCTTCTCGACCTGGCTGAAATCGAGCTCCACCGGGGTGGAGCGTCCGAGGATCTGCACGGCAACGCGCAGCTTGTTCTTGTCGTAGTTCACGTTCTCGACGACGCCGCTGAAGTCGTTGAACGGCCCATCGATGACGCGTACGACCTCGCCAGGCTCGAACAGCACCTTCGGCCGGGGCTTGTCGACGCCTTCCTCGACCCGCTGCAGGATGAAGTCGGCCTCCTGGTCGGTGATCGGTGCCGGCCGGTCGCTCGAGCCACCGATGAAGCCGAGCACCTTGGGCACTTCCTTGACGAGGTGCCAGGTCTCCTCGTCGAGTTCCATCTGCACCAGCACGTAACCAGGGAAGAACTTGCGCTCGCTGCGGCGCTTCTGCCCTTCCCGCATCTCCACGACTTCCTCGGTCGGCACCATGATCTTGCCGAACTTGTCCTGCAGGCCCTTGAGCTTGATCCGCTCCTCGAGCGAGGTCTTCACCTTGTTCTCGAAGTTCGAATAGGCATGCACCACGTACCACCTGAGCGCCATGCCTAGCCTCCCTGACCCGTCAGGAACTGCGTGATCTCGAGGAGCGCCAGATCCACGAGAAAGAAAAATATCGCCAGCACAACCGCGAACGCGAACACCATCAGCGTCGTGTTCAGCGTCTCCTGCCGGCCGGGCCAGACCACCTTGCGGATCTCGACCTGGGAGCCCTGGATGAATTCCCAGACCTGCCGCCCCTGCGCGCTCTGGAAGGCGATCGCCAGGCCCGCCGCGAGGCCCGCCACCATGCCGAGCACGCGCCAGACGATCGAGGCGTCGGCAAACCAGTAATAGGCCACGATACCGCTGAGCAGGACCGCCACGGCAGCGACGAGCTTGACCGTGTCCAGTGCTCCCGGACCTGCCTCAGCGTTCGTGTTCATTCCGCCTGCTACCGTTCCCGTGCGATGCTCTGGCAGGCCAGGAGGGTCTCGAACCCCCAACCTTCGGTTTTGGAGACCGACGCTCTGCCAATTGAGCTACTGGCCTATTCTCTTACTCGATGATCTTGGCGACCACGCCGGCGCCCACGGTGCGTCCACCCTCGC
>CAYQAR010000106.1:0-6204 GCA_964415505.1 uncultured Chromatiaceae bacterium | reverse complement strand
GGATGGCCGGAGCGAGCGTCCCGCCGCCGTCGGTCCGGCAACAGCCGTGGCGCCACGCCCAAACCGAGGTCGCGGCTGAAGCCGCTCCTACGGCGATTTTGCGGCGCGGTCGCGGCTGAAGCCGCTCCTACGGTGTTGGGTCAGCGGAATACGGCGGTGTGGTCGCTGATGAACTGCGCGAGTGCGATCGGCTCGCGACCGACCAGGCGGCGGAAGGTGTCCGTGAGGTGCGGCGTCACGCCTTCGGCGATCTCGCGGAACAGCCCGGAAACCGCTGTGGCGTGCCACTCGTTCAGCACACGCTTGAGTATCTCGAGGTAGGCGGCCGGGTCGGCCGGGATGTAGCGGACCGGTCGCCCCAGGACCGCGGTGAAACGCTCCGCGACCTGGTGAAAGGTGAGGAGTTCCGGGCCGGTGATCTCATAGCTGCGGCCTTCGTGACCGCGGCCGGCGAGCACCTCGGCCGTGACGGCACCGATGTCACGTGCATCGGCCATCGCCGTCGTGCCGTTGCCCATCGGCAGCGAAAAGGAACCGTTCTCGCGGATCGACTTCGCGCTAGCGAGGAAGTTCTGCATGAAGAAGTTCGGCTTGACCATGGTCCAGGCAAGACCCGACGCGCGGATGTACTCCTCGACGGCCCAGTGCCCCTGCGGGATCGGCGTGCGGGCCTCGGCCACCGCTTCCATGGACGACATCTTCACGATGTGACGCACACCGGTCTCCCGGGCCAGGTCCACGAGCTGTTTCTCGAGCTCGACCTGTCGCTGGCTGTTCGGCAGCAAGACCAGCAGCCGCTCCACGCCCGCGAGTGCGCGCCGCACGCTGGCGGCATCGCTGACGTCGCCAACAGCGATCTCGATGCCCGCGGCCTGCAGGGCGCCGGCCTTCGCCGGGTCACGCACCAGGGCGCGGGCCTTCACACCGCGCGCCGCCAGCGCTTTTGCCGTTTCGCCGCCGGTCTTGCCGGTGGCACCCGTGAGCAGAATCATGGTCTGGTCTCCTGTTCTGTTACCAGGACAAAGGGCGGAAACAATCGCGGCTGAGGCCGTTTCTAGGCCGGAAACAGGCCGGCGATGGTGGACTGGATCGCCGCGGCGGCGGCGCGCGGGTCGGCCGCGTCGCGGATCGGGCGACCGACGACGATATAGTCCGCGCCATCGCGGAATGCCTGCTCGACGGTGACTACGCGCTTCTGATCGTCCACCGGCCGGTTGTCCACGGGCCGGATACCCGGTGTCACCACCAGCAGGCGACCGTCGACAGCCTTGCGGATCGCCGGCAACTCCAGGCCCGAGGCCACCACCCCGTCGCAACCGGCCTCGAAGGCGCGGCGCGCGCGGGAGATCACCAGCTTCTCCACCTCGCAGGCGAAGCCGAGGTCATCGAGATCGCCGCGATCGAGGCTGGTGAGGACCGTGACGGCGAGGATCTTCACGTCGCCCTTGGCGCTGGCGGCGGCCTCCATGATGCTCTGGTTGCCGTGCACGGTCGCGAACGTCACGCCGCGGCTCGACAGCTGGCGCACGGCAGCACCGACGGTCGCCGGCACATCGAAGAACTTGAGGTCGGCGAATACCTGCTTGTCGCGCGCGACCATCCAGTCGATCAGCTCGAAATAGCCGCCCGACATCATCATCTCGAGACCGAGCTTGTAGAAGCGCACGGTGTCGCCAAGACGCTCGACGAGCGCGCGCGCGGCCGCAGGATCGGCCACGTCCATGGCGAAGATCAGGCGGTCACGTCGGTCGATGGTCCTGGAGTCGGGCATGCGTACGTCCTCGGTCGACGCCGGGCGCTCGCCCGGGGGCGCTACTGTAACCGGTTTCTACCAGTCCAGGCCCGGGTCGACGAGGCGGCGGTAGGCGGCGGCCGCATAGCGATCCGTCATCCCCGCGACGTAGTCGGCCACGGCGCGGGCGCGGCCGCTGTCCCCGTGATCACGGTCCCACGCCAGAGCGCGCTCGGCGTGGTCCCGCGGCATCGCACGCACGTCGTTCATGAAGCACTCGAACAGCGCCTGCAGCAGCGCCTGGGCCCGCCGATTGCGGGCGAGCACGCGCTCGTGGCGGTACAGCCGCTGGCGCAGGAACACCTTGAGTTGCTGGTGAGCCGCGGCAACCGATGGGCTCAACCCGATCAGCGGACGGGCCTGGGCGCGCACCGCCTCGATGGAGACCAGGCCGGACCGTTCCAGGCGCTCCCGGCTGGTCTCGATGAGATCGGTGACCACGTGATCGAGCATCGCCCGCACCGCGGCGTGGATGCGCACGCGGCGACCAGGGCGTGTACGGCTGCCGCGAGCCGCGCGGTCGTGATCGCGGAACAGGCGCACCTCGGCGAGCTCTTCCACCGTGATGAGCCCGGCGCGCAGGCCATCGTCGAGGTCGTGATGGCTCCAGGCAATCTCGTCGGCAACGTTGGCAAGCTGCGCCTCCAGCCCTGGCTGGCGCCGCCGCAGGAACCGCTCGCCGAGATCACCGAGGTCACGGGCGTGGCGTTTCGAGCAGTGCTTGAGGATGCCTTCGCGGGTCTCGTAGGTCAGATTCAGCCCGGGAAATTGTGCGTAGCGCTCCTCGAGTTCATCGACCACACGCAACGATTGCAGATTGTGCTCGAAGCCACCCCAGCGCTTCATGCAGTGGTCGAGCGCGTCCTGGCCGGCGTGGCCGAACGGCGTGTGGCCGAGATCGTGGGCGAGGCAGATGGCCTCGGTCAGCACCTCGTCGATGCCGAGGCTGGCGGCGACGGTGCGCGCGACCTGCGCCACTTCGAGCGAGTGCGTGAGACGCGTGCGATAGAGGTCACCCTCGTGGTTGATGAAGACCTGGGTCTTGTACACCAGGCGCCGGAAGGCACTCGAGTGCAGCACCCGGTCGCGGTCGCGCTGGAAGGCTCCGCGGTAGGCGTGTGCGGGTTCCGGGTGGCGCCGGCCGCGACTGGTCCACTCGCACGCTGCCGCCGGGTGGAGCTGCGGAGCCGGTCGCCTGGTTTCCATGGGGCCAGCGCGCAGGCGATCGCCGACCGGCTCAGACGGCCAGTTCGGCGCGGACGAAGGCGCGCAGGTCCGCCGGCGGGAACTCGGCGGTGACGACGGCGTGACCGATGGTGCGCGGCAGGACGAGGCGCAGCTGCCCGCCGAGCACTTTCTTGTCGATGGCCATGGCGGCGAGAAACGGCTCGACTTCGACCCGCGGCGGCCTGCCCGGCAGGCGCAGCGCCGCTAGCAGCGCCACGATGCGCGCCGTTTCGGCTGCAGTCAGCCAGCCCAGCCGCTGCGAAAAGCGTGCTGCCATGGCCATGCCGGCGCCGACCGCCTCACCGTGCAGCAGCGTGCCGTAGCCCGCGCAGACCTCGATGGCATGGCCGAAGGTATGGCCGAGGTTGAGCAGGGCACGCCGGCCATGCTCGCGCTCGTCGCCCGCCACGACCTCGGCCTTCACCTCGCAGGCGCGGCGGATGACGTGGTTGAGTGCGCCGGCATCGCGCGCCAGCAGCGCCGCGGCGTGCGCCTCGCACCAGCCGAAGAATTGTGCGTCGGCGATGATGCCGCACTTGATCGCCTCTGCGAGGCCGGCCGACAGCTCGCGGTCCGGCAGCGTGTGCAGCGTCTCGGAATCGCTAAGCACGCAGAGCGGCTGGTGAAAGGCGCCGACCAGGTTCTTGCCACCGGGATGGTTGATCCCCGTCTTGCCGCCGACCGCCGAGTCGACCTGGGCGAGCAGCGTGGTCGGCACCTGGATGAAATCGATGCCGCGCTGGTAGATCGCCGCGGCAAAGCCGGCCATGTCGCCCACGACGCCGCCGCCGAGAGCGAGGACCACGCCGTCACGGCCGAGCCGATGCTGGACCAGCGCGTCGAGGATCACAGCCGTGGTCGCGAGCGTCTTGTGCTCCTCACCGTCCGGAAGTTCGACCGTGGAGACGCGACCACGCACGATCATGCCGCGCAGGCGGCCGAGGTACAGCGGTCCGACCGTCGTGTTGGTGACGATCAGCGCGTCGCGCCCGCGCAGGTGTGCATCGAGCAGGCCGGCGTGGCCGAGCAGCCCGCTGCCGATGTAGATCGGGTAGCTGCGTGCACCGAGGTCGACGGTGATCGTCATCATGGGCGTTCAAGCGCATCCAGGCGCCGGCGGATCTCGCGCGTCACGGCCGTGACGCGGCGCCCGTCGGTCTCGACCACGACGTCGGCAATCTCCCGGTACTGCGGATCACGCACCGCCATGAGGGCCTCGAGGATCTCGCGCGGCTCGCCGCCCCTGAGCATCGGTCGTTCGCGCCCGCTACGGGTGCGCTTGAGCTGCTGGTCGACGCTGGCGTGCAGGTACACGACCCGCCCGCGACCGGCGAGGTGCTCGCGGTTCGCAGAGTCCTGTATGGCGCCGCCACCGGTGGCGAGGACGGTATGCGACAGTTGCGTCAGCTCGTCGATCGCATGCCGTTCCCGCACACGAAAGCCGTGCTCCCCCTCCCGTTCGAAGATGTAGGGGATGTCGACGCCGGTGCGTTGCTCGATGACCTCGTCGCTGTCGACGAACTGCATCTGCAGCTCCTCGGCGAGCTTGCGCCCGACCGCGGACTTGCCGGCACCCATCGGCCCGACGAGGAAGATGCTGTCATGGCCCTGCATGGGGGAATTGTAACGCGGGGCCGGGCGACGGATCGCGGCTGATGAATCGCGGCTGAAGCCGCGAACGCCATCGGTTCAACGCTTCAGCGAAAACGGGGCCGGCCTCGCGGCCGGCCCCGTCCCCGGGGAACTGCCTACGGGTCGTTGACCGTGATGCTGGTCGACGTCACGATCCCGCGCGGGGTCTCGACCTCGACGAACATCAGGCCGGTCGTAGTGGTGTTGGTATCCTTGTCGACCGTGAACGGAAAACTCCACGCCCCGTTGTACGAGGTACAGGGCTGCGTGTAGCTCGTCGGACCGACCAGCTTGCCGTTGGTCACCGTAACCTTGACCGTGGTGCCGGCCGGCATCGGCTGGCCGCGGGCGTCGCTGATCATGAACGTCACCGTGTCAGGCGCATTCACCACACCGCCACGATTGTTCGTGATGACGGCGCCGCTGCCCGACATGATGATGATGTTGCTCGCGCTGATGCCCGTCTTGTCCGACGTACCGCAGCGTCCGGTGGTGTCCTGGCACAGCAGGCCGTTGAAGTCCCCGTCGCCGGTGCCGTAGGTCGAATCCTGGTCGAAGTCGAAGAAGAACTCGCCGGAATCGTGCACGCCATTCTCGTTGTCGTCGCGGAACGCCTCGACGAGATCGCCGACGCGGTTCACGGCCGGTACGGGGAAGCCGTCGGGGTCGTCGAAGACACCGTTGCCGTTGACGTCCGTGAACGTTTCCTCGCCGATCGCGGTGGCGACGATCGTGGCGCGCCCGTCGAGCGGACGCGGGTTGGAGCTGATCCAGTTGACCGTGCAGACGCCTGACTCGCTGGCCGTGGTCGTCGTGACGCAGCTGCCGGCGACGTTGCCGCCTTCGGCATTGAGTGTCACGGCCGTGCCGTTCGGAACCGGGTTGTTGAAACGGTCCGACAGCCGCACCGTGACCGCGTTGGTCACACCATCGACGTCGAACGCCTCGACGTTCTGGCAGGCGACAGCCAGCGAGAAGCTGTCCTGGTCCGGCAGGCCGGTGGTGACGACCAGCTGGCTCGACTGCGTCGAGATGTTCGGCACGACACTGGTGACGGTCGCCGTGACCCGCACCGAGGTCGCCACGGTGCCCGACTTGACCACCGTCTGCACGTTGCCATCGGCCCCGCTGACCGCCGTCGCCGGCGTGCGGGTGATGCCGCCGACGCTGGTGTCGAGGGCGAAGGCTACGTCGGCGCCGGGTACCGGGCCGCCGGTCGCATCGACGACCCTGAAGATGACCGTCGAGGTCTCCGGGAGACCGACGCCGCCGGTGCCCTGCAGCCCGATCTTGGTCGGCGTGGCCGAGATGAACTGGATCGAGCCCACGGCCGCCGAGGCCACCGTCACCGACCCGGTGGCGGTATAGGTATTGCCCTCGACCGTGGTGGTCGCCGTGATCACGTCCGTGCCCGAGCAGCCGGTCGCCGCGTAGGTCACGGTCGCCGCGCCGGTGCTGGTGGTCTGCGGGTTCGGCGTGACGGTCGCCTGGTTGTTGGCGATGCAGTTCGAGGAAAAGGTGATGCTGGCCTGCCCGGTATAGAACGAGGACGC
>CAYQAR010000105.1:0-6278 GCA_964415505.1 uncultured Chromatiaceae bacterium | reverse complement strand
CCCCGCGACTCTTCCGCGACTCTTCCAGGTACCGGAGCTTCAGCCGAACCCCGTAATTTCCTCCGCCATTATGTCAATGCCCGCTTGCACCGCCCGCCCGGCGGCGTAAACTCGGTCTCAACAGAAAATCCGCGCGACGATGCGGAACCAACGACCAGCCAACCAACATCAAGAAGGATTCGGGGGACCATCACGTGAAAAGAACCATCATTGCCGTCGCACTGCTCGCCCTTTCGGGCCAGGCCAGTGCCATCTCGCTGACGCTCCTCGCCCACAACCAGCGCAGCGGCGCCGGCACCGGCCAGCCGAGCGTGCTGCGGTGGGACGGATGTTCCAACTACGCGCAGTACACGAACTGCATCAACCCGGCCAATGCCGGCATGGCGGCAGCGGGCATCACGCCATCCACTGCGGTGTGGGACTGGGACCCGGCGACGGGCGTGCTGTCGATGACGGGTACGTTCAACTCCGCCTCGTCCATCAGCAGCCAGTCCATGGGTCCGATGGTGATCGGTGACAAGGTCACCGACCTGCGGATCGACACCGTCAACAACACCACATTGGCGGCATCCTACGCCTGCGGCGAGGGCACGTTCCTTGCCGGTGTCGGCGCCAATGGCTGTGCCAACGTCGGCACGGGCGGCAATTTCACCTACGAAAGCTCGATGGCCTACAACGTCGGCGGCGATGCCAACTGCGTGCACCGCACCCTCGGCGGCGACGACGCGGCCACGGGCAACCCGCGCTCGCTGGCGAACACGGCCGGCGGCGGTGGCTGCGATGCCGGCGACGGCGCCTTCCTGATGTACGAAGTGGTCTCCTACACCGGTCCGGGTGGACAGCTCATCGTCTCCAACAACGCTGACCTCTTCGCCGCCGGCGTCAACTACCTGACGTTCAGCGTCGCCGAGGCCCCGATCCCGCTGCCCGCCACTGCCTGGCTCCTCGCCCCGGCAGTGCTCGCAGCCGGTCGCTTCAGTCGCCGCCGCAAGGCAGCCTGATTCGCGAAGTCAGTCGACAAGAGTCGAGAGAAACCCCGCTTCGGCGGGGTTTCTTTTTGGTGCATCCCGCGACCTGTGGGAGCGACGCCAGTCGCGGCCCCGGCACCGGTCGGGGCTGGCGCCCCTCCTACAGAAGAACACGTCCCCCGTGCCTGTGGGAGCGACGCCAGTCGCGACCTGCATTCACATGCCCGCAGGCGGCTGTTGCCCGGCCGTCGGTGGCGGGCGGAGAGGGCCAGCGGAGCAGGACGCGTAGCGCCCGCCCGAGACGAGCGAGCGCAGGCCAGGGATGGCCGCAGCGAGCGTCCCGCCACCGACGGCCGGGCAACAGCCGTGGCACCAGGTTGATCGGAAAGTCGGGGCTTGCGCCCCTCCCACAGCGCGCCTCACTTCGCCACCGCTCTCCGGATCGGCACGACGAGGTCCATCTCGCGGCCGTCGCGGCGGATGCGCGCGGTGGCGCTGTCGCCCCAGCGGTAGGTGGACATCAGCTTGCGCACGGCGTTGTCCGAGGTGAGCGGGGTGCCGTCGAGGGCGAGGAGCACGTCGCCGACCTTCAGGCCAGCGCGCTCGGCGACGGAGTGCTTGCTGACCTGGATGATCTGGCCGGGCTCCTTGCCGAGCCTGCCCATCAGCGAGAAGCCGATCGACGGGTAGACGGTCTCGATCTCCTCGGGCAGCCCCCACACGAAGCTCGCGTAGGAGGCGCGCACCTGCTTCACGGGCACGCCTTCCTCGTCCTTGATCGTCACCGGGACGAGCGAGGCGATGCGCCCGGCGTAGTGCGGGTCGATCTGCCGCTCGGAACCGAGGCCGAAGGTGACGTGGCCGGCGCCGATCAGCACCACCATGATGGCGTCCTTGCCGCCGTGGGCCTCGAGCGCCTTGAGTGCGTTCCAGCCCATGGTCGCGTCCCACATGGTCTGCGCGCGGTAGAGGCCCGCCAGCATCTGCTCGTTCATGTGCAGCGCGTCGTCCTTGTCGAAGAAGGCGCGGTACATGCGCTCGTGCTCGGCGCTCTCGGGGGCGAGCTGCGGCGGCAGGTGCGCGGCTTCCTCGGGCGTGAGGCTGGCGAAGCCCTTCTCGCGCACGGCCTTGACCAGCTCGCGCGGGCTGTTGATCGCGTACATGGGCAGGCCCTGGTCGCGGGCGTAGAGGAAGATGTTGCGGTAGTAGTTCCAGTGGTAGCCCCAGTTCTCGTACCAGCGGCCGAGTTCGACGAAACCGGGCTCGGTATAGCGGCCGGCGATCCAGTTGTCGAGCACGGCCTGCTCGGTGTACGGGAACATCTCGAGCCCGATCAGCACCTCGCGGCCGGCCTCGTGCAGCGCGCGGATGGTGCGCATCTGCACGTCGTGGAATTCCTGGTTGGTGTGGTTCTCGCCGATGAAGAGGATGCCGGTGCCGGCGAGCCGCTGCGCCATCTGCTGCGGCGTGACCAGCTCGCCGGTGGCGGTGTCGGTGATGCCGTCGAGGACCACCTTCACTTCGCGCCCGCGCCGCGCCGGATCGCCAAGCTCCATGTGCAGCACGGCCTGGCCGGCGGCGCCGGCGACGGCGGGGACGAGGGCCAGGCAGGCCGCGAGGGCCGGCAGCCGGGAATCAGGACGCTTGTTCATTGCGGGTATCTCCATGCGGGACTGGGGCGGCACGCGCCTGTTGTCGATCATGCCACGGCTGGCGCTGGCCGTAGGTCGCCGAGCGCCACAGCCATTCGAACGGACCGATCTGGAAGCGGGCGAGCCAGGCGACGCTCCAGGCGATCTCGAGCGCCCACACGAGGGCGACGATGCCGTAGAGCTGGTAGCCGGTGACGCGCCCGTAGAGGCCAAGCCCGAAGCCGTAAAAGAGCAGGCCGCAGACGATCGACTGGGCGAGGTAGTTGGTGAGCGCCATGCGCCCGGTGGCGGCGAGTGCGCGCTTCGCGGCGAGCCCGGCGGCGGAGTGGCAGAAGGCGAGGATCAGGCCAAGGTAGCCGGCCATCATCGCCATGCGGCGCAGGTCGTAGCTGTACTTGGTGACCACGCTGGCGACCGGGTGGAAGTCCGTGGCGAGCAGTGTGGCGGTCTGCCAGAGCGCGAGCGGCAGGCCGATGCCGAAGCCCGCGGCCATGAGCAGGCGGTGCACGCGCGGCGGCTGCGGCCGCGTCAGCAGGCCGTGCCGGCAGATCAGCAGGCCGACCAGCATCATCGCCAGCGCATCGAGGAACCACCACTTCACCGTGACGATGGTCTGCAGGATCAGGCTCGACACCGCCTGCCGGCGCGCGATCTCGGGCAGCGTGCCCGATTGCATGACCCTGATTTCCCCGGCGAGCTTCGGGTCGCTGGCGCTGGGCCGCGCCTTGTCGAGTTTCGCCTGCCAGGCCGCGAGCGCCTCTGCGCCGGCGGCATCGGGCGGTTGTCCGGCGGCGGTGCGCGCCGTGACCGCAGCGGCCGCGGCTTCGAGCGTGCGCAGCTTGGCGACGTCCGCGAGGCGCAGTCCGAAGGGCACCGCGATCGCGAGCGCGATGATGACGACGAGTGTCTTCGTACCGAGCCGATGCAGCGGGTAGAGCGCGAGGCCCGCCAGGCCGTAGACGAAGAGGATGTCGGCCGGCCACAGGAAGAGGTAGGCGTTGACGAGGCCGAGCGCGACGAGGAGCCCGGTGCGGCGTAGGTACACGCGCCTTGCCGTGGCCGCGTCCACGCGCGCGGTGAGGCGCTGCAGGATGAGGAGCGCCCCGGCGCCGAAGAGGAGCGAGAGCAGCGTACGCTGGCTGCCTTCGAAGAGCGTGTGGACCACGGCCCAGGTGGCGACGGGGGCGCCGGCGCGATCGGCGATGGCGCGCGGGTAGTCGAAGAAGTCCTGCGGGCCGGCGAAGGCCCAGATGTTGAGGATGAGCACGCCGAGGACGGCGATGCCGCGGGCGATGTCGAGGGCGGGGATGCGCTCGGCGCGGGCGAGCGGGGCGGCGATGGTTGCGTTGTCGGGCATGGTTGTTATCGGCGTGGTCGACCGGCCTGACAGCCGGGGCCTGCGAAGTCGCTCCCCGATACTCGCTTGGTTCGCAGGCCCCGGCTGCCAAGCGGTGCTGGGCCGCGTCTGGAGTTCGGGATCATGGCCATGTCGTCACCGCGTCGTCAGCTCGGCTTCGGCGCTGGCGGGGGTGCCGTCGCGGGTCCACTCGAGTTTGACGCGGTCGCCGGGCTGGTGCTTGCGCAGGACTTCGTTGAAGCCGGCGAGGCCGGTGACGGCGTCACCGCCGAGGCTGAGCAGGATATCGCCGGGCTTCATGCCGGCCTTGGCGGCGGGGGAGCCGGGGACGACGCCGTCGAGGCGCAGGCCGGGTCCCTGGAAGGCGAAGTCGGGGATGGCGCCGAGCGACACCTTGCGCCGGTCGCCGGACGCGGCCGGCGGCGGCACGCCGCTGCCCACACCGCTGCCGGTGACGGTGAGGCGCTTCTCGGTCGAGGCGAGGTAGCCGACGGCCTCGGCGACGACGGCGGCGACTTTGGCCATGCCTTCCGCGTCGACCTTGTCGGCCGTGTCGGTGGGGCGGTGGTAGTCGAGCGTGGCGCGGGCGAAGAGCTGCACGCCGGGGATGCCGGCGTCGATGAACGCCTGCTGGTCGGAGGACACGCTCGCGCCGACGACGCTCTTCGTGGGCACGCCGGTGACGGCGGTGATGCCGCTGAACACGAACGGCCACTCGCGTGCGCTCTCGGTGGCGAGGATCGACAGCGGCCCGTCGCCGAGGTTGCCGACGGTGTCGAGGTTGAGGTCGCCGAGGATGCCAGCGAGCGGCACGGGCGTGGGGTGCTTCACGTAGTGACGCGAGCCGAGGAGACCCGACTCTTCGCCGGTGAAAGCGACGAACACCACGGTGCGCGGCGGCGGGCGGGCAGCCACCTGTTTCGCGACCTCGATCATCACCGCCACGCCGCTCGCGTTGTCGTCGGCGCCGGGGTGGATCTTGCCGATCGAGTCGGCGCGCGCGTCCGGCCAGCCGTAGCCGAGGTGGTCGTAGTGGGCGGTGACGAGCGCGGCCTCGCCGGCGAAGCGCGGGTCGGTGCCGCGCACGACGCCGACGACGTTGCGCAGTGTCGTTTCCTTCTTGTCCGGACCGCCGACGGCGGTGAATTCCTGGAACCAGCCGCCTGCTTCGGCGCCGGGGGCGAGCCCGGCGGCGGCGAACTGCCCGCGGATGTATTCGGCGGCCGCATCGAGGCCGGGCGTGCCGAAGCCGCGCCCGTCGCGCTCCGGCGCAGCGAGCCAGTCGACGTGGTTTTTCAGCGCCGCGGTGGAGAACACCGGCGGCGGCTCGGCGAGTGCGCGCCGGCGTGCGGATTCGGGCAGTACGATAGGCGTGCCGGCCGGCTGCAGGTTCACCAGCAGCGGTGAGTCGGCGGCGCGCCACTCGCCCTTGGCGACGTTGGCCGGTTCCTCGCCGGCGAAGGCGAGCCAGGAGTACTTGCCGTAGTGGGGGAGCTTGCGGCCGAGGCCGGCGATGGCTGCCGGCGGGTCGGCGGTGATCCAGCCGACCGCGAGCTTCGCATCCGTCGGGTGGCGGCGTGTCAGCACGTGCGAGTGGCCGGCGAACGGCAGTTCGCGTCCGCCGACCGCCACGCCCGTGGCACTGACGGCCAGGCCGAGCGACGGGTCGCCCGCGAACAGCTGCGCCGCGAGCCGGTTGCCGCGGCCGAGGAGCCACACGCTGCGGTCAGCCGGCAGTTCCTTCAGGTCCTTGTCGGTGACGATCGTCAACTCGCTCACTGGGCCCTGCCAGGCGGCGAGCATGCGCCGCCAGGCCTCGGCCTCGCCGGCCGGTGACGACGGCAGCACCGCGGTGACGCGCGGCGCGCCGAGGATCTGGCCGATGCTCGGCGCGGTCTCGCGCGGGTCGAGGATGCGGAAGACATCGAAGTCCGGATCGACGGCGACGCTCAGCGGCTGCGCGGCGGTGTCGATGCTGAAGCGGGTGGTGGCGGCGCTGCTTCCCACGGTCGCCGACACGGGGCCGGCCGCGGTGGCGACGACCACCGGCACCTCGAGCGCGAACGGCTCGCCCTGGCGCTGGCGCAGCACGCCGCCGACGCTGTAGCCGGTACCGGTCTTTTTCACGGTGACGTCGGCGACGACGAGGTCGGCCGCACCCGCCCGGTCCACCCACTCGGTGAAGAAGCGGTCGAGGTCGCGCCCGCCGACGGCCTCGAACACGGTGCGCAGGTCGGCGAAGCCCGCGCGCTTGCCGCGGTACTCGCGGTAGAAGCGCGCCAGCGCCTTGCGGAAGGCGTC
>CAYQAR010000104.1:0-6528 GCA_964415505.1 uncultured Chromatiaceae bacterium | reverse complement strand
TGTGGCGACAGGTAGTAGCGCGCGTAGATGACGACCAGTGCGCCCATGAACGAAATGAGCAGCGCGAAGAGCCAGGCAAAACCGTCCATGCGCAGGCTGAAGTCGAGCCCGGACTGCGGCAGCCACGGCACCACGGTCCGCAGGACGACGCCGTCCGCCACGTTGCCATACTGAGCGAGGGTGAGCGCAGCACAGGCGAGCGCCACGAGGCCAGCGAGCCAGGCTTCGGCATTACGGGCATTCGACGGCAGGAACGCGGCGCACAGGCTGCCCACGAACGGCAGCAGGATGATCAGAATGAGCGAGATGCCAGGCTCCAACTAACGCCCCCTCCTGGCACGCGTCAGGCCATGCCGCGCCGCGCAGCGGTCATGCGGGCGTACCGCGAATCACCTCGATCAGGGCATTGAGGGCGTCGGTGGCAGTAAAGATCCCGTAAAACTTCCCGGCCCTGTCGAGCACGATCACGCTGCCGATCTTGCGCTCCGACATCCGGAACGCCACGTCGTCGAGCCGGTCGTTGAGGCGCACACTCACCGGATCGGGTGACATCAGATCGGCGGCACGAATCAGCGACTGTCGTTCCGGCTCCAGCGCGGCCAGCACCTTGAGGTCGCGCTCGCTGACCACCCCGACCACCTTGTCGCCACGCACGATCGGCAGGTGGCGGATGCCATGTTCACGCATCAGCGCCTTGAGCTCGTCAATCCCGGAGTCCTCCTGCGCCGTCACCGGATTGGGCGTGGTGAATTCCTCGACGGCCAGCACGATCGACGATGAAGTCATGATGCACTCCGCAGGCAGGACCGACGATCCTGTGAGTATAGCGTCCCTGCCGCGCTTGGCATGACGATCCCCAAGTCTGCCCCGGCCGATGTTATCGTGCCGCGACCACATCGGCCACCGGAGTGGTTTCGGATCCGTGATGCGAAGGTGGCGCCGGTCAGGCCGGACGCGGATCTGATGCGGACACAGGCCGGCTGCAGGTCATCCGGCCTGCAAGGCTGCTGCTTGTCCGATGCCCACCGAAGTCCGCGGCGTGTCCGTGCCATCTTTGTGGACTGCAGAGGGCCGCATATCGGCGGTGCCTACTCCCGGATCGCGCTTGCAGGGCGCAAAGACGTCCTGGCGGCGTTCGTAGGCAGATGTCTCGATATCCAGCAGGCCGAGTACCGAGGCGAACAGGTTGTCGTGGGAATAGGCTGCGAAGGTAGCGTGCGCCAGACAGGCGCCGTCGAGGCGTGAACGCACGCTGTACGCATCCGACATCCAGAACACCATGGGCACGTGAGTCTGCGTGTCCGGCGCGATGAGGTAGGGCAGTCCGTGCAGATACAGGCCGTTCTCGCCCAACGATTCCCCGTGGTCCGAGACGTACAGCATGGCCGTGTCGTAGTCGTTCGACACCGCCTGGAGCTTGTCGATCAGCCGGGCGAGCACGTAGTCGGTGTAAAGAATGGTGTTGTCGTAGGCATTGCGGATTTCCCCATTGCTGCATCCGAGCAGCGTGTCGTTGCGGCAGTCCGGGCTGAACTTCTGAAACGCGGTCGGATAGCGGCGGAAATAGGCCGGTCCATGGCTGCCCTGCTGGTGCAGGACAACCACCCGGGTCTGGCGGGGGCCCGCAAGCACCTGTCCCAGATCCCGCAGCAACAACTCGTCATAACAGTTTCCGGCATCGCAAAGCGCGGCATCACCGGTGCCCGTAACCGACCGCGCTTCCACTCCCGCGCAGACACCCTTGCATCCCGAATTGTTGTCGAGCCAGAGTACGCCGACTCCGGCGCGCTCAACGACGTTCAGCAGCGATTCGTACCGGTGCAGATCATCGGTGTCGGGACCATTCCGGCCGAAAGGCCGGAACATGCAGGGCAGAGATTCGGCCGTGCTCGTGGCGCAGGAATGCACGTTGGGAAAATTGAAAATCCGGTACCTGCTCAGTTCCGGATTAGTGTCCCTGGAGTAGCCGTTCAGCGAGAACGCCTCGGCGCGCGCCGTCTCTCCGATCACCAGGACCAGCAGCAGCGGCTTGTCACCAATCTGCCATGACGGACCCGGTCTCGCATCGGGACCGATCGGAATGCGGGTTTCGGGGCTCGCCGGGTCGTGATGAGCATGGCGGTACAGGGAGACGGCAGCGGAGAGGTAGTTGGCCGGCACCACGAGGAACTGCAGGTCGCGGTGTTCCCGCGCAAAGAACATGTATTGGTGCGACAGTCCGGTCACTACTCCCGCGACGACGAGGCTTGTCGTCATGAGCAGCACGAACTTGCGTGCCAGCACCTGCCGCATGGAACCCGTCCGCAGGCGGACCAGGCGCAGCGCTGCAGACGGCAGAACCGCAAACAGCAGTACGTAGACCGTCATGCGGTCATCGAAAAGCTCACGGGCCTCCCGCCAGTCGGTCTGCAGCGCGTTGCGCAGCATGCTGCGGTCGATGTAGATGTGATAAGTGTCGATGAAATAGAGCACCACCGCATTGATGCAGAACAGTATGACCAGCGACGGCTTGAGGGCGCGATGCGGCAAGAGCAGCAGGAGCAGGAAATAAAGTGCGGCAAGCGTCAGCGGCAGGCTGGCGAAGAAGGCAAGTTCGATGGCGGGGCCTGGGTGGACGGCGTGGACGGTTACCGCCCAGAATCTCGAATTGCAGAAAACCACCATGTAGGCCGACGCGAGGAAAGCCAGGCTCTCCGGCGTCGTTTCCCACAGGGGGACCGTCCGCACCCAGCCCGGTACGGTCCGCTTGGCGGGGGTGATCATGCCGCCACATGCTGGATACCCGCCCGTTGGCGTTTGTTGGCGGAACGTTCTGGATTCGTAAGCCCGCAGTTGATTTTCGGGCAAACGAACGTCTAACACGACTATGTCTAAGCTGAACCCGGTAAACCCGCTTCAAGTTCAGCCACGTGCCCAGGCCGGGCGTGCCCGGGTCGCCGACAATATGAAAATCCTGCTGATCGAAGACAGCCGCGATCTGGCGGCGAACGTGGTGGACTACCTCGAGCAGCTCGGCTGTGTCACCGACTACGCCGCCAATGGCCTCAATGGCCTGCATCTGGCGGTGACTGAGCGTTATGACGCCATCCTGCTCGACCTGAATCTTCCCGGCATGGACGGCATCGAGCTGTTGCAAAGTCTGCGTGAGAAGGCGCTCAATCCGATCCCCGTGCTGATCCTTACCGCCCGTGACACGGAGCGCGACCGTCTGCACGGCTTCGATTGCGGAGCCGATGATTACGTGACCAAGCCGTTTTCGCTCCCGGAGCTGCATGCGCGGCTCAAGGCTGTCATCCGGCGCAGTCACGGCCAGGCGGTATCCACGCTGCGCGTCGGGGATCTCGAATACGATCCCCGCAGCATGGTCGCGCGGCGGGCCGGCCGGCAGCTGCAGATCACTCCGTCCGGTGCGCGCATTCTCGAAAAACTGATGCGTGCGGCGCCCGCCCTGGTGTCCCGGGCGGATCTGGAACATCTTCTCTGGGGTGAACATCCGCCCGATAGCGATGCCGCTCTGCGAGGGCACATTCACGCGTTGCGCAACGAAATGGACCGGGGCGAAGTGCACAGACTCCTGCACACGGTCCATGGCATCGGTTATCGCCTTGCCCCTGACGATGTATAAGCCCGTTGGGCTGCGCGCCCGGCTGTTCGGTGGCATTCTGATCGTCCTGTTGATCGCCGTTAGCGCATCGGCGGTCACGATCTGGCAGTTCATCGAGGCGCTTGAAGTCACGCTGGTCGAAGGTGCATTGCGCGATCGCATGGCGGAATTCGCAGCCGCCTATACGCTTGATCACGCAACTCCGCCGCCCCACTCCTCGGCATTGCGGGGTTTTGTCGCCGATAGTCCGGACTCTGCCGATCTGCCCCGCTGGCTGGGTCCGTTGGGTCAGGGGATGCACGAGGATGTCACGGCCGGCGACGACACCTACTATGTTCTGCGGCAGGATGTCGGAACCACCAGGTTATATCTGACGCAGAACATCGATGCGCTGGAACACCACGAAGCCGAGGTTGTCCAGAGCGGTATCGTCGGCCTGATCCTCGCGGTGATGCTTGCCGGTGTCGCGGCCTTGGCGGTGGCGCGTATCGTGCTCGGGCCGATGTTCGATCTGGCACAGAGGGTCTCCCGGCTGGGCCCGGGCGAGCGCGGGGTGCGGATCGGCAGGGTCGGTGCGGATCGCGAAGTTGCCATGATTGCCGGCGCGTTCGATGCATACCTCGAGCAACTCGACGCCTTCGTGATGAGGGAGCAGGCGTTCACGGGCGATGTCAGTCACGAGCTGCGTACGCCGCTGGCGACGATCCTGAGTGCCGTGCAGCTCATGCTGAGCGACGCGACCCTGTCCACAGACCAGCGTCTGCGCCTGCAGCGCATCGAGCGTGCTGCGGAACACATGCGCGAACTGAGCAGTGCCATGCTGTTTCTGGCCCGTCAACCCGAGGTTGCCGAGCGGCAGCTGTGTGATATCGGCCAGATTCTGGAGGATGTCGTGCAAAGTTATCGTGATCTGGCCGACGGGCGTGCGCTCGATCTGCGTCTGACCGTCCTCATTCCCGACGCGGTATTTGCACCGCACGGTATGGTGACTTCCGTGGTCGGCAATCTCGTCGGCAACGCGGTTGAGCACGCGAGCGGCGGCGTCGATGTCCACCTCGAGGGACGCACGCTCACCGTCAGCGACGATGGACCTGGCATCCCGGGAAACGATATGTCGCGGATTTTCGAGCGCGGCTATCGCGGCAGCAACAGCCGTGGTTCCGGGCTTGGTCTCGCCCTGGTCAGACGCATCTGTGACCACCTGGGCTGGGCCGTCGATGTCGAGTCCCGAGAGGGCCGCGGCACCCGTATCCGGATCTGTTTCTGAGCGATCGGGGCGGAAGCGCCGGCAGTGCGTCGGGGCTGGAAAGCCGCCTTTCCTCAGTCGACAGCCAGTCGGCGACGCTTTTTGAGGGTGCGCACGACCAGGTAGAACGTGATCAATCCTCCTGTCATCACGCCGAACAACGGGAGCGGGAGTGTCGAGGAAATCGCTGTGAAACCCTCATCGCGTGCGATGCTCCACAGCAGGACCAGCTCCCAGCGCAGGGGCCAGCCGACCATCGTGCCGTATTCCTTGGCGAGCACGCGCTGCCAGCGAAACTTCGAGTTGCGCAACGTGGCGGCCAACCCGGATAACCGGGGCAGGAAGCGGGGCACGTCCCGGCAATAGCGCTCGTATGCAGGCCCGAACTGTGCACCCAGATAACTCTCTTCGGCACCGGTGATTGCACGGTATGCCATCAGAAACAGTGGCACAGCTGTGCCGATGCAGCCCCATGAGTTGGAGGTGATGCAGACGCCTGTGATGATCAGCATATTGCCGACGTACATCGGATTGCGTGAGTGGGCATATATGCCACTGGTGATCAGTTTTTCGGCATACACCTGCCGCTGACGCCCGCCACGGATGATGTAGTCGAGGCCGATGGTGCCGATGCGTATTACCTGTCCGGCGAGCGCCACGCCCAGACCCAGCAGCGCGGCTGCCAGCGGTGACTGCAGGAGCGGCGGGCCCGGCACGAATACCAGCAGGAGCGCCAGCGGGAATAGGAAATTACGAACACGAAAGAAAAACTGGCCGGCCTGGACGATCACTTTACCGCCACTATTCCACAGAAGTTGTACCACTTGAAGAAAACGTCGACATATCGGAAACCCGTCTGCAGCAGCAACTCCCGGTTTTCGAGGAGCTTGTAGGGCACCAGCACGTTTTCCAGAGCTTCGCGTTTCTGCGCGATTTCGAGGTCGCTGTAGCCGTGGCGGCGCTTCAGGTCGTAGTAGTACTTGATGAAAAGCCGGTTGAACATCGAATCTTCACCGAGCACCTTCTCGACCAGGATCAGTGCACCCTGCTCGTTGAGTCCGCGATGAATATCGGCCATCAGCTGCGCACGACGCAGCGGCCGAACAAACTGCAGAGTAAGCACGAGAAGCGCCACACTGGCATTGTCGAAGGCCACTCCGGAGTTCAGGTCGGTGGCGCTCAGCTCCAGCTCACGCCCCGGCGAGAGTTCGCCGAGCCGTGTCGCGGCTCGTGTGAGCATGTCCTGACTGTTGTCGATACCGAGGAACTGCACTCCTGACTGCACGACACGGTCGAGAGCGGCCAGCGTCGCGCCCGTCGAACAACCCAGATCCACCAGGCGGGTACCGGGCTGGGCGAAATCGGCGCACATCTCGATCACCATGCGCTGGATCTCGGTATAGAAGGGCACCGAACGGCACAGCATGTCATCGAATACGGCGGCGACGTTGCCATTGAAGGCGAAGTCTGCAATCCCGTTCTGCTCGGTGGCGTAAACCTTGTCCCGAACCTGCGGATTCTGTTGTTCCTGTTCTGGTGCAGGGGCGGGATTTTCCGCTGGATGCTGGGGGAGAACTTGCATTGATGATCACTCCCGTGAGCCCCTCGATACCGCAATCTTAGCCCAGTTATTGCATAAATTCTGCTGAGTTTCTCATGCGGCAAGAGTTTTGAGGTA
>CAYQAR010000103.1:2888-7190 GCA_964415505.1 uncultured Chromatiaceae bacterium | reverse complement strand
CGAAGTGCGCGGCATGCCCCAGCGCAACCTCGCGGTCGAGCTGCTGCAGAAGCTGCTGCGCGGGGAGATCAGGAATCGCGCGAAGCGCAACGTGGTGCAGGGGCGTTCCTTCGCCGACCTGCTCGAAGCCTCGCTGCGCCGCTACCAGAATCGCGCGATCGAAACGGCCAAGGTCATCGAGGAGCTGATCCAGCTTGCCAAGGACCTGCGCGCCGCCAACGCCCGCGGCGAGGCGCTGAAACTCAGCGAAGACGAACTCGCGTTCTACGACGCCCTGGAGGTCAACGACAGCGCCGTCAAGGTGCTGGGCGAGCCTACCCTCGCCGGCATCGCCCGCGAGCTGGTCGATACCGTGAAGAAGAACGTCACCATCGACTGGACGATGCGCGAGAACGTTCGGGCCCAGCTCCGCGTGATCGTGAAACGGATCCTCCGCAAATACGGCTACCCGCCGGACAAGCAGGAGCAGGCGACCCGGCTGGTGCTGGAGCAAGCCGAAGTGCTGTCCGGGGAATGGGCGCTGGGCTAGATAATGTAACCCAGCCCGGGCTGGACGTTGGTGAACGAAATCGGCCTAAACAGTCAGTAATTCATGAGCTTGCGACGTTTTTTCTGGAAGCTTGCGGGAGCTACTCCACGTTTTGCACCTGCCGCCGCGCGTGAACCGTCGGGCCAGCGTCCGCCCGCCGATACCGCAGCGGCCAGGGCAAGCGCGAGTGTGGTCTTACCTGTGCCCGGCGCGCCCGCAAGGACTTGTGGCGAGTCACCCGCCAGCCAGTCCTGCCACAGCCAGCGGACCGGCTCGGGCGCCACGTCGCTGGCACGGACCAGCGCTGCAGCCGGAGGCGGGCCGTCGAGCGCGGCCCCGCCGTCCTCGCGAGCCTGCTTCCGTCGCAAACTCTCAACATCGCGCGCGACTTCTGGCAGCGGGCCTTTCAGGTAGTCATAGTCCGGCAGCCGGCGCTCGGCGTCTTCGCGCTGACGGCGCGCCGCTCATGACCCTGCCGCGCGTAATAATCCCATGCCTACGTCATTGACGTATGTCCGGCATTGACGTACTCTTGCCGCGTGTTCACGGTGATCGAGACGCCCACGTTCAGCCGGTTGTGGCCCGATTACTGGACGGAAGAGGAACGCGGCGAATTTGTTGCGTGGCTCGTCGAGCACCCGGAAGCCGGCAAGGTGATCAAGGCGTCCGGCGGTTGCCGCAAGGTCCGGTGGGCACGCGAAGGCACGGGCAAGCGCGGCGGCGTGCGGGTCATCCACTACAACCGGCTTGCGGATGGCGTGATCTATCTCTTGTTGATCTATGCCAAAGGCGCGCAGGAAACGATCGCGCCGGCCATTCTGAAGAAGATTCGGGAGACGATTGATGGCGAAGATGAGTAAAACGGCGCTTCGGGCGCGTGATGCCAAGCGCGATATTGGCGCGGAGCTTCTGGCCTCGGTGCGCGAGATGAAGGCCGGGAAGGTGGGCCATGTCCACCGTATCCCGGTTTCCGCCATTGCCAGCGCGCGCGCCAAGTCTGGACTGTCACAACAGCGGTTCGCCGATCTGCTGGGCGTCTCACCGCGCACCGTGCAGGAATGGGAACAGGGCCGGCGCCAGCCGACGGGTGCGGCGCGAGCACTCCTCACCATCGCAGCGCGACGGCCTGACGTACTGCGCGAGGTTTTCGCTGAGTAAATCTTCGCCGCACGTCCGCCAGCAGCGCCGCGTAACGGCGCGAGCAGGAGGTGCGTCATGCCGCGCGATCTTGTCGGCTCGCCTCGATACGCTGGGCGACCCAGGCATCAACCTCGGCTTGAATCCAACCGACAGCTCGCTCGCCGAGCTTAACCGGCGCCGGGAAGGTGCCCTCCCCAATTCGAAGATAGATCGTTGATCGCGATAAGCCCGTCCGGGCCTTGACCGCGGGAAGGCGAAGGATTGTGGCAGTCATATTCGATCTCCGTTGGTGCGCCTCGACGCTTCATACGCCGAAGACGACCATACGGGACGCGATAGTTACCGAGCGTCAGCTCTCGCGGACGGCCGCCGATGCGATAGCGGAAGACCCAGGACGCGGTTCCACCTCGCGACAGTGTGAACGTGTGCCCGCCGCCGTCGCTCTTGCCGGCGATTGGCTTACCGGAGCGCACCCAGGCCCGTAATTGCGTCTCCGTGTGTAGCTAGAGATCGGGACTGTTGCTCAGGTGTGTAGCTAGGGGCTCTGGCTACACGTCTGGCTACACGCAACCTAGCGGATACGGTAGAACGCTACTAGATGCCCTTGGAGAAATTATCTTTGCGAATAAGCTGGCTACAGATGCTCACTGGACAACGCGAGACAGTCTTGGATCCTACTCCACGTTCTGCACCTGCTCGCGCATCTGCTCGATCAGCACCTTGAGATCCACCGCGTGTCGCGTCGTCTCCGCATCGGCTGACTTGGAGGCGAGCGTGTTGGCCTCGCGGTTGAACTCCTGCAGCAGGAAGTCGAGACGCCGGCCGGGAGCTTCGTCGGTACGGGTGAGAGCGCTGCGGAACTCGGCGATGTGGCCCTGCAGGCGATCGAGTTCCTCGGCGACGTCTAGTTTCTGCGCGATCAGCACCAGTTCCTGTTCGAGCCGGTCGGCATCGACGCTGGCGACGAGGTTGCGCACGCGCTCGGCGAGCTTGTCGCGGATCGCCTGCAGCACCTGCGGCAGGCGCGCGCGTACGGCTGCCACATGCAGCAGGATTGCGGCACAACGCGCCTCGAGCATCTCGTGGATGCGCTCGCCTTCGCTGCGCCGGCTGGCGGCGAGTCCGGCTACTGCGCGCTCGAGGCCTTCGAGCGCGAGCGGGTGCAGGGTGTCGAGCTGCGTTTCCTGTTCCTGCAGCACACCGGGCCAGCGCAGCAGGTCGAGCGGGTCGAGCGGGGCGGTGTCGCCGATCGCCGCTGCGAGCGTGCGGGCGTGGCCGATCAGCTCGCGGGCGAGATCGGGGTTGAGCGTGGCGTGCAGCTGACGCTCGGTGCGGGCACGCAGGGTGAGGATGGCGTCGACCTTGCCGCGGCGAATGCCGCGGCCGAGCAGCGCGCGGGCCTCGGCTTCGATGGTACGAAAGCCGTCCGGGAGGCGGATCTGGGCCTCGAGGTAACGGTGATTGACCGAGCGCAGCTCCCACAGGATCTGGCCCTGCGCGGTGTCGGTCTCGCTGCGCGCGAAACCGGTCATGCTCCTGATCATCGGCGTCGTTCCCGCCGGGAATTTGAGATGCGTCGCATGGCAGCGCAGCTTACACTCTTGCAGGCTATTGGAAAGACAGACGAACAGCCCACCCTCCGGGGAGCCCACCCTTGCAGGTCGAGTTTGCCGAGCTGAGCCTGGTCGGTGACCGGGACGAGAATCAGGACCGGGTCGCCGTCGCGCACAGCGCCAGCACGGCGTTGCTGCTCGCCGTCGACGGTATGGGCGGGCATGCGGACGGCGCGCGTGCGGCGGCGGTTGCGACCGAGACCGTAGTGGAAGCGTTCCGTCGCACCACGCAACCGCTGTTCGATCCGCAGGGCTTCCTGCACCTGACCATCGGCAAGGCGCATCACAACCTGGTACAGCTCGGTGGCGAACTGCGCATGGAAGCGCGTCCGCGGGCGACCTGTGCGCTCTGTCTCGTGCAGGACGGCCGGGCCTTCTTCGCGCATGTCGGTGACAGTCGCATCTATCACCTGCGCCAGCAGCGGGTGTTCGACCGCACGCGCGACCACAGCCATGTCGAGCTGCTGTTGCAGGAGGGGCTGATCACCGAGGAGGAGATCAGCGATCACCCGATGCGCAACTTCGTCGAGTGCTGCCTCGGTGGCAACTTCGTCCTGCCGGGCATGAGCGTCGCCTCGGCCCGCCGGCTCGCGGCGGGCGACGTGCTGCTGGTGTGCACGGACGGGTTCTGGTCGGGTCTCGAGGACGCCGATGTGGCGGGACTTGGGAAACCGGGCGAGGCGCTCGACAAGGGCCTGCGCCGTCTGGCCGAGCTCGCGGTGCGCAACAACGGCCCGTACAGCGACAACACCTCCGCCGCTGCGCTACGCTGGCTCGGATGACGATCGCAAGACCGAGCGGGCGGCGCCCCGACGAACTGCGCAGGATCACCTTCGAGCCGGGTTTCACGCGGCACGCGGAGGGTTCCGTGCTGGCCGAGTTCGGCGCCACGCGGGTGCTGTGTACGGCCAGCGTGGAGACGGGCGTGCCGTCGTTCCTGCGCGGCCAGAACCAGGGCTGGATCACCGCCGAGTACGGCATGCTGCCGCGCGCAACCCACAGCCGCACGGCACGCGAGGC
>CAYQAR010000103.1:0-2788 GCA_964415505.1 uncultured Chromatiaceae bacterium | reverse complement strand
GTGCCGGTGCTCGACCTCGACTACGCCGAGGACGGCCAGGCCGAGACCGACATGAACGTGGTGATGAACGATGCGGGCGCCTACATCGAGGTGCAGGGCACCGCCGAGGGCCACGCATTCCGCCGCGACGAACTGGAGCAGATGCTCGCGCTGGCGACGGCCGGCACGGCCGGGATCATGGACGTCCAGCGCCGCGTGCTCGACGACTGGCGCGCCGCGCAGCGCTGAAGCGCCGTGGTGCGCCGCCTGGTCCTCGCCACCGCCAACCGCGGCAAGGCGCGCGAACTCGGTGCGCTGCTCGGTCCCGGCTGGGAAATCCTGTTGCAGTCCGAGTGCGGTGTCGCCCCGGTCGAGGAAACCGGTGCGACCTTCGGCGAAAACGCGCTGCTCAAGGCGCGTCACGCGGCGGCCGCAACCGGGTTGCCGGCGCTCGCCGACGACTCGGGGCTGGAGGTCGATGCGCTCGGCGGCGCTCCCGGGGTGTATTCCGCGCGTTATGCCGGACCCGGGGCGAGCGATGCGCAGAACATCGACCGCCTGCTGGCCGAACTCGCCGGCGTGCCGCCGGAACAGCGCACCGCCCGATTCCGCTGTGTGCTGGCTTTTGTGCGTGCCGCCGACGACCCGCGGCCACTGATCGCCGAAGGAGCCTGGGAGGGACGCATTACCGGAGCCCCGAGGGGAATCAATGGCTTCGGCTACGACCCGGTATTCGAGGACCCGGCCCTGGCATCGACCGCGGCGGAACTCGCTCCGGCAGCCAAGAACGAGCGCAGCCATCGCAGTCGTGCCCTGCGGATCCTTGGCGATCTGCTGCGCGCCGCAGAGAGGGAAGAAGGCCGGTCACGGTGATGCTGACGGCAGTCCTTATGCACAGCGGACGACGTTTCCGTGATTTTCATGCCGCTAGGCTGGAACTGATACCAGCCAGCTTCCAGAAGAACGGCTATTTCATTGATATTAATAAATAAAACAGCTTTGGTCATTTATTGACCAAATCGGCACATTTTCAGGCCCTGCTGCACCGCTGATGGCTGCCCCGTTCCGGCTTCCACAGAGTTATCCACACGATTTGTGGATAACGGGTCACGGTGCTGCGGCTTGCGGTAAAGCTGCCCAATGGCTATTCTCTGCGCCCTTTTTCGGCTCACGGCAGCGCCGGCCGGAGTGATCCCCAGATGAAGCCCGAGATCCATCCGCAGTACCAGGAAATCAAGGTGACCTGCAGCTGCGGCAACGAGTTCGTCACCCGTTCGACCATGCAGGGCGACCTGCACATCGAGGTCTGCTCGGCCTGCCACCCGTTCTACACCGGCAAGCAGAAGCTGGTGGACTCCGGCGGCCGGGTCGACAAGTTCCGCAAGAAGTACAAGCGCGCCTGAGCCGCTTTGCGCAGCGCCTGCCGGCGCGCGGTCCGTCGCCTGCGATACCTGCCGCACCAGTCGTGGCGCGGCGAATTTTGCGCGTTCGCGCATGGCCAGCGCGGCAGTGCTTACCTATAATGAGCCGCCAGCCGCCGGGTGATCCGCTGCAGCGGGCCCCGGCCTGGGTTTCCGCAAGTCCGAGAGCATCCAGGGCATCCCGCTCGCCAGCGCCACCACGGGCCGCGGCATGTGGGGGGCCGGTGGCAACGCGCATCTTCAGTTTGCAGACAGCCGGGTAGGCACATGAGCGCAAAGACGTACATCCTGATGGACCCTGCCACAGGCAAGAAGGTCGAGCTCAAGGCTCGCGCCGGCAGCGTCGGCCCCGATGTCCTCGATATCCGCGCGCTGTATGGCGAACAGGGGCTATTCACCTACGATCCCGGCTTCGGCTCGACGGCTGCCTGCGAGAGCAAGATCACCTACATCGACGGCGATCAGGGCATCCTGATGTATCGCGGTTATCCCGTGGAGCAGCTCGCCGAGAAGAGCTCCTTCATGGAGGTGTGCTACCTGCTGCTGCACGGCGACCTGCCGACGGCGGCGCAGCTCGAGGAATTCACGCATACCGTCACGACGCACACGATGATCAACGAGACCATCCTGCGTCTGTTCAACGGCTTTCACTACGACGCGCACCCGATGGCCATGGTGGCTGGCGTGGTCGGTTCGATGTCGGCGTTCTACCACGACACGACTGACATCATGAATCCGCGACACCGCGACATCTTTGCCCACCGCATCATCGCCAAGCTGCCGACGATCGCCGCGGCCGCGTACAAGCACACCGTCGGACAGCCTTTCACCTACCCGCGCAACGACCTCGATTACGGCTCGAACCTGCTGCACATGTTCTTCGCCGTCCCGGCGCAGCCCTACGAGATCGACCCGGTGGCGGCCCAGGCGCTCGACCTGCTGTTCATCCTGCACGCCGATCACGAGCAGAACTGCAGCACCTCGACCGTGCGCCTCGCCGGCAGCTCCCAGGCGAATCCCTACTCGGCGATCGCCGCTGGCATCGCCGCACTCTGGGGTCCGGCACACGGCGGCGCCAACGAGGCGGTGCTGGAGATGCTCGAGCAGATCGGTACGCCCGACCGCATCCCGCAGTTCATCGCCCGCGCCAAGGACAAGAACGACTCCTTCCGCCTGATGGGCTTCGGTCATCGCGTCTACAAGAACTACGATCCGCGCGCCAAGATCATCCGCACCATGACCCACAAGGTGCTGAACCAGCTCGGCAAGGCGGATCCGCTGCTCGACGTTGCCATGCGGCTCGAGGAAATCGCGCTGCAGGATCCGTACTTCGTCGAGAAGAAGCTCTATCCGAACGTCGATTTCTACTCGGGCATCATCTACAAGGC
>CAYQAR010000102.1:0-7615 GCA_964415505.1 uncultured Chromatiaceae bacterium | reverse complement strand
TCGCCTCGCGCTTGAAGTAGTCGCCGAAGCTGAAGTTGCCGAGCATCTCGAAGAAGGTGTGGTGGCGCGCGGTGTAGCCGACGTTCTCGAGGTCGTTGTGCTTGCCGCCGGCGCGCACGCAGCGCTGCGAGCTCGCCGCGCGTCGGTAGTCGCGCGGGTCGCGGCCGAGGAACACGTCCTTGAACTGCACCATGCCGGCGTTTGTGAACAGCAGCGTCGGGTCGTTGCCCGGCACGAGCGGGGAACTCGCGACGATGCGATGGCCCTTCGAGGCGAAGTAGTCGAGGAAGCGCTGGCGGATGTCTTCGGTCTTCACGCGGTTTCCGTTCGTCGTCGTGCCGGCCGTCCTGGAGCTGCCGGCGGATTACCACGGTAGGAGCGGCTTCAGCCGCGAATACTATTCTGCTGAATGAAAATATTCGCGGCTGAAGCCGCTCCTACGATGGGTCGGTGGCTGCATCGGCGGCGAAGCTGGCGCGAACCTGCTCGCTGGTGAAGCCGCGGTACTCCAGGAAGCGGGACTGGCGGGCACGGTCGCGGTAGTCCTGCGGCGGCCCGGCGCCGAAGCGCCGGGCGCGGACCTCGCGGGCCAGCGCAGGCCAGTCGTGGGTGCCGGCCAGCGCAGCCTCGATGGTGGCGCCATCGATGCCGCGCTCGCCAAGCTCGGCGCGGATTCTAATGGGTCCCTGCCCCTTGCGGATACGGGCAGCGATGAAGGCCTCGCAGAAGCGGGCCTCGTCGGCGAGGCCTTCGCGGGCGAGGCGCCCCAGCGCGTCCTCGACTTCGTCGGCGGCGAACCCGCGCGCAGCGAGCTTGGCCCGCAGCTCGGCGAGCGAGTGCTCGCGCCGGGCGAGCAGCTCCATCGCGGCCTGGCGGGCGCTGCGCTGGACCTGCGCCACGCCGGGCGCGCCCTCAGGCCTCGCTGGCGGCCGGCTCGGCGGCTTCGCTGGCCGCAGCGGCCGCGGCCTCGCGGGCCTCGGCGGACTTCGGCAGCACCAGGGCGCGGACCTTCGCCTCGATCTCGCGGGCGACGTCCTTGTGCTCGATCAGGTACTCGCGGGCGTTCTCCTTGCCCTGGCCGATGCGCTCGCGACCGTAGTTGAACCAGGCGCCGGATTTGGCGACCAGGCCATGCTTGACGCCGAGCTCGATCAGCTCGCCCTCGCGCGAGATGCCGTGGTCGTAGAGGATCTCGAACTCGGCACTCTTGAACGGCGGGGCGACCTTGTTCTTCACCACCTTGACGCGGGTCTCGGCGCCGATTACTTCCTCGCCCTTCTTGATCGAGCCGATGCGGCGGATGTCGAGCCGCACGGAGGCGTAGAACTTCAGCGCGTTACCGCCGGTGGTGGTCTCGGGATTGCCGAACATGACGCCGATCTTCATGCGTATCTGGTTGATGAAGACGACGATCGTGTTCGAGCGCTTGATGTTGCCCGTAAGCTTGCGCAGCGCCTGGCTCATGAGCCGTGCCTGCAGGCCGACGTGCGAATCGCCCATCTCGCCCTCGATCTCCGCCTTGGGCGTGAGCGCGGCGACGGAGTCGACCACGACGATGTCGACCGCGCCCGAGCGCACCAGCAGGTCGGTGATCTCCAGCGCCTGCTCGCCGGTATCGGGCTGGGAGACCAGCAGGTCGTTGACGTTCACGCCGAGCTTCTCGGCGTAGATCGGGTCGAGCGCGTGCTCGGCGTCGACGAACGCGGCGGTGCCGCCGTTCTTCTGGCACTCGGCGATGACCTGCAGCGTAAGCGTGGTCTTGCCCGAGGACTCCGGCCCGAAGATCTCCACCACGCGTCCGCGCGGCAGGCCGCCGACGCCGAGCGCGATGTCGAGGCCGAGCGAACCGGTCGGCACCACCTCGATGTCGCGTGCGGTGCCGCCATCGCCGAGGCGCATGACGGAGCCCTTGCCGAACTGGCGTTCGATCTGGCCGAGGGCGGCAGCGAGGGCCTTCTTGCGATTGTCTTCCATGGCTGTCCCGGAGCGACGCGCGGTCGCGTGTGGTGATTGAGGAATGCGGGCGATTATTCCATAGAACTGGCTCACCCGGTGACCCACCAAAACCGTCTACTTCATCCGGATTTGCGCTGGCCCACCCGTCGTAGGAGCGGCTTCAGCCGCGATCCTCCTCTGTTGGAGCGGCTTCAGCCGCGATCTTCTTTGGGGACTGGTGCCACGGCGGTTGCCCGCCCACCGGCAGCGGGACGCTCGCTGCGGCCATCCCTGGCCTGCGCTCGCTCGTCTCGGGCTGGCGCTACGCATCCTGCTCCGCTGGCCCTCTACGCCCGCTACCGGTGGGCGGGCAACCGCCGTGGCTGCGAGCGATAAGAAGATCGCGGCTGAAGCCGCTCCTACGACGGGGGGGCGCTCGTGGCGAAAGTCTCGAGCACCGTGTAGCGCGCGCCCTCGGGCGCGGTGACGGATTCGACGAGGGCGAAATCGCCGACCGGCCAGTCGACCGGACGCGGCAGCGGGAACTGCGGCGGATTCCGCACCTTGCGCGCGAGTGTTACGTGCGGCCTGAAAGGTTTCGGGTCTGGTGGATGCCCGGTGATGCGGCCGATCTGCCGTTCGAGCCCAGCGGCGAGCCCGAGCAGCGCCCGCGGCGGCGTCGTGCAACCGAGCCACAGCACGGCGGCAGATTCGAACCAGCCGTAGCGATCGAGGGCGAGCGTGAAGGACGGGCAGTCGAGTGCGCCAGCGGCGGCAGTCACGGCGCCGACGTCCTCGTCGGCGACATTGCCGAGGAAGAGCAGCGTCAGGTGCAGCTGGTCCGTTGCCACCGGCCTGCCACCGCAGTGGCGCACCAGCGCGCGGGTCTCGTGGTGCAGGGCCTTGCGGGTGGCCGCCCCGGGCCAGAGCGCGAAGAATAGGCGGCGCAGCCGGACGGCGGCGGTCACGGCGCGGAACGCGGCAGCACACGCCCATGCGCGGCCCGCATCCCGTTCATGGCACCGTCAGCTGGACGAGGACGCCTTCCAGCGCCGCGACCACGCTCTGGCGGCGGACGGCGGCGCGGTCGCCGTCGAAGCGCCGCGTCGTACTGCACAGCTGCACGCCCGGGCCGGCCCAGGCGAAGCACACGGTACCGGTAGGCTTTGCCGTCGAGCCACCGTCCGGACCGGCGATGCCGGTGATGGCGACCGCGATCTCCGCAGCGCTCGCCAGGCGCGCTCCGGTCGCCATCTGCTCGGCGACGTCCTCGCTGACCGCACCCCGGTGCGCGAGCGTCTCGCCGCTGACGCCGAGGATCGCCTGCTTGGCCTCATCGCTGTAGGTCACGAAGCCGTAGCCGAACCACTGCGAGCTGCCCGGCTGGTCGGTGAGCACCTTGGCGAGCCAGCCGCCGGTGCAGGACTCGGCCACAGCGAGGCGGGCGCTCTTGGCGGTCAGCGCCGCCGCGATACGCCGCACCAGCGTGGCGATGTCGGCATCGGGTTCGGTCATGGAACGGGAGTCTCGGTGACTTGCCGGTACAAGGTCAAATAGCCGGTGACCATGTCGGCGACGCGGAATTTCCGCGCCACCCAGGCCCAGGCCGCCTCGCCCATGGCGCGCCGGCGCGCCTCGTCCTGAAGCAGCGCCGTGACGGCAATTGCCATGGCCGCCGTGTCTCCGCTGCGCACCAGGTAGCCGGTGCGCTGGTCGGCGACGATCTCCGGCACCCCGCCGGCCCGGAACGCCACCACCGGCACCCCGGCGGCCTGCGCCTCGAGCACGGCCAGGCCGAGGCCCTCGGCGGTTGCCGGGTGGACGACCACGTCGAGGCGGCCAAGGAAATCGGCCAGGTCGGGGCGAAAGCCAGCGAGCACGACGGAGTCGGCGAGGCCCATGGCCGCGATCTGCCGGCGCAGCGCGGCTTCGCTCGGTCCGCGGCCGAGGAGCAGCAGCCGCGCCCCGGGGCAGGCGGCGACGACCTCGCGCCAGGCGGCGAGCAGCAGCGCGTGACCCTTGCGCGGGATGAGTTGGGCGATGCAGCCGGCGAGCGGTGCGCGCGGATCGAGCCCGAACTCGCGCGCCAGCCGCACCCGGGACCAGGCGGGCTCGGCGAGCGCCGCGTCGACCGCGCTGCGCACGAGCGCCAGGCGCTGCACCGGCAGCCCCGCGGCCACGAGCTGCGCATGGATGGCCGCCGAGATGGCAACCACGCGCGCATAGGGCCGGTATTTCCAGCGCGCGAGCCAGGCGGGCTCGGGGCTGTCGACGCGCCGCGTGAGCAGCGCCGGCACGCCGGCGCGTCGGGCACCGCGGCCACCAAGCCAGTCGGCGCCGCGCCGGCTATGGACGTGGACGAGGTCGGGGGCGAGTTCACGAACAAGGCTGGCGAAGCGGCCGACAAAGCCGAGGTCGAGGTCGCCGCGCAGGGGCAGTTCGCGCACCGTTAAGCCGAGCCGGCGCGCCTCGACCGCGACCGCGCCGCCCGCGGTGCAGACGAGCGTGCCCCCCACGCCGCGCGCCGCGAGCCCGCGCACCAGCAGCAGCGCCTGGCGTGCCCCGCCGTAGACGTGCCGCCCGGTTTCGAGGTGCAGGACATGCATGCCCCACTCTGCCGGCGCCCGCCGGTCCCCGGCAAGTAGCACCGAGCGGCCGCAGGGACAACTGTAGGAGCGGCTTCAGCCGCGATCCCTTTGTCGCTCGCTGCCCCGGCTGTTGCCCGACTCCTGGCGGCGGGCGTAGAGGGCCAGCGGAGCAGGATGCGTAGCGCCAGCCCGAGACGAGCGAGCGCAGGCCAGGGATGGCCGCAGCGAGCGTCCCGCCGCCAGGAGTCGGGCAACAGCCGGGGCTCCAGGCCAAGATGGAGATCGCGGCTGAAGCCGCTCCTACCGGGTACGGGAAATGAGCGACAATTCGGGCGGATATGAGCCAGCCCACCGAGGAATTCCCCGCCGACGTCACCCACACGCCGGTGATGGCGCAGTACGTCCGCATCAAGGCGGAGTTCCCCGACATGCTGCTCTTCTATCGCATGGGAGACTTCTACGAGCTTTTCTGGGAGGACGCGCGCCGCGCCGCAAAGCTCCTCGACATCACGCTCACCGCGCGCGGCCAGTCGGGCGGCCAGCCGATCCCGATGGCCGGCGTGCCCTACCACGCCGCCGAAGGCTACCTCGCCCGCCTGGTGCGCCAGGGCGAGTCGGTGGCGATCTGCGAGCAGATCGGTGACCCGCGCCTCGCGAAGGGACCCGTCGAGCGCCAGGTGACGCGCATCGTCACGCCCGGCACGCTCACCGACGAGGCGCTGCTGGAGGCAAGGCGCGACAACCTGATCGCCGCGGTCTGCCATGGCACGGCGCGCATCGGCCTCGCCTGGCTGGAACTCTCGGCCGGGCGCTTCGGCGTGATGGAACTCGAACGCGAGGACGAGTTGGCGGGCGAACTCGAGCGGCTGCGGCCCGCGGAACTGCTGGTCGAGGAAGGTCGCGGCGAGGCATTTCCGGGACTCGCCGGCGTGCGCGAGCGCCCGCCGTGGCACTTCGAGCTGGGCGCGGCGCGACGCACGCTCTGCACCCAGTTCGGCACCCGCGATCTCGCCGGCTTCGGCTGCGATGGGCTCGACCAGGCGGTGCGCGCCGCCGGCGGGCTGTTGCAGTACGTGAAGGACACACAGCGAAGCGCCCTGCCCCACATCGAGGCGCTCACCGTCGAGCATCGCGGCGATGCACTGGTGATGGATGCGGCCACGCGGCGCAACCTCGAGCTCGAGGCGAGCCTCGCCGGGCGCGACGAGCACACGCTCGCCGGCGTGCTCGACTGCTGCGGCACCACCATGGGCAGCCGCCTGCTGCGCCGTTGGCTGAACCGCCCGCTGCGCGACCAGGCGCTGCTCGCGCGCCGCTACCAGGCGCTCGAGGCCCTGCAGCAGGGCGATGGCGCCGACCTCGCCGCGACGCTGCGCTCGATCGGCGATCTCGAGCGCATCCTCGCCCGCGTGGCGCTCGGCTCGGCGCGCCCGCGCGACCTGGCGCAGCTGCGCCTGGCGCTGCAGCTCCTGCCGGACATCCGCGCCACGCTCACGCGCTACGACTCACCGCTCCTCGCCGCGCTCGCCGGCGCACTTGGCGAGCACGTGGCCTTGCGCGCCCTGCTCGAGCGCGCGCTGGTCGAGAACCCGCCGATGCTGGTGCGCGACGGCGGCGTGATCGCCCCCGGCTACGACGCCGCGCTCGACGAGTTGCGCGACATCGCCGGCAACGCCGACCGCTACCTGCTCGATCTCGAAGCACGCGAGCGAGCGCGCACCGGCCTGCCCTCGCTCAAGGTCGGCTACAACCGCGTGCACGGCTTCTACATCGAGCTGACGCGCGCGCAGGCCGCCGCCGCGCCGCCCGACTACGTGCGCCGGCAGACGCTGAAGGGCGCAGAACGCTACGTGACCGCGGAACTGCAGGCCTTCGAGGGCAAGGTGCTGTCCGCACGCGAGCGCGCGCTCGCCCGCGAGAAGGAACTGTACACGGCGCTGCTCGCTGAACTCGTCGCCGTGCTCGGCCCGCTGCGCTCGATGGCTGCCGGGCTCGCCGAGGCCGACGTGCTGCTGACGCTTGCCGCGCGCGCGCTCGAACTCGGCTTCTGCCGCCCGGAACTCGTCGCCGAGCCCGGCATCCGCATCCAGGCCGGTCGCCATCCGGTGGTCGAGCGCGTGCTCGACGGACCGTTCATCGCCAACGACCTCGATCTCGGGCGCGACCGGCGCCTGCTGGTGATCACCGGGCCGAACATGGGCGGCAAGTCGACCTTCATGCGCCAGGCGGCGTTGATCGTGCTGCTCGCCCATGTCGGCAGCTTCGTGCCGGCGCGCGCGGCGCGCATCGGGCCGATCGACCGCATCTTCACGCGCATCGGCGCCGCCGACGACCTCGCCGGGGGACGCTCCACGTTCATGGTGGAGATGACCGAGACCGCCAACATCCTCAACAACGCCACCGCGGAGAGCCTGGTGCTGATGGACGAGGTCGGCCGCGGAACCAGCACATTCGACGGTTTGTCGCTCGCCTGGGCGGTGGCGCACTTCATCGCCGAGCGCATCGGTGCCTTCACCCTGTTCGCTACGCATTATTTCGAGCTGACCGCGCTTGCCGGCGAGCTGCCAGCCTGCGCCAATGTGCATCTCGACGCCACCAGCCGCGGCGAGGAGCTGATCTTCATGCACGCGGTTAAGGAAGGTCCGGCGAACCAGAGCTACGGCCTGCAGGTGGCCGCGCTCGCCGGGGTGCCGGGCACCGTGATCGCGCGCGCGAAGACCTACCTCGCCGAACTCGAGCGGCAGACCCGTGCGCACCGCGAGCCGCGCCCGCAAGCCGAACTCGACCTGCGCCCCGCACCGGTGGCGGACCCGCTGCGCGACGCCCTCGCCGCGATGGACCCGGACCGCATGTCCCCGCGCGAAGCGCTCGACGCGCTCTACCACCTGAAAGGTCTCCCGTAGGAGCGGCTTCAGCCGCGATCCTCGGCGGCTTCAGCCGCGATCTTCCTTTGGGTCTGGTGCCACGGTCGTTACCCGGCCACCGGCGGCGGGCGTAGAGGGCCAGCGGAGCAGGATGCGTAGCGCCAGCCCGAGACGAGCGAGCGCAGGCCAGGGATGGCCGGAGCGAGCGTCCCGCCGCCGGTGGCCGGG
>CAYQAR010000101.1:0-7645 GCA_964415505.1 uncultured Chromatiaceae bacterium | reverse complement strand
GTTAGGTGACCGTGAAACGCCTCCCACTGTCCTTCCCGGTCGGGGTGATCGTTGGGTTCGCGCTTGGCGCTCTCCTTTTGGCCGCCGCACGCCACGCCAGTCCCGTTGGAAACGATGTTGTCGATGAGGTGCAGGCACTCTCGGTTGCTCTCGCAGACTACTTGGGTTGGGAGGAAAAGTCCGGAACAAAAGAGTTATACGTACGTAGCGTCGTTGCCAACCAGCTGGTGCCCGAGCTGCAGCGGCTGCATCCGTCTATACGATTTCGCAACGGAACGAATCGACCACCAGATAGCGGCTGTCAGAGCTCGGATCCGGATCACGTGATTGTGGCGCCTTGTGAACGGCCCGACTTCGTAGAGGCCAATCTAATTGCCGCCCCTCTATGGCGAACATTTCTCGTCGGGATCGGCCGTTACAACGGAGGGTGCGAAATCGTCCTGGTTAATGTTTTTTCCAAGTGGCGCATCGTTTCAAGCCAATGCACCGTATTCTGACCTCAATAGTGTCGCAGTTACCTAACATCTCGAGCGCCCCGAATCAGCATCGTGCCAAGCGCGCCGGTCGCTCCCCTATTCATTGTCCGCGCCCGACGCGCCATCAAGCGTTGCGGTCGGGCGCTCAACTTAGGCGTTAGGCCGACAGAAACATGCACACAGGATTGTCGAGGGAGGTCCGATGCGTAACGATTCGCTTCTGAGACGGGGAAGAGCGACCCGAGGAGAGCTGCTGCGTGGATTCGCCTCGCGGGAGTGCCTCCTCACGTGTCTTGCTCTGATCAGCGTGCCCTCGACTGCGTCGGCGCAGGAATTGCCGGCTGGTGGGACGACATCATGGGAGATCCGGGAGCCGGAGGAGATCGTAACCTTCGTGCTCTTCGATCCGAAGGCGCCGGGGATATCCTTGCCCGCCGGCCTTCGACTTGTATCCGCCAGCGACGCACAGATGCCCGAGGTTCAGGAGTATTTGAAGGAACACCCCGAGCACACGAACTGGGCCTTCTCATTCATCGAGATCACGCGACAGAAGGCATTCCTCATCGACGGCAGAGGGCCGACACTCCCGGAGAATGGGGGGATCGGATTGTGGTTCGCGCCGGTTGACCCTTCGCGACTCACCGAAGAGATCCCAAAAGTCAAGTTCGACACCATCATCGCCCCATCGCTCGGAGCAGTGCTCGGACTGGGGATCTGGATCCCCGACCGCGAGTACGTCGCTTACATGCGCGCTCGTGGACATCACGCCGAGTACGGCATGGTGACCCTCGTGAAAGACAGCACGGGTGCCTATCAAGGCGCAATCCGGTTGGACGATCTCCATGTCAAGGGTTCTGCGCTACCTCAGGGCGATGTGCAGGAAGATCCAGCTTCCGGCACACAGGTTCTGTTCGCGCCGGGAGAGAAGGTTGTGCACGCTGTCGTCGTCGCTGGCGCGAACGCCCGTCATCTCGCCTGTACTGCGGCGTGGTCGAAGGAGGGCAACCACCCGTTGTCGCGCGGCGTATTCGTCGGCCCCACCTACTTCACGACCTACGAGGCACCGCTGAAGGGAAGTGCGTACCCCCTGCTGGACGAGAAAGTACGGTGAGAACGTGCGGCCGAACAACCGGTTGCAACAGACGGTCCGCTGCGCGGCCCGCCGCTGAGCCGGAGCGTTGGGCATCGAAACCGGCCCATTTCGGGTCATTTATCGCAGAAGGACTTAGTTATGAGTAATTCGTTCAAGTACACACGTCTATCCAAAGACGACGCGGCAATGCTGCTTGTAGACCATCAAGCGGGCTTGATCTCGTTGGTTCAAGATTCTGAGCCGAGTGAGTTTAAAAATAACGTCCTGGCAATGGCAGCCTGCGGGAAATACTTCAAGCTTCCAACCATTCTCACCACAAGCTTCGAGGACGGTCCGAATGGACCGCTCGTGCCGGAGCTCAAGGAAATGTTCCCAAAGGCTCCTTACATCGCACGCCCCGGCAATATCAACGCATGGGACAACGAAGACTTCGTCAAGGCGGTAAAAGAGACGGGGCGCAAGCAACTTATCATTGCTGGCGTGGTGACGGAGGTGTGCGTCGCCTTTCCCGCTCTTTCCGCCATCGAGGAAGGCTTTGAGGTCTTCGTAATAACGGATGCCTCAGGAACGTTCAACAAAGTAACGCGCGATGGTGCCTGGTTGCGGATGCAGGCTGCGGGCGTCCAGTTGATGAACTGGTTCGCTATGGCCGGCGAGCTACACCGCGACTGGCGTAACGATATCGAGGGTCTCGGTACTCTCTTTTCCAACCATATTCCGAACTATCGGAATCTCATGACGAGCTATTTCACTTTGGCAGGCAAGAAATAGTGATGCCCAACAAGTCGCTCCAGCCGACCGTAAACCGCTACGCAGTTTTCGTCGGCTGAGCTTCGGCGTTAGCCAGCAGGGGACTCCGCTCACGAATTTCACTGGCCTCGATTGACGGCGGTATTAAACGTAGCTACAGTTAAAAAATGCGCATAACCTGCGATCCCGCGAAGCGGCAGCAAACGCAGGTCGAGCGCGGCCTTGATATGCGCCGGGCCAAGGAGGTCTTTGAGGGACCGCACCTGACTCGGAAAGATGACCGATGGAACTATGGCGAGCCTCGCTACATCACGGTCGGATGGCTGGATTCGAGGCTCGTCGTATTCGTCTGGGCGCCGCGTGGTGTGGCCCGACGCATCATCAGCATGAGGCATTGCCATGAGCGCGAAGCGAAAAAAGTCAGGCCGCTCCTCTCCTGAGCGAGATGAGGCCCCGGAGATCACCGACGGGTGGGTGGCCGGCGCGGACCTTTGTCATGGGACGAGGCTCGTACGACGCGGCCGTCCGAAGCTTGCCAGTCCGCGCAAGCTCCTGTCTCTCCGTTTACCGCCCGAGGTCATCGCGACTTGGAAGGCGACTGGTCCTGGTTGGCAGACACGTATGGCTCGGGTGCTCGAGCGATCCACTCCTAAGGCCCGTCGCTCTGCTGGCTAACCATTAGTCCGCCGTCTTACTACTTGACATCGACTCAGCAGGGCATCGTTAAATTCAGCATTTCTTGGGGCGAAATAGTCAACTGCAAAGTCGCCGGGTCAATAATCGCTGGAGCGCTCGCGAGATGGCGACTCGACTCTTCATGCGGCGCTGCCGCCGCGGCGCTCAGCTCAGGCGTTAGCGGGCTCGTCATGTCGGTACCATAGTGGTACCATTTCACGGTGCCGCCAAAGATCCGAGACCTGATCCAGAAGCTCACGGCCGCAGGATTCGAGGACTGCGGCGGCAAGGGTAGTCATCGAAACCTCAAGCACCCAAGGGGTGTCCGAATAACCATTAGCGGCAAGGCGGGCAGTGATGCCAAGCCGTATCAGGAGAAAGCCGTGAAGCAAGCGCTGCAGCAGGTGTCGGAATGAAAGCTTCAGATCGCTACTTGAAACTGGTCGAGTGGTCCAACGAAGACGACTGCTATGTCGGGCGGTGTCCGGAGCTCATGCTTGGCGGGGTTCACGGCAAGAACGAGAAGAAGGTCTTTTCTGAACTTTGCCAGGTTATCGATGAGTGGGCGGCGAGAGCCAAGTCCGATAAGGAATCGTTGCCTGTGGGAATGGCCGGTAAGAGGTACTCGGGCAAATTCAACCTGCGGCTCGGTGCACGCCTGCATGAGCGACTGGCCTTAGCAGCCCTGAAGGAGGGAAAGAGCCTCAACAACTATGTGGCCGAGGTGTTGGAGAAGCGACACGCCCGCTAACTACGCGTTCGAGCGCCCCGAATCGGTGTCGTGCCAGGCGCGCACCCGAACAGCGCTGCTCGAAACGCTTCGTATCACCCTCGAAGAGGCCATCAAATTCAATCGCGCTGAAGCGCGTCGTGCCGCCGGTAAGGGGTTCAAAGAGCTCACTATTACGGTGTGAAGCGCCGTTCCTCGGCGCAGCGAGATCAACAACAATCTGGCACGGAAGATTTGCCGGGATCCTGGTATTCCGGAGCCAGAGCGCAGTTCTCGCAGGTGTTCAGGCTTGGAACCTGCGATCTGGCGCTTGTTGCAACCGCAATAACTGCGACCCGGCACCGGTGGGGCACCGGTGGGGCAACCGCGCTCCCTCACCCCTCCCGGTACCAGTCGTAGATGTCCCCCGCCGTCGTCAGCCACACGCCTTTCGTCTTCTTGATGTAGTCGAAAAACGCCTCGAAATAGCGGATGCGGTGCGGCACGCCGATGACGAACGGGTGCACGCTCACCGACATCACCCGCGGCTGGCGTGCGCCTTCGGAGTAGAGGCGGTCGAACTGATCCTTGAGGCGTTTCAGCCAGACGTCGGACTGGTGCTGGTGGACCACCATCATCGGCAGGTCGCCGGTCTCCATGCTGTAGGGCATGGCAACGATCGGGCCATGGGTGGTGCGCATCTCGACGGGATGCTCGTCGAGCGGCCAGTCGAAGACGTAGCGGAAGCCGGCCTCGGCGAGAAGGTCGAGCGTCTCCAGCGTCTCGTGCAGGCCGGGCCCGAGCCAGCCACGCGGTGCGGTCCCCGTGTAGCGCTGCAGGATCTCGAAGGCACGGTGAATCACCGCACGCTGATCCTGCGCCACGTGCAAGGCGGCCTGCGCGTGGCCGTGGCCCATGAACTCCCAGCCGAGCTCGCGCAGTGCGCGCGCCACCGGCTCGCCCGGGCCCTCGCAGACGCGGGCGTTGATGGCGACGCTCGCGGCGAGCCGGCGCTTCACCAGCGCGTCGACCACGCGCCAGACACCGACCCGCATGCCGTACTCGTGCCACGACCAGTTCGGCACGTTCGGCACCGTGACCACGCCAGCGGGCGAACTCAGGTACTCGCGCGCCACCGGCTTGCCGATGTCCCACTCTTCTATATTGAGGACGCAGTACACCGCCACGCGCGCGCCCTTCGGCAGGCGCCAGCGCGGGCGGTCCTTCATCGCGGAGTAGGGGAAGCGTTCGTGGGGTGTGGTCATGGAGTTGGCTCAGGGGTCGATGATCTTGCCAGGATTGAGGAGACCCTGCGGATCGAGGGCCTGTTTCAGCGTGCGCATGAGCGCGATCTCGGCGGGGCTGCGACAGAGCGCGAGGTAGGGCTTCTTCTCCAGGCCGATGCCATGCTCGGCCGAGACCGAACCGCCGATCGCCTGCAACGGCCCGTAGACGAGGCGCTCGACCTCGGCGCGGTCGGCGCCGGCCGGATCGCCGGCGCTCACCGCCAGATGCAGGTTGCCGTCGGCGAGATGACCGAAAACATGGCAGATTGAATCAGGCCAGCGGGCGGCGAGCGCGCTGCGCACGGTCGCGACGTAGGCCTCCATCGCCACCAGCGGTGCGCTCACGTCGAACATGTAGAGTGGCTGCAGCAGCGTGAGGCGCATGACGTCGTCGCGCAGCGCCCAGAGCGCGTCGCGCTCGCGGTCCGAGCCCGTGATCACCGCATCGGCGACGAGCCCGGCCTCGAGGGCCTCGGCGAGCACCGCCTCGAAACGGCGCGCATCAGCCTGCGCCTCCCCGCCCTCGGCCTCGAGCAGCACGTAGTACGGATAGTCGCGGGACAGCGGCGGCGTACGCCCGGTCTGCGGTGCGGTGACGTAGTCGTAGTACGACTGCCACAGCGCCTCGAAGGCCGACAGCGTGCCGCCAAGGCCGGCATCGACCCGGTTGAGCAACGCCGTCATGCCGGCGAAGTCGCGCAGCGCCACCAGCGCCGTCTGGCGGCTGGCCGGCCGCGGCGCCAGGCGCAGCACCAGGCGCGTGATCACGCCGAGCGTGCCCTCGCTGCCGATGAAGGCGTGCTTGAGGTCGAAGCCGGCGTTGTTCTTGAGCATGCGGTTGAGCGAGGAGACGACCGTGCCGTCGGCGAGTACCGCTTCGAGTCCGAGGATCAGCATACGGGCCATGCCGTAGCGCAGGACGCGATTGCCACCGGCGTTGGTGGCCGCGACACCGCCGAGCGTGGCGCTGCCGCGCGAACCCATGTCGAGTGGCAGCAGCAGGCCGGCGGCTTCGGCCGCTTCCTGCGCTGCCTGCAGGGTGACGCCCGCTTCCACCGTGAGCGTGCGCCCGACCGGATCGACCGCTTCGATGCGCCGCAGGCGCGCGAGCGATAGCACGATCTCGTTGGCGCCGCTGTCGGTGCCATGGACGAGCCCGGTGCGCCCGCCGTGCACGACCAGCGGCTGGCGCGCCGCGTGACAGAGCGAGACCACCGCGGACACCTGCGCGGGCGTAGCCGGCTGCACCACCGCCAGTGCCGTCGGCGGCTGGCCACCATTCCAGGGCGCCGGCCCGTAGCCGGCGATTGCCTCGCCCGTGAGTAGGGCACCGGGACCGGTAGTGGCGCGGAGCTGGGCGAGAAGGTCGCTCATCGGACGCGGAAGGGCCAAGGCTTGAGGGGGAGGCAGGGATTATGCGGGAAATGTTTCGCGGCTGAAGCCGCTCCTACGGCTGTACGGGTGGTGGGAATGATCGCGGCTGAAGCCGCTCCTACGCCACCAGAGCGGTCGTAGGAGCGGCTTCAGCCGCGACCATTCCTGCCGCCTCAGCGCCGCCCCTGCTTGCCGCCGCGTCGTTCGACGCTCACGGCCTCGGCGCGGTTCGGCTGCTGGAGGATCTCGTAGAGCCGCGGCGCCGAGTGGTGCGACCCGGTGACGATCACGCCCGCGCTGTGCAGCGCATCCTGGATGGCGGCCGACATGGTGTGCAGCGGGGCGCCGCCGCCCTCGCCCATGCCCTTGGCGCCGTTGTAGCTGAACGGCGACGGCGTCTCGATGTTGCCCCAGGCGATGTCGGGGATATTGAGCGCGGTGATCGGGCAGTAGTCGCTGAAGGTCGCGGTCAGCAGGTTGCCCGTCTCGTCGTAATCCAGGCATTCCATGAGCGCCGCGCCGATACCGTGGCTCGTGGCGCCGTGCACCTGGCCATGGGCGATCTGCGGGTTGATGAGCGTACCGCAGTCATCGACCGCGGCGTAGGCGAGCACCTGTGGGCGGCAGGTCTCACGGCTCACTTCGACGACCGCGATGTGCAGCTGGGCGGCGTAGGTCAGGGTCAGGTTGCCGAACTTGCGCTCGGTATCCGGCACCTTGAACGGCGGGCGGTAGACGTGGCGCACGTTGAGCGTCACGTCGCCGAGGCTCTCGTCGAGCATGGCGTTGTTGTTGTTGACCAGGTTCGCCATGTACCAGTAGTTGATCGCCTTGTCGGTGCCCTTCACGCGCACTTCCGGGCCCTGCGCGCTGGTGCCGAACTCGAGGTCCTCCTCGGCAGCCTCGAGCATGAAGGCAGCCAGCCGGCGCATCTCCGCCTTGAGCTTCTGCGCTGCGCCATGCACGGCCGAGAGGCCGGTGACGGCAAACTGGCTCGCATAGGTGCCGGAGTGGCCGACAAAGGTGTTCCACGCGGTGTCGAAACCGGGCCGCACGTAGACCATCGACGGGTCGATGCCGAGCACGTCGGCGACCACCTGCGAGGCCGAAGTCTCGTGGCCCTGGCCGGAGGGCGTGGTGCCGAGGCAGACGACGACCGCGCCCTCGATGTCGAGGCGCATGGTGCAGACCTCGGAGTTGCCCGAGAACGGCAGGAACGGGTTGACGATGCGCGCCTGGCCGAAGTTGTTGGTGCCCGAATCGAGCGTGGTGCCGATGCCGA
>CAYQAR010000100.1:0-7768 GCA_964415505.1 uncultured Chromatiaceae bacterium | reverse complement strand
CGGTCAGGTCGACGTTGGAGGACTCGAGCGCACCGGACTGGATCACGCCGAAGTCCGACTGCGTGGCTTCGCCGCGCAGCGGGACACCGGAGGCGAAGGTTTCCTGGAACGCGGTATCACTCACTTTGAGCAGTCCTTCCGGATTGGAGAAATTGGCGAGCGCGATCTTGCCGAGCGCATCCGACTGGCCGTTGGAGAAGCGCGCGAACACCACGCCCGTCGGGTCGATCTCGATGCTGCGCAGGCGGCCGGCGGCCTGGCCGTCCGGGTTGATCGTGTTGACGACGAAGTCCGAGCCGTACTGCGTGGTCGGCGACAGGTCGAGCGCGAGGTCCATGGGGAGTGCGCCGTTGCCCGGGTCGTAGCCGTTGAAGTTGAGCACGCCGTTGGTCGGTGTGGCGAGCACACCCGCGGAGGTGAAGGTGAAGGCCTGCGGCGTGCCGACCACGTTGCCGTCGATGGTGGTGGCGCCCTCCCAGCCGGTCGCGGTCGGGTAGAAGAAGAACGTGGTGTTGTGGGCCACGCCGAGCGAATCGTAGGTGATCGTCGACGTGCTGTGGTTGTAGGTCTGCGGGTCGGCCGGGTCGAATGGTGACACCGGCGGCAGGGCAGCGCCTGCCGGCAGGTTGATGTTCATGTCGACCGCGGCGGTCGGCTGCGGCGGCGCCGTATCGGTGGTGAACTGCAGGTCGATCAGGGTGCCGGTGTTGAAGGTGCCGTCGCCGCGCGGCGGATACACCTGCAGCCGCTCGGCCTCCGAGTTCTGCACGTAGCCCTGCTGGTCGAGGCCGAAGGCGCCGACACGCGAGTACAGGTAGCTGCCGTTGTCGTTGACGACGAAGAAGCCCTTGCCGCTGACGGCGAGGTCGAGCTGGCGCTCGGTGATCTCGACGTTGCCCTGGGTGAACTCCTGGCGCACTTCGGCGAGGCGCACGCCGTTGCCGATGCCGATGGCATCGCCCGAGAACACGTCGGCGAACTCCGCGCGCGAGGACTTGAAGGCCGTGGTGTTGGCGTTGGCGATGTTGTTCGAGGTGACCTGCAGGTCGGTCGAGGCGGCGTTCAGGCCGCTGAGGGCGATCTGGAATGACATGAGGCGTCTCCTTGCCGTGAGTGCGAATGCTGGTGGTGGTCGGCGTCAGTAGATGGCGCGGATGTCCGCGAGGCCCATCGCCTGGCCGTCGGTGGTGGTGATCTCGGTGCGCTGGCCGTCTCCGCCGAGGGAGACGCTCGCCACGCGCCGGGTGAGATAGGTGTCGGCGGCGATCTCCTGGCCCGCGCTGCGGTAGCCGGCCACGACCTGGTAGGTACCGGCCGGCACCGGCTGGCCGCTGCGGTCGCGGCCGTCCCATTCGAAGCCGGCGAGGCCGGCGGGACGGGCGCCGAGCGGGATCTCGCGCACCAGCGCACCGCCCGCGTCGAGCACCCGCACGAAGCCGGCGGAGGTGGACGCGGGCAGGTCGATCGATCCGCGCAGCGGTTCGCCGGCAGCGAGGCTCGCGTGGTCGGTGGGGGCGAGCACGCTGCGGCCGACGACGCTTGCCGCCTGCAGTGCCTGGCCCGCGTAGAGCGAGTCGGCGAGGGTGGCGATCGAGTTCTTCATCTCGGCGATGCCGGCCACGCTCGACACCTGCGCGAGCTGCGACAGGAACTCTGCCGGATCCTGCGGCTTGAGCGGATCCTGGTTGCGGAACTGGGTGAGCATCAGCATCAGGAATTCCTCCTGGCCGAGCTCCTGGCGACCTTTCGTCGCCGGCTTCTGCAACTGGTACGAGGTGCCGAGCTCGCTGAAGGGACTACTTGCGTTGACGGTGCTCATGGATCAGGTCTCCGTGCGGCTACTGGCCGAGGCTCAGCGTGCGCAGCAGCAGTTCCTTCGAGGTGTTCAGCACCTCGACGCTGTTCTGGTACGTGCGCGAGGCCGAGATCATGTTGACCATCTCGTCGACCACGTTGACGTTGGACATGTAGACGTAGCCCTCGGCGTCGGCCTGCGGGTGGCCCGGCTGGTAGACGCGGGCGGGCGGTGCCTGGCTCTCGACGACGCCGGTGACGCGCACGCCGGCGGAGGCTGGGTCGGCGACGATGTCGCCCGTCGCCTCGGTCATCGCGGCCTCGAACACGGGCGAACGCGCGCGGTAGGCCGCATCCGGGCTGCCGGCGACGCTGTTGGCGTTGGCGAGGTTGCTGGCGGTGGCGTTGAGCCGCACCGACTGCGCGCTCATGGCGGAGCCGGCGATGTCGAAGATCCTGAAGAGTGCCATGCTCAGCGCCCTCCGGTGATGGCCATACGCAGCCCGCGGATGCGCTGGTCGAGAAAGGTGAGGGACGCCTGGTAGCGCGTCGAGGTCTCGGCGATCGCGGCGCTTTCCTTCTGAGCATCGACGGTGTTGCCGTCGAGCGTCGGCTGGTCGGGCACACGGTAGAGCACTTCGCTGCGATTGCCGGCGGTGCCGGCTCCTTGTATATGGCCCGGGCGCGTGGCGGCGATGGTCACGGTGCCGGCTTCGGCCGACTGCAGGGCGGCGCGGAAATCGAGATCGCGCGCCTTGTAATTCGGCGTATCGGCGTTGGCCATGTTGGCAGCGAGCAGCTCCATGCGCTGGCTCGCTGCGGTCAGCACCCGCTCGTGCGGCGCGAAGACCTGGTTGATGTCGAGTGGCATCGCTCACTCCCGTGTGCGTGTCTTGCCTGGTGGGCTCATTGCAAGAGCCGTGCCATCAACCGGTCGGGGACCGATCGAACCGCGTGTGGCACCGGTTGCGGCAGGAACTTGCCGTACCAGGGGCAGGTCGTTGCTGCAGCGGCGAGGCATTGCCGTGCGGCCAAGTCCCTCTGCACGACATTCGCCGGCACGCTTCTTGCAAAACCCTGCTCACGATGAAAGCCGCAATCCACATGACAACGGCGCGCGTACTGATGCTGCTCGGTTGCCTCGTGCCCGGCATGCAGGCGCTCGCCGATGGTCGATCCGGCGACCGGCAGGAACTCGAGCAGATACGCGCCACCGCCGTGCAGGCGGCAGCGGCGCATTACACGGAGTCCGGCACCCGCGTCGAGATCGCGGCGGCACCGCTGGACCCGCGGCTGCACCTGCCGGCCTGCGATCGTGCGCTGACGGGCGAGTTGCCCGACGGCAGTCGCGAGACGAGCCGTGCCACCGTCGAAGTGCGCTGTGACGGCGTGCGCAGCTGGCGCCTGTATGTGCCGGTCAGCGTGTCGCTGTACCGGACCGTGGTGGTGACGGCTGGCCCGCTCGAGCGTGGCAAAGTCTTGGCGGCAGGCGACGTGATTTTGGCGGAACGTGAAATTGGCAGGCTGCCCGGCAGCTACCTGGCAAGCCCCGACGCGGCTGTCGGCCAGTTGCTCCGGCGCAGTGTGCCGGCCGGTGCCGTGCTGATCGCTTCGCAACTGGAACCGCCGATCCTGGTCCGGCGCGGGCAGCAGGTCACGCTGGAAGCGAAGTCCGGACCGATCACGGTGCAGATGGCCGGGGTCGCGCGCCATGACGCCGCATTAGGTCAAGTCGTCGCGGTGCAGAACTCATCCTCGCGACGGGTCCTGCAGGGCATTGTCCGGAATGAGAAATCAGTCGAGGTGCTGGTGCCCTGAGGGGACCAGACTGGCATCGCGCGCGGGGCCTCAAGGTCCGGCGTGCGGGTGCCGATAACGTACCGGGAGCTGGAACCGGGACGGTCGTTCGGAGAGCAGAGACATGACAGACAAGGTAACTGGCTACGGCAGGGTAGGGCTCGACGTCGGCACGACGCGCAGCCGCGCCGTGGCGCGCCCGGAAGGCGGGAGCGACGCCGGTGCGACCCAGCGGACGAAAGCGGCGCGCGACGAGGTCGAGTTCACCGGCACTGCTGCCCGGCTGAAGAGTATCGAGGCGCGGCTTGCCGAACAGCCCGATGTCGACCGTGCCCGCGTCGAGGAATTTCGCCAGCGCGTCGAATCCGGCGACTACAAGCCCGATGCAGCGCGTATCGCCGCCAGGCTGATCCGCATGGAACAGGAACTGGGGTGAGACGCCCATGACGCGCGAGATGCTCTCCGATCGTGAACTGGCACAGGTGCTCGACGAGCAGGTCGACGCCATGCAGGCCGTGCTCCTTGCGCTCGAGTCCGAGCGCGACGCGCTCGCGCGCCGCGACGGCGATGCCCTGCTCGACGCCGTCAGCCGCAAGGCCACGTCGCTCGCCGGCGCCGACGATGCCGACCAGCGCCGCCGCGCGCTGCTCGAACACCTCGGTCTCGCCGAACGTCCGGGCCGTGCCGGTCGCAGCTTCAGCGCTGACGGCGGCATCGGCCAGCGCTGGCAGCAGGTGCTCGCGCTCACACAGCAGTGCCGCGCCCTGAACGACGCCAATGGCCAGCTCATCCGCGGCCAGCGCCGCCGGGTGGAAGGCACGCTGCGCGTCCTGCACGGCGAGCCGGAGGCAGCGGCCGAGTACGGTCCCGCGGGCGAACAGCGCCCGCACCGCACGCAGCGTTCGCGGGCTGCAGTCTGATGCCAGCCTGGTTACGATGTTGTTTCTATAAAGACATTGTAACAAACTGATTTAAAATAACTTAATATTCAATAAAACCGCGTCCGGGGACACTCCGGGCGTGCGCTTCCCGGACGGTCCCGACATCATCGCCGCCAGCGTTGCGGCCCGGACTGCAGCGTCTGCGATAAGCTAGCGCTGCACACCAGTCATTCACTTCGGAGCACCCCGCATGGCCGCGAAGAACGTCATCGTCTTTCCAACCGATTTCTCCGAGGTGTCGCTCGGTGCGTTGCCGTGGGCCCGGCGCATGGCCGACCAGCTGCAGGCCGACATCCACGCGGTGTACGTGGTCGAGGAGCCGCATATCTACGCCACGCTCGACATGGGGCCGGTCCCCATTCCCTCGGTCGAGGAACTCACCCGCAGCGCCGAGAAGCGCATGTCGAATTTCGTCGAGGCTCACCTGAAGGCCCTTGGTGGCATCAGCACACGGGTGCTGGTGGGTCGGCCGGCCGAGGAGATCGTGAACTACGCGAAGCGCCACAACGCCGCGCTGATCGTCATGACGACACACGGCTACAGCGGGGTCAGGCACGTGCTCCTCGGCAGCACCACGGAATCGGTGTTGCGCCACGCGATCTGCCCGGTGTTGTCGATCCGCAGCAGCTGACGCTGCCTGGCCCGCATCACCCGAGTCGCGACACCGCGCCTGCGGCCCATCACCCATGCGCATCCTGACCCTTTGCGCCGAGTTTGCCCCGGCGGCCAAGGTCGGCGGTCTCGCCGACGTCACTGCCGGCCTGTCGCAGTGGCTGAGCGGCCGCGGCCACCAGGTCGTGGTTGTGCTGCCGTACTACGGGGCGATGCGTGCGCAGGGCGTGCGCCTGGAGCTGCACGCCGCGGTCGGACCGCGCCGCTGGCCGGTGGCGGGCGGCGCTATCGATTACGCCGTGCACCGCCTCGCCGGCACGCCGGCGGGTGGCCCCGCGGTCTACTGCGTCGACGCGCCGGAACTCTACGGCGGCGGCGTCTATGCCAGCGGAGAGCAGGAGGCGATGCGCTTCCTGTTGCTGTCGCGCGCGGCGCTCGAACTCGCCGTGGCCGCAGGCTTCAGCCCCGATGTCCTGCATTGCCATGACTGGCACGCGGCGCCGGCGGCGCTGATGCTGCGTGCCGGTTTCGCCAGCCAGCGCGTCTTCCGCCAGACCTGGTCCGTGCTCACCATCCACAACATCGGCTACCAGGGCGTGTTCGGCAGCGAGGTGCTCGAGCGCGCCGGCGAGACCGCTCTCGGCGAACTGCTGGCGGAAGAGGGTGGCAGCGACGGTCAGGTCAACCTGCTGCGCGCCGGAATCACCCATGCCGATGCGCTCACCACGGTCAGCCCGACGCACGCACTGGAGATCCAGACGCCCGCCTACGGCATGGGCCTCGACGAGCTGCTGCGCGCCCGTCGCCACCGCCTGGTCGGCATCCTCAACGGCGTGGATTACCGGCACTGGAGCCCGGAACACGACCCGCACCTGCCGCAGCACTACTCGCTGGCTAATCGCCACGGCAAGCAGGCCGTGCGCGCGGCGCTCCTCGCCGAACTCGGACTCGAGGTGCCGGCCGGGGTGCCGGTCGTCGGGCTGGTGTCGAGGCTCGCTGCGCAGAAGGGCATCGACCTGATCCTCACTGTGCTGCCAGCGCTGTTGCGCCAGCGGCGCTTCGCCTGTGCGCTGCTAGGCGACGGCGAGCCAACGCTGGTCGCCGGCCTGCGCGCCCTCGCACACGAGTTTCCTGGGCGCGTGGCGCACGTTCAGGCACAGGACGAACCGCTCGCGCATCGGCTCATCGCCGGCAGCGACCTGTTGCTCGTGCCGTCGCGCTACGAACCCTGCGGCCTGACCCAGCTCTACGCGATGCGTTACGGCACGGTACCGGTGGTGCGCCTGACCGGCGGGCTCGCCGACACGGTGACGCACTTCGACCCTGCGACCGGGGCGGGTACGGGCAGCGTGTTCCGCGATGCGGATGCCGGCGGACTCGCCTGGGGTCTCGAGACCGCGCTCGACTGGTTCGCCGATCGCGCGGCCTGGGAGCGGCTCGTCGCGAACGGCATGCGCCAGGACTTCTCCTGGGATCACCAGGGACCGAAGTACGAGTTGCTGTTCTCGCGGCTGGTCGGCGCAGCGCCCTGAGTTCGTCGCCGTCCGGCGTTCAGGTGCGCCCGGACATCACGGCGGGCGACCACGCCTCCTGCTACGGAGTCCGCATCCGGCCGCTGTTCACGCTCGAGGAGTGGTTGCAGCGCCGCGGGCTTCAGTCAGCCGCTACAAAAACACCGCTGGTGACACGCCAAACCGCTCCGCAAGGCGGCGGACCTGTCGCGCATTGAGCTGGCGGCGGCCGGAGAGGATTTCCGAGACGACGCCCTGACTACCGATCTCTGTCAGGTCAGATTGGCGCAGGTCGTGTTGATCCATCAGGAAGCGCAGCACCTCGGCGGGCGTGGCATCGCCAATGCCAAGGTGCTCCTGCTCGTAGCGCTCGACAAAGACCCCGATGGTCTCCGCAAGATCGGCGAGCGGATGGCTCTCGTCATCGCCAACGGCATCGAGCACGGCATCGAGCGCCCTGACGGCGCGCGCGTAGTCCTTCCGGCTGTGAAGTGGACCGACTGGCATGGTAGTGCGCAGCCGGCGATAGTCGCGCAGGGCCTTGCCCAGGTTGACGGGACTCGCGCTCACCGCTGCCACCCGCCGCGATCGTATTCGTTGTGGGTCAGCACGTGGCGCACGTAGACCCGCCGGCGGTTGTAATGTACCGCCGCTATCAGCCGGTAGCGATTGCCCGCAATATTGAACACCGTCAGCGGGCCCACCTTGTCAGCCGAGCCGAAGGCGCGCTTGAGTTCACTGAACGAGCCGAAGTTCATCTGTTTCATGATGCCGTGCCAGGCCCTGAGCGGGCCCTCGGCGTCAGGGTGCCGGCGTGCGAAGTCATGCAGGGGCTTACGGGAGATCACGTGCACCACCGTAGCATGCATCTCATTTTGAGATCAATGCCAGGTGTGAAACTGGTGGGATGCCGGAGATCTGGCGCCGACCTGCCCCGGACCGCATTACCTCGACACAACGAGCACTATTCCCGACAACGGCCAGCCGGCTTCATGCTGGCCGGCGCGGGCAACCGCCGGCGTCCCGGTATCACGTCTGGCTGCAGGTCGGCGTTCAGGTGCGCCCGGACATCACGGCGAGGCGGCGGCAGCGATCCGCCAGGCCCGTGTCGAC
>CAYQAR010000099.1:2825-7837 GCA_964415505.1 uncultured Chromatiaceae bacterium | reverse complement strand
GGCAGCCTCTCAACACCGCCACAACAGGAGACTGATCCAAGACAGTTGCTCCTACCGGAGGATTCCCCTGTAGGAGCGGCTTCAGCCGCGATTTCCCATCAACGCCAGGCGCCGTTCCTCGTCGTAGGAGCGGCTTCAGCCGCGACATCCCGCCAATGGCAGGCGCCCTTGCGGCGGGGGAGCCAAAGTCGCTCCCCGATACTCGCCTGGTTTGGCTCGCCCGCCTCCGGGCGCTGAGCGGCGAGGTCAGCGTACGCTGGTGAACGAGTCGAGCTGGACCTGCGGCGTGAGGTAGTCATCCTGCGGGGGCTCAGCGCCGGACAGTGCGGTCGACAGGTACTTCTTGTTCGAGTCGCAGATCACGGTGACCACCACCGCCTCGGGGCCGAGTTCCTCGACGATCTTCATGGCGCCGAGGATGTTGGCGCCGGCCGAAATGCCGACGCCGAGGCCCAGCCGGTGGCACAGGGCCTGCGCCATGAGGATCGCATCGCCGTCCCACACGTCCACCACGGCGTCGAGTTCCTCCAGCCGCACGATCGACGGGATGAACTCGTCGCTGATGCCCTGGATACGGTGCGAGCCGACCTTCTTGCCGGTGCGCAGGGTTGGCGAGTTGGCCGGCTCGAGCGGGTGCACGCGCACGCGCCGGCCGTCGCGACGCAGGTAGCGTCCCACGCCCATCACCGTGCCGCCGGTGCCGACACCGGCGACGAAGGCGTCGGTCACGACGCCGAAACGCGCCAGCTGCGCCTCGATCTCCGGGCCGGTCATCAGCTCGTGCGCCGCGACGTTGTCGGGATTGTCGAACTGGCAGGGCAGGAACACGTTCCCGCACTCGGCGGCATATTCCTTCGTGAGCGCGATCGAGCCGAGGAAGCCGCCCTGGGCCTTCGATACCGGGATCACTTCGGCACCGAGGCTGTGCATGAGGTGCACGCGCTCATGGCTCATCCAGTCGGGCATGTAGATGCGCACCCGGTGGCCGAGCGCACGGCCGATGGCGGAAAAGGAGATGCCGGTGTTGCCGCTGGTGGCTTCGCAGATGATGTCACCCGCCTTCAGCTCGCCGCGCTCGGCAGCGCGACGCAGGATGTGCAGCGCCATGCGGTCCTTGACGCTGCCGGTCATGTTCATGACCTCGAACTTCGCGTACAGCCGGCGCGGCTGTCCGTTGATGCGGTAGCGGATCTCGAGCAGCGGCGTCTGCCCGACCATGGCGGCAACGGAATCGACGGGGCGCATGGGCTGGAACCGGCCTCGTGCTGTAGCGGAGGCGCGAGTCTACAGCAGCCCCGGGCCGGAGGGGCGGTTGGCGGACGCTGCGGCCCCGTGGCGCGACGCCGCGAGGACTCTTTGCCCGGCCCGATGCGGGACCCGGTCCGATCACGGTGTGCCCGGTGGCCCGGGAATCACGCTCCCGGCGGCCGCAATCACCCTTCGCCGGAACGCCTGTTCCGGGCGCTCATTCCGCCAGCAGGCGCGCCACGATCAGGTCCGCCGCCTCCTCGGGCGACATCGCCGTCGTGTCGATGCGGATCTCAGGGTCCTGTGGAGCCTCGTAGGGGCTGTCGATACCGGTGAAATTGCGCAGCGTGCCGGCGCGCGCCTTGCGGTACAGGCCCTTCACGTCGCGCGCTTCTGCCGCGGCGAGCGGGGTGTCGACGAAAACCTCGATGAACTCGCCCGGCGCCATCATCTGGCGGACCATGGCGCGTTCGGCGCGGAACGGGCTGATGAACGCCGCGATGACGATGAGGCCGGCGTCGGTCATCAGCCGGGCCACCTCGCCGACGCGGCGGATGTTCTCGACGCGGTCCGCATCGGTGAAGCCCAGGTCCTTGTTCAGGCCATGGCGCACGTTGTCGCCATCGAGCAGGAAGGTGTGCCGGTGCAGGCCCGCCAGTTGCTTCTCGACGAGATTGGCGATGGTCGACTTGCCGGCGCCGGACAGGCCAGTGAACCACAACACCGCCGGGCGCTGGTGTTTGAGCCCGGCGCGTTTCTCGCGCGAAACCTCCAGCGCCTGCCAGTGCACGTTCTGGCTGCGGCGGAGCGCGAAGTGCAGCATGCCCGCGCCTACCGTGGCATTGGTGAGCTTGTCGACCAGGATGAAGCCGCCGAGCGTGCGATCGGTCGCATAGGGCTCGAACACCAGCGGCCGATCGGTACTGAGCGTCGCCACACCGATAGCGTTCAGCCCGAGCGTTCTCGCCGCCAGGTGTTCCAGCGTGTTGACGTTGACCTGGTGCTTCGGCCCGTGGATCGTTGCCGTCACGGTCTGCGTGGCGAGCTTCAGCCAGTAGGGACGCCCGGGCAGCAGTTCTTCCTCCGCCATCCAGACGATGGTGGCCTCGAACCGGTCGGCGACCTGCGGTGGCTCGTCGGCGCGCGCGATGACATCACCGCGGCTGCAGTCGATCTCGTCGGCGAAGCACAGCGTGACGGACTGGCCGGCCACGGCAGCGTCGAGGTCGCCGCCGGCGGTGACGATGCGGGTCACGGTCGTGCCGCGACCCGAGGGCAGCACGCGGACGGCGTCGCCCGGGCGCACGACACCCGCCGCGATCTGGCCGGCGTAGCCCCGGAAATCCTGGTCTGGACGGTTGACCCATTGCACCGGCAGGCGCAGCGGCCGGCGCTGCCCGGCATCGACGTCGACGTCCACCGCCTCCAGGTGCGCGAGCAGGCTCGGCCCCGTGTACCAGGGCATCTGCACCGACGGGCCGGTGATGTGGTCGCCGCGCAGCCCGGAAACCGGCAGGGCCGTGAACGCCCCGATGCCGATGGAACGGGCGAACGCACCGTAGTCCGCCACGATCGCTTCGAAACGCGCCTGGTCGTAGCCGACCAGGTCCATCTTGTTGACCGCCAGCACGACGTGGCGGATGCCGATCAGGTGGGCGAGGTAGCTGTGCCGGCGGGTCTGGGTGAGGACACCCTTGCGGGCATCGACCAGGATGATCGCCAGGTCGGCCGTCGAGGCGCCGGTGACCATGTTGCGCGTGTACTGCTCGTGCCCGGGCGTGTCGGCGACGATGAACTGGCGCTCGGCCGTCGTGAAGTAACGGTGGGCGACGTCGATGGTGATGCCCTGCTCGCGCTCCGCCGCGAGCCCGTCCACCAGCAGGGCGAAGTCGAGGCCCGTGCCCTGGGTGCCGGCCTGCCGGCTGTCGGACTCGAGGGCTGCGAGCTGGTCCGCGCAGATCAGCTTCGTGTCGTAGAGCAGGCGACCGATCAGGGTCGACTTCCCGTCGTCCACGCTGCCGCAGGTGATGAAGCGCAGCAGGCTCCTGCGCTGCTGCCGGGCACGGCCGGCGTCGGCGGCCAGTCCGGCCGCCTCGCCGACGAGCTGTGCCGCAGCCGCGGCCATCAGAAGTAGCCCTCCTGCTTCTTCTTCTCCATGCTCGCGGCCTGGTCCTGGTCGATCGCGCGGCCCTGGCGCTCGGAGGTGGTCGCCGCCAGCGTCTCGCGGACGATCTCCGGCAGGGTCCGCGCGTCGCTGCAGACCGCGCCGGTCAGCGGGTAGCAGCCGAGCGTGCGAAAGCGGATCGGGCGCATCACCGGCTCCTCGCCGGGTGCGAGCGGAAAGCGCTCGTCGTCGACCATCAGGATCAGCCCGTCGCGCTCCACGGTCGGGCGCCGGTCGGCGAAGTACAGCGGCACGATCGGGATGTCCTCGAGCCCGATGTACTGCCAGACGTCGAGTTCGGTCCAGTTCGACAGCGGGAACACGCGGATGCTTTCGCCGCGCGCCTTGCGCGCGTTGTACAGATTCCACAGCTCGGGCCGCTGCTGCTTCGGATCCCAGCGGTGGCTCGCCGAACGGAAGGAAAAAATGCGCTCCTTGGCGCGGCTCTTCTCCTCGTCGCGGCGCGCACCGCCGAACGCCGCATCGAAGCCGTACCGGTCGAGCGCCTGCTTGAGGCCCTCGGTCTTCCACAGCGCGGTGTGCAGCGCCGAGCCGTGCTCGAACGGGTTGATGCCGCGCGCCACCGCCTCGGGATTGCGATGGACGATGAGTTCCATGCCGCTCTCGCGCGCCATGCGGTCGCGCAGTTCGTACATCGCGCGGAATTTCCAGGTCGTGTCGACGTGCAGCAGCGGAAACGGCGGTGGCGCCGGGAAGAAGGCCTTGCGCGCCAGGTGCAGCATCACCGCCGAGTCCTTGCCGACCGAGTACAGCATCACCGGCCTGTCGGCTTCGGCGACCACCTCGCGCAGGATGTGGATCGCCTCGGCCTCGAGGCGCTCCAGGTGGGTCAGACCGGCAGCTCCCGATCCGGGGCGTACGAATGCCGGGCGCGACATGGCGGACTGGTTCGGCATGGGGGGTTGATACGGACGGCAACCGGAAAAAGCGTGCAGGTCGGGATCTTACGTGCGGTACGGCAGACCCCCTATCGGCACTTCGGCATATCGAAACAGCCGCAGGTAACCACCCGTCAGCCAGCGGTTCACGTCCGGGATGTGCCATCGCTCATCCCGCCATTGCCCGCGCAAAATCTGCTCAACCGCAGGACGGGGTCGTGATTATGTCATCCGGATTTCGCCGGCTTGTTGCATCCAGGGCTTTGCATGAATCCTGCCGATGCCGGGGACAGCCTTGACGAAGCGGGGGAAGGCTCGATAATCAGCCGCATAACAACACTTCACCGGATCCGGCAGGCCTCACCAGCATTCCTTCGGTCCGGTGTCCTCCGCAGAGGGGGCTTCATGCGATCTTCATCCCTTTCCCTTTCGATCCTGCCGGCTTCGCTGATGTGCACGCTTGCCGTGTCATCCATGGCCACGGCCGACGACCGCAGCGTCGGCTACAACTTCGATCCTCCCCTGGCCGTGGGACTGCCCCAGAGCGGTGAGTGGACCACCGTCGAGAAATGGAGTCCGACGATCTGCCTGCAATACGATGGTGAGGGTCACTGCACGCAGAAGGGTTACCCGGGGCTGGCGCAACCCGCGGATGCCACCGAGTATGTGTTCTACAAGGTTACGGTTGCCGGCAATGCTCC
>CAYQAR010000099.1:0-2815 GCA_964415505.1 uncultured Chromatiaceae bacterium | reverse complement strand
TCCATTCTCCACCACGACCATGGACATGAACGTCATGGCGAGCGCCGCCGAAGTGAAAGTCGGCAGCAACACGACGCTCAGCGTCGGCGGACAACTCGGACTGAACTGGTGGAAGGTGCCGATCGACACCCCGGCACTGGAGTGGAAGCGGGCGATGCTGGACAACGACGGCCAGGTCGATGTCACCGGCATGATCTACAGCAACGGCAAGATGGATATCACGGGCTCGGGGACCGTCTCCCTGCTCGGTGGCACGATCCGGGCGGATGATCTGAGCAACAGCGCCCGCATCGAGGGCGCCGGCAGCATCACGCGTATCGGTTCCGTCGAGACACTGGCGTTTTCGAACAGCGGTGTCATCGACGCGAATCTGAATGGCATTCCGCTGATCCTGGATGCCTTGCCCGGCACCAGGACGCTTTATAACGCCGGTCATTTCCGGGCCAGCAACGGCGGGGAACTGCGCATCCGGGTCGATGGCGCAAGTTCGCCGATCGGCGTCATCCAGAATGCCAGCGGCACGATCGAGGCACTGGACGGCTCGCGGGTAGAACTCTTCGGCCTCGACATCCGCAACGGCACCCTGTCCACGGCGGGCACCGGCAGGATCGAGGTGACCGGCCGCAACGTGGCGGTGCAGACCGTGACGAACGAGGGGTTGCTCAACGTCAACAACGGCCAGCAGCTGACGCTGGCCGGATCGATCACCAACAACGGCACCATCCGTCTTGATGCCGCAGCGAGCAACACCGAATTGTTCATCACGGGTCTGGCTGCGGAGGATTTCAGCATCGGCGGCAACGGCGTGCTGGAGCTTGGCCATGCGACCCGCAGCGTGATCAGGAGCATCGGCCCGGGCCTCGTCAACGGTACCGGGCACAGCATTCGCGGGACCGGCGTGGTGCAGGGCGTGAAGCGTCTCGCCAACTGGGGCCTCGTGGATGCGGACGTGGCCGCGAGCGCCCTGAAAATCACCTCGGTCAACGCCGGTGCCATCACCAACGCCGGCGTCATGCGTGCCCGCAATGGCGCCACGCTGGATATCACCGGCGGAGACGCCTACAACCCGGTTCAGATCAACAACACGGGCGGCATCATCCAGGCGCAGGACGGTTCGCTGGTGCAGCTGAGCTACATGACCCTGACCGGTGGCACGCTGACTACCGCGGGCAGCGGCGTGATCAGGCTGCCGACCAGCGTGACGGCGATCGGTGGGCTGGAAAATCTCGGCACGCTCGACATCCGCGGCAGCACCACGGTGCTCGGCGGGACACTCACCAACAAGGGCAGCATGCTGCTCGGATCGGGCAGCAGCGCCGCGAATCTCAACATCAGCCCCGGCGTGGTCCTTGCGGGCGGCGGCACGCTGACGCTCTCGAACAGCAGCTCGAACAGCATCGCCTCGGCCGGCGTCGGTACCGGCACGCTCACCAACGAGACCGGCCACACGATTCAGGGTGCGGGCAAGATCGGCTCCTACGGCATGACGCTCGTCAACCGCGGCCTGATCCAGGCCAATCAGTCGAACGCGCTGGTGCTCGCCGAGTCCGGGGTCGCTGCCAACGTCGTCAACGAGGGCACACTGCGTGCAGCGGTGGGCAGCACGCTGCAGGTCAACCAGAAACTGACGAACTTCGACACCACCACTCACACACTCACCGGCGGCCGCTACGAAGTCCTCGGGACCATGCGCCTGCCGGTCGCGGGCGGCATCGTGCGCAACGGTGCCGACATCGTCCTCGACGGCGCGGCATCACGCCTCTACGACGGCAACAACGGCACCACCGATGCGCTGTCGGGCTTCACGACCAACCTGGATACGGGCCGCTTCGAGGTGCGCAACGGCCGCAACTTCGCCGCAGGCATGTTCGACAACGCCGGCACGATCGACATCGGCACAGGCAGTACCCTGACGGCGACGACCTACACGCAGACCGCCGGCATCACCGAGGTGGACGGCTCGCTGCTGGTGGCCGGCGACATCACCCTGAACGGCGGGGTGATCACCGGCAGCGGCACGGTGGCCGGCAGCCTCCTGAACAACGGCATCCTGTCACCGGGCAATTCACCGGGAATCCTGAGCCTCACCGGCAACTACACGCAGCCTGCCGGCACGCTGGAAATCGAACTCGGGAGCCTTGCCTGGGACCAGCTCATGGTGAGCGGCACCGCCACGCTCGGCGGCGCGCTGAACGTCAGTCTCTGGTCGGCGCCCGGCGATCCACTGTTCGTCCCCTCACCCGGACAGCAGTTCGACCTGCTGCTGGCGGAGGTGGTGAGCGGCAAGTTCGGCAGTGTGAATCTGCCGGCGGTGGCGGGAATCGTCTGGGACCTGCAGTATCTGGCGGATGCTGCCGGCACCACCGACATCGTGCGTCTGAGCGCCAGTCCCGTGCCATTGCCCCCGGCGCTGTGGCTGGCTGCCACCGCGTTCGCGGCAACCGTCCTGCGGGTCCGCAGGCGCACCGGGGCGGCTTGAGGAGCTGCAGGTCCGCAGGACCGGGCGGGTTTCGGCCCGGGATAGCGGCCGGACTGCCGGTGCTGGTGCTGGAGAGTGGCTGGCTGTCGGCGGCTGTCGGCGGCATTGCCGGCACGCCTGAACTGCAGGCCGACTGGAGAGATAGCCGCCCGCACGCCCTCAGGTACGGTTGCGCCCGAAGATGGCCGGTCCGGCGAAGCGCGCGCGGGCGCCGAGGCGCTCCTCGATGCGCAGCGCCTCGTTCCACTTGGCCATGCGCTCGCTGCGCGCGAACGAGCCGACCTTCAGCTGGCCCGTGCCCCAGCCGATCGCCAGGTGCACGATCGTGGTGTCCTC
>CAYQAR010000098.1:0-7883 GCA_964415505.1 uncultured Chromatiaceae bacterium | reverse complement strand
GGGCGCACCGACAACACCATCAACAGCGGCGGCATCAAGGTGCAGGGCGAGGAAGTCGAGATCTGCCTGCTGGCGCACCCGGGCGTCTCGCAGGTCGCGGTCATCGGGGTGCGCGACCCGAAGTGGGGCCACCGCATCGAGGCCCATGTCGCGGTGACCGGCAACACCTCGGAGGCGGAGCTGCGCGAATTCCTGCGCGAGCGCCTCGCGTCGTTCAAGCAACCGAAGACTTATGTGTTCCACGACAAGCTGCCGGTGGGAGCGACCGGCAAGCTCGACCGGGTAGCGCTGCGCCGGCTCTATTCGGCGGGCGGTCCCAAGCCAGGAGATTCGACATGAGTGTGGTGACGACGCAGCTCGACGGCCACGTGCTGCAGATCCGGATCGACCATCCGGCGAAGAAGAACGCGCTGACGATGGAAATGTACGACGTGATGAGCGCCGCGCTGGAACGCGCCGAGGCCGACACGGCCGTGCGCGCCGTGGTCTTCAGCGGCGCCGCCGGCAACTTCTGTTCCGGCAATGACGTTTCCGGCTTTCCTGCCGCCGGTTCCGGCACGCAGGGGCCGAACCCGGTCATGCGCTTCGTCGAGGCGCTCGTCAACGCGAGCGTGCCGATCGTCGCGGCGGTGGAGGGTGTCGCCGCCGGGATCGGGGCGACCATGCTGCTGCACCTCGATGCCGTGGTCGCGAGCGCCGGCACGAAGATCGTCTTTCCGTTCCTGAACCTCGCGCTGGTTCCCGAGGCGGGCTCCTCGCTCCTGCTGGTGCGCCTCCTCGGCTACACGCGTGCCGCGGAACTCGTCCTGCGCGCGGGCTCGGTCGACGGCAGCGAGGCCCACCGTCTCGGCATCGTCTCGCGGCTCGCCGAAACCGGCGCCGTCGGCCAGGTGGCACTCGGGATCGCCGGCGAGTTCGCCGCCAAACCGCCCCAGGCGATGCGCCGGGCCAAGCGGCTGATGAAAAGCGACACCGCGGAGCTGCTGCAACGGATCCGCGAGGAAGAGCGCGGCGTCTTCCTCGGGCTGAATTCTGCGGAAGGCGCCGAGGCGCTGCAGGCCTTCCGCGAGAAGCGCCGCCCCGATTTTTCCCGGACGAACTGATCGCTGGAGTCGACATGGGCACCAGGACAGGGACCACGACCGACAACCCGGCATCCCCGCCGGCCCGCTTCGAATTCACCGGCCCGCTGCTGCCGGATTTCGTGCGCCTGCACGCCCGATGGTATCCGCAGAAGGCGGCCCTCATCGACGATCAGGTCACGCTCAGCTGGGCGGAGCTCGACCGGCGCTCGAACGCGGTGGCCAACGGCCTGCGTGCGCTCGGCGTGGGCAACGGTGACTCGGTCGCGATCCTGCTCGAGAGCTGTGTCGAGTACGTCGAGATGCTCTACGGCATCTGGAAAGCGGGTGCGGTCACCGTGCCGCTGAACCTGGCGGTGAACGAGAACGGCCTGCTGCTCATGCTGCAGGATGCGGCGGTGCGGGTCCTGTTCTGCAGCCCTGCGCAGCGCCAGCGGCTGGAGGCACGGCTCGGCGAAGCCGGCTCGCTCCTGCCCGACGGAATCATCGTCCACGATGGTCCCACCGGCAGCTACGCGGGGTGGCGCGAGCGCCAGAGCCCGGCGCGCCCGGCGGTCGCGATCGGCGACGGCGATCCCTGCAACATCATCTACAGCTCGGGCACGACGGCGCTGCCCAAGGGCATCAAGCACGTGCACCGGCGCCGGATCCAGTCGATCCATGAGCTCGCGCTCGCCCACCGCTACCACTACGGGGCGGTGTCGATCTGCGCGATCGGGCTGTATTCGAACACCGCCTGGGGCTCGCTCCTCTGTGCGCTGCTCGTCGGTGGCACCTGCATCATCCGCCAGCGCTTCGACCCGCCGGCCTGGATCGAGGATGTCGAACGTTACCAGGTCACCCATACGATGATGGCGCCGGTGATGTTCCAGCGCGTTCTCGAGGCGCCGAACTTCCGGCCGGCCGCCGTGCGCTCGCTGCAGGCGGTCATTTCCGGCGGTGCGCCCCTGTTCGAGGGCCTCAAGCGCCGGGTGATGGAGAATTTTCCCGGCTGCGCCGTGATCGAGCTCTACGGCCTGACCGAAGGTTTCATGACCACGCTCCAGCCCGAGGAAGCCGCAGGCCGGCTGGCCTCGGTCGGCAAGCCCGTGCGCGGCAATGATTACATCCTGCTCGACGATCACGACCAGGAGATGCCCTGGGGCGGGTCCGGCGAGATCTGCGTGCGCAGCGTCCACTGGATGATCGGGTATCACAACCGGCCGGATGCGACGCGCGAGGCGAGCTTCATCGATCGCGACGGTGTGCAGTGGCTGCGTACCGGCGACATCGGGCGCAGCGACCAGGATGGCTACCTCTACATCATCGATCGCAAGAAGGACATGATCCTGTCCGGGGCGCAGAACATCTACCCGGCCGACATCGAGGCGGTGATGCTCGAGCATCCGCTCGTGGGGGAGGTCGGCGTCATCGGCGTGCCCGACGAGCGCTGGGGCGAGACCCCGGTCGCCATCATGGTGCTGCGCGCGGGCAGCCCGCCGGCGGGCCCGGATACGGCACAGGCGATCTGCGAGTGGACCAACCAGCGTGTCGGCAAGCGCCAGCGCATCCGCGAAGTGCGCATCGTCGCGACCCTGCCGCGCAACCCGAACGGCAAGATCCTCAAGCGCGAGCTGCGCAGCGCCTATATCGCCGAAGGAGCGGCCGTGGCCCGCGCCACGGGGCCGAAGGAAAACCGGTAGCAGGCTGCGGCCAGCACCAGCGCGACCGGGGAAATCACCGCCAGCGAGTAACGGATGCCATCCGGCTGGGTGAACAGCTGGTCGGACAGCAGCGCCACGGCAGTCGAGCCCACGCCGATGCCGACGAGATTCACGACGAACAGGTAGAACGCCGACATCTGGCCGCGCAGCTCGCCGGGGACGAGTTCCTGCAGGGCCGCCCCGGCCGCTGCGATCGGCATGATCGAAAACATGTAGGCGAGCCCGAAGATGGCCACGGCGACGAGCGGGTTCGACTGGAAGCCGAGCAGGGCGCCGGCAGGGATACCGCAGAGCGTTGCGTACAGGCAGAGCCGCATGCGACCCACGGTCCGATGCCGGGCGAACTGCCGGTCGGCGAGCCAGCCCCCTCCGGTGAGCCCGAGCAGGCCACCGCCGAGCAGGGCGATACCCACCGCGAGCCCGGCCTCGGCGATCGACCACTGGTAGGTGCGCACCAGCATCGCGGGCATCCAGGACACGATGGCGAAGGCCCCGAGATTCGAGAACGCCACGCCGAGATGATGGCTGGCCAGCGCGCGGCGCCGGCCAGCGGCAAACCCCAGCACCTTCGTGAGCGGTACGGCTTGCGGGACAGCGCCTGCACTGCGCCCCCCCCGCGCGGGCTCCGGCAGCGCGCGCACCGCCAGCGCCACCAGCAGGCCGGGCAGTCCCACGTAGAAGAATGTCAGCTGCCACGGTCGCACCTCGCCGAGCAGCGGCAGCAGCACCGCCTGCTGTCCGCTCGCGAAGTGGACGATGGCCCCGCCGAGCACCATGGCGATCCCGGCGCCCACTGCCGAGCCGAGGTTGTAGATGCCGAGGGCGAAGCCGAGCCGGCGCCCGTCGAAGATGTCGGCAAACAGCGAGTAGGCCGCCGGCGACAGGGTGGCTTCGCCGATGCCGACCCCGACGCGGGCGGTGAACAGCTGCCAGTAGGACTGTGCGAGTCCCGAGGCTGCCGTCATCACGCTCCAGAGCGCGATGCCGATGGCGGCGATCCGCACCCGGCTGAACCGGTCGATGGCGCGGCCGATCGGCAGGCCGACCAGCGTGTAGAACACGGCGAACGCCAGGCCCTGCAACAGGCTGATCTGGGTGTCTGACAGGCCGAGGTCACGCCGCAGCGGCTCGACCATCAGGCTCAGGATCATGCGATCGATGAAGGAGAAGACGTAGGCGACAAGGAATACACCGACGACCAGCCACTGTCGGGCAGTCCAGGCGGTGGCGTCTGTGTCCTGTCCGGCGTTCATGGCATGCACTTGCGCGACTGTATCGCAGGTGTCGTGGCGCGGCTACCCGGGGTGCTGCTGTGGGAGGGGCGCAAGCCCCGACCGGGGGAGATCGCGACTGGCGTCGCTCCCACAGCTGGAATCGCGGCTGAAGCCGCTCCTACAATGGCATGGTCCAATGCCGTGGTCCGGTTGTGAATCGATGCTATGAACCTGCAACTCTCCGAAGACCAGGCGATGCTCGAAGCGACGCTCGAGCGCGTGTTCCGCGAGCACTCCACGGGTCCGCGGATCCGCGCCGCCGAGCCCGTCGGTTTCGACAAGGCGCTCTGGGCCACGCTCGTCGGGCAGGGCATCCCGGCGCTGCGCGTACCCGAGGACAAGGGCGGCGGCGGCATGAGCCTGATGCACGCGGTGCTGGCCGTGGAGCAGGCCGGGCGCGCGCTCGCCTCGGCGCCGCTGGTCGAAGCCATCGTCGCCAACCGCCTGCTGGCGGTTGCCGGCTCCGGCCAGGCCGACGAGTTGCTCGCACAATGCGTCGCGGGCCAGGCCGTCGTGACGCTCGCGCTGCGCGATGCCGGCCGCGAGCCGCAGCAGCTCGTGCCGGCCGGTGCGGTCGCCGACGCGGTGATCTGCCTCGAGGGCGACGCGGTGACGATCCGCCGTGGGGTCGCCCGGCTGGAGATGCCCGCCGACGGGGCGGGCCAGACCCAGCACGGCGCGATCGCCGCACAAAGGCTCGACCTCGGCCGCTGCACCAGCCGCAGCGAGCTGCCGGCCGCGCGCGGTGCCTTCGAGGCCATGCTCGCCGAGTGGAAGCTGCTGACCGCGGCGCTGGTGGCGCTCATTGCGCGCCGCGCGATCGACGATGCGGCGAAATACGCCTGCGAGCGCGAGGCCTTCGGCCGCCTGATCGGCGAGTACCAGGGTGTCTCGCACGCCCTGGCCGACGCCTTCGTGGACGTCGACGGTGCGCGCATGCTCGTCTGGCGGACGGTCGATGCCATCGCCCGCCGCGAGAGCGAGGCGGCAGCCCTGGTGTCGATGGCGTACTGGTGGAGCGCGGTGCGCTCGGCCGACGCCGCCTTGAAGGCGCTGCGCGTCTTCGGCGGCTACGGCACGACGATGGAGTACGACGCCCAGCTCTGCTACCGGCGCGCTGGTGCGCACGCGCTGATCGCGGGCGATCCCGGGCGCGAGCTGCTGCGTGCGGCGGACTTCGCATTCGGTCCCGTGGCGGGCCGGCAGGCACCGGCCGTGGCGCTTCCCGAGGCCGGTGAGGTCGCGATCGATTTCGACTGGGGCCCGGAAGCGACTGCCGCGCGCGAGCGGACCCGCACCTTCATCGGCCGGCACGGTGGCGGGCCGATGACGCGCTTCATGCGCGACTCGCTCGACGGCTTCGACCCGCAGCTGCACCGGGAACTCGCGGCCGAGGGCCTGCTCCATCCCGAGTTGCCGCAGGAGTACGGCGGGCCGGGCCTGTCGGGCCGCGCCGCCGCCGTCATCCACGAAACCATGGCCGAAGCCGGCTGGCACCTGCTGGTGCCGGGCATTACCGGCCTCGTGTGGCGGGTGATCCACCACTTCGGCAGCGACTGGCTGAAGCAGGAACTGCTGCCGCAGGTTGCCACGGGCGACCTCCACCTGGCACTGGGCTACACCGAGCCCTCCTGCGGTTCGGACATCTTCGCCGCGAAGACCACGGCCACCCGGGCCGGGGACGACTGGCTCATCAACGGCCAGAAGATGTTCACCTCCAGCGGCCACCGTTCCGACTACAACCTGCTGATCACCCGCACCGCGCCGGACAAGCACCGGGGGCTGACGCTGTTCGTCGCGCCGGTGAAGCAGCCCGGCTACTCGGTCACCGAGATCAGGACCATCGGCGACGACCGCACCAACGTCACGTTCTACAGCGACCTGCGGGTGCCGGACCGGTACCGGCTGGGGGAGGTCAACGGCGGCACGAAGATCCTCGCGCTCGCGCTCGCCATCGAGCAGTCCGGGGGCGGGGTGTACCTCGGCGGCCTGCGCCAGCTCCACCGGGCCGCGCTCGAATGGGCACGCCAGGCGGGCCCGGAGGGCAGGCCCATCGACGAGCCGCGCGTGCGCCTGGCAATCGCCGAGGCCGTCGTGCGCAGCCACGTCACCGATGCGCTCTCGAGGCGCAGCGTCTGGAATTTCGAGGTCGGCAGGGTGAAGAAGCACGAGGGGCCGATGGTGAAGCTCTTCGGCAGCGAGTCCTGGTCGGGCTGCAGCCAGAATCTGCTGCGCCTGGCGGCCCCCGACACGCTGCTGCGTGGCTACGCGGGTGCCGGGCTCGTCGAGTGGTCGGCGCGGCGCAATATCGCGGCCACCATCTACGCGGGCACCAGCGAAGTGCAGCGCAGCCTGATCGCCGAGGCGGGCCTCGGCCTGCCGCGGACGCGCGGCTGATGCGCTCGTCATCCGCAGGTCTGGCAATGCTGGCGAGCCCGGTTCACCGTGGCAGGACGCGGCCGTGCATCCCAGCCTGATCGCCCGCAAGGCCCCCGACCGCATCGCCTGCCGCATGGCCGGCAGCGGCGTGACGGTCACCTACGGGGAGATGGAGGCGCGGTCCAACCAGCTCGCCCATCTTTTCCGCACGCTTGGGCTCGTGCCCGGCGACAGCCTGGCACTGATGCTCGAGAACGATCCGCGCTACTTCGACATCTGCTGGGCGGCGCAACGCTCGGGACTGACCTTCACCGCGATCTCGACCCGGCTCACCGCGGCGGAAGCCGCCTATATCATCGACGACTGTGGCGCCCGGCTGTTCGTCACCTCGCGGGTCTTCGCCGACGTCGCCGGCGCGCTGCTGGCAGCGACACCGAAGGTCGCGCACCGCTTCATGCTCGACGTACCGCTGCCGGGGTACGCCTCGCTGGAGGACACTGCCGCCGGCCTGCCGGTGACGCCGATCGCCGACGAGACCGCCGGTGGCGACATGCTGTATTCGTCGGGCACGACCGGGCGGCCGAAGGGCGTGCGCCTGCTGCCCGAGTCCGCCGACATCGGCTTCGTCGATGCGATCACCCGCGTCTGCATCGGTGTCTTCGGCATGGGCGAGGCGACGGTGTACCTGTCGCCCGGGCCGCTGTACCACGCCGCGCCGCTGCGCTTCTGCATGCGGCAGATGGCACTCGGCGGCACGGTGGTGGTGATGGAACACTTCGATGCCGCCGATTTCCTGCGCTGTGTCGGGCAGCATCGCGTCACCCACACGCAGATGGTGCCGACGATGTTCGTGCGCCTGCTCAAGCTCGACGCGGCCGTGCGCGCGGCTGCCGACGTCGCGAGCCTGCGCTGCGTGATCCACGCTGCCGCGCCCTGCCCGATACCGGTCAAAGAGCAGATGATCGCCTGGTGGGGCCCGGTGATCTGGGAGTACTACGCCGGCACCGAAGGCATGGGCATGACGCTCGTCGACAGCGCGCAGTGGCTGGCCCACAAGGGCACCGTGGGCCGGAGCGTGATCGGCACCGCGCGCATCTGCGACGAGCAGGGCGAGGAGCTGCCCGTCGGCGAGACCGGCCTCGTCTATTTCTCGGACGGCAAGATCTACGAGTACCACAACGACCCGGGCAAGACCGCGGCGGCGCAGAACGCCCGCGGCTGGACCACGCTCGGCGACGTCGGCCGGCTCGATGCCGAAGGCTACCTGTACCTCACCGACCGCAAGGACTTCATGATCGTCTCGGGCGGGGTCAACATCTATCCGCAGGAAGCCGAGAACGTGATCATCACGCACCCGCAGGTGATCGATGTCGCGGTCTTCGGCGTGCCGGATGCCGAGATGGGCGAGGCGGTCAAGGCGGTGGTGCAGCCGCGCGACATGGCCG
>CAYQAR010000097.1:0-8010 GCA_964415505.1 uncultured Chromatiaceae bacterium | reverse complement strand
CGGCCTGGGCTGGGCCGACTACATGACCGACGTCGCCCAGCGCTCGATCCTCTTCTGGGACACGCTGCGCCAGCGCGGCAACCAGTTCAAAGCGGACCAGGAGGAAGGGCTGAAGCCGATGCTGCATTTCGCGTTCGAGACGGTGCTCGATGCGCGCAGCTTCGAGCGCCCGGTGAATTACGCCCTGGTGCGCATCGTGCCGCCCGAGGGCGTCACGGTGGATCCGAAGCGCCGCCCCTACATCATCATCGATCCGCGCGCCGGCCACGGGCCGGGCATCGGCGGCTTCAAGGCGGATTCGGAAGTAGGCGTGGCGCTGCAGGCCGGGCATCCCGTCTATTTCGTCATCTTCTTCCGCGAGCCGGAGAAGGGCCAGACCCTGCTCGACGTCTGCGCCGCCGAGGGCGTTTTCGTCAAGAAGGTGCGCGCACTGCACCCCGACAGCGCCAAGCCGGTCATCGTCGGCAACTGCCAGGGCGGCTGGGCGGCGATGATGCTGGCCGCCTCCGATCCCGACGACACCGGCCCGATCGTCATCAACGGCGCGCCGATGTCCTACTGGGGCGGCGCCTGGGAAGAGGGCGACAACGACAACCCGATGCGCTACTCGGGCGGCCTGCTCGGCGGGACGTGGCTGTCCTCCTTCGTCTCGGATCTCTCCAACGGCACCTTCGACGGGGCCTGGCTGGTGCACAACTTCGAGAACCTCAACCCGGCCAATACCTACTGGGACAAGTACTACCACCTGTTCGCCAATGTCGACACCGAGGCGCCGCGCTTTCTCGAGTTCGAACGCTGGTGGGGCGGCTTCTACCTGATGAACCGCGAGGAGATCGAGTGGATCACACAGAACCTGTTCGTCGGCAACCGGCTGTGGAAGGGCGAAGTGAAGTCGAACAGCGGCACGCATTTCGATCTGCGCAGCGTCCGCTCGCCGGTAGTCCTTTTCGCCTCGATGGGAGACAACATCACGCCGCCCGAGCAGGCGTTCAACTGGGTTGCCGACGTGTATGGCTCGACCGAGGAGATTAAGGCGAACGGCCAGGTCATCGTCGGTCTCATGCACCAGGATGTCGGCCATCTCGGCATCTTCGTCTCCGGAGCCGTGGCCAGGAAGGAACATGCGCAGATCGTTTCGGTGATGAAGTCCATCGAGGCCATGCCGCCCGGTCTCTACGGCATGAAGATCATCACTGTCGACGGCCCGGATGGCAAACCGACCTACGAGGTCGAGTTCATCGAGCACCGGCTCGAGGAGGTCATCGGGCGCCTCAACCGACTCAAGCGCAAGGACGAAAAGCCGTTCGAGGCAGTGGCTGAGATTGCGGAGTTCAACCAGCGCGCCTACGAGATGTTCGCGCAGCCCTTCGTGCAGCTGTTCGCCAACGAATACACCGCCCGGCTGGCGCAGGACTTCCATCCGCTGCGCTTCCAGCGCTGGGCCATCTCCGATCTGAATCCCTGGCTCAGCTGGCTGGAGCCCGCCGCCGATCTCGTACGCGAACACCGCAAGGCGCTGGACAATGACAACCCGTGGCGCCGCATCGAGTCGCTGGGCTCGGAGTTCATCAGCGCCTCGCTCGACCATTTCCGCGATGTGAGCAACGCTGCGAGTGAGGCGGCGTTTTTCTGGATCTACGGCAATCTGTTTGCGTTGAAGCATGCCGGTACGGACAGCAAGCTGAGCGAGGAGCCCGTGATCGAGTCGCGCCAGCTGCCGGTTGTCACCCAGGCGCTGGCGAACATCGAGTCCGGCGGCTACGCGGAGGCTGCCGCGCGCATTGGCTTCCTGCTGCAGCGCCACGGAGAGCCCATGCCGCTTTCCAGGCTGGAAATGCGCGATGAGATGGCGAAGGACTATGCCGAACTGCTGCCAGAGGCCCCGCGCGACGAATTGCGCCGTATCCGCGGCGTGCAGGAGATCATCGTCCGCTTCGAGCCCGAGAAGGCGCTCGAGACGCTGCCCACTTTGCTGTCCGATGCGAACGACAGGGCGCGCATGATCAAGCTGTTCCAGGCCGTCGTGAACGATCCCCGCATCCGCAGACAGGGATTCACCGTCGGGCAGGAACTGGCGATAGGCCGCATCCGGCGTGTGCTCGGTGCCGGTCCGATGGCGTTGCCGTAGCCAACAGCTGCTGGATAGATAGGATAGGGCCACGTTCCACGGGACCGCCAGAGAACATTGAAACGAGGATCATCACGCATGAGCAGGACAAAGTTGCGCCTCCCGCCTCTGGAGGGCAGGAACGCACTCATCGTCGGCATCGCCAACGAGCATTCGATCGCCAACGGCTGTGCAAAGGCTTTTCGCGAGCTGGGTGCCAACATTGCCATTACCTATCTCAACGAGAAGGCGAAACCGCACGTCGAGCCGCTGGCGCGAGCGGTCGAGGCACCGATCTTCATGCCCCTCGACGTCGCGAATCACAGGGAGATGGAGTCTTTGTTCCAGCGCATCCGCCGGGAATGGGGCCAGCTCGACATCCTCGTCCATTCAATCGCCTCATCGAGGAAAGAGGATCTCAAGGGCGGTCTTCTCGACAGCTCGGCCGAGGGTTTCGCCTTTGCCATGGACGTATCGGTGCACTCATTCATCCGCCTGGCGAGAATGTCCGCACCGCTCATGAAGGGCGGCGGGACGATGTTCGCCATGAGCTACCACGGCGCCAACAAGGTGGTGCCAAACTACAACCTGATGGGGCCGGTGAAAGCAGCACTGGAGGCCTCCTGCCGCTACCTGGCCTTCGAGCTGGGGCCGAAGAAAATCCGCGTGCATGCAATCTCGCCCGGCCCGCTCAAGACGCGTGCATCTTCGGGCATCCGCGATTTCGACCTGATGCTGAACAAAGCGGTTGAGCGTGCACCAGTAGGTGAGCCGGTCGACATCATGGACGTAGGATATGCGTGTGCCTTCCTCGCCTCACCCTATGCCAGCCGCATGACCGGCGAGACGCTCTACGTCGACGGTGGCGCGAACATCGTCGGCTGAGCGCAGCAGTCGCGAAAGCGTCGCTTGTATGTCCAACCGCCTGGTTGCCAACCCACCTGCCAGAACAGAGCCGATGAACGTATCAGTTTCGCAACGCCTGCAACGCGTCAAACCGTCGCCCACCATGACGGTGAGCGCGCTCGCCACCGAGCTGCGCGCGCAGGGTAGGCCGGTGATAGACCTCGCCGCCGGTGAGCCTGACTTCGACACGCCCGAACACATCAAGGCGGCCGCCATCGAGGCGATCCGCACCGGGCAGACGAAGTACACGCCGGTCGAGGGCACGGCAGCGCTGAAGCGGGCGGTCGTCGACAAGTTCCGGCGCGAGAATGGCCTCGCCTACGAAACCGACCAGGTGGTGGTCACGAGCGGCGCCAAGCAGGCCTGCTACAGCGTCGTCACTGCCGTGCTGGACCCGGGCGACGAGGCCATCGTGCCGGCGCCCTACTGGGTTTCCTACCCCGACATGATCAAGCTCGCCGATGCCGAGCCAGTGATCGTCTCCGCCACGCTCGATGACGGCTTCAGGATCACCCCGCGCGCCCTGCGCGCCGCGATCACGCCGCGCACCCGGCTGCTGTTCCTGAACAGCCCGTCGAATCCGACCGGCGCGGTCTACTCCCGCGCCGAGCTGCAGGCCCTCGGTGACGTGCTGCAGGAATTCCCCGCGGTCGTTGTCGTTGCCGACGATATCTATGAGCACATCTACTGGGGAGCCGAGCCGTACACCAGCTTCGCCGCCGCCTGCCCGGCTCTGCACGAGCGCACCGTCACCATCAATGGCGTCTCCAAGTGCTATGCCATGACCGGCTGGCGCATCGGCTACGCCGGCGGGCCGAAGACCATCATTGCCGCCATGAAGAAGCTGCAGGGCCAGAGCACCTCCAACCCCTGCACCATCTCCCAGGCCGCGAGCCTCGCCGCCCTCACCGGCGACCAGGCCTGCGTGCGCGACATGTGTCGGGCCTTCCGCGAACGGCACGACTACATCGTCGCCGCGCTCGATGCAATCCCCGGCCTGCGCTGCATCCCTGCCGACGGCGCCTTCTACGCTTTTCCGAACGTCACCGACGCGCTGCGCAGCCACGGCCTCGCCGACGACACCGCGCTCGCCGAGCTGCTGCTGCGTCAGGCCGAAGTTGCCGTGGTGCCAGGCTCCGCATTCGGCGCCCCCGGTCACCTGCGCCTGTCCTTCGCCTGCAGTATCGCCACGCTCGAGGACGCCGTGGCCCGGATCCGGCGCGTGCTCGGCTGACCGGCACGGGACGTGCCGTCCTGCCTTGACTTGGCCTGCGCCTTACAACAGAATCCCCGCGCTCATCAACGGCTTAAGCCGTTCCACAAGGTCCAAGCCGCTCCCCGGTAGCTCAGTGGTAGAGCGATCGGCTGTTAACCGATTGGTCGCTGGTTCGAGTCCGGCCCGGGGAGCCAACTTCGCAGTGTCCGACCCGGACACTTGGGTTACGGATCGCATCGGAGACACAGGTGACACCCTTTAGCCACACGGGGTGTCGATGGGCTGTCTCGCGACCATCTTCACTTCGCTCGCGCATTTCTACCGGAACGGCGCTTGGGCCGTCCCCTACCCAGCTTCGTCCGAGACTTCATTTCATCGCCGAGCAGCTGAAGCAACTGGCGCGTCGTCAGGATTCGGGTGCTGCCGAACTCACGTATTGACAGAAGATCGCGCTTGTCGCCGGTCACGAGAACGTCCGCCTCGCCCGCCAGCGCCATCGCAAGCAGGAAGTTGTCAGCCGGGTCCTGCGATCGATCGACGGACGGAAGTTTCCTCAGCGTCAGTGCAAGATGGCGCAATTCATTGTGCATCGCGCCGGCGGCCGTGGGCTCGATGAATGGCCGGAGTCGCGGATATCGCGTAACGCCGCGGAACTCCTCGAGCTGTTCCACGCTCGTGATCAAGACAAAGCGCTTTTCACGCCAAGCCTGGTAGAGCCGGGCGGTTGATCCCCCGGGAGTGATCAAGGCGCTGCAGAGGATGTTGGTGTCGAGGACCACCCTCATCGGCGCGCAGTAGCGAAGCGCTCGGCACGTACCGATTGCAGCGCCTCGTCGATAGCGGCGTCGATCTGCGCAGCCGATGCTTTGATATTGCGGGCCTTGGTCTGCGCGACGGTCTGGTCGAGCACGCGCCAGCGTACCGCTTCCTCAACGAACTTCGCCAGATCACCCTTCTTCATCCCGCGCTGCGCGAGGAACGTGCGCACGGCCACATCGGTATCCTTCGATACCCTGACGGTCCATCGTATCGGTTCATCCATGTTCTACACCTTAGCGTCTAGACGCCAAGGTGTCATTATACGACTTTATCGTATGGACGCCTTGTGACCTCATCGATTTCAGGACCAGCCTGCAGAGCCCGGCCGAGGGCGGTCGCACGTGATCAAGGACTCGGTGTTGTCGGCGGTGAGGGTGGTCGCGGCGAGGCGCCCGACGGCGTCGTAGGCGTAGCTCGTGCCAACCGAGGAGGTCAACGAGCCGCTGCCAGCGGCTGTCTGAACGTTCTCCCGGAGATCCGGGTGCGGGGGAATACGGGACTTGTACTCAAAGAACACTCTCGGCCGCCCCCACGCAAAATCGCAGTCTGACCCCTGTTTTCTCGACGACCCCGGAGACGAAGAACTGCCGTCCGCGCTGCAGGCCGTGCGACGCCGCGAGCGCGACTGGCTCGACGTCGTGCTCGCCATCGCCGGCGAGCACGAAGCGGGCCGTCGCTACCTGCATGACCGCAGACTCACGGAATTTCCCGGCGTGCTGTCAGTCGAGCTGGCTCCGGTATTCCGGGTCACACACCCGCGGTCGGCTGCCCTCATCGATGCCGATGGCCTACTGCGTAGCCTCGGAATCGTCGTTTCACGCACTGACCTCGAGGGCCTAGTGCGGCCTCCGGGCCGGTCATCCGCTGCACGGCGCGGCTAGTGCTGTGTCACACCTTACGCCGTGCAGACCGGACGGTTACCGTCAATCTGCCTTGAGTATGCGTTCAATTGTCGCCTTGTCTTCCTGAAAGCGGGTCTCGTTGCGGCCGAGGGCGTCGTAGAAGAACTCCTCGGTCAGGTTTGCCTGGTTGATGTCGCGGCGCTGCTTCAGGTACACGAAGAACACTCCCGGCCGCCGACGCAAAATCGCAGTCTGACCCCTATTTTTGACCGGCTTTCCGACATCGAAGTACCGGCACCTTATGCCGGCCCCATGTATCGTCTCTGGGCTCGCTATCGCACGGTCGACGTCAATACCTCAGCAAAGTACTCCCTTGGTTGCAAATCTCTAATTGGAAAGGCCCGATGAATATCTCTCAAAATAAGGGCTACATTTTGGAAATTGCATTGCATGTCTTCGGTTACTGTCCAGAGAACAGGAGCGCTTTTCACATGAAGGCGCGTACCACCCCGCACCGGCTCGGCCTTTATCGTTATCTTCTCTCCCCACGAAATTACTGACCGGCGTGTTTTAGCCAGAACAAATTCTCCAGGCTCATATCTAATAATTGCGCCAAAGTTCGGTAGACCTTGTATCGCGTCCATGCACGCAGTAATGACATCATTGGATAGTCCGTCTACGATTCCAGTCGCGTAGATTCTCGCCGGATAGTTCCGATCAGGGAGTTGAAGCATTTCCAAGCGTTTGCTCGATTTCTTATCCACGCGGATTAGAAAAAAGGTGGCGACAAAACTCGCAAAAGCACCGACACAAATAGCTCGCAATATCGATCCGGACGACCGGTAACTAGCGAAACCAACCGCCAACATCATGGAAAGATATACGCTGGCATATCTAAAACAGTGAACGTTCTTCGAAGTCGTCATAGCCAGCTATTTACAAACTACGCCAGTTAAAGCTCGCCCTGCCTGATTGGCAAGATCACCTACTGTTCCCGCAACAAGACCTACTGCACCACCTCGCAGCATGTTGGCTCCAAGAGCCGAGATAGTTCCCGCAGATATGCCGAAACCGGACACTGCGCCGCCTTCAAAGCCAGAGACCCAATTTGGCGCACCGGCTCCGGAGAACAGACCACCAACAACTCCGCCAGCAATGGCACCACTCGGACTTGACCCCCCGCGAATTGCAGCGCCCGCCAAACCGCCAACGGCTACGCCTGCCGCAACCTGCGTTGCATTGGTTTGTCCAGCCCTAGGCTCAGTTACGACTTGCGCAACCCCTGCGGCAAAGCCAGCAACCGCGAGGCCAACCGCAAGAAGGGGGGAGCCCTGCATCAGACCTGCCGCAGCTCCTGCCGCGGTGGCGCCAGCAACTGTAGACGCGGCGTAACCGATTGCCTTACACGCTTGCGGCTTCTGTGTTTGCGTCATCGCCTTGTCACTTTCGGACTCACTCCCCGAAGGGGAACCGTCGTAGTCCGGAGAACCGGGCCCCCAATTGCTGTCCGCAAGCCACTGGTCCATGTCCCTGGCCATGGCTTCGAATACCCAGTCCCAGTCGTCGATTCGGGAGTCCATACAAGGGTGGTGACAGAAGACGTATATGCTATTGTCGTCGCTGACGAAACCACTCGGATCCGTCGCACTCAGCGGATTGTTGCCGACATAGCTGTAGGGATTGAGGCTCTGCGGCGCTGCGGGATCCCCGAGCCACACCGGGTCGGCCGACAGGAACCGCCCGAGCTTCGGGTCGTACACCCGCCCGTTCATGTGGATCAGCGAGAGGTTGTCGAGGTGCTCGTGGCCGGTGAACCCGCGCCGCGTGGTCGCCGTGATCGGCGCCCATTCCTCCGCCAGCAGCTGGTCCTGCCAGCTCGCCCGCCGCCGGCTGCCGAGGGCCGCAAAGCTCAGGTTGGCGAGTGAGGCTCCGGCCTCGTCCATCACCGTGGTGGCCGAGCCCAGATGATCGCCGGTGACGTAGTAGGTTGAACTCGCCGGGCTCGCCCCGCTGCGCCGGGTGTGGATGGCCATGGAGCCCGCCCCGGCCGGGATGTAGTGCCGGTACTCGGTCACCGCCCCGCGCTGCACCTTCTCCACCAGCCCGCCGAGGTAGGTGGT
>CAYQAR010000096.1:0-8211 GCA_964415505.1 uncultured Chromatiaceae bacterium | reverse complement strand
ATGACCTACCAGGGCTTCGCCATGTCGCACTCGACCGCGATCTCGCTGTGGAACACCGGCCTGATGCCGGTATCGAGCCTGCTCTACTCGGCAACCGGCGGCGTGATGCTGGTGCTGGTCGGGGGCAGCTGGAACGGATTCTTCGTCCAGGCGCACGAGACCCGCCCGATCCTCGTCACCGCCGCGCTGGTCCTGATGCTCGCGCTCGCGGTGCTGCTCCTCAGCCTGCTGCACGCTGCACACCACGGCTCGCCCGGCGGGCGCAAGTCCGTGGAGTTGCTGACCCGCAGTTACTTCGCGAAGTGGTTCTATACCTTCGTCTGCGCCGTGGGCCTCGCGCTGCCGGCGGTGCTGCTCGCCGGCGGCAGCGGCAGTTTCGCCGCCGTGGCGCTCGCCGCCGCCGGCATGCTCGCCGGCTACTACGCCTTCCGCGTGCTGATCTTCAAGGCCGGGGTCTTCGAACCGATCCTGAATTTCCGGCCCTGAGGGCGCCGTCGCCGCGACCCTTCCCTGTAGGAGCGACTTCAGTCGCGACTCCCGTTTGGCGTGGCACCACGGCTGTTGCCGGGCCACGCGCGGCGGGACGCTCGCTGCGGCCATCCCTGGCCTCGCTCGCTCGTCTCGGGCTGGCGCTACGCATCCTGCTCCGCTGGCCCTCTACGCCCGCCGCGCGTGGCCCGGCAACAGCCGGCTTTGTAGCCAAGCGCGGCCAGATTGTCGACCTCAGCGCCGATGCGGCCTACCGCTCCCGGGTGCGCCTGGCGGGGCTGCGCGCCAGGCGGCTGTCTCCGCAGCATCAGCAGATCAGGAAAAGAGGATTTCCAGAGCTGCCCTTCAGCCGCGAACTTCCCTGTTCCCGGGATTCCTCACCGACAAAAAAAAGACTGCCGGCCAAAGGCCGGCAGTCCTGTTCCGCAACGCCTGTTGCAGCGCTGTGCTGCTCAGCGTCCCGTCTTGCGCAGGTTCTGCACGTTGAACTGCGTCGACGGATTCTGCTCGGGGTTGATGTAGGACTTGAACTGCAGCGTCGTGCAGTGCATCGCCTGCTCGTCGAAGAACAGTGCGCAGTCGTCGATTGCCACGCCCACGCCCTTGTTCTTGGCGAGGTGGTGATCTGAGTGCGACTTGCAGATCGGGAAGTACTTCCACGGCGTGCCCTTCTTGTCGTACAGGAGCACGACCGGCAGCGTGGCACTCTCCGAATCCATGAAGATCAGGCGCTTGCTGAGCGGGTGGTTCGGGTCCTTCGGGTTGCCCTCGATGATGTAGGACTTGCGCAGCTGCCAGGTGACCTGCGGGAAGCAGTTGCCCTGGCCGCCGAACTTGACGAACTTGAACCCGTCCTTGTCGCCGGCCGGCTCGGTGTCGAGCACCGGCTGCTCGTCGTGCTTCTCGTAGGGCATGAGGATGTTCTGCGTGCCCTTGTAGGTCCACTTGTAGTCGGAGAGGCGGCCGTTGTAGCCCTCGAAGTCCTCGATCATGGCGTCCGTGCCGAGGAAGGCGTCGGTGATCTGCCCGACCGCCAGCCGGCGCACGCGGCGCTGGAAGCCGAGGTAGAGCCAGCCGTCGTCGCGCTGCAGGTCGTTCTCGTAGCGGTGGATCAGCAGCTGCGTGTTCGAGAGGTCGAACGGCTCGAGCACGATGCTGTAGATCGAGCGGAAGATGTTCGCCGGATTCGGCTGGATGTCGGGCATGGGCTCGAACATCACGCGGTGCTTCCAGTTCAGGAAGTGCCACTCGAAGCGCAGCTGCCGCTCGGTCTGGCCGGTCTTGGTGTTGCGGAACGTCCACCAGAACGGGTGGATCGTCTCGCTATCGCCGGCGTTGATCGAACGCTGGAAGTTCCACATCAGCTTCAGGCCGGCCTGCGGATCGCTCGCGTTCGGCTCCTGCGGGAAGGGCCGGCCCGCGCTGAAGTTGGCGAGCATGCCATCCGGCGTCAGCGACACCTTGTCGGCATTCTGTTTCGTCTGCTTGATGTAGTTGGCATTCTGCGGCAGCGAGAAGCTCGGCGTCGTCTGGATCTCGAACCAGCCCTGCTTGACGTAGCGGGCCGTGAACGGGTCCATGATGTCCTTGAACTTGTCGGCGTTCTCCCTGGTGATCTTCACGCCGGGCTCGTAGCCGGCCGCCTTCAGCGTGCCGCCGTCGTACAGGCCGAAAGCGTTCTTGATGACCTGGTCGGAGACCTCGGCGCTGGCGGTGAAGCTGGCCAGGCTGGCTGCTGCCATGCCTGCGATGAACAATGTCTTCATGTTGATTATCCTTCCCGAACCCGGGTTAGAACTGGTAACGCAGGCTGAACTGGACTTCGTCCTCGTTGAACGCCGTGCCGATCGGGCCGGAACGGAAGCGTCCGAGCGGTTCGAAGCCGTGGAGTCCGAGGCTGCTGTAGGGCGCACCGCAGAGCGGTGAGCCGCCCATCGCCAGCGGCGGCGCGCAGGTCGCCGGCGGGAACGGGTTGGCCAGACGGTTATCGTCGGCCGGAATCGCGCCGTGATTGCTGCCCCACTTCAGGTTCAACCCGAGCTTGAATACCCAGTTGTTGTTCGGCTTGTACTCGAGCGACGGGCCGATGACGCCAGCCTCGGCCTTGGTGTCGAAGGCCGTTATGATCTGCGGCGTCAGCCGGTCGTTCATGTAGTTGGCCTGGATGAGCAGCGTCAGCAGCACATTGCTCTCCCAGTCCATGAAGCCGATCTTGTCGAAGGTGGGCAGGCCGACGGAGTTGACGTTGTAGGTCTCGTGGTCCATCAGGCGCTGGTAGAAGATCTGCCCGGAGATCAGGAAGGCGCGGTCGTTGTTCAGGAAGCGGATGAACGTCGGCCGGTCGAAGCCGAACACGGCGCGGAACACGTCGGATTCGGAGTACAGCTCCGGCTTGCTGGTGTCGGCGAACTCCTCGTCCTGCGTGTACGACGTCTCGATGCGGAACGAGGCCTTGGCGAATTCCGAGTACCAGTCCGCCGACCCGCCCATCATGAAGAGCCGCGGGAATTCGACGTCGAAGGCGATGTCGTAGGGGTGGAACACGGACTCCACGCCCGGGGTGAACGGGTCATCCGTCGGGATGCCGCCGCGGAGCGAGGGGAACTGCGAGTAGAAATAAAGGGCGTTCAGCGAGAAGCCCACGCCTTTCCACACGCCCTCGATGCGCCCGCCGATCTCGGTGTGGTTCGGCAGGTCGACCTCGCGGATGCCGATCGAGTGCGCGGGGAAGTCCACCGCGATGCCGGGGCCGGGGAAGTTGCCGACCGTGCAGCCATTGTCCCAGCAGTTGGCGAGCGCCCGGAACAGGTTGCCGGCACCGAGGATCGCGTACGGTTCGCCGCCCTGGCCGAGGTCGTGCGGGCGGAAGTCCTCGATCTTGTAGATGAGCTGGAAGTTCAGGTCTTCCAGCATTTTCGTCGGACCGACGCGGTATTCGGCGTTGATCATCCACTGCGGGATGCGCGAGTCCTCGAACTCGGCGTAGAGGTTCTCGCGCGAGAAGTCCATCGGATTGACCACGTCCAGCACGCGGAACAGGTCGGTGCGGCCCCACACCACCTGCTGGCGGCCGATGCGCAGCGAGAGCTCCTGGCCGCTATCGGTGGTGGGGATGGACGTGTCGACGTAGAACTCGCGCAACCAGTCCCAGTCGCTGTTGAACTCCTTGTAGCGCAGGTCGTTGAGGTCCTTGTCCATGTAGTTTTCGAGGCAGCCGCGCGAATCCTTGTCGCAGGGGCGTACCGGGGTGGCGAGCATGACGCCACCATCGCTGTAGTTGTAGATGTCACCGGCGGCGAAGCGCAGACCCTGGTTGGGGTTGCCCGGCGAATTGATCGTGCCGAGCGTACCCGGCAGCGGAATCGCACCGTTCGCCCCCGAGCCGTCGGGGCCGAAGGTACCGGCATAGACGATGTTGGTCGGCGGCGTGAACGGCGGGGAACCGCCGGTGATGTAGCTGAAGAACGGCGGGTTGCCCGGCATGAAGTAGCTCAGCGAGCCGCCGGCCTTGTTGCCGAACTCGTCGTCGTTGAGATCGAACGCCGCGTCGTAGCTGGCGCGCACGATCCCGCCGATGGCAAACGAGGAGAACATGCCGCTGGCAGGCAGCTCCTTGTAGAACTCGAGCTGCCCCTGCACGCGCTGCTTGGTCAGGCCGATTTCGTCGCGCACGATCATGGTGTCGTCGAGGAAGCCGCGCACCTCCAGGGTGCCGTCTTCCGATTTCCACTCGGCCAGGGCCGGCGTGGCCAGCCCGAGCGAGATGGCCGAGGCGAGCAGCCAGTGACTGCGGCGCACAGACCGGCCTGCGAGCGTGAGTGTCATGATGATCCTCCCCTGCTTCCCTTGAAGATGCCGTTCAGAATTGGTGCCGAAACAGGCCCCGCGGCGGTGTCCCGGCCGCTGCCCCCTTCCGGCTGTTCGCTGGGCAGTACCACCCCCCGTGGCGGCCCTGCCTCAGATCTCGCGGCGCCTGATCGCGCCCTGTGGATCTTGTGCCACGGCCCGGAGCGCCGGTCAATGCTTGGCATCATCCGTTGTCCGATTGGCATGATGACGTGCCGAAATTGAACGATGAGCCTCTGGCAGAATGCCCTTTAATCGATAACCATGCGGTGCACCATGGAACGAAGCCTGTCACCGATCGGTGGGGACCGGAGGCGTCTCGCACACAGCGGCCTGCGCGGTGTCATCGCGCTGGCCGCGACGGTCATGCTCGGTGCCTGTGAAGCCCCGCTCAAGATGCAGGGCGTCGAAGCACAGCAGTCCACCTCGATCCGCCGCAGCGACATGTACCAGCAGGCCGCCGGAACCGCCACGGCGCTGGTGGTCGTCGGCAATCACGGCCTGGTGTTGCGCTCGACCGACAACGGACAGGGCTGGAGCCGGCAGGAGCTGCCGGGCTGGCCGTCGCTCATCGATGTTACGGCCTGCCCTGACGGGCGCTTTGCGGCACTCGCTGCCGAGAGCCAGGTCTTGGTGTCGACGGACGATGGCCAGACCTGGGTCGCGCAGGAGCTCCAGACCGAGGAGTCCCCGCAGGGCATCACCTGCGATCCAGCCAACCGCCTGTGGGTGGTCGGCAGCTTTTCCACGATCATGGTCAGCGCCGATGGCGGTGAGAACTGGGAAGACCGCTCAATCGGCGAGGACACGATCTTCACCACCATCCAGTTCATCGACGCTGACAACGCGGTGATCTTCGGCGAGTTCGGCAGCAACGTGCGCAGCATCGACGGCGGCGCCACCTGGACGCCGGGTGCGCCCCTGCCGGAAGCCTTCTACGCGCAGGACGCCTTCTTCATCGACCCGAAGACCGGGTGGGTGGCCGGCCTCGCGGGCCTGATCCTCGCCACGACCGATGGCGGCGCGACCTGGACGCTCGAGAAGGCGCCGACCCCGGTGCCGATCTACGACTTTGCCCAGCTCGGCGGCGACGTCTACGCGGTTGGCGGTGAGGGCGTGCTGCTGCGCCTGCAGGGCGACCAGTGGGTGCGCGTCGCGCACGGTGCGCCGGTGCGGCTGCTGCTGCGGGTGCTGTACCCGATCGGCAGCGACCGGCTGCTGATCGGCGGGGAGGCCGGGGCCCTGTACGTCGTTGCCGCGGCCGGCAACGCAGCCTGAGTCAGGAGGGGGGAATCCGATGAACGAGGTCACGGGCTTCTTCCCGCGCTTCGGCAACCTGCTGTTCGACCACCGCAAGGTGGTGCTCGCCGTCGTGGCGCTGGTGACGGTGTGGTTCGCCTGGCACATCCCCGCGGTGCGCATGCTCTCGGATTTTGCCGACCTGCTGCCGCAGGAGCACCCCTACATCCAGCTGCACAACCGCATCCGCGATACCTTCGGCGGCGCGAACATCATCACCATGGCGGTGGAGGTCGAGGACGGCACGATCTTCACCAACGAGACGCTGGCGCGCATCCACCGCATCACCGAGGGGGTCGACCAGCTCACCAGCATCAACCACAACCTGGTCACCAGCCTCACGCACCGCAATACCCGCAAGATCACGCTGACACCGGACGGCACCATCCGCTCGTATACCTACTACGACCCGCAGCATGGCGACTACAGCGCGGCCGAACTCGAGCAGATGCAGCGCGACGTGGTGGCGAGTGCGCGGGTCTACGGATTGCTGGTCTCGCCCGACATGAAGGCGGCCATCGTCAAGGGCACGCTCAACGAAGGCGCCCTCGACTACGGCACGATCTTCACCGAACTGCAGGCGATCCGGGCGAAAGAGGCCGCTTCCGGCATCCGCATCCACGCCACCGGGCACCCGGTGCTGGTCGGCTGGGTCGATTCCTACAGCACGCAGATCCTGCAGATCTTTTTCTACACGATCTTCATCGTGCTCGCGATCCTGATCGTCTACACCCGCCGGTTCTACGGCATCCTGCTGCCGATGATCGGCATGGCGCTCACCAGCATCTGGGGCGTGGGCTTCATGGGCGTGGCTGGCTACAACCTCGACCCGCTGATGCTGGTGGTGCCGTTCCTGATCTCGGCGCGAGCCCTGTCGCACGGAATCCAGAAGGTCGAGCGCTACTTCCTCGAGCTCTCGCATACCGACGACAAGGAGCTCGCCGCGCGCAATACCTTCAATGCGCTGTTCCGTCCCGGCGCGCTCGCCATCGTCGCCGACGCGGCGGCACTCTTCCTGATCGGGCTCGGCTCGGTGCCGATCAACGACAAGATGGCGGTCTACGCCTCGTTCTGGGCGGTGTGCATGGTGCTGACCGTGCTGGTGACGCTGCCCATGCTGCTCGCCATCCTGCCGAAACCGCGCGATGTCGCCATCAAGCACACCGTCGTGCGCAAGATATTCCCGAAACTCGCCGTCGTGGTCGGTACGCGCGGCCGCTCGCTTGGCGTGCTGTGGGTGGCGCTCGTCATCGTGCTCGGCGCCACCTGGCTCAGTTCCAAAGTGCAGGTCGGTGAACCGGAGCCGGGCTCGCCGCTGCTGTATTACTACCACGACCTCAACGTGTCCTCGAAGGCCATCAACGAACGTTTCCCGGGATCCGAGGAACTGTTCATCATCGCCCGTACCGAGGAAAAGGGCGGCATGAAGCGTCCGGAAGTGATCCGGGCGCTGCAGGACTTCCAGAACTACATGCTGCTCGACGAGACCCTCGGCGGCGCCAAGGGGCTCAACAACCTGGTGACCCAGGTCAACCAGATGACCCGCAACGACGACCCGCGCTGGGCCGTCGTCCCCGGCCGCGACAGCGAGATCGGCGGCCTCATGTTCATGTACATGATGTCCGCACCCGTGCCCGGTGCGCTGCTCGAGTTCGTCGACACCGACGAGCAGAGCGCCAACATGGTGTTCTACTACAAGGACCACACCGGCGAGACCATCCGCCGTGCCATCCACATGGTCAAGCAATGGCGCGACGAGGTGGGCTCGAAGGTGCCGGGGTTCACCCTGGAGCTCGCCGGCGGGCCGGTCGGCGTCACCGCGGCCATCGACGAGGAAGCCTACGCGACCAACCTGATCGTGGTGCCGGCAGTGCTGGCGCTGATTTTCGTCTTCACGCTCTGGTTCTATCGCTCCGTGCACGCCGGCTTCATGATGCTGGTGTCGATGGGTTTCGCCACCACGCTCACCTACGCCTGCATGGCGCTGCTCGACATGGGGCTGAACGTCAACACCGTGCCGATGATCGCGGTCGGCATCGGTCTCGGCGTCGACTACGCCATCTACATGATGGACCGCATCAAGGAAGAGATGCACGCGGCGAGCGGCCTGCAGGAGGCCGTCACCCGCGCGGTGGCGACCACCGGGGTGGCCATCGCCTTCACGGCCACCACGCTCGTCGGCGGCATCATCATGTGGGTGTTCATGTCCGATCTGCGCTTCCAGGCCGACGCCGCGCGCCTGCTGATCATCATGCTGGTGCTCAACGCCTGCTCGGCGATGTTCCTGGTGCCCGCCTGGGTCGACATCTTCCGCCCGAAATTCATCATGAAGGCCGCCGCGGAGCGCTGGGACAGGAACGACCCCCGTCTCGCCGAGACCTGATCCTCGACCGGAGGAATCGCGACTTGCGTCGCTCCCACAGGGTTGTCGGGGGCATCTCTGCTGTGGAGCGCAAGCCCCGACGTCGCTCCCGCAGGACCGGGGAAGTATCTGCTGTGGGAGGGGCGCAAGGCCCGACCGGGGAGTCGCGACTGGCGTCGCTCCCACAGGGAGACAGAAAGCGCGACCGGCTGTTG
>CAYQAR010000095.1:0-8239 GCA_964415505.1 uncultured Chromatiaceae bacterium | reverse complement strand
CGCACCACCACGATGCGCGACTCGATCAGCACCTGGCGTACCGGGATATCGAGCGTGGTCACGAGCCGGCGGATGTCACCGATGCGATCGGCGGTGTCCTGCACCAGCAGCGTATTGGTGCGCTCGTCGAGCGCCACCGAGCCGCGGCCCGACAGCAGCGAATTCTGGTTCTTGCCCTTGATGAGCTCGGCCAGGTCCTCGGCCTTGGCGTAGTTGACCTGCACGAACTCCGACACCAGGGGCTCGAGTTCCTGGATCTCCTTGCGCGACTCGAGGTCGGCCTTCTCACGCGCCGCAATCTCGTCGGAAGGCGCGATGATCATGACGTTGCCGTTCTGGCGCTTGTCGAGTCCCTTGGTCGCCAGCACGATGTCGAGGGCCTGGTCCCAGGGAACGCTCTGCAGGCGCAGCGTGACGTTGCCCTGGACGGTATCGGCGACGACGATGTTGCGGCCGCTGACGTCGGCCAGCAGCTGCAACACGGCACGCGTCTCGATGTCCTGGAAATTCAGCGTCAGGCGCTCGCCGCTGTACTGCTTGTCGGGGCTGAACAAGGTCGCCTTGCGCTCGACGGCCTCCTTGACCACCGGCTGGATCTCGACCGTGAAGACCTGGTCGGACTGGTAGGCGAGTTCGTCGAAGGCACCGTGCGCAGCGATCACCATGCGCGCATTGTTGCCGACGCGCATGACGTCTATGGTGTCCACCGGGGTCGCGAAGTCGCTCACATCGAGCCGCTTCATCAATGCGTCGGGCAGCGTCGTCCCGGCGAAGTTGAGCACCACCTGGTTGCCCTCCTTGCGCACGTCCACCGGTGTGCCGACATCGGACAGGTTGACGACCACGCGACCGCCGCCACGCTCACCGCGGCGGAAGTCGACGTTGCTGATGCTGCGACCGGCAGCCTGGACCGCAGCGGCCGGTGCCGCGGACGGCGCCGCAGACCCGGCGGCGGCGAATGTCGTGCCAGTGGAAACCGATCCCGGGCTGCCAAGCGTCACGTAGACGCTGTTGCCGGCCACGCGCGTCTCGTACGGAACCATCGTGTCGAGATTCAGGACGATCCGCGTGCGGCCGCCCGACTCGGCGGCAAGTACGGTGGACAGTGCGCCGACGCCGACGTCCTTGCGCCGCGTGGACAGCGCGATGGCGGTATTCGGCAGGTCGAGGGCGATGCGCGCCGGATTCTCTATGGTGAAAGCGAGTGGCTCGGGCGCAGTACCCGAGAGCTTGAGTTCCAGCTCGACCTTGTTGCCGGGCAGGGCCTGCACCTGCACGTCCTGCAGCTGCAGGCCGGGCGCCTGGGCAGCCGCCGTCGCGGCCCCGAAGCCTGCCAGGACGACCGCTACCGACGCCAGCGCGCGCCGTAGCCATCCGCCGGCCGCACCCGTGGTCGGGAACGCCGGAAAAAATACTGCTGGCCTAGCCGTGCTCATCGTCACTTACTCCCACGCTCTCCCCCGGGGGGGCGTCAGTCAGCGAGACCAATGGCCGCCGACCTCTTGTAGAAACCACCGATGCCATCGGGCACCAACTCCTCGACCTGGACCTCGCCGTCGGTGACGGTCACCACGCGTCCGTCGTTCTGGCCGACGAAGTTGCCCGGCACCACGCGATGCACCAGGCCGTCCTGGGTCTGCAGCAGGGCATAGCGGTTGTTGTCCCGCTGCAGCGTGCCGACCATCTTCAAGGTGTCGAGCGGGAACTGCTCGAGGTATTCCTTGGGGCGGTTCGCCTCGGGGCGCGGACCAGCGGCCGCGCGGCCCTTGGGCGAGTCCGGCATGAACGGCGAGCGCAGCGCCTGCGCTTCGTACGCAAAAGTCTCGTACGGCTTGATCTGCGGCAGTGGCTCGATGCGCCCGCCGGGACGGGCCTTGACCTGGTCGATGTACTCGAGCAGGTCGCCATTGCCCCCGCCGCAGCCGGCGGCGACCAGGGCGAGCGCCGCGACGGCGCTGTGTCTCAGCCAGTTGATGATGCGCAACTTCATGGCCTCGCTATGCCTTCTTCGGCGGACGCGCGGGCTTCTTGCCCGCCTCTGCCGGCTTTTTCACGGGGCGCGCACCCGCCTTGCCCTTGGCCGGTGCCGCCTCGGCTGGTGCGGCTGCCTCGTTCTCGTCGAGGTAGCGATAGGTCTTCGCGGTCACGTTGAGCAATAGCTCGTCGGGCGAGGCGTCCTTCGTCGCCGGCGTGATCTCGATGTCGTGCAGGGTGACGATGCGGGGCAGGGCGGCGATGTCGCTCACGAAGCGCCCGAACTCGTGGTACGCGCCGCGCAGCCGGATCTTGATGGGCTTTTCGGCGTAGAAATCCTTGCGCACCTCATCGAGCGGCTGGAACAGCTCTTCCTGCAGGCCGGCGCCGAGGCCGGTCTGGGAAATGTCGACCAGCAGGTTCGGGATCTCCGTCTTGCCCGGCAGCTGGCGCAGCATGGTGCCGAAGGACCGCTCGATCTCGGCGAGTTGCGCCTTGTAGGCGCTGAAATTGGCGGCCTTGCGCTGCTTTTCCTCGAACGAGGACCGCAACTCCCGCTCCTCCTTCTCGGCCGTCTCCAGGCGCGGCATCTGGTTCTGGTACACCATCAGGTAGAAGCCGAGCACGGCAGCGATGGCGAAGAACAGGCCGACGAAGAAGACGTGGAACATCCACGGCCAGCGGCCGATATCGTTGAAGTCGAGCTGGCGCAGCTGCTGGAGGAAGTTGTTCACAGGTCATCCTCCCCCGTGCCGGCCGAGACCTGCTTGGCGATCACGGTGAACTCGCTGGCGCGCGGGGCGGCAGCGTCGGTCTTGCCGGTCGCCGGCTTCACCTCGACCACCTCCAGGTCGGGCTCCTTGAGCCACCCGGACTTGTCGATGTTGCGCATGAAGGCCGATACGCGGGTGTTGGACTCTGCCGCACCCTTCAACTCGATGCTCGCCCCCTTCTGCTTGACGGAGAGCAGGTTGACGCCGTCGGGCAGGGTGCGCACGAGCTGGTCGAAGACGTGCACGATCTCGGGGCGGCTGCGCTGCAGGCGCTCGATGATCTCCATGCGGGCGAGCAGGCTTTCCTTCTTCGCCTCGAGGTCGATGATTTCCTTGATGCGCTGGTCGAGGGCGGTGATTTCGGCCTGCAGCATCTCGTTGCGGCTGCGCTGGTTGTCGATGATCGCCCCCATGATCAGGTTGGCGAGCAGCACGACGATGCCGGCTGCCACGACCGCACCGCCCAGGCCCATGAAAAACTGGTTGCGACGCTGCTTGCGCAGCTCGGCACGCCACGGGAGCAGATTTATACGAGGCATGTCAGTCGAAACTCCGTAGCGCCAGACCGCAAGCCGTCAGCAGCGCCGTGGCATCCTTGCGGATGTTCTGCGCCTTTGCCCGGGATGAGATCTTGATCTGCCCCAGGGGGTCACCGATCTCGGTGGGAATGCCGACCTTGCTCGAGATGACGTCGGCCACACCCGGGATGTTGGCGCAGCCGCCGCACACCAGGATCTGGTCCGGCTGGCCGCGGTTCTCGCCGGAAGCGAGGAAGAACTGCAGCGACCTGCTGACCTGCTGCGTCATGTCGTCGATGAAGGGATCGAGCACCTCGGGACCGTAGTTGCTCGGCAGGCCGCCTTCCTTCTTGGCGCGCCCGGCGTCCTCGAGCGACAGGCCGTAGGTGCGCATGATCTCCTCGGTGAGCTGCTGGCCCCCGAAGGAAAAGTCGCGGGTGTACTCGACCCGCATGTCCTGGAGCACGCTGAACGTGGTGTTGCTCGCACCGAAGTCGACCACCGCGATCAGGTGGCCCATGCCGCCGTCGGGCATCTGGTGCCCCATGAGCTGGCAGGCGTTTTCGAGTGCGAAGGCCTCGACGTCGACGACGCGCGGCACGAGGCCGGCCGCCTCGACTGCGGCGCGGCGCTGGTCGACGTTCTCCGTGCGCGTGGCGACCAGCAGCACGTCGAGCATGTCGGGATCGGCCTTCGACGGACCGACCACCTGGAAATCGTAGCTCACCTCTTCCATGGGGAAGGGGATGTACTGGTCGGCCTGGATCTCGACCTGTGCCTCGAGCTGGTTGGCGCCGAGCGCCTTCGGCAGCTGGATCACCTTGGTGATGGCCGCGTCGCCGCTGATGCCGATGGCAACCTCGCGCGTCTTGGTGCCGGCACGCTTCACCGCGCGCCGGATTGCCTCGCCGACTGCCGTCGCATCCACGATCGTCTTCTCGTTGATCGAGTTCGGCGGCGTCGCCTCGGCGGCGTAGCACTCCGCGCGACAGTTATTGATGGAACCCGACAGCTCGATCAGCTTGATCGAGGAGGTCGTTATGTCCAGTCCGATCAGGGCTTTCGACCGCGACGAAAACAGCACGTCTTTTCCCTTCTAACTCGGCAACTTGCACGAGAAAAATCGGGCCCCACCTCAGAAACCCAATTTAACCATATATCAAGGCAGTTACAAACCGTCGTGATGCATTTCACAGCCCGGACAGATCGCGCCCGGCAACCACCCCGGCCCCCGGGCACTCGGGGCCCGGCGGCGACTGGCGGATCTGCGGGTGACGGCAGGAAGGAGTCAGACAACGGTGCCTGGATCGAAAGCAGGCGAACTCCGCAGTCCGGCAACCCCGCTATCGTAGGCCCGTGCCACGCTCACGCGCGTCCGGCAACCCGTAGACCGGTGGCTTTGCGTCCCCGCCTTTCGGCGGGTTTGCCCAAAGTTCGCGGACAGGATGCATAATCGCCAGCCCCGGAGCAAGGCAACCGCTATATTTTGCGATGCAGTTCGTACTTCGCCTGCTGACCGCGGCCGTAGCGCTCGTATTTACCGTTGCGCTCCTCATCCTCGCCGCCGGCGCCGCCGGGTACTACTACCTCGCACCCGCATTGCCGTCCGCCGAGACCATCCGCGACGTCAAGCTGCAGGTGCCCCTGCGCATCTACAGCCGCGACGGACGCCTGATGGCCCAGCTCGGCGAGCAGCGGCGCATGCCGGTGCGCTTCGAGGACATCCCGGACGTGGTGGTGAAGGCGTTCCTCGCCGCCGAGGACGACCGCTTCTTCGAGCACCCCGGCTTCGACTACCAGGGCATCCTGCGCGCCGGCATCAACTATCTCGTCACCGGCGAGCGCAGCCAGGGCGGCAGCACGATCACCCAGCAGCTGGCACGCGCGTATTTCCTCACCCCGGAGCGCAGCTTCGTGCGCAAGGCGCGCGAGCTGATCCTCGCCGTGCGCATCGAACAGGAGTTCGACAAGGCCGAGATCCTCTCGCTCTACCTGAACAAGATCTTCCTGGGCCAGCGCGCCTACGGCATCTCCGCGGCGGCACAGGTTTACTTCGGCAAGGAACTCGGCGAACTGACGCTGGCCGAAGCCGCCACGCTTGCGGCAATTCCCAAAGCGCCGTCGCAGCTCAACCCGGTGAGCGGCCCCGCGCGTTCCGCCCAACGCCGCGCCTATGTGCTCGGCCGCATGCGCGACCTCGATTACATCGACACGCCCGCCTACGAGGCTGCCATGGCCATGCCGATCGTTGCGCGCGTGCATGGGCCGCGGGTCGAGCTCGAGGCGCCCTACGTCACCGAAATGGTGCGTGCGCAGGTCATCGAGCGCTTCGGCCCGGCGGCCTATACCGACGGACTGAGTGTGGTGACAACGGTCGACAGCCACCTGCAGGTCGCTGCCAACAGCGCGCTGGCCACGGCTCTCCTCGAGTACGACCGCCGGCACGGCTACCGCGGCCCGCGGGCGCGCAACGTGTTCGACCGGGTCAGCGCCGACCCCGGACCGGCACGCGACCAGGCCCTGCAGGCGCTGCTCGTGCGCGAGCCGGGCGACTCGGACCTGCGTCCTGCGGTGGTCGTGGCGCTGCGCCCGGACAACGGCGCCGAATTCTACGTGCGTGACCTCGGTGCGCTCACCGTACCCTGGGCCGGGCTGCAGTGGCGCCGCTTCCTCGGCGACGACAGCCTGGGCCCGCCACCGAAGGCGGTGAACGAGCTGCTGGCACCCGGCGATGTCGTGCATCTGCTGCACACCACCAACCGCGGCTGGTTGCTGGCGCAACTGCCAGCCGTGGAGGGTGCCTTCGTGGCCCTCGACCCTGCCGACGGCGCCACGGTGGCCCTCGCCGGCGGCTTCGACTTTTTCTCGAGCAGCTACAACCGCGCGGTACAGTCACGGCGCCAGCCCGGATCCTCGTTCAAGCCGTTCATCTACTCGGCGGGGCTGGAGCATGGCTTCACGCCGGCGAGCATCATCAACGATGCGCCACTGGTGTTTGGCGATAGCGAGCTCGAGGACGAGTGGCGCCCGGAAAACTACGAACGCGAGTTCCACGGCCCGACGCGGATGCGCGAGGCGCTGGTGAAATCCCTCAATCTCGTGTCGGTGCGCATCCTCATGGGCACCGGCATCGACCAGGCCATCCGCCACATCCGCGGCTTCGGCTTCGACGATACGGCCCTGCCCCGCAACCTGTCGCTCGCCCTCGGCAGCGGCGGTATCGCCCCATGGGACGTTGCGGCGGGCTACGCGGTATTCGCCAACGGCGGACGCCGCGTCGAGCACTACGTCGTCGATCGTGTCTACGACGCCGGCGGAAAGCTGCTTTACGCCGCCGAGCCGCTGCACGCCTGTGCGCCCTGCGCCTGGGAAAGCGAGCCGGCGGCGCCTGATCCGGGCACCGGACCGGGCACGAGCGTCTTCGCCGTGGAGACACCGGCCCTGCGCACCGGCACGTCGCTGGCAGGCGAGGTGCCGGCGAGCGTCACCTGGGGCGACGAGGTACCGGCCTACGGCAGCGTCGACGAAATGATCGCCCACGGCATGAGCTGGCGGCCGACGCTCGAGGAAACGCCGGGATTCCACCGTGACACGCGCTGGGCACCACGGGTCATCAGCAGCGAGAACGCCTTCCTCGTCTACGACATGATGCGCGACGTGATCCGGCGCGGCACCGGCCGCGGCGCCCGCAGCCTCGGTCGCGAGGACATCGCCGGCAAGACCGGCACCTCCAACGAGCGGCGCGACGCTTGGTTCAGCGGCTTCAACGCCAGGCTGGTGGGGACCGCCTGGATCGGGTTCGACCAGGAGCGCTCGCTCGGCAACCGCGAGGAAGGCAGTCGCACCGCGTTGCCGATGTGGAAGTACTTCATGGCGCGGGCGCTGTGGCGCACGCCCGAAGCGCCGCTGCCACAGCCGGCAACGCTCGTCTCCGCACGCATATCACAGGAAACAGGACTGCTCGCCGCAGCCGGTGATGCCAGCGCGGTATTCGAATACTTCCGCCCTGCCGATCTTGCCACCCTCGAGAGCACCGGACCCGGGACAGGTCCGACCGGCGTCGTGCAGGCCGACGAAACCGACATCTTCTGAGATCACGACTGACCCCGGCCTACGCCCAAGCAGCATCGACCGTGCCGAGACGCAACCGCAACCACCCCGATCGCCACCGCAGCGCCGTCGCCGACGAGGCAGCACGCCTCATGCAGGAGCACGGCCTACGGGACTTCCGCGCCGCAAAGGAAAAGGCGGGCGTGCGCCTCGGCCTCGAGGATCGCGGCGCGCTTCCGACCAATCAGGAAATCGAACGCGCCATCGCGGAACGCCATCGCGTCTTTCACGGTGATGCGCACGACCAAGTCGTCGAGGTACTGCGCCGTGCAGCGCTCGAGCTGATGCGCGCCCTCGGCGGGTTCGATCCGCGCCTCGTCGGCCCGGTCCTCAGCGGCAATGCCGATGAACACAGCGCGATCGACCTGCACCTGTTCAGCGACGAGCCGGAGGCGGTTGGCGCAGCGCTCGCCGCACTCGGCATAGCCACGCGTGCCGTCGAACACCGCTTGCGCACGCGGCGCGACGCATGGGAGCTGTTCCCCGGATACCGGTTCCGGTACGGCGGACTCGAGTTCTGCGCGCTGGTATTCCGTGAACGCGGTCGCGGCAACGCGCCGTTGTCACCGGTCGACGGGCGACCCATGCGCCGCGCCACCGACCGCGATGTCGAGGCGCTGCTCGGTGGCGGCGCGGCTCAGCGCCTGCCGACGTCGACGTAGTCGCGACGGGCCGGGCCGGTGTAGAGCTGGCGCGGTCGGCCGATGCGCCCTTCCGGATCGGTGATCATCTCGCGCCAGTGCGCACACCAGCCGACGGCACGACCGATGGCGAACATCACCGTGAACATGGACGTCGGGATGCCGAGCGCCTTGTAGATGATGCCCGAGTAGAAATCGACGTTCGGATAGAGCTTCTTCTCGA
>CAYQAR010000094.1:0-8766 GCA_964415505.1 uncultured Chromatiaceae bacterium | reverse complement strand
CCGGGCAACGACCTCGCCATCCCCTTCGGCGATGTCACCGAACTCACCTCGGGCACGCGTACGGTGACGGTCGCCAATCCCGGCGGTGGTCGCCTGATCCTCGGCACTGTCGCGCAGGCGGACGCGCTTGCCGCACCATTCGCCCTGGTCAATTCCGGAAACTGCTCGGGCCAGGTCCTGCTGCTCAACCAGAGCTGCGCGTTCGACGTGGTATTCACGCCGCTGAACGTCGGTGCTTTCAGCGACGGCTTCGACGTTCCTTCGAACGACGCCGACGAGCCCTCGGTGACGGTCGCTGTCAGCGGCAACGGTGTGCCGGTGCCGGTGCCCGACATCGCGGTCGCCGACTCCGTGGCTCCAGCCGACGATGGCGCGGTACCGTTCGGCGCCCTCGTGGTCGGTGGCGCGGCGAACCAGACCGTCACGGTGTCGAACATCGGTGCGGCCGACCTGGTGCTCGGACAGGTCGCCCAGGCCAACCCGCTCGGCGCACCGTTCAGCGTGACGACCGACAACTGTTCCGGCCAGACGCTCGCTCCGGCCGAGAACTGCACCGTCGGCCTGCGCTTCGAGCCGGTGGCTGCCGGGAGCTTCACCGACGCCTTCGACATCCCCTCCAACGATGCCGATTCGCCGTCCGTGGTCGTGGACCTGAGCGGCACGGGTACCGCGCTCGCCGCACCGAACATCCGCATCACCGACCCCACGCCCCCAGGCGAGGACCGGCAGTTCTCCTTCGAGGATGTGCGCGAGGGCGGTTCCTTCGACCGCACCATCACCATCGTCAACAGCGGCAATGCGGACCTGGTCATCGGCACGATCGGGCAGGCGAATCCGCTGGCGGCTCCCTTCAGCATCGTCGCCGGCGAGGACGACTGCTCCGGTCAGCTGCTCGCACCGACGGCGCTCTGCAACGTGCGCCTGCGCTTTGCGCCCACGGCCCTCGGAGCCGCCGCCGACGCCTTCGACGTGCCGTCCAACGACCCGGACGAGGCGTCGGTCACCGTGAACGTGGCCGGCACCGGTGTCGAGTCGCCGGCAGCCGCACCGACGCCCGAACCCTCGGGTTCGAGTTCGGGGTTCATGGCGGTCGATCCCGGCACGCTGGCGCTGCTGCTGGCCGGGTTGGTCGGCGGGTGGTGGCGACGGCGCGGGTCTGTGAGCTGAACCAAAAAGAAACCCGGCGGACGTTGCCGTCCGCCGGGTTCCAGACCATCCGGTCCGGGTGGCTTACTCGAACTTGACCCCCAGGCGGACGTAGTAGAAACGTCCGACCCAGTCGTAGGCTGCCGAGGTGTTCGCCGAGGTGTCGGGAACGTACGGCGGATCCTCGTCGGTCAGGTTCTCGACCCCGGCCCCGAGTTCCCAGGCACCGAGCTGGTAGCTGCCGTACAGGTCGAAGTAGTTGACCGAGTCGGCCTTGGTGATCAAGTTCTCGAAGCCGAGCGCGTCGAAGATCTCCATCTCGTCCAGGTAGCGCCAGGTGACACCGGCAGTCCAGTTGTCACGGCTGAGCGAGACGTCGAAGTTCGAGCGCCACTCGGGATAGGCCACGTAGTCGGCAATGACGCCGGCCACCTTGTCCGTGCGGTCGTCGACGATACCGTCGAGCGTGGTCTCCTTGTACTCGTTCAGCCAGTTGACCAGCCAGCCGAACTTCAGCTCGCCGATGCCCGTGTCGAGCGCATACTCCGAATTGAAGTCCACGCCGCTGGTTTCCACGCTGCCGAGGTTCTCGTTGAGCAGGAGGAACTGCACGATCGTGCCGGAAACATTGCGGGCGAAGCGATCGCAGGTCGGCGAGGCGAGACCCGGCGTCGAGTAGCAGCTGTTGATCACGTCCACGGAATTGGGCGTGCCGACGGCGTTGTCGATCTCGACGTTGTAGTAGTCGATCGCCACGCGCAGGCGCTCGATGGCGCGTGGCTCGATGACCACGCCGACCGAGAAGTTGTCGGATTCCTCGGCCTCGAGCTTGGGATTGCCACCCTGCGAGACTTTCAGCTGCGAGGCGTTCTGGATGTAGCCCGCAGGTACGCCCTCGGCCTGGCAGTTGGCCGCGACGACCGGGTCGGCACCAGGCAGGTCCCAGCCGCTGCACGGGTCGTCGATCAGCTCATAGCTGTCGCTCAGGCCGCCGTAGAGCTCGAGCACGTTCGGGCCGCGGAAACCGGTCGAGACCACGCCCCGGAACCGCAGGTCCTGGATCGGTGCCCAGCTCAGGGTCGCCTTGTAGGTGGTCTCGCTGCCGAAGGTATCGTAGTCGGACCAGCGCACGGCGGCATCGAGGTCGAGTGCCTGGGCGAGCGGTGCATCGCGCAGCAGCGGGACGTTGAATTCCGCGTACGCCTCGAGCACCCGGTACTCGCCCTGGGTCGGCATCGAGGTATTGCCGCCGCTGTCGCCGGCCTGGACCACGCCCGAGGGCTGGGTCTTGCCGCGCTCCCGACGCCACTCCATGCCCGCGGCGAAGCCGACGTCACCGGCCGGCAGCGTGAAGGCGTCGCCGGTCAGGGTGGCGCCCATGTGGGCCAGGTCGTAGGTCGTCTGGTCCTGGTCGTCGTAGAGGATGTAATTCTTTTCCGCGGCCGTGAACGGATTGCGGCCGAAGATGTTCACGAGCGGGTCGCCGACCTGCACGTTCGGGTTCTCCGCCTGGGCGGCAGCGAGGTTGTCGGGCGTCACCTTCGGGCAGTTGGTGATGAAGGTGCAGACCTCGCGGTCCATGGCGATGCGCAGGTTGGTCGCATTGATCTGGTTGTGGGTGACCTCGTCGAGAGTCGAGTGACCCATGGTGAACCAGGTGTCCCAGTTCATTTCGCGGTCCAGCATGGTCAGGTCGCCGCGCAGGCCGGTCGTGGCCTTGTAGGTGTCGCTGTCGACATCGAAGAGGCGCTGGCCGGCATCCAGTCCGCGCCACATCATCTGGAAGCAGGTCTGGTTGCCGTACTCGTCGAGGCAGCCGGGGTTGTTCGCCTGAATCTCGGTCAGGGCGTCGGCCGGCACCCAGGGATTGTCGTACGGAACCGGGATCATGTCGGTCCACTGGCCGTGGGCGTCGGCGACCGGCAGCGGCGTGAACACGAGCAGGTTGTCGCGGTGCGCGAACAGCGCCTCGACGTACCCGGTCGCGCCGTTGTCGAACTCGTACTCGCCGTTGGCCATGAAATTGATGACCGTGCTGTCGTTGATGAGCGAGTTGCCGCCCGGGATGTCGTTGTAGTTGTAGCGGTGGCCGAGGTTCTTGATGCACTCGACGCTTCCCGGTGCGCCAAGGCTCGGGTCCTGCCCGAGGCAGAAGGTGTCGTAGAACTGGTAGCTGGTGCCGGCGACGGGATCGGGAATGAAGATGATGCCGGCGTCGGGCTGGCGGCCTTCCGGCGGGATGCCGCTGCCGTACAGGAGCGACCACAGGTCATCCGACGGGTCGCCCGGTGTGCCGCCGTCGTCGAGCAGCGTGTTCTTCGACAGGAACGGGTCCTTCGACCACGACCGTTCCTGGTAGTCGATGTCCTTGGTCTTCTTCCACGTGATGCCTGCCGAGAAGAAGCCGCGGTCGGTATCGACGCCCCACAGGCCACCGAGGTTGTAGGTCTCGCCGCCTTCGTCCTGCGGCGTGCCGGTGCCGGCGGTGATCTCTAGGCCCCGGAAGTCCTTCTTGGTGATGATGTTGACGACGCCGGCGATGGCGTCCGAGCCGTAGGTGGCCGAGGCGCCGTCCGCCAGGACTTCGATCCGGTCGATGGTGTTGATCGGGAACGACTGCAGGTCCACGCCCAGCCCTGCGGAGTCGCGGATGGTGCTGACCATGCGCCGCCCGTTGAGCAGGACCAGGGTGCGCTCGGTCTCGAGCTGATGGATCTCGGTGAACTCGATACCGCGCCCGCCGTTGGAATTGTTCTTGCCCGTGGCCTGGGTGCCCATGGCCGGCAACTGGTCGAGGACGTCCTTGAGGCTGTAGCTCGGTATCTGGTCCAGGGCCTTGTCGGGCACCATGGTCATCGGGCCGACGTAGTTGCCGGGATCCCGTTTGATCAGGGAGCCCGTGACGATGATTTCCTCCACCTGCTTCTGGCTCAGCGGCGTGACGGGCGATGGTTTCTCGTCCTGCGCTGCCGCGGCGAGCGGTAGGCCCAGTGCGAGGGCAAACGCCAGTCCACGCCACGGGCGGATCCGGTCGATGGATCGATCCATGAGATATCTCCCCCCAATATGGTTGAAAACCCGGGAGAGGCCGCTGCTGGCGGACAGGCTTCGACTTCCCCTGGCGCCTGCAGTGGCGACTTTCTCCCCTTGTGGGCGACTCTACCGAGGGAGCGTTGTAAAAAACAAGCCCTGCGCGCTGGCGAGGCCTGACAGGCGGGGGGTCCGACAGGGACGAAAACCATTGCTTCGACAGCGGCTTGGGGCGCGCGGCGAGGATTCCGGTATGGTCCGGCGGGGCGACGATGATCTGTTGCGCCTGCCCTACACGGACGGCTCGTCGGACACCACCGCGCGATGCGTGCGGATGCAGCACGGTCACCGCTATGATGGGCGCGATTCCCATCCCGCGCCCGGCCGTGCAGCAGCTGCCTGGCGGATGCCGGCCCAGCCCAACCACGGAGACATCATGATGAGCTTTGCCGCCAGCCGTCGCTGCCTCGTGCTCGCGCTCGCCGCCCTGGCGTGCGGTGGCTGCATGAACGTGCAGAAGCAGATGCGCAGCAACGCGCTGGAGTACCTGTATCCGGCGGGTAGTGAAGCGATTGCGCCGACAGACGTGCTGTTGAAGGTGCCGGCACGGGTAGGACTGGCGTTTGCGCCGCCGGCGGCCGGGCCGGCGGGCATGGGCGCGGAGACCTTCTCGGAGAGCCAGAAGCAGCAGCTCCTGCGCCGGGTGGCGGATGCGTTCCGCAGCCGCAAGAACATCGCCCGGGTGGAGGTGATTCCGTCGAACTACCTGACCCCGCAGGGCAGCTTCGCCGAGCTGCAGCGGCTGCGTGCCGGCTTCGGCGTCGACTACATCGTGCTCGTCTCCTACGACCAGTTGCAGTTTTCCGAGAGCCAGAATTCCTCGGTGCTGTACTGGGTAACCTACGGCGCGGGTGCCTTCGTCATCAAGGGCGAGAAGAATGAGACCCGCACCATGCTGGATGCCGTGGTCTACGATCTTGATTCGCGCACCATGCTGTTCCACGCCATGGGCCAGAGCAGCGTCAAGGGCAGCTCGACGCTGGTGGATATGAGCAAGGAACTGCGCCGGCGCAGCGACGAAGGCTTCAGCCTCGCCACCAATGAGTTGATCGCCAACCTCGACGCGGGGCTCGAAACTTTCGCCAGCCAGGCGGCGACGGGTACGGTACGCGGGCAGGGCACGCCCGCGCTCAAGGTTGCCGGCGCAGATGGCCAGGTGCTGCCCGTGGGCGCTCCGGGTGGCGGAGGGCTCGGGCTCGCCGGGCTCGCGGTGCTGCTGCTCGCGGCGGGGTACCGGCAGCGCTGATCGTTCGTGTCGTTGCGGCAGGCGAGTAGCACATGAGCACCGGGCTGCTGGCGCTCCTCGACGACGTGGCCGCGATCGCCAAGGTCGCAGCGGCGTCGATCGACGACGTCGCTGCACAGGCCACGAAAGCTGGCACCAAGGCGGCCGGCGTGGTCATCGACGATGCGGCGGTCACGCCGCGCTATGTCGTCGGCTTCGACGCGCAGCGGGAACTGCCGATCGTCGGGCGCATCGCGCTCGGGTCGCTCTTCAACAAGTTCGTGATCCTGCTGCCCGTGGCGTTGCTGCTCTCGGCCTTTGCGCCTTGGGCGATCACGCCGCTGCTGATGGTGGGTGGTGTCTACCTCTGCTTCGAGGGTACGGAGAAAGTCCTCGAATGGCGCCGCCCGCATCCCGAACAGGCCCAGTCCTCGGCCGTGCCGCTGGATGCGCACCAGCTCGAAGATGAGCGTGTCCGGGGCGCGATCAAGACCGACTTCATCCTGTCGGCCGAGATCATGGCGATCGCGATGGCGACGCTGCCGGTATCGACGACCTGGACCCGGGCGGGTGCGCTCGCGGTCGTCGGCTTCCTCATCACCGTCGGCGTCTACGGCGTCGTGGCACTCATCGTCAAGGCGGACGATGCGGGTGCGGCGCTGGTCCGCCGCGGCGTGCGCTCGGGGGTGCTGCTGGTGCGCGGGATGCCGAAGATCCTGAAAGTGCTGTCGATCGTCGGTACCGTCGCGATGATCTGGGTCGGCGGCGGCATCATCGTGCACGGACTGGAAGCTTTCGGCCTCGCTGCCCCGTCGCACCTGGTACACGCGGCGGGTGCGGCCGCGGGCGGCGGCGTCGCTGGCTGGGTGGTGCAGGCGGCGCTGTCGGCCGTGGTGGGCCTTGCGGTCGGCGCCGCGACGATTCCGGTGCTGTCGCGCCTCCTCGGCAAGGGACACTGAAGGGCGGCGCCGGCCGCCGACCAGCGCTGCCTCCCGCTTCACCCTTTCCCGGCAGCGTCCGGCAGGATCTCGAGCACGGTCTCGGCCGGACGGCAGAGACGTATGCCCCGCGGCGTCACGACGATGGGCCGGTTCCACAGGATCGGCTGTGCGATCAGGAAGTCGATCAACTGGTCATCTGTCCACTTCGCATCGTCGAGCCCGAGTTCATCGTAGGGCGGGCTCTTGCGCCGGAGCATGTCGCGCACCGGCAGTCCCAGGCGCCGGATGAGGCCCACCAGTTCGGCGCGCGACGGGGTGTTCTTCATGTACTCGATGATCTGCGGCTCCTCGCCGTGGCTGCGGATGAGCGCGAGCACCTGCCGCGACGTGCCGCAGTCGGGATTGTGGTAGATGGTGATGGTCATTCCTGGGCTCCGGGAGCGTGTCGGGGACCGGCATCGGGACCGGCTCTGCGCCGTCCGGCAGGGCACTGCCGGATGCGGATCATACCGCGGCCTGCGCAGGGACAGCCGGTCGTCGACCGTCAGGCGCTGCGGCCGAGCCAGTCGCGGACCACGAGACCGGCTTCGACGCTGAACTCGCCGGCGGCGAGCGCGCCGGCGATCGCTTCGCGGTCGAGGCACATGAAGCCGGCGACCTCGCCGTCCTGGCAGTCCGGCACGAAGTCGGCCGGCAGTTCCAGGTCGGCACAGAGGATGATCTCGTCGTGGAAGCCGTGGGGCAGTGCCCGCTCGCTGCGCAGGCGCGTGCCGGTGAAGCGGGTGAGCACCGCGAGGTCGGCCGGCACGCCGGCTTCTTCCCACAGTTCCCGCACCGCACATTCCCCGGGTGTCTCTCCTGCGGCAATGGCGCCGGCTGCCATGTTGTCGAGCTTGTTCGGCGAACTCGCCTTGCGCGCGCTGCGCCGGGCGATCCACAGGCGCCCGTCCGGCAGGCAGCCGTTGACGTGCACGGCGCGGTTCTGCAGGCCGAGGGTGCGGAATGCGCCACGCTCGAAGCGGGCGAGCTCCTGCCCATGCGCATCGAGCAGCGCGCAATGCTCGTCGCGCCAGCCCGGTATCAGGCCGCGGGTGCGCAGGGCGAGGGCAGCCTGCTGCAGCAGGGCGCCGCGGGCCTCCGCCGCGAGGCCGGCGTCGCGCAGGGCGAAACCGCCGGTGCTGGGTACGAACCACTGCGGGAGTTCGCCGAGTGCCGCGGCGACGCGTGGTGCCAGGCGCCCGTGCGGCGCGCCGGCGACGACGAGCGTCGCCACGGGTGGATCCGGTGGCGCCGGAGCGCGTGCGTCGCGCATGGTCAGTTGCCGCCGGCGAAGGTGAAACGCAGCGACAGGTCGGCCGCGCGCAGGTTCTTGGTGATGTCGCCGATCGAGATGAAATCCACGCCGGTGGTGGCTACTTCGCGGATGTTGTCGAGCGTGATGCCGCCGGACGCCTCGAGTCCGGTGCGCGGGGCGCGTTCGTTGCGCAGTTGCACGGCCGCGCGCAGACGCGCCAGCGGGAAGTTGTCGAGCAGCAGGCGGTCGGCTCCGGCGGCGAAGGCCTCGGCCGCCTGCTCGACGGTCTCGACCTCGACCTCGAGCAGTACCGCGGGGCTCGTGCGCCGCGCCGTCTGCACGGCGGCGGCAATGCTGCCGGCGGCGACGATGTGGTTCTCCTTGACGAGGATCGCGTCCCACAGCCCGATGCGGTGGTTGCCGGCCCCGCCGACACGCACGGCGTACTTCTGCGCGAAGCGCAGGCCGGGGATGGTCTTGCGGGTGTCGAGGATCTGCACCGGCGTGCCGGCCACCGCCTCGACGTAGCGGCGCGCCGCGGTCGCCGTCGCCGAGAGCGTCTGCAGGAAATTGAGCGCAGTGCGCTCGCCCGTGAGCAGCGGACGGGCCGCGCCCTCGAGCGTGCACACCGTGCTGCGTGCGGCGAGCCGCTCGCCCTCGGCAGCCTGCCAGGCGACGGTGATGCCGGGATCGAGTTCGCGGAACACCTGCTCGAACCAGGGTCGGCCGCAGAGCACGGTTGCTTCGCGGCTCAGCAGCGTGGCGCGCGCCCGCTGCCCGGCCGGCACCAGCGCCGCCGTCAGGTCGCCACCGCCGACGTCCTCGGCGAGTGCGGCGCGAACCTGTGCGGCGAGGTCGGCCGGCGGGGCGATCGGGGCGGGTGCGATCAGAACGGCAGACCGTGGCTCTGGCCGCCCATGCACATCAGCATGGGGACCGACAGCGCGAAGTTGGTGCGCGAGGCCATGGTCGCGACCAGCCGCGCGCTCGCCTTCTGCTCGTCGGTCGCTGGCGTGATGCCGAGCACCTTCTTCTGGTTCGGCCAGATCAGCACCCAGACGTTGAACAGC
>CAYQAR010000093.1:0-8805 GCA_964415505.1 uncultured Chromatiaceae bacterium | reverse complement strand
CTCCCACAGCTCCAGACAGGCTATCTGGAGCTGTGGGAGCGACGCCAGTCGCGACCCCCTGAGCGCCCCCGCGCTTGGCCGCCGCCGGGACCTTCCTGCAAAATGGCCCCGCGGCAGAGCGCCCTGGCACGGCGCTGCCGCTCTCCCCAGCCAACGGAGCCCCTGCATGTCGAACCTCATCCTGCTGTCCGTCGTCCTGATCACGCTGGCGTTGATCCTCTACAGCGTCGCCGTGTGGCTCAACCGGCGCTCGCGCCAGCTCACGGTGGCCAATATCGGTATCTTCTGGGTCGCGGTGGCCTGCGATGCGCTCGCCACGCGCTTCATGGGCGCGCGGGTCGAGACCATCCGCTGGGACCTGCACACGATCAGCGGCTATCTCGCCCTGGCGCTGATGGCGGCGCTGACCCTGTGGGGCACGGTGGCGCTCCTCCGCCGCCGCGACGACTGGATCGCGCTCTTCCACAAGCTGGCGCTGCCGATCTGGGTGATCTGGGTCGGCTCGTACATCACCGGCGTGTATCTCGGCATCCAGCGGGTCAGCGGCAGCTGACCACGGGCACCGCCCGGCCCGCGCCTCAGTGCGCGAGGATGTGGAAATCCTTGCTGTGGTGGTGGTCCATGATGTTCGGCGTATAGCCGCCCACCCACGGCTTCACCAGCCGCTTGGAGACGTAGAAGTACAGCGGAATCAGCGGCATGTCCGCCAGTAACTGGCGTTCTGCAGCTTCCAGAAGCGCGCGCCGGCGCCGCGGATCGGTCGCCACGGCGGCCTGGTCGAGCAGGTCGTCGTAGGCAGCGCTGCGATAGCCCGGGTCGTTCTGCCCGTTGGCCGAGTGCATGAGCTGGAGGAAGCTGTAGGCGTCGTCGTAGTCGCCGATCCACCCGGAACGGAACACCTGGGTGATGAGCTTCTGCTTGCGGCTCTCCAGGAAGACCTTCCATTCCTGGTTCAGCAGCTTCGTGCGCACCCCGAGCGTCTGCTTCCACATCGCGGCCAGCGCGCCGGCCACGCGCTTGTGGTTCTGGTCGGTGTTGTAGAGCAGCTCGACCACGAGCGGGTTGTCCTCCGAATAGCCGGCCTCGCGGTACAGGCGGCGCGCTTCCTCGTTGCGCTGCTCCTGAGTCCACTCGGCCCAGGGCACGCGCTGGCCGGTGTAGTCGTGCACCGGCGGCACGAAGCCGTAGGCGGCGACTTCGCCCGATCCCATCACGCGCTGCGTGAGGATCTCGCGGTCGACCGCCAGCGACAGCGCCATGCGCAGGCGCAGGTTGTCGCGGAACGGCGCGCGCGTGTTGTTGAAGCCGAAGTAGTAGCTGCCGAGGTAGGGCGCGATGCGCAGTTCCTGCGGCAGGTTCTCGCGCAGCCAGCGGATCTGGCGGAAGGGCACGCTCTCGGTAAAGTCGAGTTCACCGGCACGGTAGCGGCTGATCTCGGCGTCGTCGTTCTCGATCGGGTAATAGATCACCTCCTCGATCACGGTGTGCGCATCGTCCCAGTAGCTGCGGTTGCGCTGCAGGCGGATGTGCGACTGCACCACCCATTCCTCGAGCCGATAGGCCCCGTTGCCGACCAGCGCCCCGGCACGGGCGAACCGGTTGCCGAAGCGCTCGACCGAGGGGCGATGCACCGGATAGGCCGTGGCGTGGGTAAGCAGGCCGAGGAAGTACGGAGTGGGCCCGGCGAGGCGGATCTCGAGCGTGGCCGCATCGAGCGCGCGCACGCCGAGCGCGGCCGGCGCCAGCCGGCCGGTGATGACGGCTTCGGCGTTCTCGATCGGGTAGAGGATGCTCGCGTACTCGTTGAGCGTGGCCGGATCGCAGCTGCGGCGCAGGCCGTACTCGAAATCCTGGGCCGTGACCGGATCGCCGTTGCTCCAGCGGGCATCGGGGCGCATGTAAAAGGTGTAGGTCAACCCGTCGGGGCTCACCTCCCAGCGCGCGGCCGCACCCGGGACGATGTGTCCGTCGGCCGCCTCGAGCGTCAGACCCTCGAACAGGTCGCGCAGGATGTTGCTGGCCGTGACGCTCTCGGCGCGGTGCGGATCGAGCGTCTCGGGCTCCGCACCGTTGCCCTTGCGCAGGACCTGCACCGCGGCGAGTTCCTTGCCGGTGGTGCCGCCGACGGCCATGGGCGCCGGCGCGGATGGCTCCTGGCCGTCGCTGCAGCCGAAAAGCACCGCCAGCAGCCCCGCGCCGAGCAGCGCGGTCGCAACCCGCTTCCCGCCGCGACCGGGCCGCCCTTGCGGCCGCCAGCCGCGTTGCCGGGCGCGGACCGGTCGCGCCCGACTCATGCCCCGCGCAGCTCCCGCTTCTTCAGGTGCACCAGCAGAAGCGAGATGGCGGCCGGCGTGACGCCGGAAATGCGCGCGGCCTGGGCCAGCGTGAGCGGGCGCCGGGCGGTGAGCGTCTGGCGTACTTCGTGCGACAGGCCCCGCACCGCACCGTAGTCGAGGTCCCCGGGCAGCCGCGTCCCGGCCTGGCGGCGCGTACGCTCGATCTCCTGGGCCTGGCGTTGCAGGTAACCGTCGTACCGCGCCCGGACCTCGATCTGGCCGATCACCTGCTCGACGAACTCCGGCGTCTCGCCCGCGATATCCGGGCGCGAACCCACGGCCGCGAGCGCCGTCAGTCCCGCGTGGTCCACGCCGGGCCGACGCAACAGGTCGAGCGCGCGCTCGCCCGGCCGCAGGCTGCCGACGAGGCGCCCGCGCAGGGCGTCGTCGAGGTCCTGCGGCTGCAGGCGGATCGCCGCAAGCCGCGCGGTCTCGGCGGCCACGGCCTCGCCCTTGGCCTCGAACAGGCGCCAGCGCTCGTCGTCCACCAGCCCGAGGTCACGGCCGCGCGGCGTGAGGCGCGCGTCGGCGTTGTCCTCGCGCAGCAGCAGGCGGTATTCGGCCCGGCTCGTGAACATGCGGTAGGGCTCGACGGTCCCGCGGGTAACGAGATCGTCGACGAGAACGCCGAGGTAGGCCTCGTCGCGACCCGGACACCAGCCTTCGCGCTCCCGCCCGCCCAGCGCCGCATTGACGCCGGCCAGCAGGCCCTGCGCGGCGGCCTCCTCGTAGCCGGTCGTGCCGTTGATCTGGCCGGCGAAATACAGGCCGGCGAGGGTGCGCGTCGCGAGCGTGGGCAGGAGATCGCGCGGGTCGAAGTAGTCGTACTCGATCGCATAGCCCGGCTGGGTGATCCGCGCCGCTTCGAAACCCGGGATGCTGTGGACGAGCGCCTCCTGCACGTCGGCCGGCAGGCTGGTCGAGATGCCGTTCGGGTAGATCTCCTCGCTGGTCAGGCCCTCCGGCTCGACGAAGATCTGGTGGGAGTCGCGTTCCGCAAAGCGCACCACCTTGTCCTCGATCGACGGACAGTAGCGCGGCCCGATGCCCTCGATCACGCCGGTGTACAGCGGCGAGCGGTCGAGCGCGGCGCGGATGATCGCGTGCGTGGCAGCCGTGGTACGCGTGATGTGGCAGGGCACCTGGCGCGGATGTTCGCCGCGCCGGCCGAGGAAGGAAAAGACCGGCACCGGCTCGTCGCCCGGCTGCTCGCGCAGGCTGGCGAAATCCACGGTGCGCCGGTCGAGGCGCGGCGGCGTGCCGGTCTTCAGCCGGCCGACACGCGGCATGAGCTCGCGCAGGCGGTCGGCGAGCGCGAGCGCAGGCGGATCCCCGACACGGCCACCCTCCCGCTGCTCCAGGCCGACGTGTATGCGCCCGCGCAGGAACGTGCCGGCGGTCAGCACGACGGCGCGTGCACCGAGCCGCTGCCCGCAGGCCGTCGCCACGCCGACCACGCGCCCGCCATCGACCAGCAGGTCCGCCACCGTCGCCTCCTGCAGCTCGAGGCCGGGCTGCGCGTCGAGCAGCGCACGAACTGCCTGCCGGTACAGGACGCGGTCGGCCTGGGCGCGGGTGGCACGCACCGCTGGCCCCTTGCTCGCATTGAGGATGCGGAAATGAATCCCGGCGCGGTCCGCCGCCCGGGCCATCAGGCCGCCGAGGGCGTCGATCTCGCGCGCTAGGTGCCCCTTGCCGATGCCGCCGATGGCCGGATTGCAGCTCATCTGCCCGATCGTCGCGAGCTTCTGCGTCAGCAGCAGCGTCCTGGCGCCAACGCGCGCGGCAGCGGCGGCCGCCTCGGTGCCGGCGTGACCGCCGCCGACCACGATGACGTCGAACTGCTGCGTGGGCGGATGCATGGGCCGGGCATTGTAGCGCGGCCACCGCGCCGGCCCAGGTTCACCATAAGCGGGCGCGGACCGCGACCTGCGACACGGTTCACAGCGGATGCGGGCGCTGGTCTGAGAACCTTGTCGCACTCTGCGGCCGCCTGCCCGGCGGCCGGTGACAACGACAACAACAAACGACAGAGCAGCCATGGCCGAGCACCGGACGACACCCGCTGATTTCGAGCAGCTCGACGCTGCACCGCTGCACCCACCATCCTGGCGGGCCGCCATCCCGGTCGCCGGGTTCTACGTCGCCTGGTGCGGGCTCGCCTTCCTCAGCCACCTCGCCGGCCGTACGACGATCGCGCCGGCTGCGGCGGGGCTGCTGCTCGGTGCCGTGGTGATCACCAACCTGCTGCTCGCGATCCTGAACCTGCCGGCGAGCCGCGCCGATGCCGACTCGGCCGTGGCGACGGCGCAGGCCGGGCTCGCCATCGCCTGGGCGAGCGTGTACGCGGTGCTGGCCGAAGGCCCGGGCGAGCTGGTGCCCGGCATGTACCTCACCGCCGTGCTGATCGCCTTCTCCCGCACCAGCGCCGTGCGGCTCCGCGACCTTGCACTCGCAGCCGGCGCCGGCTACGCACTCACGGTCACAGTGCGCCTGCTCGCCGGCGTCGCCTTCCCCGCGCTCTGGGGCGAGGCGCTGCAGTGCCTCGGCGTACTCGGCATCCTCGCCCTGCTGGTGCGGCGCGCGCGCCAGACCGAGCAGCGCCGCGCAGGCCTCGATATCCAGATCGACCGCCTGCAGCAGGAGGTCGAGCGCGTCACCCGCAGCGCCGAGCGCGACCACCTCACCAAGTCCTTCAACCGCCAGTACATCCTCGACGCGCTGCTGCGCGAGAAAGCCCGCGCCGACCGCACCGGGCGCAGCTTCAGCATCTGCATCTTCGATCTCGACCGCTTCAAGTCCCTGAACGACGAGCACGGCCATCTGGTCGGCGACCGCGTGCTCATGGCGTTCGCCAACCGGGCGCGCCGCGCGCTGCGCGCCATGGACGCGATCAACCCGACGCGTTTCCGCCGTGCGCTCGGCCGGCTCGGCGGCGAGGAGTTCATCGCCGTGCTGCCCGGCACCGAGGTCGACGGCGCCCTGCGCTGCGCCGAGCGCGTGCGCGAAGCCGTGGCCCGCCACCCGGTCGAAAACGACCTGCAGATCACCGTCTCCGCCGGCGTCGCCGAGTACAAGGCGGGCGAGAGCATTCCCGACCTCCTGACCCGTGCCGACCAGGCGCTCTTCGCCGCCAAACGGAGCGGGCGCAACCGCGTGCGCGTCAGCGCCGCGCGGCCGAAGCGCCCGGCAGGCGACGAGCCGGCCCGGCCGACCCTGCGCGTCGTGCGCTGAGCGGCACCCACTCCGTCCCGGCCACCGGCTTGCCTGCCCGGCCCACGGCGCCGGATTGCGTCAACGCCGGCATCGCCGCTGCGTTTGCTACCGTGAGCATCCGCAGTCCGGACAGGAGCCGACATGCCGCATCGACCCATCGCCACGGTCCCGGGGAGGACTGGCCCAAACACCCTGCCCTGGCTGCTCGCGCTCGTCCTGACCGCCTGCGGCGGGGGTGGTGGCGGCTCCCCGGACTCGGCACCACCGGAGCTCACCGCCATCGCCCTGTCGCCCGCGACACTGACGCTCGCGCCCGGCGCCTCGGCAACGGTCGAGGTTGTCGGCACCTACAGCGACGGCTCGACGCGCGTGCTCGCGGCCGCAGGCGAGGTATTCACCACCGCGGACAGCGCCGTCGCGAGCGTCAGCGCCGCCGGTGTCGTCACCGCGGCCGGTGATGCGGACAACGGTGCCACCGTCGCCATCAGCGCCCGGGACACCGCTTCGAACCTCGCCACCGGAGCGAACGGCTCGACCATCGTCACCATCGCCGCCGCCAGCCAAGGTCCGCCCACGCCCGGCAGCGCCGCCGCCGTGGCGCAGACCGCCACGGCCAACGCCCGGTGCACCTTGATCCAGCCGTTCTACTGGGAGATCGGCAATGGCGAGGCCCCTCTGGCAAGCGGCAGCTCGACGCCGGCCGGCGGCACCGCGGTGACCGCCGCCACGCGCTGGCCGATCGCCTCGGCGTCGAAGTGGATCTACGGCATGTATGTGGTCCAGCGACGCGGCGCCGCCGCCAGCCTGACCGCGGACGACATCCGGTTCCTGAACTTCACCAGCGGCTACACCTACATGGATACCTCGACCAGCAGCGCCACCTGCACGGCGCCGCCGAGCGGCGCCAACAGCATCAACCATTGCCTGACGCTGCCCTCGTCCACGCCCGGCAAGACCTTCGCCGACCACGACCCCGCCACCGATGGCCTGTTCGACTACAACTCCGGCCACGAGGAGAACCATGCCGGCCTCTTCCAGCCGGAGATCAATGACCTCGACACCGCCGATCTCGGCCCCGCCATCGTCGCCGGCCTCGGGGTCGGCGGCGTGACCCTGCAGTATTTCCAGCCACTACTGGCCGGGGGCATCGCCGCACGGGCCAGCGACTACGCCCTGCTCCTGCGCGCCGTCGTCAGCGGCCAGCTCCACATGCGCGCAGCGCTCGGCACCCACGCCGTCTGCGCCTGGGTCATCGGGCCCGGCTGCGACGCCGTGCACAGCCCCGCAGTGACCGTGCAGTGGCACTACTCCCTCGCCCACTGGGTCGAGGACGACCCGCAGGACGGCGACGGCGCCTACAGCAGCCCCGGCGCCTTCGGCTTCTACCCCTGGATCGACGCCCGCAAGCGCTACTACGGCGTCATCTCCCGCTTCGCCCTGGCCAACGGCGAAATCCAGCAGGGCCTCGCCTCCGCCCAGTGCGGGCGCGCGCTGCGCGCAGCGTGGGAGACGGGGGTGGTGCAGTAGGCGGCCCGGAGGCCGGCTTCCGCTCGCACCCGGCTTGCCAATCCACGGCGTGAATGAATTTCAGCCGTCATGATGGCTTATCCAGTCGCTGAGACGACCTTGCATTTCTGGAGTGCCACTCCATAATTGCACGGATGATTCCCCGCCGGCTGATCGCAGCGCTCACCTCGGCCCTGGCCGAGGCCCCGGCCGTGGCACTCCTCGGGCCACGCCAGGTCGGCAAGACCACCCTGGCGCTCGAACTCGCCGCCACACGGCCGACGATCTATCTCGATCTCGAGTCCGAAGCCGACCGGGCCAAGCTCTCGGAGCCGGAGCTGTATCTCGCGCAACACGCGGACAAGCTGGTCATCCTCGACGAGATCCAGCGCACGCCGCAGCTCTTCAGCAGCCTGCGTGGCCTCATCGATGCCGGCCGGCGGCGTGGACAGGGCAAAGGACGCTTCCTCGTGCTCGGCTCCGCGTCGATCGACCTGCTGAAGCAATCGAGCGAGACCCTCGCCGGACGCATCCGCGACCTGGAACTCGCGCCACTCGACGCCGGCGAAGTCGGCAGCAAGCGCCTCGACGCGCTCTGGCTGCGCGGCGGATTCCCCGCGAGCCTGCTGGCGCATTCCAATGCCGCGAGCCTGCGCTGGCGGGTGGATTTCATCCGCACCTACCTCGAGCGCGACATACCGCAGCTCGGGCCGCGCATTCCCGCGGAGACCCTGCGCCGCCTCTGGACGATGCTCGCCCACAGCCAGGGCGGCCTGCTCAACGCCGCAGCGTTCGCACGGGCACTGGCTGTGGATGGCAAGACGGTCGCCTCCTACCTGGATCTGCTGGTCGACCTGCTGCTCGTCCGTCGGCTCGCGCCGTGGCACGGCAACGTCCGCAAGCGCCTGGTCAAGTCGCCCAGGCTCTTCGTCCGCGACAGCGGTCTGGTGCACGCGCTGCTCGGGCTCGGCGACCGCGAGGCGCTGCTGGCGCACCCGGTGGCCGGCGGAAGTTGGGAGGGCCTGGTGATCGAATCGCTGATCGCCGCCGCGCCTAACGGCACCGAGGCGTACTTCTTCCGCACCGCGACCGGCGCCGAGATCGACCTGCTGCTGAAGCTTCCCGGTCAGCGTGCGCCTTGGGCGATCGAGATCAAGCGCGGGCTCGCGCCCAAGATCGAACGGGGTTTCCATCTGGCCTGCGATGACGTGCGACCCGGGCGACGCCTGGTCGTGTACGGCGGCGTCGAGCGCTTCCCGCTCGCCGAGAACGTCGAAGCAGTTTCGCTCATCGAACTGTGCGAGGAGCTCTCCGACGCATGAATGCATCACCCTGGAACCTTGGCTCATGATCACCGGCAACATCAAGAGCCAGATCGACCAGATCTGGAACGCCTTCTGGTCCGGCGGCATCTCCAACCCGCTGGAGGTGATCGAGCAGATCACGTACCTGCTCTTCCTGCGCCGGCTGGATGACCTGCACACGCTGGAAGAGAACAAGTCCGCCCGGCTCAAGCGGCCGATGGAGCGGCGGGTCTTCCCCGAAGGCAACGACGGTATTGGCAAGGACGGGGGCCGTCCCTACGAGGATCTACGCTGGTCGCGCTTCAAGCACTTCGCCCCCGGCGACATGTACGCCGTCATCGGCGAGCACGTCTTCCCGTTCCTGCGCAACGAACTGGCCCGCCACCATGGCGGCGACGACTCCACCTACGCGCACCACATGAAGGACGCGCGCTTCACCATCC
>CAYQAR010000092.1:1005-8870 GCA_964415505.1 uncultured Chromatiaceae bacterium | reverse complement strand
GCCCAGGCACGCCGTGTCGATGAGGGTGAGGTAGAGCAGGCCCTGGAAGTAGGATCGCGCCATGGTGTCGACCCGGTCCACCAGCTGGAGCGTGCGCTCGAAGAACGCGTTCGGCACGGCACGGATGAGCCGGTTGACGAAGCGGCGCCCGTCCCGCAGGAAGAAGAAGGCGAGGAACGGCGCCAGCAGCAGCGAGGGCACCCACGCGACCGCGCCCAGCAGCGCGCCCGTCACGTGTTCCTGGACGATCCGCTGTCCCAGCTCGGAGGCCTTTCGCGGAAACGCGCTCTGCAGGTCCCACTGCGCCATGAAGCCGAAGCGCGCCTCCAGCTCCCCCAGCAGGCGGCTGACGATGCCCTTGCCGCTCTCGACATAGTTCCAGAAGGCGACCTCGCCGCTCGCGCTGTTGGCGACGGTCCAGGCCGAGAAGGGGATTACCAGGAGCACGGCGGCAACGGAGAAGAGCCCCGACACGGCGGCCGCGGCCGATTCGTGCGACATGCCGGCCCGGGACAGGTAGCGCACGGCCGGCAGGAGCACGTAGTAGAGCACGATGGCGAGCAGGAACGGCACGACGAACCACAGCGCGCGCTGGAGGGAAACCAGCAGCAGCGTCGTGAGGGCGAACGTCGCCAGCCAGGTGAGCGGGCCCGCCGGGTCCTCGTCGGGCGCCGCCGCCTCGCCGTAGGCCGGGTTCACAGCGGCAGGTCCGAGACCACCCCGGTCTGCTCGCGCAACTGGCGCGCCAGCTGGCGGGCGATCTGCAGCGTGATCTTCAGCGCGATGGCCCGGTGCGACTCGACGAGGCTGTCGAAGTCGCGCCGGGAGAGCGTCTGCAACACGCAATCCTGCGCGGCGCGCGCCTGCGCCGACCGCCGGTAGCCGCCGAGGATGGCCAGCTCGCCGAACGCGCGCCCCGGATCGATCTCCGCCACCTTCCCGGTCTCCGGCTCGCCTTGCCGGCAGATCAGCACCTTGCCCGAGATCACGACGTAGAGCGCCTGCGAGTCCTCGCCCTGGTCGAAGATGACCTCGCCCTGCTCGTAGCGGCGCTCGTGCAGCAGGCCGGCGACCACGCGGTGCTCCTTCGCATCGAGGGTCGAAAAGAGCATGACCTGCGCCAGGCCCTGCGGGTCCTTCCTTTTCCGGGTCAGGGGAAGCATGGGGGTGTCTGGCGATAAGTGTCGCGCATGATGGAAGCATGCGTGGCGCCCGTCAATGTCGCGATGCCGGCACACGGCCGATTCCTCGATCCGCTATCATCGCCAGCTGTGCATCCGGCCGACGGGTGCGCTCGGCGCGCAGGGGGGCAGGGTGAACCAGGGGGACGGGCAGGCGACGGTTGCCTTCGGACTGACGGCCTGCAAGGAGTGCGACCTGTTGCACCGCATCGTGCCGCTCGCTCCCGGGGGCAAGGCGCTGTGCACGCGTTGCGCGGCGCCCCTCTACCGCCACGTTCCCGGCAGCATCGATCGCGCCTGCGCGCTCTACCTCGCCGCGTTGATGCTGTGGGCGATGGCGAACGCGTTCCCGTTCGTTTCCCTCAGGCTGGGCGGGCGCGTCGAGGAAAACGTGATGCTGTCCGGCCCGCTCGCGCTGGCGCGCGAGGGCATGCCCGAGCTGGGCCTGCTGGTGTTCCTGACCAGCATCCTGTTTCCGCTGCTGACCATCGCCGGCTCGCTCTACGTGCTGCTGCCCCTGCGCCTCGGCCGGCGCCTGCCCGGCGCCGCGCCGGCCTACCGCCTGGTCCGGCTGCTGAACCCGTGGAGCCTCGTCGGCGTGTTCATGCTGGGCTTGCTGGTGTCGCTCGTGAAGCTGCTGGACCTCGCCGACGTGGTGCCGGGCACCGGGCTGTATGCCTTCGCCGGGTTGCTGCTCGCCACCGCCGCGGCCAGCGCGAACCTGGATCACGATGCGGTCTGGCCGCGGATCGGCCCGCCGCCTGCGGGTCCGGGCCAGGCGCCGGCGGCGACGGCTGCCGCGCTCGGCCTGACGGCCTGCCACACCTGCGAAATGCTGGTCCCGGCGGCGCGCCCGGGCGGCCACGCACACTGTCCTCGCTGCGGCAGCTCCGTCCACGGCCTGCGCCGTCCCGACAGCATCGCGCGCACCTGGGCGCTGCTCGGTTCCGCGGCGCTGATGCTGGTCCCGGCCAACCTCTACCCGGTGATGACCGTGATCCAGCTCGGCCAGGGCGAGCCCAACACCATCCTGGGCGGCGTGCTGCACCTGATCGGCGGCGGCATGTGGCCCCTGGCCATGCTGGTGTTCTTCGCCAGCTTCGTGGTGCCGCTGAGCAAGATCGCGGTGCTGGTCCTGCTGCTGGTGACGGTGCACCGGGGAACGGACTGGCGCCAGCGCGACCGCGCCGTGCTCTACCGCGCCACCGAGGTGGTGGGCGCCTGGTCGATGATCGACGTCTTCCTCGTCGGCATCCTGGTCGCGCTGGTGAACCTCGGCGCGCTGGCGACCGTGCGCCCGGGCACCGGCGCCGTGTTCTTCGCCGCCGCGGTCGTGCTCACCATGCTCGCGGCCATGAGCTTCGATCCGCGCCTCATCTGGGACCGCGCGGGGCGCGCGCGATGAGCGAGGCGCAGGACACCCGGGAGAGCGCGCCGCCCGAGCCGGTGCTGCGCCCGCGTTCCGGGCCGTCGCTGGTGTGGCTGATCCCGCTGCTCACCGCGCTGATCGGCGGCTGGCTCGTCTACAAGACGCTCTCCGAGAAGGGCCCGGCGCTCACCATCAGCTTCATGCACGCCGAGGGCATCGAGGCCGGCAAGACGCGCATCAAGTACAAGAACCTGGACATCGGCCTGGTGGAGGGGCTGCGCTTCAGCGACGACTTCGCGCGCGTGGTGGTGCTGGCGCGGCTCAACAGGGAGGCGGCACCCTTCCTGAAGCGCGGCACGCGCTTCTGGGTCGTCAAGCCGAGCCTCGGGATACGCGGCGTCTCGGGCCTGGGCACCCTGGTCTCGGGGGCCTTCATCGAGATCGAGCCCGGCCAGGGCGCGGCGGAGACGAACTTCATCGGCCTCGAGGTGCCGCCCGTGGTCGCCGCGACCGAGGCCGGGCGCCGGATCCAGCTGGTGACCACGCGGCTCGGCTCGATCGACCGGGGCTCGCCGCTCTACTACCAGGGGATCCTCGCCGGCGAGGTGCTGGGCTACGAGATGGCCAACGACTACCGGAGCGTGCTGGTGCACGCCTTCGTGAAGGAACCGTTCGACCGGCTGCTGCGCTCGAGCACGCGCTTCTGGCACGCCAGCGGGGTCGAGGTGGCGCTGGGCGCCGACGGCGTGCGCCTGCGGACCGAGTCGCTCCAGGCCATGCTCTTCGGCGGCATCGCGTTCGACACGCCCGATGCGCAGGACGGCGCGAGCGAGGACACCGAGGGGCTGGTGTTCACGCTCCACGACGACCGGCGCTCGATCGAGGACCGCGCCTATGCGAGCAAGGCCCGGTTCGTGCTCCATTTCCAGGAGTCGGTGCGCGGGCTCGCGGTCGGGGCGCCGGTGGAGTTCAGGGGCATGCGCATCGGCTCGGTCACCGGGATACGGCTGGAATATGAGCGCAAGGGCGGGCGGTTCCTGATCCCGGTGGTGATCGAGATCGAGCCCGAGCGCGTCCTCGAGCGCGCGCCGGCTCCCGGCGAGGGCCTGCGGGCATCGCCGCAGGCCACCTTCGACGCGCTCGTCCGGCGCGGCCTGCGCGCCCGCCTGCAGACCGGCAACCTCCTCACCGGGCAGCTCTTCGTCGAGCTCGACATGCACCCGAAGTCGAAGATCCGGCTGGCGCAGGTCCCGGGGCCGTATCCCGAGTTGCCGACCATCCCGGGAGGATTCGGGCAGGTGGCGGGCTCGGTCGAGAGCATCCTGGCCAAGCTCGACCGCATCGACCTCGAGGCCATCGGCACGGACCTGCAGGGCACGCTCGCCGCCACCAGCAAGCTCGCCAACCAGCCGGACCTGGAGCGCTCGATAGCCGATCTTTCGGCCTCGCTCGCCAGCCTGCGCAGCATCCTGCGCAAGGTGGACCAGCACGCCGAGCCGATCGCGGCCAACCTGGACAAGGCGCTCGCCTCGGCGAGGGAAACGCTGGGGCACCTCGACGTGGTGCTCGCCCCCGACTCGCCGCTGCACGAGCACAGCGCGCGCCTCGCGGAGGAACTGGGCGAGGCCGCCCGGGCGATCCGCGCGCTGGTGGACATGCTGCAGCGCGATCCGCAGTCCGTGATGTTCGGCAGGAAGGCTCCTGCGGAGAGGACCCAGTGATGGCCAAGTTCGCCGTTTCCGCCCGTGCGCTCGTGCTTGCCGCGGCGCTGGCGAGCGCCTGCTCGTCGGCGCCGCCGGTGCGGTTCTATGTCGTGACCCCGCTCGCGGTGCCGGCCCCGGCGCAGCGCGCGCCCGGTCCCGGCGTCGCGGTCGCCGCCGTTCGCCTGCCCGAGTACCTGGAGCGCCCGCAGCTGGTCACGCGCAGCGGCGACCACCGCCTGCAGCTGGAGGAGTACCACCAGTGGGGCGGGAACCTGGCCAAGGACCTGACGCGCGTGATGGCCGAGAACCTTTCCCTGCTGCTCGGCAGCGACGCGGTCGTCGCCTCGCCGCACACGCAGCGCACGCGGCCGGACTACCGCGTCGAGATCGAAGTGCTTCGGTTCGAGCGCGGCTCCGATGCGCGGGTGCACCTGGCCGCCAAGTGGTGGCTGCGCCGCGGCGCGGACGGCTCGCCCCTGGCGAGCCCCACGACCGTGCTGGCGAGCGAGCCGCTGCCCGAGGCGCCGAGCGCCGAGCTCACGGTCGCGGCGATGAGCGGCGTCTACGGCGAGCTTTCGCGCGTCATCGCGCAGGCGGTCCTGCGCCAGGAGGCGGCGGCGCGATGAGCCGGGCGCGCGCGATGCTGGCGGCGCTGGCGGCGCTGGCCGCCGCTCCGGCCGCGGCGCTCGCGGCGCCGGACGCCGCCGCGATCATGGAACGGGCAACCGCGTACCGTTCGCAGGCGTGCTGCGTCTACCAGGAGCTGACCCTGATCCTGTCGGATGCCGCCGGCGAGAGCGGCGTGCGCAGGCTCCGCTGGTTCGAGCGCCGCGAGCGGGACGGCAACCACCGCCTGCTGCTCGCGTTCGTCGCGCCGTCCGACGTGCGCGGCGCCGCCGTGCTGGCGACGCGCGACCCCTCCGGCGCCATTCGGGGCGAGATCCACCTGCCGGCGCTCGGCAGGCCGCTCGACCTGGCCGCCGCCGCGGCGGGCGCGATGCCGCTGGCCGGCAGCGACTTCCGGCTTGCCGACCTGCTGGGCGCGGCGCCGGGCGACTTCACCTACGAGCGCGAGCCCGACGCGGAGATCGACCGCAGCATCCACTACGTCATACGCGCGACGCCGGTCGAGGGCGCGGCGCATCGCGCCGGGGCAGGCGTGCGCCGCCAATTCGTGCGCAAGGGCGACCACTTTCTTGTACGAACGGATTTCCACGACGCGCGGGGCGCGCTGGCGCGCCGGCAGAGCTTCCGCGACCCCAGGCAGGTCGCACCGGGCGCCTGGCAGGCCGACATGATCCTGATGGAGGACTTCGTCGAGCGGCACCGCACGCTGCTCAAGGTCGAGCGCCGCGTGTTCTCGCCCGACTACGCGCCGGCCGCGATCTTTTCCCGGCAGGGGCTGGCCGAAGGCCGCCACATGCTCATCGGCGGCGGCCCGCCGCCCGGGCCCTAGGAAGGGACGCCCGGCATGCTGCAGAGGCTGCTCCTCGCCGGCGTCGAGCGCCGCTACGCCCTGCTCGCGTGCCTGCTTGCGCTCACCGCGCTGGCGGGATGGGGCGTGACCAAGGTGCGGATCGACACCGGCATCGACCGCCTGGTCCAGGACCGGGGCGCCGACCGGCAGGCCTACCAGCGGGTGACGCGGGAGTTCGGCCCGGACGACCGGACGATCGTCTACGTACGCGACGCCGACCTGTGGACGCCCGCGAAGCTGGCGGCGCTCGAGCGCCTGCACCGCGCGCTGGCGGCGCTGCCCGTGGTGGAGCGCATCGACGACCTCTACACGCGGCGCAGCCTGCGCAGCATCGACGGAGCCGTGGCCGCCGGCGCGCTGCTCGCCGGCGTGCCGGTTGACGCAGAGGCGGCCGCGGGCGCCCGCCGCAATGCGCTGGCCGATCCGCTGGCGCTGCGCAACCTGGTCTCGGCCGACGGCAACGCGGTGGCGCTGACGGTCTCGCTTCGCGAGCGCGCCGGCACCGGGCCGGATCGCGCCGCCTACGACGCCGTCGAGCAGGCGCTGGTGCCGGCGCGCGCCGCCCTCGCCGAGGTGTTCCAGGTCGGCCCCGCGCGAATCGGCGTGGAGTTCGAGCGCAGCCTCGTGCGCGACCTGAGGGTGCTGCTGCCGGTTGCCGTGGCGCTCCTCGTCGTGGCCATGCTCGCCGTGACACGCAGCCTGTTCGCGGCCCTGGTGCCCCTGGCGACCGCCGGGCTCAGCCTGCTGTGGACGCTGGGAATGCTCGGTCATGCCGGCATTCCGCTGGGCATCCTCGGAGCGATGCTGCCTCCGCTGGTGGTGGCAATCGCCGCGGCGGCAAGCCTGCCCCTCCTGGAGGGCTACTTCAAGGGGCTCGCCGCCTCGCCGGGGGACGGGCGCGCGGCCGCCGTCCGGTTCATGGCGGCGCACCTTGGCGCGCCGGCCATCCTCACGGCGGCCACCACCGCGATCGGCTTCGCGGGCAACGTCTTCATCGGCATCGCGCCTGTGCGCGACTTCGCGCTTGCCGCCTCGTTCGCCATCCTGGCCAATGGCGCCATCACGCTGCTGCTGGTGCCGATGCTGCTGGCGGTGGCCGGGCCGGCGCGCCCGCGAAGCCCGCAGGCCGGCGACGAGGCGAATCCGGTCGCCGGCATGGCCTTGCAGGCGCTCGGACTGATGCGCCCCCGCGCGGTCTTCTACCTGCTCGCCCTCGGGGCGGCGTTGGCCGCGGCCTTCGCGTTCCAGGTGGGGCGGCTGCACGCGACCAATGATCCCCTGGCCCATTTCCGCGCCGATCGCGGGCTGGTGCTCGACGCCGACCGCATCCGGCGCGACCTGGCCGGGGCGAAGGCCTTCTACATCACGCTCGAGTCCGGTGAGGGGCCCGCGTTCCAGGACCCGCCGAACCTGCAGAAGCTCGCGGACATCCAGGCCTTCGTCGCCAAGCAGGGCATCTTCGACCGCAGCCTGTCGCTGGCGGACGAGCTCTCGCTCGTGAACCGCGAGCTGCACGACGGCCGTCCCGAGGCCTATCGCGTGCCGGCCACCCGCAAGCTGGTGGCGCAAAGCCTGCTGTTCCTTTCGCGGCGGGACCTCGAACCCTACGTGAGCGCGGACTTCCGGCGCGCCAACATCGTGGTGCGCCACGACGTCAGGGACTCGACCACGCTCAACCGGCACGTGGAGGAACTGCGCCAGGTGGTGCGCCACATCGCGGGCCCCGACATGGCCAGCGCGGTCACGGGGCAGGGCCTGATGATCGACGCCGCGGCCGACCGCCTGCGCGCCGGCCAGGTCGAGACCGTCCTCATCCTCCTGGCGGCGATCGTCCTGGCGACGTCGCTGATGTTCACCTCGATCAAGGGCGGGCTGATCGCGCTGGTGCCGGGCATCGTGACGATGGCGCTGGTGTTCGTCGCGATGGCGCTGCTCGGGTACCCGCTGAACGCCGGCACCGCGATGGTGGCCGCCCTCGCGATCGGGATCTCGATCGACGGCACCCTGCGCCTCTTCCTGCGCTACAACGCGCTGTGCCGCAGGACCTCGAACCACGAGGAGGCGATCGTGGCGGCCGTGAGGAAGGAGGCGAGGCCGGTGGCCGCCACCAGCCTCGCGCTGGCGCTCGGCTTCGC
>CAYQAR010000092.1:0-995 GCA_964415505.1 uncultured Chromatiaceae bacterium | reverse complement strand
GCTGCTGTCGGACCTCGCCACCGTGGCGCAGTTCGGGCTGCTCGGGGCCTGCGCCGTGCTGTTCTCGGGCTTCGCCAACCTGCTGGTCACGCCGATGGTGATGTCGCGCATCCGGATGGTGGGCCTGCACGAGATCCTCGCCATGCCGGTGCAGCGCGAGGTGCTCGAGCACTCCACCCTGTTCCAGGGCATGACGCCCTACGAGGTGCGCAAGGCGATCCTGATCTCGGAACTGCACGAGGTCGCCGCCGGCGCGCGGCTCCTCGAGCAGGGCTCGATGGGCCGCAGCATGTACCTGGTGGTGAGCGGCGAGCTCGAGGTGGTGCGCCGCGAGCCCGCGGGCGAGCGCAGGCTGGCGCTGCTCGCGCCGGGGGACGTCCTCGGCGAGATCGGGTTCATCCGCGCCACGCGCCGCACCGCCGACGTGCGCGCGCTGGGGCCGGTCTCGGTCCTGCGCTTCGACCGCGACAAGCTCGCGAGCGACCTGCGCTTCTTCCCCGGCATCGTCGCCAAGCTCAACTTCAACATCAGCTGCATCCTCGGCCAGCGGCTCGCCGACCTGGTCGAGGCCGACGACGGGGCGCAGGCGGCGCGCCCGGCCGAGTAGCATCCGGACATCCCCCCGATGCTGAGCTATCGCCACGGCTTCCATGCCGGCAACCACGCCGACGTCCTGAAGCACGTCGCGCTGGTCGCGCTATTGCGCATTCTCACCCGCAAGGACAAGCCGCTCGTCGTGGTCGACACGCACGCGGGTGCCGGCATGTATTCGCTCGAGCAGGGCTTCGCGGTGAAGAACGCCGAATTCCGCAGCGGCATCGCCATGCTCTGGGAGCGCAACGATCTGCCGGCGCCCGTGGCCGACTATGTCGACCAGGTCCGCGCCATGAACGCGGATGGCGTGCTGCGGCGATATCCCGGGTCGCCCCGGATCGCACTCGGGTTGCTCCGGCCCCAGGATCGCCTGCGGCTGTTCGAGTTGCACAGCACCGAAG
>CAYQAR010000091.1:0-9073 GCA_964415505.1 uncultured Chromatiaceae bacterium | reverse complement strand
CAGCCAGGCGCCGTCGAAGATGCCGTTCGACAGGTCGGCGACGAAGGAAGCGAGCCAGGTCCCACCAAGCAGGCCGCCGGAATAGCGCATCGGGTTGTCGTTGTCTCCCTCTTCCCACGCGCCGCCCCAGTAGGACATCGGCGCGCCATTGATGACGATGGGCCCGGTTTCGTCGGGGTCTGAAGCGGCCAGCATCATCGCCGCCCAGCCGCCCTGGCAGTTGCCGACGATGACCGGTTTGGGGCTGTCCGGATGCAACGTGCGTACCTTCCTGATGAAGACGCTTTCGGCCGCGCATACGTCGGGCAGGGTCTGCCCCGGCTCCGGTTCGGGGAAGAAGATGACGAAGTAGACCGGATGCCCGGCCTGCAGTGCAACGCCGACCTCCGAGTCGGCCTTGAAGCCGCCAATGCCAGGCCCATGGCCAGCGCGCGGATCGATGATGACGTAAGGACGGCGCTTCGGATCCACCGTGACGCCCTCGGGCGGCACGATGCGCACCAGCGCGTAATTCACCGGTCGCTCGAAGCTGCGCCCATCGAGCACGGTTTCATATGCGAAATGCAGCACCGGCAGAAGCCCGGCCTCCTGGTGCGCGTTGAACTGGTTGCCGCGCTGGCGCAATGTGTCCCAGAAGAGGACCGAGCGCTGTGCAACATCGGTTACGTACGCGCCCCAGCCCGCACCGAGGCCGGTCAACTGCGTGGGCGTCCTGGCCAGGTCGCCCAGCGTGCTGGCTACAGTCGTTTGCAGCCGCAACTGGTAGCGCTCGTTGGCACCGTCGACACGCTTCTTCAACAGGGTGCCGATCTTGCGGCTCAGCTCGGTACTCAGGTACATCTGCCGCGGTACGTTCTTCATGGATTGCCCCTTACACCCGGCCGGGCGAAAAGGCGCCTATTCTGTCAGGATCGGGTCTGGCCGGTGAATTCAGTTGCCGGTGGCCCCGCTCGAGCGCAGTCGCTTCTCCGGCAGCGTACCAGAGGCGGTGTGCCTGTCTTCCTCAGGCCGCAGGCGTCGCGCGGCGCCGGCACGCCGGCGCACGGCTGCTGATGCCGCGGCGCGTCGGACGCGCTCAGTTCAGGTCGTCGTCCTTGAAGTACTTCGTGCCCTTGGCCGTGAGTTCGACGGCGAGACCGTCGTCGGTGATCTGGTAGAGCCACACGCCGGGCTTGATCGACATGGCGCCAGCGAAGGACGTCCCCTGGTCGGCGGTCTGCGCCGCTGCCGTTGCCTGCGCGCCGAGTTCCCAGCCGGAGTTGACGAAGGCGTCGAGATCGGCCTTGTTCTCGAACACCCACACCAGGCGGAATTTCTTGATGCCGATGCCGAGGCCTGCCTGGACCTCGACCATTTTCATGAATGTCTCGGACTTCGTCTTGTTGTTTACGGCCATGCCCTTGCCCGAGCCGCCGCCCGCCACGAAAATTTTCATCCCGAAGTTGCTGAAGACCGCGTAGCCAGCCGAACGTGCGACCGCCTTGCGGGCCGCCGGCTGCGCCTTGTACAGGCGGCTCAGCGTCTCCTTGGTGGCCGTGCGGATGTCTGCGCGTTCCTCGTCGGCCCCGGAGGCTGCCTGAACGGGGGCCGCCGCGGTGAAGGCGGCCAGCCAGGCCATCACCAGACAGGACACCAGATTGCGGCTGTCGAAGGAGGTTCTCATGCCAGGGTTCCTGTGCGTCGGGCGCGGTCGACACCCGGAAGTACTGAAATGGGATCGTAGCTGACGATACAGGCTTTTTTGCCTGATGGCGACGAGCCGCCATGAACTCCTCCGCAGTCACTTCGCCGGGTGAGCCAGGGTGCGCCTGATCCGGTAAACGGTTGGGTCACCGCTATCTGGCATCCGCATGAATCCGAGCTTTCGGGCCAGTGTCAGCATGGGCACATTGGATGCGAGCACGTATCCTTCCATGACAGTGAACCCGTCCTGGCAAGCAGCACGCATCAACAAATCCAGCAGCAGGCGTGCGAGACCAACACCCTGCCAGTCATCCAGCACCGCAACGGCGAATTCGCAGGCCACGCCGTCCGGTTCAGCGCTGTAACGCGCGCCGGCGACGATTGCCGGTGCCGCCCCGCCATTTCCGAGCGCAACCAGTTGCAGGTCGCGACGGTCGCCCGGGTTGACGGCGCGTTCCAGCAAGTCCGGCCCGAGTTCCCGCAATGGGCTCATGAAGCGTGCGTAACGCGCCTCCGGCGACAGACGGCGGATCGCGTCCTGCAGGGCCTGGCGGTCGTCCGGGCCTGCCGGGCGGACCATGACACGCCGCCCATCTCGCAATATGCGCTCGACCGTCTGGAAATCTGTCATGCAATGTCAGGCGTCGTGGTGTGGAGCTTTCCTGCAGGGCATGGTTGCAGGTGCTGTGCACCTGGGCAAGATGACGACCGACCCACGGATCGGATGTCCTGGCGCCTTGGGTTGCCGAACGGCGGGGCGCGCCCCGACAGGCTGATCCGCTCGGCTATACTTTGCCATCCACCGGCGACCGGCTCGGCGATGGCGTGGGCGTTATGGACCGAGACAGCAGGGACAGGGGATTGATCATGCGTAACCTGGCAGGTCTGGTCGTGGCTCTGGCAGCAGGGGCAGCGCTGGCCGACGATCTCAGCGGGTTCGACCGGCTCCTGTGCAGTACAACGCAGGCGACTGCCTGCAGCATGGCCGCCGAGTGTGCGACGTTGCCGCTCACCGAGCTCAATATCCCGCAATTCGTAGTCGTGGACGTTGCCGGCAAGGAGCTGCAAACGACTGCTGCCAGCGGCGAGAATCGCCGGACACCCGTGCAGACGGTAAGTCGCGATGATGGTCAGATCATCCTGCAGGGCTACGAACGCGGTCGCGCTTTCAGCCTCGTGATCAAGGAGGCGACCGGGCGCGCATCATTCGCTTCGGCGGCCGACGCGCGCACGGTGACGATATTTGCCGCCTGCACTCCGACGAAGTAAACCGCACCAGGAGTCATGACCATGAAGACGCTGAGGTTCATTGCGGCATGGCTGACCATTGTGGCCGGCAATATGGTATGGGCCCAGGGCACCGTCGCTCCGACATCCGGACCGAAGTCGGTGGCTGCTTCGATTGACGTCTATGTGTTTCCGAACGCCGGCCAGGCAGCGACCCAGCAATCGAAGGACGAGGGTGAGTGCTATCAGTGGGCCGCAGGCAATACCGGCGTCGATCCTTTCGAACTCGAGAAACAGACGGGGCAACAGGCGCAGCAGGCCGCAACGTCCAAGGACCAGGCCAGTGATGCCGGCAAGGGCAGCACGCGCAAGGGCGCGCTGCGTGGAGCCGCCGCCGGAGCACTGATCGGCGGCATTGCCGACGATGAGTGGGGCAAGGGAGCCGCAATCGGTGCAGGGGTTGGCGCAGCCAGCGGCAACGTACGCGGTCGGAAGAAGGCCGAGACCGCGACGTCCGAAGTCGAGGCCCAGGGGGAGCAGGCGCAGCAGGCGAATGCTGCACAGCTCGAAAAATTCAAGAAGGCCTTCAGCGTCTGCCTGGAAGCAAAGAAATACATGGTCAAGTTCTGACGAATCATCCATGCGCGCGATCTCGAGGTCGCGGGCGTACTATCGATGATGCCGGTCACCGTCCTGGCAGTGCGACTCGCAATACCCGGTACCTGGATGAATCCGGGCAGCAGGGTGGCTGGAATCGAATCCGGCCGGAAGCGGTACTGAGTTCGCGCGATACCGTGCGCCACGGATCACGGAGGACAGCAGATGGCCAGTCCAGGCGGATTCCCCGGTTTGCCGGCGTATGATCGCAGCGGAAGCGGTTCGGCCCGCACCGGCTTGACTGCTGCCGAGATCAGGGAATCCATGATCGACAACCTGCATTACCTGCAGGCAAAACTACCCGAACATGCGTCCCACCACGACTGGTATCTGGCTCTGGCCCAGGCGGTCCGCGACCGGATGCTCGACCGCTATATCGCTACCGTGAGCAGCATCGCTGCGCCGGGTTGTTGTGCGAAGGTCGTGGCCTATCTGTCTGCCGAGTTCCTGACCGGGCCGCATCTCGGCAACAGCCTGCTCAGCCTCGGCATCGGGGAGTCGACCCGCGAGGCCGTGGCATCGCTCGGCCAGGATCTCGACATCCTGCTCGAACAGGAGGAGGAGCCGGGTCTTGGTAATGGCGGGCTGGGACGGCTCGCAGCCTGCTTCATGGACTCGTTGGCCACGCTCAATGTGCCGGCCATCGGCTATGGCATCCGCTACGAGTTCGGCATCTTTGACCAGACGATCCGCGACGGCTGGCAGGTCGAAACCACCGACAAATGGCTGAGGCATGGCAATCCCTGGGAAATCATGCGCAGCGACGTCAGCTTCGCCGTCGAGTTCGGCGGACATACCGCGGTCGTCCGCGACAGCGACGGATGCACTCGAGTGCGCTGGTTTCCGGACAAGGTGATCAAGGGAGTGGCCTACGACACCCCGGTGCCCGGGTATCGCAGTGACACTACCAACCTGCTGCGCCTGTGGCGGGCGGAGGCGACTGAGTCCTTCGATTTCGAGGCCTTCAATGCCGGCGACTATTACCGTGCCGTGAACCAGAAAGTGGCGTCCGAAACAATTTCAAAAGTCCTCTATCCCAACGACGAGCCGGAGGCAGGCAAGCAGCTGCGGCTGGAACAGCAGTACTTTTTCGTGTCCTGCACCCTGCAGGACATCATCCGGCTGCACCACGCACGCGGTCGTAAACTGAAGGAGATCCACAACTGCTGGGCGGTGCAGCTGAACGACACGCACCCATCGATTGCGGTGGCCGAACTGATGCGGCTGCTGGTGGACCGGCACCTGCTGGAGTGGGACGAAGCGTGGACCATCACGCAGTCTGCCTGCGGCTACACCAACCATACGCTGCTCGCCGAGGCGCTGGAGAAGTGGCCGGTGCAGCTGTTCGGCCGGATGCTGCCCCGGCACCTCGAGATCATCTACGAGATCAACCGGCGTTTCCTCGATGATCTGCGCGTACGCTTTCCGGGCAATGAGCAGTTGCTGCAGCGGCTCTCCCTCATCGACGAGGCAGGTGGGCGGTACGTGCGTATGGCCCATCTGGCCGCCGTTGGGAGCCACGCAATCAACGGCGTGGCAGCGCTTCATACTGACTTGCTCAGGAAGACCGTGCTGCGGGACTTTCACGCCGTGACACCCCGGAAAATCCGCAATGTGACCAATGGAGTCACACCGCGGCGCTGGCTGGCGTTGAGCAATCCGGGTCTCGCTGCGCTTCTGACCGACAAGCTCGGCGGGCGCTGGGTCGCCGAGCTGGAAAACGAACTCGTACGCCTCGAGCCTTGGGCTGACGATCCTGGATTCCAGGAAAGCTGGCGCAAGGTCAAAGCGGCCAACAAGGAGATCCTGGCCGGCCTTATCAGGGAACGCACGACTATCGTTGTCGACCCGCAGTCCATTTTCGACGTTCAGGTGAAGCGCCTGCACGAGTACAAGCGCCAGCATCTGAACGTGCTCTACGTGGCCACCCTTTACAATCAGCTCAGGAAGGCCGGCGGCGGGAACGTGACGCCACGCACCGTGATCTTCGGCGGCAAGGCGGCGCCTGGGTACCGCATGGCCAAGCTGATCATCAAGCTGATTCACTCGGTCGCTGGCATCGTCAACAACGACCCGCACACCTCCGACCGGCTCAAGGTCGCCTTTCTCCCGGATTTCAACGTCAAGAACGGCCACCGCATCTATCCGGCCGCCGATCTGTCCGAGCAGATTTCCATGGCAGGAAAGGAGGCGTCGGGCACCGGCAACATGAAGTTCGTCATGAACGGTGCGCTCACGATCGGCACGCTCGACGGGGCTAATGTCGAGATCCGTGAGTCGGTCGGTACCGAAAATTTCTTCCTTTTCGGACTGACGGCCGACGAAGTCGTGAAGCGCAGGGTGGAAGGTTACGATCCGCGGTCCGTTTACCGGGAGAACGAGGCATTGCGCGAGGTCATCGACCAGATCGCGGGTGGATTCTTCTCCAATGGCGACCGTGACATTTTCCGGCCGCTGATCGACTCGCTGCTCAACCACGACGAGTACATGCTGTTCGCCGACTACCCGTCCTACGTGGATTGCCAGCAGCGGGTGAGCGACGCCTACCGCGACCGGGACAGCTGGACGCGGATGTCCATCCTCAACACGGCACGGGTCGGCCGTTTTTCCTCGGATCGCTCGATCCGGGAGTATTGTCGTGATATCTGGTGTATCGAGCCTGTTGCAAGGGAGGCGTGACTCCATATGAACAAACCCTTGTCAGCCAAGGACCTCAAGCTGATCGACGCCTGGTGGCGGGCGTGCAACTACCTGTCTGTCGGGATGATCTACCTGCGGGACAACCCGTTGCTGAGGGAACCCCTCAGGGCGGAGCATGTCAAGCACCGCCTGCTCGGTCACTGGGGCGCGAGTCCGGCGCTGTCCTTCGTCTGGGCACACCTGAACCGCATGATCGTGAAGCACGATCTCGACGTGATCTATGTGGCCGGCCCCGGTCATGGAGCCCCGGGCGTGCTAGGGCCGGCGTACCTGGAGGGCACCTACTCGGAGATCTATCCGGACAAGAGCGAGGACGCGGAGGGGATGCAGAAGTTCTTCAAGCAGTTCTCCTTCCCCGGCCACATCGGCAGCCATGTGACGCCCGAGACCCCAGGGTCGATCCACGAGGGCGGGGAGCTCGGTTACAGCCTGTCCCACGCCTACGGAATGGCGCTCGATAATCCCGATCTCATCGTCGCCTGTGTCGTCGGCGACGGCGAGGCCGAGACGGGTCCGTTGGCGACGGCCTGGCACTCCAACAAGTTTCTCAACCCCGCTCACGACGGCGCGGTGTTGCCCATCCTCAATCTCAACGGCTACAAGATCGCCAACCCGACCATTCTCTCCCGCATCAGCCACGACGAACTCGAAGCGCTGTTCGTCGGTTACGGGTACACGCCGTTCTTCGTCGAAGGCGACGAGCCGGCAGCCATGCACCAGAAGATGGCTGCCACACTGGAGCAGGCTGTGGCGGAGATCCATGCCGCGCAGCAGAAGGCGCGCAGGTCGAAGAAAACCTTCCGTCCCCGTTGGCCGATGATAGTCCTGCGTTCGCCGAAAGGCTGGACCGGGCCGAAGGCCATCAAGGGCCACAAGGTCGAAGGTTCCTGGCGCTCACACCAGGTGCCGTTCTCCGACGTCCACAACAATCCGGCCAATCTCAAGCTGCTCGAGAACTGGCTGCGCAGCTACAAGCCGAAGGATCTCTTCGATGCGGACGGCCGGCTGATTCCGGAGCTGCGCGCGTTTGCACCTAAGGGCAGCCGCCGGATGAGCGCCAATCCCCACGCCAACGGTGGTTTGCTGCGCAAGGATCTCAAGCTGCCGGATTTCCGCAAGTACGCGGTGCCGGTCGGCAAGCGGGGCACTGAAGAGTACGAAAATACGAAGCCGCTTGGTGAATACCTGCGTGACGTCATGAAGCACAACATGACGAGCTTTCGCGTCTTCGGACCGGACGAGACGGCCTCAAACCGCCTGCAGGCAATCTACCAGGTCAGCAAGAAGACCTGGATGGCCGACCTGCTGCCGGAAGACGCCGACGGCGGGGAACTCTCGCGGGACGGTCGCGTGATGGAGATACTCTCCGAGCACACGCTGCTCGGCTGGCTGGAAGGCTATCTCCTCACCGGGCGACACGGCTTCTTCCACACCTACGAGGCCTTTGCGCACGTCATCGACTCGATGTTCAACCAGCACGCCAAGTGGCTCGACATCTGCAAGAACCACGTGCACTGGCGTGCGTCGGTGGCTTCCGAGAACATCCTGCTCTCGTCGACAGTGTGGCGCCAGGACCACAACGGCTTCTCGCACCAGGATCCGGGGTTCATCGATCTCGTGACCAACAAGGGTCCGTCCGTCACGCGCGTCTATCTGCCGCCGGATGCCAACACCCTGCTGGCGGTGGCCGACAGCTGCCTGCGCAGCACCGACTGCATCAACGTAATCGTTGCTGACAAGCAGAAACATCTGCAATTCATGACCATCGACGAAGCGATTGTTCACTGCGCCAAGGGTCTCGGCATCTGGACCCGGGCGAGCACCGATGCGGGAGAGGAACCGGATGTGGTGCTGGCCGCCTGCGGTGACGTGGCAACCATGGAGGCCCTGGCTGCTGCCGCCATACTCCGCGAGCGGGCACCGGGCCTGAAACTGCGCTTCGTCAACGTCGTCGATCTGTTCAAGCTGCAGCCGACGTCGGAGCACCCGCATGGTTCGACCGAGCGCGAGTTCGATAGCCTGTTCACGACGGACAAGCCGATCATCTTCAATTTCCACGGCTATCCCTGGCTGATCCACAAACTGTCGTACCGCTTCAGGGGCCACGACAACATGCACGTCCGGGGCTACAAGGAAAAGGGCAACATCAACACGCCGCTCGAGTTGGCGATGCTCAACGAGACCTCACGCTTTCACCTCGTTATAGACGTGATCGACCGGGTGCCGAAGCTGTGCACCGCGGCGGCGCATCTCAAGGAGGAAATGAAGAACGCGATCATCGACAACATGCGATACGCGCACGAGCACGGCACGGACCGGCAGGAAGTCGCGCACTGGACCTGGCCGTACTGATTCCGGTGCCGGTCCTTCCGCAGGTGGCTGCCAGGGAGACGGCGTGGTCCATGGTGGCGACGCGGCCTGGACACCACACGGATCCGGGTCGGTGGTCCCGGAACGGAGACCCGTGGTGAGTAATGGACCTGCCACGACCAGGGCGCCGATGGACCGCCTCGAGCTGCAGACGGACTTACAGCCGGCCGGCGACCAGCCGCAGGCGATCCGTGCGCTGGTGGAGGGCCTCGGTGCCGGGCTCGCCCGCCAGACGCTGCTCGGCGTCACGGGCTCGGGCAAGACCTTCACCATGGCGAACGTCATCGCCGCGGTCCAGCGCCCGGCGATGGTGCTCGCCCCGAACAAGACGCTCGCTGCCCAGCTCTACGGCGAGATGCGCGAGTTCTTCCCGCGCAACCGCGTCGAGTACTTCGTCTCCTACTACGACTACTACCAGCCGGAGGCCTACGTCCCG
>CAYQAR010000090.1:396-9110 GCA_964415505.1 uncultured Chromatiaceae bacterium | reverse complement strand
GTGGCCAGCACGAGGGCGTCATAGGACTCCTCGAACTCATCGCCCGACTCCAGCTGCAGACGGATGGCGCGCTGCCGACGGGCTGTGTTGTCCCCAAGGGTGCCGGGTCGCTGTTGTCGCTGTTGTTGAGCTTTCCGGGCTGCGCGCCATAGCCGCCCGCGTCTCAATAACTGCGACAACTGCGACCCGGCACCGTTTTCGGTAACCTGCACCGATGAACAATTTCTGGCTGGCGCTGGCCGTGTTCATCGGCTCGCATGTCGTTGCTGCGGTTCCAGGCCTCCGGCGCACCCTGATCGCGCGCTGGTCGGAGCACGGTTTCCTGCTGGCTTACTCCAGCATGTCCCTCGGCCTGTTCGTCTGGCTGATCGCTGCGGCGATTCACTCGCCGACCACACCGCTGTGGGCGCCGTCATCCGGTGCCTACCTGGTGCCCCTGATCCTGATGCCGATCGCGGCGGTCCTGCTCGGGGCGAGCCTGTTCGCGCCCAATCCTCTGTCGATCGCCTTCGTGCCCGGCACCCTCGACACGGAACGGCCCGGCGCGGTCGCCATCACCCGCCATCCGACCCTCTGGGGCCTCGGGCTGTGGGGTCTCTCGCACGTGCCGCCGAACGGCGACACGGTGATGGTCACCCTGTTCGGCGGTCTGGGTTTCTTCGCCTTCGTCGGCATGGCCATCGTCGAGCGCAAGAAACGCAGTGCGCTCGGCGCGGACTGGGCACGGCTTGCCGCCGGGACCTCGTACCTGCCGTTCGTCGCGCTGCTCACGGGTCGGGCCCACTGGCGTGCCCGCACGTCGACCTACGTCGGAGCCGCCATCGGCGCCGCCGCCGCCGCGTTCCTGCTGCTCGGCGGACACCTGCTGCTGTTCAACCGCGATCCGCTGGCGCTGTTCTAGCGGTCAGCTGGTGTCTACCCAGCCGGCGCCGGGTTGCCGGTGCAGCGCTTCCATCGGGTGCAGGACTGAGCCGTGGAGGAGGTCGCCGTTCAGCCAGCAGGCGCCAAGCAGGTTCAGGTGCATTTGCTGTATAGGCGCTGTGTATATACACTGGGTCCATGCGATTCACGTGGGATGAACGCAAGCGTAAGTCGAACCTCCGCGATCACGGTTTTGACTTTCGAGATGCCCCAAGTGTCTTTGCAGGTCCCACATACACCTTCGAAGACGATCGCTTCGATTACGACGAGCAGCGGTTTGTGACATTGGGGTTCCTTGGCGGCGTGTCCGTGTCAATAGTGCATGCGGAAACGCCAAGAGTGATTCGCGTCATTTCACTTCGTAGAGCCACTCAACGTGAAGAAGCAATCCTATTCCAGAGCCTCAAAGACTGATTGGGCCCGTGTGCGGGCCATGAGAGACCGAGACATTGCGGTATCAGCCGAGCATCCAGAGGCAGATCTCCGCCATATCATGCGTGGCGTAGTGCGCCGGGGTTTGCAGCCGGTTCCGCCCAAGGAGTCCGTGTCGTTGCGCGTCGACGCTGATGTTCTGGCCTGGTTCAAGGCGCAGGGCCGCGGATATCAAACTCGGATGAACGCCGTATTGCGGGCGTTCAAAGAGGCCTCTCTATGACTGTGCTCTGCACCGGGCGCGTGGGGCGTCTGCCACGCGGCCTGCAGGTGCAATTCGCGCGCCAGCCGCGATGTGCAGGTGAGCTCACGGCTGCTTCTGGCGGCACCGGCCCCTGGAGACCGTGATGGGAAACGGCGAGAGAGTCTTCCTGGCCTTGTTCGGAGCGCTGTTGCTCGGCGTCGGCATCTATGCGCTGCTTGACGGCGAGGCCGACGCAGTGTGGCGCTACCTGGGCGGTCTGTCGTTCGCCGCGCTGGGTGCCAATGCCATCCATGGCGCAGTCATTGGCAGACGTCCGTGGATTGCCAGGATCGGACCATTGTCGTGATCAGGCCAGCAGTCCGGCCAGCCGTACGACCAGAGAGCACAGCCTCGCCGTGCGCCCGTCGCCGCGTACCGTAGCCGCCCGTACCGCGATAACCGCGACAACTGCGACCCGGCACCGACTGACGGACGACTCAGGCGAGCAGCAGCGCCAACCCTGAGATGGCGATGGCTGAGCCGCCGAGGCGGGTGATGCGCCCGCTGCTCCAGCGCTGTCCGAGGAGGCCGATGGCCAGGCCCGTGAGGTGCAGGCAGACCGTCGCGCTGACGAAGCCGGTGGCGTAGGCGGCGAAGTTGCCGCCGGCCGGGAACTCCGCGCCATGGGCGTAGCCGTGTGCCAGCGCAAAGCAGCCGACCAGCGCAGCACTCGCGGCCAGAGGCGGGCGTGCGCCGAGCGTCACCGCAGCGCCGAGCACGATCACGGAGAGCACGATCAGCAGTTCGACGCCGGGCAGCGCGCCGCTGGTGAGGGCCATGCCGGCACCCGCCGCCATCACCGCGGGAAACAGCGCCGGCAGCAGCCAGGCGGCCCGGCCGCGCAGCTGCACGGCCCAGAGGCCGACCGCGAGCATGGCGAGGAGGTGGTCGACGCCCGTCAGCGGGTGCAGGAAGCCGGCCGCGAATCCGGCGCTGCCGCCTTCATGGCCGGTATGGGTGAGGGCGAGTGCCGGCGCAAGCAGCGCGAGGATGGCGGCGAACAGCGGGCGGGCAAGGGATCTGGCGAGGCGGATCATGGCGGCACTCCGGTGTGGCGACGGCGTGGGCGAGTCGCAGCTGATGTGGAAGAGGAGACGCTGGTGCGATGCCAGCGTTATGAGCTTTTTATAAGGTTCTCCTGCTCCGGCTGTCAAGCATGGGAGCTGCTGCATGTCGCGGGCGATGGCGATCACCAGTGCCCGGTATTCGGCATCGAGCGCCACGGTTCGGCTGGCGGCAGCGCTGCCCCCTTCTGCAGCAGCTCGATGGAGATGTGGTCGGGGGAGCGCACAAAGGCCATGCGTCCGTCCCGCGGCGGGCGGTTGATGGTCACCCCCTGCTGCATCAGCCGGGCGCACAACGCGTAGATGTCGTCGACCTCGTAGGCGATGTGGCCGAAGTTGCGCGCTTCGCCGTACTGCTCCGGGTCCTGGTTCCAGGTGAGTTCGAGGCAGGCGGATTCGTCGCCGGGTGCGGCGAGGAACACCAGGGTGTAGCGGCCCGCGGGATTGTCGACGCGGCGCAGTTCACGCAGGCCGAGCTGGCCGCAGTAGAAGGCGAGCGACTGCTCGATACTCGTGACCCGCACCATGGTGTGGAGGTATTTCATCGTTGCTTGCCAGGTGACCCGTGCCTGCGGGAAGCTTAGCAGCACGCATGCAGCACATCAGGGCCATCAGCCTCGACCTCGACGACACGCTCTGGCCGCTCGGTCCGGTCATCGCGCAGGCCGAACGTGCCGTGCACGACTGGTTTGCCGTGCACTACCCGCGCGTGGCCGAGCGGTTTTCCATCGACGACATGCGCGCCGTGCGCCGAAGGGTGGTGGCCGATTTCCCCGGTCGCGAGCACGACCTGCCGCTGCTGCGCCGCGCCGCCTTTCGCCATCTGGCACGCGAGGCGGGCTACGCCGATGACCCGGCCGACGCTGCCTTCGCGGCGTTCCAGCGGGTGCGCAACCAGGTCGAGCCGTTCGCCGACGTGCGTCCGGCGCTGGAGCGTCTGGCGCGGCGCGCACCGCTCGTGGCGCTCACCAACGGCACTGCCGACCTTGGCGTCATCGGCCTGCGCGAGTACTTCGTTGCCGTGGTGACGGCCATCGATGCTGGTGCTGCCAAGCCGGATGCGCGTGCGTTCCGCAGCGTCGGCACCCGGCTCGGCCTGGCCCCCGGTGCGATCCTGCATGCCGGCGACGATCCGCATCTCGACGTGGACGGGGCGCGTGCCGCCGGATTGCTGGCGGTGTGGGTCAATCGCGCCGGGCATGCATGGCCGGGTGACCTCGCGCCGGCAACCCACGCCGTCGCCGATTTGCACGCGCTCGCGGACCTGCTCGGCGCATGAGCGAGCCGGCGATCATCTACGTGCCGGGGATCAAGCCCAAGCCGCCGGCGGGTGAGCACCGTACGGCGCTGTGGCGCTGCCTGCTCGAGGGTGTGCGCCGCGCGGATCCGGCCGTGTCGGCGGAGCTCGCTCGCTACGGCAGCTGCTTCACGCTCGTGTCATGGGCGCACGTGTTCTACGGCACGCAGCGCGACATCGCGCTGGACCAGCCGGGGATCGAGCGGCTGCTCGCGTTGCCGGGCCCCGAGCCGCGCGACCGGCGCGAAGCAAGGTCCTGGCAGCGGCGGCTGCGGCGTGTGTTGTACCTGCTGAGCGATGCCTTTCCGCCGCTGTTCGACCTCGTCAGCGACCCCAACATGCGCGCCACGCTCGACGACACCCGCCGGTATTTCGACAACGAGGACGGCGTGGCCGTGACCGTGCGCCACATGGTGGCCGATGCGCTGCTCGAGGCCTGGCGTGCGGATCGGCGCGTACTGCTCGTCGGCCACAGCCTCGGCTCGGTGATCGCCTTCGATGTGCTCTGGGAGCTGTCGCACCGCTTCGCTGTGCCTGGCCGCGTCGACCTGTTCCTGACCGTCGGCAGCCCCCTCGGCCTGGCGTTCGTGCGCGACCGGCTGCTCGGCGCGGGCGAGAGCGGCCGGCGCCGCTACCCGACCAACATCGATCGCTGGACCAACCTCGCCGCCATCGGCGAGATGACCGCGCTCGACCGCCGGCTCGCCACGACCTGGAGCGGGATGAAGGAACTCGGCCTCATCCCCGGCATCACCGACCGTCTCGATCTCGCGACCTACTTCCGCGGGCCGGAAGGCCTGAACGTGCACAAGTGCTATGGCTACCTCGTCGATCCGGTGGTCGGAGCGACGGTGGCCGGTTGGTGGCGCGAGGGAGCGGCAGGCTGAACGCCGCCGGCGGTCAGGGTCCGGCGCGCGGCGTGATGACGAGGTCGATGCGCCGGTTCTGGCGCCGGCCGTCTTCGGTGGAATTGCTGGCGATCGGGCGCGAGTCACCGTAGCCGAGTGCAGTCACGCGCCCGGCGGGCAGCTGCCGTTCCTGCACCAGGTAATCGCGCACCGCCTGCGCCCGGGCCTGGGATAGGCGCTGGTTGGCGGCGCTGTCGCCGGTCGCATCCGTGTGGCCCTCCACGGCGAGGCGGGCACCGGCGTAGATCTGCGCGGCGCGGGCGAGTTCGTCGAGCAGCTTGCGCGCTGCGGCCGGCAGTCGCGCCGAGCCGGAAGCGAACGCAACGCCGTAGACCCGCACGATGATGTCCGCGCCCTGCCGCAGTACCAGCGCCTGGTCGCGTGGCAGCAGCTGCTCGAGCTGCGCGAGCCGTTCGCGCGCCTGTTCGCGCGCCTCCAGCTGCCCGGCGAGCGAGCGGGTCTCGCTGGCCGCGCCGGCAAGGCGACCGTCGAGGTCGCGGATCTCCTCCTCGAGCGCGACGATCTGGCGGTCGCGCTGCGCGAGGTCGGCGGCCTGCTGTGTACCGAGTGCCTGCAACTCGCCGGCGTGCGCTGCGAGCGCTGCCGCGGCGGCCTGCGGGCCGGCGGTGAAATCGGGTTCGGCACCGATGGCCCGCGTCGCTGCTGCCAGCGTGGCCTCCCACTCGAGCACCAGGTCTTCGTCGGTCGCATCGTTCTTGCGGGCTGCCGAGAGCAGACGGGCGAGAGCCTGGGCATGGTCGGCCTCGGCTGCGGCACGTGCGGCGAGATCCGCGGCTGCTGTCGTGGCGCTGCGATCAGCGTCGAGCGCCGCCTCGGCCTGCTGCAGCAGGTTGCGGGCGCTGGCGGTCGTGCGCGGCGCGAGCCGTGCGGTGCCCGCCGTCTCCAGGCCGAGGACCCGGCTTTGTGCTGTGGCGAGCACGGCCGACTTGATGGCCAGCAGCTCCGCACGGTCATATTCCTGCGCCGCCTTTTCGGCGCGCTTCAGCGCGCCGTCGACATCGGTCTTTTCCAGTCGCTGGGCGGCGTTGCGCAGCTGTTCCTCGGCCCGGATCCATGTCGGGCCGGCGAGGCGCGCCGCCTCCGCGCTGCGTGCCGCTTCGCGCTGCTCCAGCGCCGCGGCGAGGGTCAGCTGCGCTTCGCGGGCTGCGGCGTTGGCTGCCTCGAAACGCTGCCGGGCGGTGTCGGCGAGTTCGCTCGCTGCGCTCTCCTCGCCGCCGCCGCGATACTCGCGCTCGGCCCGCTCCAGGGCCGTCACACCCTGTCCGTAACTGCCCGGTGCGAGTAGCGCTGCTTGCGCCGCCTCGGCCGCCGAGCGCGCCTGCTCGGCTGCGGCGAACAACTCGGCCTCACGTGCGTCGGTGGCGGCCGGGGTCGGGGCGGCGAGCAGGAGGAGGAGGGCGGTCAGGCCGGTAAAGCGCATGCGGGGACGATCTATGGTGCAGGTGGTGCGGGGCGCCGGCCGCATCTATAGCACAGTCGCTGCAATGGCGGCGGATTCGCGCATTTCCCTACGTTCCCGGGTCATTGGCGGCTCGTGATTCTGTGGGTCCGCTCACAGTATGGCGGACCCCGGCCGACTACATTTGGGCCATGCACGCGAAGTACTACACGCGCTTCCTGCTGAAGGCCGGCGAGGCCGGTTTTGCGGACGAGTACACCGGTGTCGTGGAGCTGAACCAGCCCGCCAACGCCGTGCTCGATCCACAGGAGATCGAGGCAATCCTCGCCCGCAACTTCAACCTGGAGGCGAAGGACGTGGAGCTGCTGAACTGGTCGCGGGTGCACTGAACTGCTGACGGATGTCGGGCGCGGGCCGCAGCCGGCCCCGCCGTGGTGAAAGACTTCCCCCTGTATTGCCCGGCCTCTTGGCCGGGCTTTTTTTTGGTTCATTTTTAGGTGCCGGTACTTCGGATTCGGAAACTCCTGCAGCGGACTAGGCGGCACCTAGTCCGCTGCAGGAGTTTCCGAATCCGAAGTACCGGCACCTAATTCCGCTGGGGCGCCGGGGCCGTGCCACAATGGCGCGCATGAGCAGGTTCCGCGGCATCGACGTCGTCACCGAGGGGGCTCCCCGCAGCGGTGAGAAGTACCGCACACGCGAGGGCTTTACCGCCATCCGCCACGGGGTCAAGGCGAGCGGCGGAGTCACCGAGCCGAGCCGCGGCGGCAAGCCGGCGTGGCTGCGCGCACGCGTGCCCGGCGGCGGGCGCTACGCGGAGGTGAAGGGCATCGTGCGCGAGCACCGCCTCGCTACGGTGTGCGAAGAGTCGCTGTGCCCGAACATCGGCGAGTGCTGGGGCGCCGGCACGGCGACCATCATGCTCATGGGTAGCGTGTGCACGCGGGCGTGTCGCTTCTGCGCTGTCGACACCGGCAATCCACGTGGCTGGCTCGACCCCGAGGAGCCCGCCAACGCGGCCCGCACGGTCGGGTTGATGGGCCTGAAGTATGTGGTGCTCACCTCGGTCGACCGCGACGATCTTGCCGACGGCGGTGCCGCCCACTACGCCGCCTGCATCGCGGCAATCCGGGCGCGTAACCCGGAAACCGCGGTGGAGGCCCTGGTACCGGACTTCGGCGGCAGCCTGGCGGCGGTGCACGCCGTAACCGCTGCGGATCTCGCCGTGTTCGCGCACAACCTGGAAACGGTGCGCCGGCTGACCGGGGAGGTGCGCGACCCGCGCGCCGGCTACGACCAGTCGCTGGCGGTGCTGGCGGCGGCGCGTGCGGCGCGCGTGGACATCCTCGTCAAGAGCAGTCTCATGCTCGGCCTCGGCGAGACCGCGGACGAGGTGCGCGAGGCGCTGTGCGACCTGCGCGCGCAGGGGGTGGATATCGTGACGCTCGGCCAGTACCTGCGGCCGACGCCGAACCACCTGCCGGTGCGCGAGTACGTGACGCCGGAGCGCTTCGCCGCCCTGCGCGAGCAGGGACTCGCGCTCGGCTTCACCGAGGTGGTCGCCGGGCCGCTGGTGCGCTCGAGCTATCGCGCCGAGCGCGTCCTGGAACACAACAACGTCGGCCTGTAGGCCACGGGCCCGCGCCGGGCGGGTCTCCATGCAGCGGATGTGACAGATGGCAGAGTTCCTGTTCGAGTACGGCCTGTTTCTCGCCAAGGCGATCACTTTCGTCGCGGCTGCTGCGGCGCTGACGTTGGTGGTGGTCGGGTTGTCGCGCAAGGGTGCAGCGCCGGGCGGCCTCAGCGTGCAGAAGCTGAACGACCGCTACCGCGAAGTCGCTGGCGTGCTGCGCCAGGCGGTGCTCGGCAAGGGCGAGTGGAAGAAGGAGTCGAAGCGCGAGGCCAAGGCCCGCAAGGCCGAGGAAAAGGCCGCGGCCAAGGCCAGCCGGCCGCGCCGGCGCGTCTTCGTGCTCGACTTCAAGGGCGACATGCGCGCCACCGCAGTGGCCTCGCTGCGCGAGGAAGTGAGCGTGGTGCTGGCGGTGGCCACCGCCGACGACGAGGTGGTGCTGCGCCTGGAGAACTTCGGCGGTGCGGTCCACGAGCATGGCCTGGCCGCTTCGCAGCTCGTGCGATTGCGCACCCGCAAGGTGCCGCTCACGGTGGTGATCGACAAGGGTGCGGCGAGCGGCGGCTACCTGATGGCCTGCGTCGCCGACCGCATCGTCGCGGCACCGTTCGCAGTGATCGGCTCGATCGGCGTGCTGGCGCAGATCCCGAATTTCAACCGCGCGCTCGCCGAGCGCGGCGTCGATTTCGAGCAGGTCACCGCCGGGCGCTACAAGCGCACCATCACCATGTTCGGTCGCAACACCGACGAGGATCGCGCCAAGCTGCGCGAGGAGCTCGAGGAGGTGCACACCCTGTT
>CAYQAR010000090.1:0-386 GCA_964415505.1 uncultured Chromatiaceae bacterium | reverse complement strand
GTTCAAGGCCATGGTGGCGCAGCACCGCCCGCAGCTCGACATCGAGCGGGTGGCCACCGGCGAGCACTGGTACGGCAGCCGGGCACTCGAGCTCGGCCTGGTCGATGAGCTCGGTGCGAGCGATGACTACCTGCTGAAGCTCGCGGCCGAGCGCGACCTGTTCCACGTCAGCTATCGCGCACGCCACACGCTTCAGGAGAAACTCCTCGCCGCGGTTCGCGCCGCGGCTGACCAGGCGACGGGTTGGATTGCCGACCGGCAGCGCGAACGGTGGTTGCCTTGAGGGAGCCCTGGGCTGCGGCTGAAGCCGCTCCGGCGCCTGCCGAACCGTCGTAGCTGCGCCTTCAGCCGCGCCCACCCGACAACGGCGGGCGCCCTTGCGACGG
>CAYQAR010000089.1:0-9287 GCA_964415505.1 uncultured Chromatiaceae bacterium | reverse complement strand
CAATCGTCCCAACGTTCACGTGCGGCTTCTTGCGTTCAAATTTGGCTTTTGACATGACCCCGATCTCCCGATCTGTGGCGATTCCGGGCCGGCACGCCGGCCCGAACTGTTATCCCTGGCTCAATGCTGCCGGACGAGCGCCGCGGCCACCTGAGGTGACACCGGCGCATACCTGGCAAATTCCATTGAGTACGTTGCGCGACCCTGCGTGAGCGAGCGCAGATCCGTGGCGTAGCCGAACATTCCGGCGAGCGGCGCCTCGGCGCGAATCACGCAGCCGCCTGGCGCCTCGTCAAGACCCTGCAGCAGCGCACGCCGCCGGCTGAGGTCACCATGCACATCGCCGGTGAACTGCATCGGTACGGACACCGTCACCTTCATGACGGGCTCGAGCAGTACCGCCTGCGCGTGCGTGCAGCCGTCGCGAAAAGCCATCGATGCTGCCATCTTGAAGGCAAGCTCGTTCGAATCGGTCGAGTGCCTGGAGCCGCCGCACAGTGTCACACGCACGTCGACCACCGGGTATCCGGCCAGCACGCCGCAGCCAAGTTGCTCGCGCACCCCCTGGTCAACCGCCGCGACGTATGCCGCCGGCAGCACGTCATCGGCGAGCGCGTTCTCGAACCGGTAGCCGGTACCCGGCGGTGCCGGCTCCATACGCAGTACGACGTGTCCGAACTGGGCCCGCTCGCCGGCTGGGCGCGTGTAGCGACCCTCCTGCTCGACAGGTACGGTGATGGTCTCGCGGTAAGCCACGCGGGGACGACCCACGCTGGCTTCCACCCCGAACTCGCGCCGCATGCGTTCGACCACGATCTCCAGGTGCAGCTCGCCCATGCCAGCGATGATCGTCTGACCTGAATCCGGGTCGTACTGTACGCGAAACGACGGATCCTCATGCGCAAGCTGGCGGAGTGCGGACTCCATACGCGCCTGGTCGGCGCCAGTCTGCGGCTCCACGGCTACCGCGATGACCGGCTGCGGAAAAGCCATGCCCTCGAGGGTGATGACCTGCTGTTCGTCACTGAGCGTATCGCCAGTGACAAACCCCGTGAGGCCGACAGCGGCAGCGATGTCGCCGGCGCGCACCTCGGTGATCTCCTCGTGGTCGTTCGCGTGCATCTGCACAAGACGCTCGACGCGCTCACTGCAGGCCCGGCGTGGGTTGTACACACGATCGCCGGCATTCAGAACACCGGAATAGACGCGGAAGAACGTGAGCGAGCCGACGAACGGGTCGCTGGCGATCTTGAAGGCCAGCGCCGCGAACGGTTGCTGGTCGGCAGCTTTTCGGTTCCCGGGCGAACCATCGGCAAGCACCCCCTGGACCGGCGGGCGGTCGAGTGGCGAGGGCAGGAATTCGACCACTGCATCGAGCAGTGCCTGCACCCCCATGTTCCCGAGTGCCGAACCGCAGGTTACCAGGACAATCTCGCCAGCCAGCACGCGCTGGCGCAGGCCGCGCCTGACCTCGCCGGCATCGAGGTCACCACGCTCGAGATAGCGAGCCAGCAGCATCTCGTCGGCCTCGGCTGCAGCGGCAACCATGCGCTCGTGGTAGTCACGCACCACTGGCGCCAGCCCGGCAGGCACATCCTGCAGGTCGTAGCGCATGCCGAGGGTGGTTGCGTCCCAGCGCACTGCTTTCATCCGCAGCAGGTCAACGACACCACAGAATTCATTCTCGGCACCAATCGGCAGCTGAATCGCGACCGGAACCGCGCCCAGCCGCTCGCGGATCTGGTCCATCACACGATAGAAGTCCGCGCCTGGGCGGTCCATCTTGTTGACGAAGCAGATGCGCGGCACGCCGTAGCGGTCAGCCTGCCGCCACACGGTTTCCGTCTGCGGCTCGACCCCACCCACTGCACAGAACACCATCACTCCGCCGTCGAGTACGCGTAGCGAACGCTCTACCTCGATCGTGAAGTCGACGTGTCCCGGTGTGTCGATGATATTGATCCGGTGCTCGGGGAACTGCTGACCCATCCCCTTCCAGAAGCACGTGGTCGCCGCCGATGTAATCGAGATTCCGCGCTCCTGCTCCTGCTCCATCCAGTCCATGACTGTGGTGCCGTCGTGGACCTCGCCCATCCTGCGGGACACGCCGGTATAGAACAGCACCCGTTCGGTCGTCGTCGTCTTGCCCGCATCAATATGGGCGGAAATACCGATATTGCGGTACCGCTCGATTGGCGTGATGCGTGGCACGGCTGCTGTTCCGGGGAACCGACAGGACCGGTTACCAGCGGTAGTGGGCAAACGCCTTGTTGGCATCTGCCATGCGGTGCGTGTCTTCGCGCTTCTTGACGGCTGCGCCGCGATTGTCGGCGGCATCGAGCAGTTCGTGGGCCAGCCGCTGGGCCATGGATTTCTCGCCGCGGCCCTTGGCGGCGTCGATCACCCAGCGCATGGCCAGCGTCTGGCGGCGCTGCGGGCGCACCTCGACCGGGACCTGGTAGGTGGCACCGCCGACCCGGCGTGACTTCACCTCGACCATGGGCTTGACGTTGTCCAGCGCCTTCTGCAGGGTCTCGAGCGCCTGCGGCTCGGCCTGCCCGGTACGCTCGGCTATGCGCTCGATGGCGCCGTAGACAATGCTCTCGGCTGCGGACTTCTTGCCCTTGCGCATCACCATATTGATGAACTTCGCCAGCATCTCGCTGTCGTGTTTCGGATCGGGAAGGATCTCGCGCCGGGGTGCCTGGGCTCGTCTGGACATGGTGCTGTCGCCGTGCTGGTTCTTGCGGGGAAACTATTTCTTTGGACGCTTGGCGCCGTACTTGGACCGGCTCTTCTTGCGGTCCGAGACGCCGGAACAGTCAAGCGTGCCGCGGACGGTGTGGTAGCGCACACCGGGGAGGTCCTTGACGCGGCCACCGCGGATGAGCACCACCGAGTGCTCCTGCAGGTTGTGGCCCTCGCCACCGATGTAGCTCGACACCTCGTAGCCGTTAGTCAGGCGTACGCGGGCGACCTTGCGCAGGGCCGAGTTCGGCTTCTTCGGCGTCGTCGTGTAGACACGGGTGCATACACCACGCTTCTGCGGACTGCCCTGCAGGGCGGGCACGTTCGTCTTGTAGGCATTCGGACGACGTGACTTGCGGACGAGCTGATTGACGGTGGCCATGGCGGCACTCTCAAGGCTGCAGATAGTCGGACAAATATGCTTCAGCCCGCATGCGGCGCATCCTCACGAGATGACATCCCCGCATCCGGGCTGACCTTGTGTGGCGGGCATGCAGGCCCGCGAATCTATGACGCTCGCGGCGCTGGGTGCGCTCGGGCGAGGACCGCGAATTTTATTGGCCGGGCCAAACGAGTGTCAAGCGAGGGTGGGACCAGATCCCCGGCCCCACCCCGCCAGGCTTACTCCGCTGCCACCTCGGCCTGCTCTCCGTCCCCGCTGGCCTCCCCAGCCGGCTCGGCGGCGCCCTGCTCCAGGTTCTGCAGCTCGTCGGCCAGCTGCTGCTCCCGGGTGCGCCTCTTGTCGGCATGGAAACGGTAGCCGGTGCCCGCCGGGATGAGCCGGCCGACGATGACGTTCTCCTTGAGGCCACGCAGATCGTCCTGCATGCCGCGCACGGCGGCCTCGGTCAGGACCCGGGTGGTCTCCTGGAAGGAGGCTGCGGATATGAAGGATTCGGTAGCCAGGGATGCCTTGGTGATGCCAAGCAGCAGTGGCTCCCATGACGCCGGTTCCTTGCCCTGGCGGACCAGCGTTTCGTTGATGTCCACGACCCGCGAGCGCTCCATCTGCTCACCGCGCAGGAGACTGCTGTCGCCAGGAGTGGCAACCTCGATCTTGCGCAGCATCTGACGGATGATCACCTCGATGTGCTTGTCGTTGATCTTCACGCCCTGCAGGCGGTACACATCCTGGATCTCGCGCACCAGGAACTCCGCCAGTCGGCCGACACCCTGCAGGCGCAGGATGTCGTGGGGATTGGGCTCGCCGTCGGCAATGACCTCGCCGCGCTCGATCTGCTCACCCTCGAACACCGACAGGTGCCGCCACTTCGGGATCAGCTCCTCGTGTTTGTTGCCGCGCTCGTCCGTGATGATCAGGCGCCGCTTGCCCTTGGTTTCCTTGCCGAAGCTCACGGTGCCGGTGTACTCGGCAAGAATCGCCGGCTCCTTCGGCCGGCGCGCCTCGAACAGGTCGGCCACCCGTGGCAGGCCACCGGTGATATCGCGCGTCTTCGAGGTTTCCTGCGGAATCCTCGCGATGACGTCGCCGATGGTCACCTTCGACCCATCGGTCATGTTGACGATCGCTCCCGGGGGCAACGCATAGACCGCCGGAATGTCGGTGTTGGCGAAGCAGATCTCCTTGCCCTTGCCGTCGACCAGGCGCGCACGCGGCCTCAGCTCCTTGCCGCTGAACCCGCGCTGCTTCGGATCCATAATCACGATGCTGGACAGGCCGGTCACCTCGTCAACCTGCTCGGCGACGCTGACGCCGTCGAGAAAGTCTTCGAACTTGAGGAAACCGGAGACCTCGGCGACGACCGGGTGCGTATGCGGATCCCAGGTTGCGACCACCTGGCCTGCACGTACCGCGACGTCGTCGGCAGCCGAGATCGTCGCGCCGTACGGCAGCTTGTAGCGCTCCCGCTCACGGCCCTGGGCATCCATGATACCGATCTCGCCCGAGCGGCTGACCGCGACCAGGTAGCCCTTCTCGTGCTTGACGGTCTTGATGTTGTGCAGCCGCACGACACCCTCGTGCTTGACCTCCACACTGCTGGCAGCCGCCGCGCGGGAAGCCGCACCGCCGATGTGGAAGGTACGCATCGTCAGCTGGGTACCCGGCTCGCCGATCGACTGGGCCGCGATCACGCCGACGGCCTCGCCGATGTTGACCCGGTGCCCGCGGGCGAGGTCACGCCCGTAGCACTGGGCGCACACGCCGTAGCGCGTCTCGCAGGTGATCGGCGAGCGCACGTGGACCTGGTCGATGCTGAAGTGTTCCAGGTGACGTACCTTGCGTTCGTCGAGGAGGACGCTGGCCTCGATGATGACGCTGCCATCGGCGGGGTTGACCACGTCGTCTGCCAGCACCCGGCCGAGCACGCGCTCGCGCAGCGGCTCCACCACGTCACCACCCTCCACGAGCGGCGTCATCAGCAGGCCCCTGCGGGTACCGCAGTCGATCTCGGTGACCACCAGATCCTGCGCCACGTCGACGAGCCGGCGGGTCAGGTACCCCGAGTTGGCGGTCTTCAGCGCGGTGTCGGCCAGTCCCTTGCGCGCACCGTGGGTTGAAATGAAGTACTGGAGGACGTCGAGGCCCTCACGGAAGTTGGCGGTGATCGGAGTCTCGATGATCGAGCCGTCCGGCTTCGCCATCAGGCCGCGCATCCCGGCGAGCTGACGGATCTGGGCCGCAGAGCCACGCGCGCCGGAGTCGGCCATCATGAAGATCGAGTTGAACGACAGCTGCTGGGTCTTGTCACCAGCCGCCGTGACGATCTCCTCCTTGCCGAGCTTCTCCATCATCGCCTTCGCCACCAGGTCGTTGGTGCGCGACCAGATGTCGACGACCCGGTTGTAACGCTCGCCGTTGGTCACTAGTCCGTTGGCGAACTGCTCCTGGATCTCCTTGACCTCCTTGTCTGCAGCCTCGAGGATGCTGCCCTTCTCTTCCGGCACGTACATGTCGTTGACGCCAATGGAAATTCCGGCGCGGGTCGCATAGTAGAACCCGGTGTACATCAGTTGATCGGCGAACACGACGGTCTTCTTCAGTCCGACCTGCCGGTAGCACTGGTTGATGCAGCCGGAGATGGCTTTCTTGTCCATGTTCCGGTTGATGAGCTCGAACGGCAGCCCCTCGGGAAGCACGTCGGAGAGCAATGCCCTGCCGACGGTCGTCGCCAGGAAGCGGGTGCGGTGGGTGATGACGCCACCTTCACCCATCTCGCTGTCCTGGATACGGCAACGCACGCGGGCATGCAGATCGACCATGCGGCTCTCGTAGGCGCGGTGCACTTCGCGCACGTCGGAGAAAACCATGCCTTCGCCACGCGCGCTGACGCGCTCGCGGGTCATGTAATAAAGACCGAGCACCACGTCCTGCGACGGCACGATGATCGGCTCACCGTTGGCTGGCGAGAGGATGTTGTTGGTCGACATCATCAGTGCGCGCGCCTCGAGCTGGGCCTCGAGCGAGAGCGGCACGTGTACGGCCATCTGGTCGCCGTCGAAGTCGGCGTTGAACGCCGTGCAGACCAGCGGGTGCAGCTGGATGGCCTTGCCCTCGATCAGGACCGGCTCGAACGCCTGGATGCCGAGGCGGTGCAGTGTCGGGGCGCGATTGAGCATCACCGGGTGTTCCCGGATGACATCCTCGAGGATGTCCCAGACCTCCGGCCCCTCGCGCTCGACCAGCCGCTTCGCCGCCTTGATGGTGGTGGCCTCGCCGCGCAGCTGCAGCTTCGAGAAAATAAACGGCTTGAAGAGTTCGAGCGCCATCTTCTTCGGCAGGCCGCACTGGTGCAGCTTGAGCGTCGGACCAACCACGATCACCGAGCGGCCGGAGTAATCCACACGCTTGCCGAGCAGGTTCTGGCGGAAACGGCCCTGCTTGCCCTTGATCATGTCGGCAAGCGACTTCAGCGGCCGCCGGTTGGTCCCGGTGATGGCGCGGCCACGCCGGCCGTTGTCGAGCAGCGCATCGACCGCTTCCTGCAACATGCGCTTCTCGTTGCGCACGATGATGTCCGGAGCGTTCAGCTCCAGCAGCCGGCGCAGGCGGTTGTTGCGATTGATGACGCGCCGGTACAGATCGTTGAGATCGGAGGTCGCGAAGCGTCCGCCATCGAGCGGCACCAGCGGGCGCAGGTCCGGCGGCAGGACCGGCAGCACGGTCATCACCATCCATTCAGGCCGGTTTCCCGACTCGATGAATGCCTCGATTAGCTTCAGGCGCTTGGACAGGCGCTTGATCTTGGCCTCCGACGAGGTGCCGTTGATGCTGTCACGAACCTCCACGATCTCCTTCTGCAGATCGATCGTCTTGAGCATCTCGTGGATGGCCTCGGCGCCCATGCGGGCGTCGAACTCGTCCCCGTAGGACTCGATGGCCTCGAGGTATTGCTCATCGGTCATGAGCTGGCCGCGGGTAAGGGGCGTCATGCCCGGCTCGACCACCACGAAGGCTTCGAAATAGAGGATACGCTCGATCTCGCGCAGCGTCATGTCGAGCATGAGCCCGATACGCGAGGGCAGCGACTTCAGGAACCAGATGTGCGCCACCGGGCTCGCCAGCTCGATGTGGCCCATGCGCTCGCGGCGCACCTTGGTCTGGGTCACCTCGACGCCGCACTTCTCGCAGACGACGCCGCGGTGCTTCAGGCGCTTGTACTTGCCGCACAGGCACTCGTAGTCCTTGATCGGCCCGAAGATCTTGGCGCAGAACAAGCCGTCGCGCTCCGGCTTGAAGGTCCGGTAGTTGATGGTCTCCGGCTTCTTGACCTCGCCGTAGGACCACGACCGGATCATGTCCGGGGACGCCAGGCCTATGCGGATCGCGTCGAAGTCCTCGACCGTGCTCTGCTGCCTGAAAAGCTTGAGTAAGTCTTTCATGAGTCACCTGCCCCGCAATGACTAGTTCTGCTCGAGTTCGATATTGATGCCGAGCGAGCGCACTTCCTTGACTAGGACATTGAAGGACTCCGGCATGCCGGCGTCCATCTCGTGCGTGCCATCCACGATGTTCTTGTACATCTTGGTACGGCCCTGCACGTCGTCGGACTTGACAGTGAGCATCTCCTGCAGCGTGTAGGAAGCTCCGTAGGCCTCGAGAGCCCAGACTTCCATTTCGCCGAACCGCTGGCCGCCAAACTGCGCCTTGCCACCGAGCGGCTGCTGGGTGACGAGGCTGTACGGTCCGGTGGAGCGGGCGTGCATCTTGTCGTCGACCAGGTGGTTGAGCTTCATCATGTACATGTAGCCAACCGTGATCGCACGATCGAATGCCTCGCCGGTGCGTCCGTCGATGAGCGTGGTCTGTCCGCTGACCGGCAGGCCGCCGAGTTCGAGCAGCTGCTTGATCTCGCCCTCGTTGGCACCATCGAACACCGGGGTGGCAATGGGAACGCCAGCGCGAAGGTTGGCGGCAAGCTCGAGGACCTCGGCATCGCTGAGGCTCGCCAGGTCCTCCTTCTGGCCTCCGGTCTGGTTGTAGATCTGGTCGAGGAAGCCACGCACGCGCGCGGCCTCCGCCTGCGCCTCAAGCAGTTCGCCGATGCGCCGGCCGAGTCCCTTGGCCGCCCAGCCGAGATGCGTCTCGAGCACCTGGCCGACGTTCATGCGCGAAGGCACGCCGAGCGGATTCAGCACGATGTCGACCGGCACGCCGTTGTCGAGGTGCGGCATGTCCTCGACCGGCACGATCGACGAGATCACGCCCTTGTTGCCGTGGCGGCCGGCCATCTTGTCGCCCGGCTGCACGCGGCGCTTCACGGCCAGGTAGACCTTCACCATCTTCAGTACGCCCGGTGCGAGGTCGTCGCCGGCAGTGATCTTGGAGCGCTTCTCCTCCAGGCGCCGCTCGAACTCCTTGCGCTGGGCGCGCATGCGCTCGGCGGTGAGCTCGAGCGCGGCGTTCGCCTCCTCGTCCTCGAGGCGCACCTCGAGCCAGTGCTCGCGCGGGATGTCCGCGAGGTAATCAGACGTCACCTTGCTGCCCGCCTTGAGCTTGCGGGGACCCGCCGCGGCGACCCTGCCGACCAGCATGGCCTGCACGCGCGAGAAAAGATCCTCCTCGAGGATGCGCTGCTGGTCGGCGAGGTCCTTGCGGACCTTCTCGATCTCGGACTTCTCGATCGCGAGCGCGCGCGTGTCCTTCTCGACGCCGTCGCGCGTGAAGACGCGCACGTCGATCACCGTGCCGTCCATGCCCGGGGGCACGCGCAGCGAGGTGTCCTTAACGTCCGAGGCCTTCTCGCCGAAGATCGCGCGCAGCAGCTTCTCCTCGGGCGTGAGCTGCGTCTCGCCCTTGGGCGTGACCTTGCCCACGAGGATGTCGCCCGCCTTGACCTCGGCGCCGATGAAGGCGATGCCGGCCTCGTCGAGTTTCGCGAGCGCGGACTCGCCGACGTTCGGGATGTCGGCGGTGATCTCCTCGGGGCCGAGCTTCGTGTCGCGGGCCACGCAGGTGAGTTCCTCGATGTGGATCGTCGTGAAACGATCCTCCTGGACCACCCGCTCCGAGATCAGGATCGAGTCCTCGAAGTTGTAGCCGTTCCACGGCATGAACGCGACCAGCAGGTTCTGGCCGA
>CAYQAR010000088.1:0-9389 GCA_964415505.1 uncultured Chromatiaceae bacterium | reverse complement strand
ACTCGGTCACCGCCCCGCGCTGCACCTTCTCCACCAGCCCGCCGAGGTAGGTGGTGGTCTCCGTCGTGCCGTTATAGCTCGCCACCTGTTTCCAGCGCCCCCGTGACGGGGTGTAGGAGAAGGTGCTGATGACATCGAAGGGCGGGTTTTCCGAAACCGAAGTACCGGCACCTTAGGTTAGCGCGACGCGGGCATGGGCTTGCCCCAGCTGGCGTCCCAGGGGACGCGCCGCTCGGGGCCGATATCGAGCGACGACACGTCCATCACGAAGGTGCGGATGTTGCCCATGAAGCCGGCGCCGGTCGCGCGGCCCCAGTTCATCTTCTTTCCGTCGGGCGAGACCTGGGCGAGGATGTCGAGCTTGTCGTTGAAGGTCAGCCGGCGGTGCTCGCCGCCGGCGAGGTCACCGAGGTAGATCTCCCAGTTGGTCGTCGACAGCGCCTTGACGTAGACGTAGTGGCGGCCGTCGGGCGCCGGCGTGGGATGCCAGTTCATGCCCTCGTCGTAGGTGTGGCGGCGCCAGTCCGAGCCGTCGCGGCTGATGCTGAAGATCGTCATCGGGGTCGGCTTGATCTTCTTGTAGTCCGCGCGGCGCCAGGCCCGGAAGATGATGTGGTCGCTGTCGGGCATGAAGAACGGCGCGCCTTCCTGCCAGTCGGCGGTCCTCGTGACCTGCCATTCGCGCGAGCCGTCGGCGGCGATCACCCAGATGTCCATGTTACCGTCGATCTGGCGGCCGAAGGTGATCCACTTGCCGTCGGGCGAAATCGATACCTCGGCCTCGTAGTACTTATTGTTGGTCATGCGGCGGGCGTTGCCGCCGTGCAGGTCGGAGACGTAGAGCTCGCCGCCCTGCGGGTAGTTGTCGGAGTCCGACCAGTCGCCGACCGGCAGGTCGAGGTTGTCGCGCGTGGAGGTCCACACCACGCGCTGGCCATCGGGGAAAAAGAACGAGCAGGCATCCTGGCCACGGTCGTTGACGCGCCAGATCTCGCGGCCATCCGCCGAGAAGATCCAGGTGAGGTTGCCGGGCCCACCGCGCGAGCTCGGCACCGCATCGGGATCCTTGGTCTGCGCGATCAGGTAGCGCGAGTCCGGCGACCAGTACGCCTCGGCCGCATCCGGGCCGATCGGGATCATGTAGCTCGGCAGTTCGCCGGGGGCGGCCGAGGCGTACTCCGGAGCGGCGATGGCATGACCGGCCAGGAGCAGGCCGGCCACGCCACCGAAGACCACGCGCTTCACGGCGGCGCTCACTTCTTCGTGCCCGGGCGCTCGTTGAACGCCGCCAGTGCCGGATCAGGCACCCAGCCCGCCGGCGGCTCGGCCTTCGCCGGGATGCTGCCCTTGTAGTTCTCCGGCCCCACGCCGAGCGAGGACACATCCATGACGTGGGTGTAGATGCCGGACATGAACTTCTCGCCGGTGCTGCGGCCGAACAGCAGCTTCTTGCCGTCCCAGGAGATGGCCGGGAAGCCGTCGAAGGTCTTGTTCCAGGTGATGCGCACGGGCTCGCCGCCGGCGAGGTCGTTCATCACGACCTCCCAGTTGTTGTTCTCGTAGATGCGCACGTAGAAGAAGTGCCGGCCATCGGGCGCGGGATACGGGGCCCAGTTCATGTCGTTGGTGAAGGTGCGCGGCTGCACGTCGCTGCCATCCATCTTCATGGTGAAGATGGTCATCGGCGTCTGCCGGCGTTCACCGGTCTCTTCCTTCAGCTTCTTGTTGGCGGCGACGTCGCTGCGCTTCCAGGCGCGGAAGATGATGTGCTCGCCATCGGCCATCGGGTAGGGCGCGCCCTCCTGCCAGTCGTCGGTGAAGGTGAGCTGCTGCTCACCGGTGCCGTCGACGCGCATCTTCCAGATGTCCATCTTGCCGTCGAGCTGGCGGCCGAAGATGACCCACTTACCGTCGTTGCTGATGGTGACCTCGGCCTCGTAGTTCTGGTTGTTGGTCAGGCGCTGGATGTTCCCGCCCTTGCGGTCGGAGATGTAGAGCTCGGCGCCCTGCGGATATTCGGTGTCGTCCGACCAGTTGCCGAGCGGCATGTCCATGTGGTCGCGCGTGGAGGTCCACACCAGGCGCTGGTCGTCCGGGAAGAACCACGAGCAGGCATCCTGACCGTGGTCGTTGATGCGGGTGATGTCCTCACCGGTGTCGGTGAAGGTGTAGGTCAGTGCGCCACCCGCGCGGCCTTCGCCGGGGTCCTGCGAGGCGGCATCCTGGGTCTGGGCGATGACGTGCAGGTTGTCATGCGCGTAGTAAGCCTCGGCGTTCTCCGGCACGTTCGGGATCTTGCGCACCGGCAGTTCCTTGCCGGCCCATTCCGGCGGCGGTCCCGTGTCAGGGCTCGCCTGCGACACCGCGTCCGGGGCCTGCGTGCCGGCGGCCTCGGCAGCCGGTTGCTGCGGTGGCTCGGCCGGCTTGGAGCAACCGGCGAGCAGCGCGAGCGATGCGGCACTCGCAAATACGGTCCAGAAGCGGGTCGGACAGCTGATCATGGCGGATCCCCTGTGATTGTTGTTGGCGTGAGTGCCTGGATGGCGGGCGATGCAGGCGACGCCCGGTCGGCAACGTGCTGCCGATCATAAGCAAGGACCCGGCCAGCGGCAAATGAACGCGGACCCGGTTGGCGGCGCGTTATACTTCGCCTCCCGCGCACCGGGGTACTCCGGAACCAGGACCACGGCGCCACGACCGCAAAGGATCCACCCGCGATGACCTCCACCCGCCGCACCCTCGACCGCCGCACACTGCTCGGCGCCGCCGCTGCCTCCACCGCGCTGGCCGCACTGCCACGCCACCTGTGCGCCGCGAACCGCAGCCGCGTGCTGGTCCTCGGCGCCGGCCTGTCGGGCCTGCACACTGCGCTCATCCTGCAGGAGGCGGGCCTCGACGTGCGGGTCATCGAGGGCCGCAACCGCGTAGGCGGACGGGTTCTTTCGCACCGCAACGTACCGGGCAGTCCGGAATCGGGCGGCACCTCCTTCGCGCCCGGCTACGCCCGGCTGATGACGGCCTGCACCACCTACGGCGTCGGCCTGATCGACCTGACCCCGCTGGTGCCGTTCTTCTTCGAACGCGACCTGTATCTCGGCACCGAGCGCATCGCGCCCCGCGCCTGGCCGACGCACCCGCGCAATCCCTTCCCCGAGCCACTGAAGAAGTTGCCGCCGTGGGCATTCCTCGGCGCGACGGTCGGGCCGAAGAATCCGCTCGCCACCAACGACGCCTGGCTCGACCCGGCGCACGCCGCCCTCGACGTGCCGTTGCACGACTGGCTGAAGGGCCTCGGCTGGTCGGACGAGATGATCCACATCGCCTACGACATCAGCGCCGGCTGGGGCAACTCGGCCCGCGACGTGTCGGCGCTGATGGTGCTCTGCGCGCTCAAGTTCGTGCAGGTCCAGCAGGAACTCGCGCGCGGCAAAGCCATGATGTACACGGCCGTCGGTGGCAACCAGGCGATTCCCGAGGCCATGGCCAAGGCGCTGAAGAAACCGGTCGAATTCGGGCGCAAGGTCACCGCCATCCACGCCGACGGCCGGGGCGTCGACGTGCGCTGCGCCGACGGACGCCGCTATCGCGCCGACTATGTGGTCTGCTCCCTGCCGACTGCGGTGCTGCGCCACATCGACCTCGCGCCGGCGCTGCCCGCCGCGCAGGCGAAGGCCGTGCGCGAAATCGGCGTGCAGACCATCAGCCTCGCGCACCTCGTGGCGAAGACGCCATTCTGGGAGCAGGACGGCGGCGCACCGAACTTCGCGAGCGACGGCCCGATCAGCATGGTGGTCGCCGAACGCAAGGGCGCAGATCCGAAGCAGGTCAGCAGCCTGTCGGCCTGGATCCGCGGCCCGCACGCGGCGAAGCTCGACCAGCTTCCCGAGGCCGAGGCCCGCGCCGCCGTGGTGCGCGAGTTCGAGCGGCTGCGCCCCGCCGCGAAGGGCCAGCTCGAGGTGCTCGCCTGGCACTCCTGGAAGAACGATCCGTTCGCGCTCGGCGACTGGGCAGTGTGGGAGCCGGGCCAGGTCAGCACCTTCGCCCGCGTGGTCGGCCAGACTCACGGGCGCGTGCATTTCTGCGGCGAGCACACCGCGGTGTCCAACCGCGGGATGGAAGGGGCGATGGAATCCGGCGAGCGCGTCGCGCTCGAGATCCTGCAGCACGCCTGACATGTCGACGCTGATCCAGCCCCTGCGCGGCCTGCGCCCGGCGGGCGGGCGCGCCGCCGACGTCATCGCGCCGCCCTACGACGTGCTGAGTTCCGCCGAGGCGCGCCAGCGCGCCCGTGGCCGTCCGGCCTCGTTCCTGCACATCTCCAAGCCCGAAATCGACCTGCCGGAGGGCACCGACCCGTACGACCCGGCGGTCTACGCCCGCGGCGCCGGGAATTTCCGCCACATGATCGACAGCGGCGTGCTCGTGCGCGACGCGACGCCCTGCTACTACGTGTACCGGCTGCGCATGGGCACGCACGTGCAGACCGGCCTCGTCTGCGCCGGCAGCGTGGCCGCCTACGACAGCAACCGCATCCGCCGCCACGAATTCACCCGGCCCGACAAGGAAGACGACCGCGTCCGCCAGATCACCGCACTCGATGCGCAGACCGGGCCGGTGCTGCTCGCCTACCGCAGCTCGCCGGCGGTCGCCGCGCTGCTCGCACTGGCAACCACCGCCGAGCCGGTAGCCCACGCCATCGCCGACGACGGTATCGGCCACACGCTGTGGCGCATCGCCGACGTTCCGACCATCGCCGCGCTCACCGACCACTTCGAGCGCATGCCGACGCTCTACATCGCCGACGGCCATCACCGCTCGGCGGCCGCCTCGCGCGTGGCCGCGGCGCGCCGCATGCAGGCGAAGCACGCAGGCAACGACGCGCCGTGGGAAGCCTTCCTCTGCGTCGCCTTCCCGCACGATGAAATGAAGATCCTCGACTACAACCGCGTCGTGCGCGACCTCGCGGGACACGATCCTGCCGGGCTGCTGGCGCGGCTCGAGGCCTGCTTCACGATAGAGCCGGTTACCGGCCAGGCGAAGCCGACACGGGCCGGTGAGTTCGGCCTGTACCTCGCCGGGCGCTGGTATCGCCTGGCGATCCACCCTGCGCTCGTGCCGGCCGATCCCGTCGCGCGGCTCGACGTCAGCCTCCTGCAGGCGCAGGTGCTCGACCCGCTGCTCGGCATCCGCGATCCGCGCACCGACAAGCGCATCGACTTCGTCGGCGGCATGCGCGGCCTCGGCGAACTGGAAAAGCGCGTCGACAGCGGCGAAATGGCGCTCGCCTTCGCCCTCTACCCCACCAGCATGGACGCCCTCATGGCCGTGGCCGACGCCGGCCAGGTCATGCCGCCGAAGTCCACCTGGTTCGAACCGAAGCTCGCCGACGGAATGGTGTCGCACCTGCTCGACTGAGTGCGGTCTCGAACCGCATTCACACCGGCCCGAACACCTGCGTCCACTGTGCGCGCCGCCGCGTGCGGCGTTCTTCGAGCGACTCGCTGCGGTAACCGGTCTCGGCCTTTGCCGGGGCCAGGCCGCGCGGGCGCTCGCTCAGCAGGTTGGTGTTGATGGTGGCCACGCCGCCGTTACCGGTCATCATGACAGCGCCGACGTACATGCCGCATTCACGGCACACCAGGTAATCGGCGGTGCGCAGCGCAAAGCGGTAGCGGCGCAGGCGGTCGGGGTAGGTGTAGTTGAAGCGCACGATGCCCGCGGGATCGGCCGCTGTCACCGCGCCGTGGCCGCGGCAAAAGCGGCACTGGCAGGCGAGCATGGGCCAGCGCCGTGGCGACAGGGTGGTTTCGAAGCTGAATTCGATGGCTCCGCAATGGCAGGCACCGTCGTAAACGCGCGCTGCCGGGGCTTTCGCCATCGCCGCGCTCAGGTCCCGTCGGCGCGGGGTGACGCTGTGGCGGCGGGTTCCTCGGCAGGCGGTGCCAGGAACTCGGTGGCCGAATAACCCTGCGGCTGCTCGAACACGGTGGCGGGAACCGCTTCGCGGCTGAAGGAGGTCACCTCGCGCAGCACGCGCGGACCCGCGGCCTCGCCGCTGCCCGCAGCCGCCACACGCTCGATCACCTGTTGCAGCACGAAGCCCTGCGTGTACATCTGCTCGACCGCATCGCGCAGGTCGGCACGCTCCGGCCCGAGGCCTGCGTCTTCGGCAATCCGCAGCTTGAGCCAGGCCGTGGGCGGCGTCTCCTCGGGCATCCATGGCGTCACCCAGAGTTCATGGCGCTCCTCGCGCAGCACGGCCTGCGCCGATGTGCCGTCGCGGTAGCGCAGGCGCCAGACGAGATGGCGCGTCGGCAACCCGAGCAGCACGGGACCGGGGGCATCGAACAGCAGGTCGAGCGCCACGTCGGTGACCGGCGCGCGGGCCGCCGGCTCGGCGGTCGTCGCCGCCGGCACCATGGTCGTCGGATCGAGCGGGGCGATGGTCCGTTCGGCCGGGTCGACGAGAAAGGCGTCCACGGCCGTGGCGAGGACATAGGCGCCGATCGGCAGGAGCGAATCGCCGCCATCCTCGAGGACGACCTTGCAGGCCTCGCCCTCGGCGAGCACCTGGCGGATCTGCCGCGAGCCGTTCCCGGGCGCTGCGCCCTCGATGGTCTCGGCTTCCCGGAAGATGACGCCGCCCGCAGCTGGCGCAATGGCCAGCCCGGCAGCGAGCAGACCGCTGCCGAGTGCCGCGGCCAATGCCCGCGACCGCTGTCCGGCGCCGCCTCGACTGCGCACCCGTCTCGCACCCGCGATCACCGCTGCCCTCCGTCACCGTCAGGAACAGGATGTCTCCACGCCATTCTCCGCCGCGGCCGGCTGCCCGACAACTGCCGCCAATCGGCCTGCTATACCCTGTGGGAGCGACGCCAGTCGCGACACCTGTCGGGGCTTGCGCCCCTCCTACACAGAACCCTGTGGGAGCGGTGCCAGCCGCGACACACCAGCAACCTTGCGCTTACCCGCCGCTGCGATAATCCCGCTTGCACGCCGGGCACGCCGACCCCTTGAAGATCGGCGCATACAGCCCGGCGTCGAGCGCCGCCTGCCAGAACCAGCGGCTGCCACAGCCGGGGCAGCGCACCGCGAGCAGGGTGAAGGCGTAACCGACGCAGGCGACCACCGTGCCCACGGTCCACGACATGCCGCTCGCCTCGAACAGCGGGGCGATGCTACCTGCCAGGAGCAGGACGACACCGGCGACGAGCTTCCAGGACTGGCCGGTGAGTGCAAGGAGCGAGTTGCTGTTCAAGGGGGCTCCAGATCGCTGGGAATGGTGGGCGGGATTGTTTCCGGTGACGGGTGGGAGCAGCAAGGGAGCGGTGCGCAGTATCGCGGCTGAAGCCGCTCCTACGGGCATAATCCTGTGACGCCTTCCCCGTAGGAGCGGCTTCAGCCGCGAATTGGTCCTCAACGCCGCGCCTTCCCTACACCGGCTCCCCCACCTCGTCGCCGGCCACCACCTCAATCTCGGCGCGCGCTTCGGCCGCCCACTTCTGCACGCTCGGGTCGGCGAGCATGGTCTTCGTGTACTCGGCGGCACGCGCCGGCAGCGTGATGCCGTAGGTCTGGAAGCGGAACACCACCGGGGCGTACATAGCATCGGCGATCGAGAAGCGCCCGAACAGCCACGGGCCCTCGGCCGCGTGGCGCGTACGACAGTGTTCCCAGATCGCGAGCACGCGCGCGATGTCGGCCTGCGCTGCCGCCGAGGGTGTCACTCGACGGCGTGCACGGATGTTCATCGGCAGTTCGCTGCGCAGGCCCTGGTAACCGGAGTGCATCTCGGCGGAGACCGCGCGCGCTTCGGCGCGCGCGGCACGGTCCGCCGGCCAGCCGCTGCCGCCGGCATGCGCCTCGTTGGCGTACTCGCAGATCGCGAGCGAGTCCCACACGGTCAGCGCGCCCTCGACCAGCACCGGCACGCGCCCCGAGGGCGAGTAGCGGGCGATGCGCTCGCGCGTCGTGGCCTCGCCGAGGCCGATACGCACCTCGTGGAACCGGATGCCCGTGTGGCGCAGGAACAGCCAGGCCCGCAGCGACCACGACGAGTAGTTCTTGTTGGCGATGACCAGGGTCGTGTCGGTCATGTCGATGCTCCTTCCCGTTATCCCTCAATCGCGATGGATGGTGACCTCGATGTTGCCGCGTGGCCCGACCAGTGCCGAGCCGACCCAGCTGACGAGGCCGGTGACGAGTGCGCCCCAGACGGCATCCCAGAAGCCGTCGATCGAGAATCCGGGCAGGAGGCCCGCGACCAGCGCCAGCATGATGCCGTTGACCACCAGCAGGAACAGCCCGAGCGTGACGACCGTGAGCGGCAGCGTCAGCAGCACCACCAGCGGGCGCACCACGGCATTGACGAGCCCGAGCAGCACGGCGGCGAGGATGAGCCAGCCGCCGCTCTCGAAGCGCAGCCCGTCGACCAGCGTGCTCGCCAGCCACAGCCCGAGCGAGGCGACTGCGGCCCGCAGGAAGAAATGTGTCATGGCGCGATGCTACCCCCCGGAGCGCTTCACCGTCCAACCGCGGGCGGCGAGCACCGTCACCAGCAGGTCGCGGTGATCGCCCTGGATTTCGATCGCGCCGTCGCGCACCGTGCCACCGCTGCCGCAGCGCTTCTTGAGTGTCGCGGCGAGCGCCGCGAGTTCGTCACCCGCGAGCGGCACGCCAGTCACCACCGTGACGCCCTTGCCCTGGCGCCCCTGCGTCTGACGACCAACACGCACCACCCCGTCGCCCGCGCGCGCTGCAGGCGACGGCGTTTCCCTGCCGCAGGCGCACTGCGCGAGCGCGCGCCCGCAGGCCGGGCAGGTCCGCCCTTGCCCGGTCGAATACACCACGCCGCGAAAACTCGTGACCGGTTTGGCCACCGGGTCAGCCTCCTCTCCCGCGCTGTTGTCCTGCGTGCCCGAACATCGCTCGGGCGCATGGTAGCGCGACGGGGGCCGGGGCGCGCCTCGCCGCAGCTGCACGATGCAAACCAATAATGGCGGACGTGCCCGCGCTTATGTCCTGAACCGGTCGCGCGGCAGTTCGCCGTCGGGCTAGGCTGTCCCCGTCGTTGGTGCGTCGCGGATGGGGTTTCATGACCAGCGGAATCGGTACGCTCGCCACCAGCCTGTATGGGCTGCGCCGCAGCCTCGACGGGCTGCGCCGTGAGGCCCAGACCGTGGCGCATTCCGTCGTCGACGGCGCCAGCGCGGACCTGACGGGCACCGCCGTGCGCAGCGCCGAGCAGCAACGCGCCGCCGAGGCCAATGCCGCGGCGCTGCGCCGCGCGAATTCGGCGCTGGGATCGGTGATCGACATCCGCGTGTGAAGGGTCGCGGCTTGCGCCGCTCCCACAGGCTCCAGAGATGCCATCTGGAGCCTGTGGGAGC
>CAYQAR010000087.1:0-9419 GCA_964415505.1 uncultured Chromatiaceae bacterium | reverse complement strand
ATGCGCGCCTGGCCGAAGTTGTTGGTGCCCGAATCGAGCGTGGTGCCGATGCCGAGGCCGATCAGCCGGCCGGACTTGCGGCCCGCGGCGATCTCGCGCTGCCAGCGGTCCCAGCCGATGAGTTCCTTGGCCTTCGCCAGCATCGCCGGGTAGTTGCCCGAGTCGTAGACGCAGCCGTTCGGCGTCTCGTAGGGAAACTTCGTGATGTAGTTCTTCAGCCGCATCTCGTCGGCCGGGATACCGAGCTCGTGGGCGCAGATGTCGACGATGCGCTCCATGAACCACAGTTGCTGCATGCGCGAGTAGCCGCGGTTCGGCACCACCGGGCACTTGTTGGTGACCGTCTGCGTGAAATCGATGCGGATGTTGCGCAGCTTGTAGGTCGCCGGCAGCACCTGGGACCAGATCACGCAGCCGAGCGGCTCGTAGCGGGTGTAGGCACCGCAGTCGTCGATGTGGCGCGAGCGCACGGCGGTGATGACGCCGTCGCGGTCGAGCGCCACCTCGGTGTCGAGGTAGGTGCGCTCGTTGCCGTGGCCGCTGCCGAGCAGATGCTCGGTGCGGGTCTCGGTCCACTTGACGCGCTGGCCGCCGGCCTTCTTCGAGGCGAGTGCCGCGAGCGCCATGTACACGTAGTTCCAGATCTTGTTGCCGAAGCTGCCGCCGACATCGTAGGTGCGGATGTGCAGCTGATCGGCCTTCAGCCGCAGGCCCGGCGCGAGCAGCTGCTGCGCGAAGCCTGGGAAGGAGTTGTTGCAGAGGAACTCGACGCTGCCCTGGCGCGTCCACTCGGCGATGCAGGCGTTGGGCTCGAGCGGGGTGCTGGCGAAGCGGTGGAATTTCATGCGCGGGATGCGCACCACGCTGGCGGCATCGCGGAATGCGCCCTCGACGTCACCGTATTCGAACACGCCCTGCCAGGTGCGGTTGGTGCCCGCGGCCTCGTGCAGGATGCTGCGGTCGCTGAGCGCGTCCTCGGCCTCGACCACGGCGTCGAGCATCTCGTACTCGACGTCGATGAGCTGGGCGGCATCCTCCGCGAGGGCCACCGTGGCGGCGGCGACGACGGCCACCGGCTCGCCCTGGAATACCACCTTGTCGACCGCCATCGGCAGGTCGCGGATCTTGTCGCAGGGGGGCGGGCCGATCTGCATGAATGGCTCGCACTGCGCGGCGACCTCGCGCCCGGTCAGGACGCAGGCGACTCCGGGCAGCGCCTCGGCCGCCGCGGTGTCGATGCGCACGATTCGGGCATGCGCATAGGGCGAGCGCAGGATATGCAGGTGCAGCATCCCCGGCTCGAGTTCATCGTCGGTGAACAGCCCGCGACCGCGGACGAGGCGATCGTCCTCCTTGCGCCGTACCGAGGTGCCTGTCCAGCCCATGACCTGCTCCTCAGACCTTGGCCGCGCCGCCGGGTGTGAGCGCCGCCTGGATCGCCCCGACCAGCCGCTCGATATCCTTCTTCGCGAGCGGGCGGATCAGGCCACCGGCGAGTGCGACCAGCTTGCCGAACATGGTGAGGTCACCAGTCCACTTCACCAGCGTGCCACCACCTTCGGCGGGCAGCAGGTCGAAGGCCGTCGCCATGTCGAAGGCGCTGCCCATCACCTTGCCCTTGCCGCTGTAGGCGGCGCGCTGCGGCGGTTGCTCACCCTGCAGCGTCAGCGTGATCACCGCCGAGCCCTTGATCTTGCCGACGCCGACCGCCACGGTGACGTCGGCCGTGCGGGCGTCCTTCACCTCGACGCTCTTGTAGGTCGGCAGCAGCGGTGCGAATTTCGCCGGATCGGAGAGCATGGCGTAGGCCGTCTCGCGCGATACCGGCACGGTGAACTCACCTTCGAACTGGATGCCCACTATTTGCCCTCCCGCATGGCCGTCGCCGCGGCGTCGATGGCGGTGATGATGTTCTGGTAGCCGGTGCAGCGGCAGAGGTTGCCCTGGATGCCCTTGCGGATCTGCTTGCGGTCCGGGCTCGGGTTGCGCGCGAGCAGCGCGTGCGCCGACATGAGCATGCCCGGGGTGCAGTAGCCGCACTGCAGGCCGTGGTGCTCGGAGAACGCGCGCTGCAGCGGGTGCAGCTCGCCGTTGCTTTCCAGGCCTTCCACGGTGAGGATTTCGGCGCCGTCGGCCTGTACCGCGAGCATGGTGCAGGACTTCACCGGCTCGCCGTTCACGATCACGGTGCAGGCGCCGCAGTAGGTCGTGTCGCAGCCGATGTGCGTGCCGGTCAGCCGCAGGTCCTCACGCAGCAGCTGCACCAGCAGCAGCCGCGGCTCGACCTCGCGGCGATGGCGCGTGCCGTTGACCGTCACCTCGATGGCGATGCTGCCACCGGCCTCAGTAGTACTCATGGCTCACCTCGACGGTCTCGCCGCGCGCACGGCGGCGCACGACCTCCACGCCGCGCTTCACCAGCGCGTCGATCAGCGATCGCTTGAATGCCGGCGAACCGCGCTGGTCGGGCACCGGGTCGGCCGCGGCCGCAGCCGCCGCGGCGGCGCGCGCGATGACCTGGGCGTTCAGCGTCCTGCCGGCGAGCTCGGCTTCCGCGGCTTGCGCGCGGATCGTGGTCAGCCCGGCCGAGCCGAGCGCGACGCGGGCCTGCGTGCAGTCATCGCCGTTCAGCGTGAGCTGCAGGCCGACGGAGCTGGTCGGGAAGGCCGGGGCACAGCGCTTGAAGCCGACGTAGGCCCCCGCACTGCCCTTGCCGGGCAGCGCAAAGCTGACGCCGGTGATGAGTTCACCGGCTTCCAGGCGCGTGGCGTAGAGGTCCTGCACGAAGCCGTCGGCCGGCAGCGTACGCGCCCCGCCCGGTCCGCGGCAGTGCACCGTGGCGTCGAGCGTGGTGAGCAGCACCGGCCAGTCGCAGCTCGGGTCGCCGGCGGCGAGCGAGCCGCCGATCGTGCCGCGGCTGCGCACCTGGTTGTCGGCGATGCCGTTGGCGCAGTCGCCGACGATGGGAATCTGCTTCGCCAGCGGCGAACGCGCGATGCGCGCGTGCGTGGCGAGCGCACCGATGCGCACGCCCTTCGTGTCGTGCTCGATGGCGTCGAGGCCGGGAATGCGGCCGATGTCGACGAGATCGGTGGGTTCGTCGAAACGCATCTTCAGCCACACGAGCAGCGTCTGGCCGCCAGCGAGCGCGCGGGCGCCTTCGCCGATCTCGACCAGCCGGCCGATCGCCTCGTCGAGCGTCGCAGCACGGTGGTAGCGAAACGGAGCTGGATACATGCGCGTTTTTCTCCGCCTGGGCCCCGGTGACCGACGGGAAACCGCCGGTCGTCGCCGAACCATAGCACAACGATCCGGGGCGCATGCGACACCCACCGGGTGCTGCCGGAAACGCCAAGCACTGTGCCCATAAGGACAAGACGGGCGACGGACGCGACGTGAATGCTAGGATGGTTCGATCGCAACAGTCGCGGCCCTGGCGCCGCGCCTCGCCCCGGGGTCCACCCATGACGCTGCCCAACCTGCAGGATTACCACCGGCCCGCCACCGCCGAGGAAGCCATCGCGCTGATGCAGCAGCATGGCGAAGGCGCCATGCTCGTCGCCGGCGGCACGTTCGTGCACGGCCTCGAGGTGCGCGGCCTGCTCGACAGCGTCACCGCGCTGATCGATATCGGCCGCCTCGGCCTCGGCGGCATCAGCCGTGAGGGCAGCACCATCGTGCTCGGTGCCACCACGACGCTGGCTGCGGTCGCCGCGGCCGATTTCACCAGCCACGAGCCCGCTTTCGGCGCCCTGCGCGATGCGCTCACCTACCCGCCGCCGCAGATCCGCAATGCCGGCACCATCGGCGGCAGTGTCGCCGCCGCGGCCCCGCTCTACGACATCCCGGCCGCGCTGCTCGCGCTCGGTGCCGTGGTGCGCACCACCGGGCCGAAGGGTCGGCGTGAGCTGCCGCTCGACGGCTTCTTCCGTGGCCTCTTCGAGAGCGCACTCGCCCCGGGCGAGATCATCACCGGCGTCGCCATCCCGCCAGCACCAGCGCGCACGGCGGGCGCCTTCCTCAAGCTCGAGACCAACGCCAACGACCTGGCCATCGTCAGCGTCGCCTCGCAGCTGACCCTCGATGCCGCCGGGCGCATCGCTGCCGTGCGTATCGTCCTCGGCGGTGGCGTCGGTGAAACCTACGTGCGGGCCACGGGCGCCGAGGCTGCACTCGCCGGCCAGCAGGCGGACGACAAGGCCTTTGCTGCCGCGGCGAAGGCCGTCGGCGGCGACTTCGAGCCGGTCTCCGACCACCGCGGCTCGGCGGCCTATCGCCGCCATATCGCCGGCGTCTACGTGCGCCGCACCCTCACCACCGCCCGCGAACGGCTGGGCTGACCCGGGAAAACGCGCGCATGAAGAAACTCATCACCCTCGAGGTCAACGGCGAGCGCCACGAGCTGGCGGTCGAACCGGACGAGTCACTCCTGCAGGTGCTGCGCAACCGGCTCGACCTGGTCGGCCCGAAGAAGGGCTGCGACTCCGGTGGCTGCGGCTGCTGCTCCGTACACGTCGACGGGCGTGTGGTCTACTCCTGCATGATGTACGCCGCGGGCGCCGAGGGGCGCGCGATCACCACCGTCGAGGGCATCGGCAGCGCCGCCACCGGCCTGCACCGGCTGCAGCAGGCGTTCATCGACGCCGGCGCGGTCCAGTGCGGCTACTGCAGCTGCGGGATGATGATGGCCGCCAAGCAGCTGCTCGACACGGTGAAGCAGCCGAGCGAGGACCAGATCCGCCTGGCCATTGCCGGCAACCTCTGCCGCTGCACCGGCTACACCAAGATCGTCGACGCCATCAGGCTTGCCGCCGCAAGGGCCTGAACGCACACCGGAGAGACCCGACATGAGCCTGATCGGCACGAGCCCCCAGCGACCCGATGCACTGGACAAAGTGACCGGCGGCAAGCACTACCCCGTGAACGTGCGCCTGCCCGGCATGTTGCACGGCAAGCTGCTGCGCAGTCCCTACCCGCACGCGCGCATCCGCAGGCTCGACGTGAGTGCGGCGGCGAAGCTGCCGGGCGTGAAGGCGGTGCTGACGCCGGCCGATGTGCCACAGCGCAAGTTCACGCCGGTGTATTTCGTGCCGACCGATGCCGGCAGCATGGTGCAGGACATGCTGATCCTGAGCGACACCGTGCGCTTCGCCGGCCAGCCGGTGGCGGCCGTGGCCGCGACCTCGCTGCGCATCGCCGAGGAGGCGCTCGGCCTGATCGAGGTCGAGTACGAGGAGCTGCCGGCGATCTTCGACCCGGAGGCGGCGATGCAGCCCGGAGCGCCGGTGCTGCACGCGCATGCGCCCAACAACGTGGCCGTGAACCCGGTGATGGCCTTCGGCGACCTCGACAAGGGGTTCGCGGAGGCGGACCACATCTTCGAGGGCGTCTACCAGAGCCACCGCGTGCACACCTGCTACATGGAGCCGCGGGTGTGCGTGGTGGAGTGCGACGCCGGGGGCCGCTACACCGTGTGGTCCTCGACCCAGCACCTGTTCGGGCTGCGCGAGAAGCTCGCCCATGCCCTCGAGATACCGGAGAGCCAGGTGCTGGTGATAAAGCCGCCGTACATCGGCGGCGGTTTCGGCGGCAAGCTCGACCTCGGCCACATCGAGCCCATCGCCGCGCTGCTCAGCCGCAGCGCGGGGCGGCCCGTGCGCATCGAGCAGACCCGCTACGAAGACTTCATCACCACCGCCCGCCACCCGATCAAGGTCTACCTGAAGACCGGCGTGAAGAAGGACGGCACCTTCACCGCGCGTTACGCGAAGAGCATCCTCGATACCGGTGCGCACGCCACGCACGGCGCCGAGGTCATCAACGTGCACGGCGTATTCGGCCTGCTCATGACCTACCGCTGTCCAAACTCAAAGTGGGAAGGCTACACGGTCTACACCAACAACATGATCGGCGGCGGTTACCGCGGCTACGGTTCGCCGCAGGCCTGCTTCGCCGCGGAGTCGCAGATCGACGAGATCTGCGAGCAGCTCGGTCTCGAGCCGCTGGAGTTCCGCCGTCGCAATGCCTGGCGCCAGGGCGAACCGCACCCGATGGTCCCGGGGCTGAAGCTCGACAGCTACGGCCTGGAAGAATGCATCACGCGCGGCGCCGAGCGCTTCGGCTGGTCGAAGCGCAAGAAGGCGGCGAGCGGCAAGGGCACGCGCCGGCGCGGCATCGGTTTCGCCTGCCAGCCGCTGTGGGTCAGCGGCTGCGTTGGTTTCCCCGACATCTACGAGCACTCCGGTGCCATCATCAAGCTGAATCCGGACGGCACGGCCGATCTCGCCACCGCCGCGATGGACCTCGGTTCCGGCCAGATCACCACGCTCTGCCAGATCGCCGCCGCGGAGCTCGGCGTGCCCATGGACGCGGTGCGCATGGTGCAGAACTCCGACACCACCACCGTGCCGTTCGACGCGCCGAGCCACGCCAGCCGCGTCACCTACAGCGCCGGCGGAGCCGTAAAGGCAGCCGCACAGGCCGTCCGCGAACGTGTCCTGAAGGTCGCCGGCGTGATGCTCGAGGCAAACCCCGAGGACCTCGTCGTCGCCGATGGCCGCGTGAGCGTGCGCGGCGCCCCGGCCGCCCGCTCGGTGAGCGTCGCCGAGGTGGCGCAGCGCGCCGAATCGCCGTTCATCCAGCACGGCCCGCAGGGGCCGACACCGACCACGCTCGACGAGAAGGGCACCATCATCGGGATCTCGAGCCAGGCGCCGAAGGGCAACCCGTCGCCGGCGTCGGCGGAGTTCGTCGAGGTCGAGGTGGATACCGAAACCGGCCAAGTCGACGTGTTGCGCGTCGTGTTTGCCCACGACCTCGGCCGGCTGATCCATCCCAACGGCGCCGAAGGCCAGGTCGAGGGCGGCTTCCAGCAGGGCATGGGTTACACGCTCATGGAGAACCTGCAGTTCGACGCGGATTCCGGCACCTGCCTGACCGGCGACTTCCTCGACTACAAGATCCCGACCGCGATGGAAATGCCGCGCGACATCCAGAGCATCTTCGTCGAGACCAACGAGCCGACCGGTCCCTTCGGCGCCAAGGCGCTCTCCGAGCCCTGTATCACCGTGCCGGCGCCGGCGATCGCCAACGCGATCTACAACGCCATCGGCGTGCGCATCAAGGAGCTGCCGATCACGCCGGAGAAGATCCTCGCGGCGCTGGGCAAGATCTGAGAAATCCAGCCGGGGAGCTGCCCGGAACGCGCATGCCCAGCCCCGATTTCGCTTCCATCGACACCGTCGCCGCGGCGCTCACGGCGCGCGGCTACATCCCCGATCGCAGCCTCGCCACCACCGTGTTCCTCGCGGTCCGCCTCGGCCGCCCCATCTTCCTCGAGGGCGAACCCGGAGTCGGCAAGACGGCTCTCGCCAGCTCGCTCGCCGCAATCCTCGGCACCGAGCTGATCCGTCTCCAGTGCTACGAAGGCCTCGACGTCCACACCGCGCTCTACGAGTGGAACTATCCGCGGCAGATGCTCGAGGTACGACTGCAGGAGGCGCGCGGCGTCGACCGGGAACGGATCGGTGCGGACATCTTCACCGAGGCGTTCCTGCTCGAGCGGCCGCTGCTACGCGCGATCCGCAGCCACGGCGCCAAGCCGCCGGTACTGCTGATCGACGAGGTCGATCGCGCCGACGAGGAGTTCGAGGCCTTCCTGCTCGAGGTGCTGTCGGAGTTCCAGGTCACGATCCCGGAACTCGGCACGGTGCGTGCCCGCCAGGTGCCGCTGGTGGTGCTCACCTCCAACCGCACGCGCGAAATGCACGATGCGCTCAAGCGCCGCTGCCTCTACCACTGGATCGACTACCCGGACACGACCAAGGAAATCGCCATCGTCGAGGCGCGCCTGCCGGGCATTGGCGCACGCCTGGCGGGCCAGCTCGCCTTCTTCATGCAGCGCCTGCGCCGCGAGGATCTGCTGAAGCGTCCCGGCGTGGCCGAGACGCTCGACTGGGCCGAGGCGCTGCTCGCGCTCGGCGCCACCGGGCTCGACGCCACCACGGTGGATGCGACGCTCGGCTGCATCCTCAAGTACAAGGCCGACCAGGACCGCCTGCGTGCTGCCGGGATCGGACAGCTGCTCGGCGAAGCGCACCAGGCGCGCGAGTTCGCGGCGACGCCGATGACGCGCTGACGACGCGCAGATGACCGGCAGCACCCCGGCAGTTTTCCTCGAACGCATCCTCGGCTTTCTCGGCGCGCTGCGCGCCGCCGGTCTGCCGGCCGATCCGGCCGGCGCACTCGGTCTCGCGCAGGCGCTTACTCACCTCGACATCGGCCGTCCGCTCGACGTGCACGCCGCGGCGCGGTCCGTGCTCGTACACCGGCGTGAGCACCTGGCCACCTTCGACGAGGTGTTCCGCGAGTACTGGCTCGGCCAGCAGCGCCCCGGTGGCCGTGCTCCCGGCGAGCACTCGAGCGAAGTGAGCGGACACGCGCCGGCGCGCGTGCCGCAGCCCGGCGCCGGCGAGGAGACAGCCGGTGAGCGCGAGAAGACCGGCACGGGCTACAGCCCGGACGAGGTCATCGCGCGCAAGGACTTCGCCACGCTCAGCGACGCCGAAGTGGAGCAGGCGCGCCGGCTGCTGCGCGAGTTCATCCGCCAGTTCGCCGCGCTGCGCGCCCGGCGCTTCGTGCAGGCACGTCGCGGCCCGGTACCGGACTTCCGCCGCCTGCTGCGCCAGGCGGCCTCGCGCGGCGGTGATGTCGCCACGCTCGCCTGGCGCCGGCGCCCGCGCGAACGCACCCGCCTGCTGGTGCTCTGCGACGTGTCCGGTTCGATGGAGCGCTACGCGCGCTTCCTGCTCGAGTTCATCTACGGGCTGCGCCGCGAGCTGCCCGACACCGGGGTCGCGGTCTTCGCCACGCGCATGACAGTGATCACCGACCTGTTGCGCACCGGGGCGGTCGCCCGCTCGCTGCGCGAGATCGCCCTGCGCGCCGGCGACTGGGGTGGTGGCACGGACATCGGCGGCTGCCTGCGCGAGTTCAACGACCGCTACGCCCGCGACCTGGTGCGCTACCGCACCACGGTGGTGCTGCTCAGCGACGGCTGGGACCGGGGTGACGCCGCGGTGATGGCGACCGAGATCGAGCGGCTGCGCCGGCGCGCACACCGGCTCCTGTGGCTGAATCCGCTGCTCGGCAATCCGGGCTATGAACCGCTGACCCGCGGCATGCGCACGGCACTGCCGTACCTCGACCATTTCCTCGCCGCGCACAGCGTCGCCAGCCTGGTGCGGGTAGGCCGGCTGCTGGCATCGTAGGAGCGGCTTCCCCGTAGGAGCGGCTTCAGCCGCGATCTTCTTTGGGGACTGGAGCCCCAGCCGTTGCCCGGCCCCCGGCAGCGGGACGCTCGCTTCGGCCATCCCTGGCCTGCGCTCGCTCGTCTCGGGCTGGCGCTCCGCATCCTGCTC
>CAYQAR010000086.1:0-9510 GCA_964415505.1 uncultured Chromatiaceae bacterium | reverse complement strand
TCGCGGCTGGCGCCGCTCCTGCAAAAACCAAAAAAAAGCGGCCCGTGCCTGAGGCGTCGGGCCGCAATGCGGAGGAAACTGTTGGGCGTTCGGCTAGAGCGCGCCGTCCGCGGCCGGTGCCGCGCCTTCGCTGATACCGTAGGTGCGCGCGGCCTCGGGAGCCGGCGCTTCCATGTCCGGGTCACGCGCGGCGGTGCGTGCGCCGTTGGCAGCCGGTGCGCCCGGCGCCATCGCGGTCAGCGTGTCGAGGAAGCGCCGCGCGGTGGCGGGCGCGGGGATCGTGGTGTCGGTGAGGATCCGCGCCGCGCTGGTCTCGCCCTGGTAGTACGCACCGTTCGCCTTGCGGTCCATCGACAGCACGCCACCCTGCAGGGACACGCCGGCGAAGAAACCGCGGTTGCGCGCGTAGGAATAGATCTCGCTCTGCATCTGCACGTCGGTCGACGCCGTGGCCTGGCGGCCGACCGGACCGGCGGCGATCGAGGCGTCGCCACCGAGCGTGATCTTGCCGCGGGACAGGCCGTCGAGGGCTCGCTGGGTCTTGAATACGAGGATCAGGTCGGTCGATTGCAGGCCCGCCTGGAAGCCGAAGCTGCCCTGGGCGAGCTGCACGAAGGCCGGGTTGCTCCAGCTGCCTTCGGCACGCCGGGCGACGACGATGCCGCGACCCCAGGCGCCGCCGACGATGAACCCGCCCTTGACCACGCTCGGGATCACCGCCACCGCGTAGGCGCGGCTCAGCAGGGCCGGGGGCACGGCGTTTTCCGGGATGCGCTGCAGGTCGTTGAGGATCTGGGTGGCGGTATCCACCCGGTAGTCGAGCTCGGTGGCGGCCTGGGTCGTAAAAGCGAAGACGCCGAGCAGGGCGCCAGCCAGAATGGTCGTCAGTCTCGTCATGTCCTTCCTCCTAAAGATGGTTGGGACCCGCGGCCCTTCTTGACGAGACCTTGCGAGCGACGGCACCAATCTACAACAAATCATGCCGTTAGCAAAGAGTCTTTCGGGTACGCTTCAGTGTAGGGTCGTATGTCACTGCCGGAAAAGGGTGTCGGTAACCGGAGTGGCGACCGCCCGGACACCGGCTGACCCGGATCAGCAGCCGACGGCGACCCATGCTTTACTCTGCAGGCGCGGGGCAGCGACTCCGCGCGGGGGATCACGGGTGCATCTGCCGACGTTCGACTACCGCAGGCCACAGAGCCTTGCGCAGGCCCTCGGCTGGCTGGCCGAGTACGGTCCGCGCGCGGCGGTGCTCGCCGGCGGCACGGACCTGCTGATTGCCCTGCGCCAGCGGGTTCTGCGCCCGGAACTGCTGGTCGGCATCGGCGCGCTCGGCGAGCTGCAGGGCGTGCAGGAGTGCGCCGACGGTGCGCTGCGGCTTGGGGCCGGTACGCCGCTGACCACGCTGGTGGAGGATCCGCTGCTGCGCGCGCGCCTGCCGGCGCTCGCCGCGGCCCTGCAGTCGGTCGGCTCGCGGCACGTGCGCAATGCCGCCACGCTCGGCGGCAATCTCAACCTGCCGACGCGCTGCTGGTACGCCAACCAGGGCGAAGCCTGGCGCCAGGCGCGAGCGCCCTGCCTGAAGACCGGGGGCGAGGTCTGCTACGTCATCCGCAGCGCGCGCGAATGCTTTGCGCTGCAGAGTTCCGACGGTGCGGTCGCCTTGCTCGCGCTCGGGGCCCGGCTCGAGCTGGCGAGTGCTACGGGTACACGCGAACTCGCGCTCGAGGACTTCTACCGCAACGACGGTCTCGCCCCGACCACGCTCGGTGCGGGCGAACTGGTCACGGCGGTGCAGGTCCCGGCGCTGTCGCTGCGGTCCACCTTCCTCAAGATCGCCCCGCGCACCGGACTCGACTACGGCCTCGGCACGGTGGCCGCCGCGGTGGCGGGCAGCAACCGGCGCATCACGGCGGCGCGGATCGTGCTCGGCAGCCTTGGTTCCTGGCCGGTGCGGTTGCGCGGGGCCGAGCGCATCGTCGAGGAGGGCGGTCTCGAGTCCGCAACCATCGACGCTGCCGCCGAGGCGGCACGCGCCGATCTCGGTGAACTGACCAACCTCTACTCCTCGGCCGGCTACAAGCGTCGGCTCGCGCGCGTGCTGGTGCACCGTGCGTTGACAACCCTGCGCCGCCAGCCGGAGGCGCAGCCCGCATGAATCGACGCTTCATCCGCCTCACCGTCAACGGCGACACCCACGAGCTGGCGGTGGCGCCGCACGAGACGCTGGTCGAGGTGATCCGCGACCGGCTCGGCCTCACCGGGACCAAGCGCGGCTGCACCAGCGGCGCCTGCGGCGTATGCACCATCAACGACGAGGCCGGGCGCGCGCTGCTGTCCTGCCTCGCGCTGGCGGTGGAATGGGACGGACGCGCCATCACCACGATCGAAGGTGTGGCCGTCGACGGGCAGCTCACGCCGCTGCAGCAGGCGTTCTGGGACCTCGGGGCGGTGCAGTGCGGTTACTGCACACCGGGACTCGTCATGACAGCCCGTGCGCTGCTCCTCGGCAACCCGCGCGCCGATGCGCGTGCGATCGACGAGGCGCTGGCCGGCACGCTCTGTCGCTGCACCGGGCACATTAAGGTCAAGCAGGCAGTGGCGAAGGCGGTGGCGGATCTTGCCGCCGCCGGCGGCGCGACGACGGACGATGGCGCGCAAGGCTGATTTCGCCGTCGTCGGCCGCGACACGCCGCGCCTCGACGGTGTGGCGAAGCTGACCGGGCGCGCTGCGTTCACCGACGATGTGCGTCTGCCGGGCATGCTGCACGGGAAGATCGTGCGCAGCCATCTGCCGCGCGCCCGCATCGTGCATATCGACACCGCTGCCGCCGGGCGCCTGCCGGGTGTGAAGGCGATCGTCACGCGCGCGGATGCGCCGCACCTTCACATCGGCATGCACCAGCCACTGTTCGATGCCACGGTCGGCTACATCGGCCAGGAGGTCGCCGCCGTGGCCGCGCTCGACGAGGCGACCGCGGCCGAGGCAGCGGCGCTGGTGCGCGTGGAGTACGAGCCGCTGCCGGCGATCACCGACTTCGAAGCGGCGCTCACCGAGGGCGCCGCGCAGCTGCACCCGAAGGCGCCGGGCAACATCGCCTGGGAGCAGGCCGAGGTGCACGGCGACCCGGAGCGCGCGCTCGCCGAGTCCGCGCACCTGCGCGAGGACGTGTACTACACCAACCCGAGCCACAACTGCTACGCGGAGTTCCACGTCGCCGTGGCCGACTTCACCGGCGGGCGCAGGCTCACCGTGTGGACCCCGAGCCAGACGGCGCTCCTCTACCAGAAGGCGCTCGCCGCCGGCTTCGGCCTCTCCGAGGGTCAGGTGCGGTTGATGACGCTGAATACCGGCGGCGGCTTCACCGGGCGCAGCGTGGTGCGGCCACATCATTTCATCGCTGCGCTGCTGTCGCGCAAGGCCGCCCGGCCCGTCAGGATCCGGGCTGTGGCCGACGAGGAGTTCATCGTTTGCCGCGCCGGCGGGCGCAGCCGCTACCGCTTCCGCTCGGGCCTCGGTGGCGACGGCCGGCTCAAGGTGGTCGAGGCGGACCTGGTGTTCGACTCCGGCGCGTACGTCGAGACGCAGATGCTGCTGACGCGGCTCACGTATTCCTACCTGCACCTGCCCTACCGCGTCGAAGCCGTCCGCTACCGCGGTCGCCTGGTGTGCACCAACAACCTGCCGTACTACTTCCACCACGGTGGCGGACTCGCCCAGATGCAGTTTGGCTGGGGCCAGCACCTCGATGCGCTGGCCCGCGACGCCGGGCTCGACCCGGTGGAGTTCCACCTGCTGAACGCGGTGGAGAAGGGCCATACCACCATGTCGGGGTCGCATTTCGCGAGCTGCGGCCTGAAGGAGTGCATCACGAAAGCCTCCCGCCAGGCGGGCTGGGGGCGCAAGTACGGGCGCCTGCCGCCATACCGCGGCATCGGCATCGGGATCGGCGCCATGGCCTCGGGCGCCAAGGGCGTGTTCCGGCACGACACCTCGGCCGCCTTCATCAAGATCGCCGAGGACGCCACCCTGTCGCTCTACACCGGCCTGCCCGACATGGGCCAGAGCTCGCACACCGCGATGGCCATCATCGCCGCCGAAGTGCTCGGCGTGCAGCCGGCCGACGTCACCGTGATCTCCGGCGACACGGACATCGCGCCGCTCGACGTCGGCGCCTTCAGCCAGCGCGGTACCTTCAACACCGGCAATGCGGTGATTGCGGCGGCCGGCGACGCGCGCGCGCAGCTCGCGCGGGTGGCGGCCGAGCACTTCGGCGTGAAGCCGGCGGCCTTGGTGTTCCGCGACCGCCAGGTCTGGCCGAAGGCCGAGCCCGGGCGCGCCATGGCCCTGCGCCAGCTGGTCCACGCCACCCTGCATAGCCGCGAAGGCCGCTTCGTCATGGGCCGCGGCTTCTACAACTCGCCGAAGGAGAGCGGCACCATGGCCTATTCCTTCGGTGCGCAGGTCGCCGAGGTGGCGGTGGATCCCGAGACCGGCATCGTCACCGTGGAGCGCGTCGTTGCCGCCCACGACGTCGGCCGCGCCATCAACCCGAAGATCGTCGAGGGCCAGATCGACGGCCAGGTGTTCTCGGGAATGTCGCAGGCGCTCTACGAGGAACTGCTGATGGAGGACGGTCAGATCCTCAACCCCTCGCGGCTCGATTACCGCCTGCCGCGCGCCTTCGAGATGCCGCCGGTCGAGCACATCATCGTCGAGACCAACGACCCCTACGGGCCCTTCGGTGCCAAGGAAGTGGGCGAGGGACCGATCGTCTGCACCATGCAGGCGATTGCCAATGCCGTGGCCAACGCCATCGGGGTGCCGATCCGGGAGATGCCGATCACGCCCGCGCGCGTGCTGCGGGCCCTGGCCGACAGGCCTGCCGGTCCTGCCGGCGCTCCGCCGCCGCTGCGCGGCCGCCGCCTGCGCCGAATCCCGCCGTGAGCGCTCCGCACCGCATCGTCCTGTCCACGCGCACGGTGCGCGCGCACGCCGGCAGCTCGCGCATCGTGCTGGCCCTCGTGCGTGGCTTCACCGCCGCGGGCCACCGCGTCGATGTCGTCGCCGACCGCCTCGACGCGGCGGCCGTGCGCAACGCCGGTGGCGTGCCGCGATACCCGCTCGGCAGCGCCTGGCTGCAGCAGCTCGGCCGGCGCCTCCTCGGCCGCGAGCGGCTGCTCACCCTGCGCGAGGCGGCCGTCCAGCGCGCGCGGGCCGATCTCGTCGTCGGCGAGGGCGACATCGGGCGGCAGGACATCATGGTGGTGCACAACATCGTCCGTCGTGAGGTCGAGGTGCTCGGCCGCGCTGCCACCAGTGCGCACGAGCAGGCCGCGCGGGCGCAGGAGCATGCCCTGCGGACGCATGCGTGCCGCCTCGTCGTCGCCAATTCCGAACTGACCCGTCGCGAGTCCGTCCGCTGCTTCGGCTGGCCAGCAGAGCGCGTGGCGGTGGTTCGCCCCGGGCACGACCCGGCGCAGTTCTCCGCCCGCGACCGCGCCGCGCTGCGTGACACGGTCCGCCGGGAGCTCGGCATCGGTGCGGACGAAACGCTCGTCGCCTTCGTGTCCTCGGGCCACTTCACGCTGCGCGGGGTCGAGGTGCTGGTGGCGACCCTGGCGCAGCTGCCGGCAGCCGCAACCGCAGGGCTGCGGCTCCTCGGCGTCGGCAGCGAGCGCAACACCGGGCTGCTGCGCGATGCGCTCGCGCGCTCCGGCTCGCGCATCTCGGTGATCGCGCGGCCGCCGCTGCCGGCGATCGAGCGCTACTACCACGCTGCCGACCTGCTGTTTCACCCGGCGTTGTTCGAGACCTTCGGCCTGGTCGTCGCCGAAGCGGCGGCCTGCGGCACCCCGGTGCTGACCTCGCGCGCGGTCGGTGCAGCCGAGCTGTTCGACGGCGAGGGCGCACTGGCCGTGACACCGGCACCGGATCCTGCGCTGTTCGCCCCGCTGCTCGCGCGGCTGCTCGCCAAGCCGGCCCTGCGCGAGGCCGTCGCCGGCAGCCAGTGCCGCGCGGTGTCGCCCCGCACCTGGCCGGCCTACGCCGCCGAGTTCATGGCCGTGTGTGGCATCGAGCCGGCGCTGGCTGCCTGACCGGTGCGGCGGAGGCTGCCGTTGTATCGCCGCCGCGTCGAGTTGCGCCAGGTCGATGTCGAACGAGAGCGCAACGTCAGCCGGAGGTTTCTATGCCGCGGGTTGTACCCCGCAGCCGGCGGCGAAGTCCGCCACGAACGCCCGCGTTGCCTGCGCGTAGCGATCGCGCAGCGCCGCGGCCCCGGCCTTGTCCGGCTGCCCGAGCGCCGTGCGGCAGGCCTGCAGCACCGCATCGGCCGTAATCCCCGTGCATGGCAGGCACCGCTCCGGGTGCCCGATGTCGTCGAGGAACGCGCGGTTCTTCTCGTCGTACGCCAGGTTCACCACCGGCACGCCGGCGGCGAACGCGAAAAGCGAGGAGTGCAGCATCATGGAGAGCACGAGGTCGAGCTGGCCGTAGGCGTGCAGCAGCTGCGCCGGCGGCAGGTGACAGATCCGCAGTCCCGGGCAGTCGCGGCGCAGCTGCCGGGCCAGCGCGCGCTCGGCGTCGGCGTGCACGAGATACCAGAGGTCGGTGTCGCCGGCAGCGCCGAGCGTGTGGATGACCTCCCGATACAGCGCGAGCAGGGCCTCGAGCTGCTGCTCCTGGCCCGACCAGCCGTGGCAGGCGAGGTTGAAGCCGACGGCCCGCGGCCGCCGGCGCCGCGGTCCGAACCAGGCGCGCCGCGGTTGCAGGAACAGTGCCGGGTCGCCCGTGAGCGTCGCGTCGACGCCGAGTTCGGCGAACAGCGCAACCGTGGTCCGGTCGCGCACGCTCACCCGGCGGGCGCGGCGGGCGAGCAGGCCGAGGCTGGCGCGCTGGCGCTCGTCGAGGTCCGGATCGTCGAGGTGGCGGTTGTGGCCGACACCGAACAGGGTCAGTGGCGGCTCGATCGCCGCGACCAGGCCGTCGTCGAGCGGCAGTGCGTGGCGGGAGCAGAACCCACCGCCGCCGACGATCACGGCGTCATGGCCGTTGATGAAGCGCAGCAGCCGCGCTGTCGGCCGCTCGCGCAGCGCGCGCATGGTCAGCGAGCTCCAGCGGACGCCGGGCAGCTGCGCCTCGACGAGCTGGCGGATGGCGAGTACGACCGCGGCATCGCCGACGTTGTGGCGCGGCTTGAAGTGGACGTGGAGGACGCGGGGCATGCGGCCGCTCACGGCCCGCCGAGGTAGCGGCGGCGGATCGAGCGGCCGAGCTTCGTCACGGGGCGTGGCAGTAGATTCAGTGCCGTGGCGGCGTACTGCCAGGCGGTGAACCGGTGGCCGGTCGCGGCCGCGTATTCGCGGATCTCGCGGGTGAGCGGCTTCTGGCCGCGGCGGGCGAGGACCTGCGAGGAGACGTAGCGGTTGCGGACCCGGCGCCAGGTGGCGAGGTCGAACACCGCGCCGAACGGCTCGAGTTCGCCGAGCAGTTCGAGGGTCATCAGGGTGCGGCAGCACTTCGGGCAGGTCGAGCAGTTGCGCCCGTCGGCGGCGACGTTGGTGCACACGTTGAGCCAACGGCTGGCGCCGGGCACGCGCGCGACGAGCCGCGTCTTCTCCACGCGGCTGTGCTGCGCGCCGGTGGCCACGCAGTCGAGTGTCTCGGTGGACAGCAGGTGCACGGCGAGCGGATCGCAGAAGGCCATGTCGTAGCTCGGCCCGACGAAGCAGTCGCGGTAGCGGAAGGTAGAGGCGTAGTAGTAGCGGCCGAAGAGACGGCCGAGCAGCAGCACCACCGAGAAGTTGCGCGGCGTGTGCGTGTGCTCGAAGTTCATCTGCAGCAGGTCGCTCAGGTTGGAGTCCACGCGGATGAACTCCAGACCGGCGCTCTGCGGATAGCCGCGCACGGCTTCCCAGCGCTGGTGGAACAGGCGGCGTGCGGCGTCGAAGTGGCGGTCGCCGTGCGAACCGACGTTGTTGAAGAGCAGGTGCGTGACGCGGTACCCGCTCCGCTGTTCGTGCAGGTGGTGGTCGTGCAGCACGGCAAAGGAGTCGATGCCGGCGGAGAACCCGGTGCCGACGCCCGCGGGCCGGGCGCGGTCCGCGCCGCTGTCGAACCGGTCGGCATGGATCGCAACCGGGCGCAGCGCCGGCTGCATTTCGCGCAGGATGCTCGTGTAGTAGTGCGTCAGGTTGAAGTGCAGCCGCTCGGAGATCGCGCCGCGCACCTCGATGTCCTCGCCGAGCGCCATCGCCTTGAGCAGCAGGCCGACCAGCAGGCCGTCGTAGCGCTGGTCCTCGAGGTAGCCGGCGTGGTGCCGGTCGATGGCGTACCACAGAGTGTCGCCGCCGCCCCGCCAGGCCACGCGGCACTGGATGCGGACCTGTTCGCCCGCCGGGACGATCTCGAGCCGACTGAGTTCCATGCGGGCAGCGCTGTCCGTGGCGGTGACGCCGGCATGTTACCGGAAAGCTTCCCGGCGGCGACGCCACGACGGCAGGGCCGGTAGCGCCGCCGTGCGGGCGGCGACCCGTGTGTGCGACATGCCGGTGCCCGGGAGACCGGTCCGGTCAGCGTTGCGGAGTGCCCCGGAAGACCCTCAGATCGTCCCGTTCACGATCGGATTGAACGCGGTCAGCGCGTCGCGCAGCGACGGCGGGCCGAGGCCGTGGGTCGGAAAGGCGGTGGCGAAATTGCCCTGCTCGCCGTGCAGCGCCATGTAGTTGAGCGCCACCATCTCCACCAGCAGGTTGACGTTGTTCGCACCCGGCGAGCCGGCGGTCTCCACCGAGCCATCGGCACGGAACCAGCCGAGTTGCTGGTGGCGTTCCGCCGGGTTGCCGTCGCCTGTGAACAGTGCCGGGCGCCCGGCCGGGTTGAACACCAGGAAGAAAGAGCAGGCCGTGTTCTGGTTGTCGCCGGTCCACACGCCCTTGCCACGGCCGTCGACCGAATTGTCGAGCGCGCCGTTGGAATCGAGCGAGCCATCGCTGAACACGTAGAGCATCAGCGGCACGTTGACCCGCGCGGCATACTCCAGGCAGGCGCCCATGCAGACGCCGGCGCGGAAGTCGCGCAGCTCGCCGGTGGCGCGTTCGCCGGTGTGGTAGTCGAAGCCACCCATGGTGACGGTGCCGGCGCCGGCATAGCCGTTGACCACCATCTTCATGACGGCCGCGGTCTTGCGGAACTCGCCGTCGGCGGCGAACTCGGCGTCCGAGAAGATGCCGCCGGCACCCTTGATGTTGGTGTCGAGCTCCGGGTTGAGCGCGGATGGATCGCCGTAGCGATCGGTGAGCGACGCGGACTTCACGTAGCCGCAGCGCACGAGGTCCTTGATGACCGCGTCGGCGGTCACCTTGGTGTCGACCTGGCCGAGCCTGGCGTGGCTGATGCGCTCGATCGACTCCATCACCGCCACGGCATCGGCCTGATCGAGCAGGCCGACGAGCTTGCCGGTGTCGACGAGGCCGGTGACGTCGCTGGTGCGGTCGACCTTGGTCGGC
>CAYQAR010000085.1:0-9700 GCA_964415505.1 uncultured Chromatiaceae bacterium | reverse complement strand
CCGCCCCGCCGATCGCCGTCAGCACCGTACTGCCGATGTCCCAGTTCAGGATCGCCGTGAAGGAATCCTGATCGTTGTCGTATCCGGAGTAGTAATCACGTCCGACGACGTACGGGCCGTCGTTAGGCTCGGGACAGCCCTGCTGCGTCAGGCACGCGATCTGCCGCGGCCAGTTCGGATCGGAACCGTCGTCGGAGGACTGGTCGCCGGCCGTCGGGTCCGAGGAATCGCGTACCCAGCCGTAGATCAGGCGCAGGTCGAGCGCTTCCGACGGCGTCCACAGCGCCTGCGCACGGCCAGCCTGCACGTCCTCGGAACCGAGTTCGTGGTCGATCGGCAGCGTCTGGCCGGTCGGCACGCCGAATGCGCCGCGCACCGTGCCGTCGAAGCGGTTGCGGACATGGCCATCGTAGTTCTGGTCGAGATAGGACAGGCGGAAGGCCCAGTCGCCGACCTTGGGCGAGTCGAGCGCGATGCGGTAGTTCTCTCGTCCGTAATCGCCGATGGTGACGCCGACCTTGCCGCCGAGTTCACCCGAGGGCCTGATCGTCTCGACCTGCAGGCCGCCCGCGAGGCTGTTCTTGCCGAAGGTGACGCCGGTCGGTCCGCGCAGGATCTGCACCGAGGCCACGTCGAAGAAGTCGATGTTGCTGGCTACGGGGCGGGTGAAGAAGACCCCGTCGACCGAGATGCCCGCGCGCGGCTCCTCGGTGGATTCGATGCGCTGGTCGCCGATGCCGCGGATGTGCACGGCCGCGGCATTGGGGAACTGGTTCACCTGCTGGATGTTGACGTTCGGTACCGCCGGGCTGAGGTCGAGCAGATCCATCACGACCATCTTCTGCAGCGCGACCTCGTTGAAGGCCGTAACGGCGCTTGGCACCTCCTGCAGGCTCTCGTCGCGGTAGCGCACCGAGACGACTATCTCCTCGATGCCGCCGGCCGGCGCCGGGGCGTTCTGGGCCAAGGCCGCGCCCGGCGCCAGCTGCGCCGCACCGATGGCGCTCGCCAGGGCGAGCTGGCGGAGTTTCAGGTAATCAAACGTCGTGCGAGTGCTCATCAGCTTTCCCCCCTCGATGATACTTTGTTGCCCAACCGCGTCCGGAAGGACAGGTCATGTTTCTTGACAAATAAGCCCCTCGTTTCGGAGGCTCGCACAAAGAATGCCGCGGCGCAAACGGGAAAGTCAGCATCGCGGTCAGGGCGAGGCCGCCTGGTGGCGGCGCGATCCAGGTTATGGACAACATCCCCGAGGCGTTCCAGACTCAATGCATGCGCCGGTTCGTCATTCTGTTCCTCCTCGTCCTCGGTACGCCCCTGGCGGCGCCTGCCGCCGAGCCGCCTTTGGTCGAGGTGTGGAAATCGCCGACCTGTGGCTGCTGCACGGTGTGGGTGCGCCACCTCGAGGCCGCCGGTTTCCGCGTGCAGGTGACGGATCTCGTCGATGTCGCTCCGGTGAAGCAGCGCTTTGCCGTACCGCCCGAACTCGCTTCCTGCCACACGGCGCGCGTGGCCGGCTACGTAGTCGAAGGCCATGTGCCGGCGGGTGACATCGCGCGCCTGCTGCGCGAGCAGCCGCGCGTCCGCGGCCTGTTTGTCCCGGGGATGCCGGTCGGGTCCCCGGGCATGGAGGGTGCCGGTGCCCGACCCTATGAGGTGCTCGCCGTCGACGGCGCCGGTTCGACTACGGTTTTCGCCACCCACGGACCGTAGCCGGACGGTTGCAGTCGTGCTCGCTGCCGGGCTGCTGCTCGGCGGTTGCAGCGCGCGTCTGCCAGTCGACCCGCAGGCCCGCATGGATCCGGCGGCACTGCTCGAGGCGGCGCCGCTGGTGGCCGGCGGCACGGTGCCGGCACTGCCGCGAGAGGATCCGTTCGCCCTCGATGCGGACATGCGCCGTTTCCTTGCCGACCACATCGATCCGTCGCGCCCGGCGCAGGGCCGGCTCGAGCAGCTGCTGACGGCGGTCATTCGCGACCCGCGGTTCAGCGTCGTCTACGACGACCGCACCCGCAGCGCCGCGGAGGTCTTCAGGGGGCGCCAGGGCAACTGCCTGTCGTTCGCCGCCATGGTTGTCGCCCTGGCACGCGCGAGCGGCATCGACGCCTCCTTCCAGGAGGTCGACGTGCCACCGGACTGGGCGCTCGGCACCGGCACCGTGGTGGTGATGCGGCATGTCAACGTGCTGGTACCCGCACGCCATGGTACCGACCGGATAGTCGACTTCGACATGGTCAACTTCCGCACCAGCTACGATCGGCGCGTGATCTCCGACGCCCGCGCGCGTGCTCACTACCACAGCAATCTCGCTGCCGAGTGGCTGCAGGCGGATGCGCCGCTCGCGGCACTCGCCGAGTTGCGCCAGGCCCTCGCCGCCGATGCGGGTTTCGCGCCGGCCTGGGTCAATCTCGGTGTGCTTTACCTGCGCGAGGGTCACCTGAGCTGGGCGCGGGCAGCGTGGTGGCAGGCGCTGGCGGTGAGTCCCGATGAAGAGGTGGCGATCAGCAACCTCGAGCGCAGCTACCGCGAGGCGGGCGAGCTGGCGCTGGCCGACACCCTGCTCGAGCGGGTCCGGCGCTTCCGCATGACCAACCCGTACTATCGCTATTTCCTCGCCGAGCAGGCGCTCGAGGCAGGCGACGCCGCGACAGCCATCGGGCACCTGCGCTACGCCGTGCACCGCAATCCGGTCGAGGACCGCTTCCTGGCGCTGCTCGGCCTGAGCTACCTGCGCCAAGGCGATCTCGGGCAGGCGCAGCACTGGCTGGTGCAGGCGGAGGCGGCAGCTGCCGATCCCGGGCTGCGCGAGCGCTACCACGGCAAGATCGAACGCCTGCGGCGGAGCGGCCCCGGCTGAGTGCCCAGTCTGGTGGCTCAGTCCGGCGGCTCAGGCCTCCTCGAGCTCGACCAGTGTCCCGCAGAAGTCCTTCGGGTGCAGGAACAGCACCGGCTTGCCGTGTGCGCCGGTGCGTGGCTCGCCATCGCCGAGCACGCGGGCACCGGCGGCGCGCAGCCGGTCGCGCGCGGCGCGGATGTCGCCGACCTCGTAGCACAGGTGGTGGATGCCGCCGCTCGGGTTGTCGGCGAGGAACTTCGCGATCGGGGAACCCGTCCCGAGGGGGTGCAGCAGCTCGATCTTGGTGTTCGGCAGCACGACGAACACGGTGGTCACGCCGTGTTCGGGCAGGGGCAGCGGTGCGGAGACCTCGGCACCGAGCGTGTCGCGGTAGAGCGCAGTCGCGGCGGCGAGGTCGGGAACGGCGATGGCGACGTGGTTGAGCTTGCCGATCATGATCAGTCCGTGGTGGTGCGGTCAGTGACCCGGCGGATGCTGCCGGGTGCCGAGGAAAATGTCGACGAGTTCGTGCGCGGCGACGCGTGGCGCCGCCTGTCCGGCCGCGACCGCGGCTTCGATGGCGGCCACGCGCGCCTTCATGCCGGGATCCTGCTGCAGCGACTCGATCAGGGTCTCGGCCATCTCGCTCCACAGCCAGGCGCGGGCCTGGCTGGCGCGGTGTGCGGCGATCTCGCCTGCCGCCGCCATGGTATCGCGGAAGCGGCCGATCACCTCCCAGGCACGGGCGATGCCGGCGGCGTCCAGCGCCGAGCAGGTCTCGACCGGCACGTCCCAGCGCGCCGAGCGCCGCTGCATGAAGCGCAGCGCATTGCGGTAGTCGGCGGCGGCGCGCGCGGCGGCCGCAGCCATGTCGCCGTCACACTTGTTGACGATGACGAGATCGGCGCGCTCCATGATGCCGCGCTTGATGCCCTGCAGTTCGTCACCGCCCCCGGGGAGCAGCAGTAGCACGAACATGTCGGTCATCTCGGCGACGGCGGTCTCCGACTGACCGACACCGACCGTCTCCACGATGACCACGTCGAAGCCGGCCGCCTCGGTGAGGAGCAGCGTCTCGCGCGTGTGCCGCGTCACGCCGCCGAGCGTGCGTCCGGCGGGTGACGGCCGGATGAAGGCCTCGAGGCGGCGGCCGAGCTGCTCCATGCGGGTCTTGTCGCCGAGGATCGAGCCGCCGCTGATCGCCGAGGAGGGGTCGACGGCCAGCACGGCGACGCGATGGCCCTGGTCGATGGCGTGGTTGCCGAGGGCCTCGATGAAGGTCGACTTGCCCACACCCGGCACGCCGGTGACGCCGATGCGGATCGAGGCCCCGGCATGCGGCGTCAGCAGCGCGAGCAGGCGGTTGGCCGGTGCCTGGTCGGCCGGACGGGCCGACTCGACCAGGGTGATGGCGCGTGCCAATGCACGCCGGTCGCCGTCGCGCACCTGCGCGGCCAGGCGCTCGGGGTCGGCATCGCCGCGGCGGCTCATCTCACTCGAAGGCGAGGATGGGCTGGTCGACCGCGAGGCTCTGGCCCTCGCCGGCGAGCACCTTCGCGATCGTCACGTCGGCGGTCGCGCGCAGGCTGTTTTCCATCTTCATGGCTTCGACGACGGCCAGTTCCTCGCCAGCCTTGACCTCGTCGCCGGCTTTCACGACCAGGCGCTTGAGCAGCCCCGGCATCGGCGACAGCAGGAACTTCGACAGGTCCGGCGGCTGCTTGACCAGCATGAGCTTCTCGAGCGCCGCCATCGCCGGCGTAACCACCAGCGCCTCGAGTTGGGATCCGCGGTGGGAGAGGCGATAGCGCAGGCCGACGCGGTCGACCTGCGCGCAGACGCGCACGCCGTTGACCTCGGCCTTGATCAGCGGCTGGCCCATGTGCCAGGCGGTGACGATGCGGTATTCCGTGGTGTCGACCCGGATGTCGAAGCCACCGTCGAGCGGCAGGATATGCACCGGGTGCTGCTCGCGGCCGACGATCACGACGAAGTCCGTGCCGACGCGCCGCTCGTGGCTGGCGAGCTGGCCGGAGAGCTTCGCCGCCCGGTCCTGGAAGCGCCGGTGCACGGTCGCGGCGAGCGCGATCAGCAGGCGCGGATCCTCGCGCGGCACGTCGGCCGCGCTGAAGCCGTCGGGATACTCCTCGGCGATGAAGCCGGTGCTGAGTCGGCCCGCCTGGAAGCGTTCGTGCGAGATCACGGCGTTGAGGAAGCTGATGTTGTGCGAGACGCCGCGGATGAAATAGCAGTCGAGCGCATCCTGCATGCGGGCGATGGCCTCGGCCCGGGTGGCGCCGTGGGTCACGAGCTTGGCGATCATCGGGTCGTAGAACATCGACACCTCGCTGCCTTCCTCGATGCCGGTGTCGACGCGCACATGCGGGGTCTGCAGCGGCGGGCGATAGCGGGTCAGCCGCCCCGTGGAGGGCAGGAAGTTGCGGAACGGATCTTCGGCGTAGACGCGGGCCTCGAGCGCCCAGCCGTCGAGCTTCACGTCCTTCTGCTTCAGCGGCAGCTTCTCGCCGGCGGCTACGCGGATCATGAGCTCGACGAGATCGAGGCCGGTGATCATCTCGGTGACCGGATGCTCGACCTGCAGGCGCGTGTTCATCTCGAGGAAGTAGAAATTGCGCTGCTGGTCGGTGACGAACTCCACCGTGCCGGCCGAGCAGTAGTCGACCGCCTTCGCCAGTGCCACGGCCTGCTCGCCCATGGCGCGGCGGGTCTTCTCGTCGAGCAGCGGCGAGGGCGCCTCCTCGAGGACCTTTTGGTGGCGACGCTGGATCGAGCACTCGCGCTCGCCGAGGTGGATGACGTTGCCCTGCGTGTCGGCGAGCACCTGGATCTCGACGTGGCGCGGGTCCTCGATGAACTTCTCCGCGAACACCCGGCCGTCACCGAAGGCAGCGACAGCCTCATTGGTGGCGCGCTGGAAGCCGTCGCGGCACTCAGCGTCGCTGCGCACGACGCGCATGCCCTTGCCGCCACCGCCGGCCGAGGCCTTGAGCATAACCGGGTAGCCGATCCCGCGGGCGATCTCGACCGCGTGGTCCGGCCCTTCGATCACGCCGGTGAAGCCGGGGATGGTCGACACGCCGGCCTTCTGCGCGAGGAGCTTGGAGGTGATCTTGTCGCCCATGCTGTCGATGGCCTTCACGCCGGGGCCGATGAAGACCACGCCAGCCGCTTCGAGCGCGGCGGCGAAGGCGCTGCGCTCGGAGAGAAAGCCGAAGCCCGGGTGTACCGCTTCCGCCCCGGTTTCCTGGCAGGCCGCGATGATGCGCTCGGCGATGAGGTAGCTCTGCGCCGAGGGCGCCGGGCCGATGTGCACCGCTTCGTCGGCCAGGCGCACGTGCAGGGAGCGGCGGTCGGCGTCGGAATACACCGCCACGGTAGCGATGCCCATGCGGCGCGCGGTGCGGATGATGCGGCAGGCGATCTCGCCGCGGTTGGCAATCAGGATCTTCTTGAACATGACGGGTCCTGCGGCTGCGGGGCCGCTCACAGCGGGATGTTGCCGTGCTTGCGCCACGGGTTTTCGAGCTGCTTGCTGCGCAGCATGGCAAAGGAGCGGCACACCCGCGCGCGCGTGTCGCGCGGCATGATGACGTCGTCGATGAAGCCGCGTGCACCGGCGATGAAGGGGTTGGCGAACTTACGCCGGTATTCCTCGGTGCGGGCGGCGATCGCCGCCGGATCGCCGATGTCCTTGCGGAAGATGATCTCCACCGCGCCCTTCGGGCCCATGACGGCGATTTCCGCGCTCGGCCAGGCGAAGTTGACGTCGCCGCGCAGGTGCTTGGAGGCCATGACGTCGTAGGCACCGCCATAGGCCTTGCGGGTGATGACGGTGACCTTCGGCACGGTCGCCTCGGCGAAGGCGTACAGCAGCTTGGCGCCGTGCTTGATGATGCCGCCGTACTCCTGCGAGGTTCCCGGCATGAAACCCGGCACGTCCTCGAGCGTGAGCAGCGGGATGTTGAACGCGTCGCAGAAGCGCACGAAGCGGGCGCCCTTGATCGAGGAGCTGATGTCGAGACAGCCGGCGAGCACCATGGGCTGGTTGGCGACGACGCCGACGGTGGAGCCTTCCAGGCGGATGAAGCCGATGACGATGTTCTTCGCGTAGTCGGCCTGGACCTCGAAGAAATCGCCCTCGTCGGCGAGCTTGTGGATGAGTTCCTTGATGTCGTAGGGTCGCGCCGGATCGTCGGGCACCAGGGTGTCGAGCGCAGGCTCGGTGCGCGTGGCCGGATCGGTGGTCGGCCACACCGGGGGCTTCTCGCGGTTGTTGGGCGGCAGGAAATTGAAGAAGCGGCGCGTGGAGAGCAGCGCCTCGACGTCGTTTTCCATGGCGAGGTCGGCCACACCGGACTTCGTCGTGTGGGTGACCGCGCCGCCGAGTTCTTCGGCGGTAACTTCCTCGTGGGTGACGGTCTTCACCACATCGGGGCCGGTGACGAACATGTAGGAGCTGTCCTTCACCATGAAGGTGAAGTCGGTGATGGCCGGCGAGTACACCGCGCCACCCGCGCACGGGCCCATGATGACCGAGATCTGCGGCACCACGCCTGAGGCCAGCATGTTGCGCTGGAACACCTCGGCGTAGCCGCCGAGCGACGCGACGCCTTCCTGGATGCGGGCGCCACCTGAGTCGTTCAATCCGATCAGCGGGGCGCCGACCTTCATCGCCTGGTCCATGATCTTGCAGATCTTCTCGGCGTGCGGCTCGGAGAGCGACCCGCCGAAGACGGTGAAGTCCTGGCTGAAGACGAACACCAGCCGGCCGTTGATCGTGCCGTAGCCCGTCACCACGCCGTCACCCGGGACCTTCTGCTCTTCCATCCGGAAGTCCGTGCAGCGGTGCTCCACGAACATGTCCCATTCCTCGAAGCTGCCTTCGTCGAGGAGGAGTGCGATGCGCTCACGTGCGGTGAGCTTGCCCTTGGCGTGCTGCAGCCCGATGCGCTGCTCGCCGCCGCCGAGCTTGGCAGCGGCGCGCTTCTGCTCGAGTTGCCCGATGATGTCCTGCATACCTTTCCCTCTGTTTGCCGGCGCGGCCGGCCGGTCGGTGGCGCGTGCGCGCCTCAGAATGTGTCTGGGTCCTGCCGATGCCAGGCTGTTCTCCGCCGCGGCAGCTGCGGCTTCAGGCGGGGCTCCGTCGCCGGCGTACCAGCTCCAGCACGGTGGCGGCCGAGGCCGGGATGTTGGTGCCGGGGCCGAAGATCGCGGCTACGCCGGCCTCGCGCAGGAAGGCGTGGTCCTGCGGCGGGATGACGCCGCCGCAGACCACGAGGATGTCGCCCGCGCCCTGCGTGCGCAACGCCGCGATCAGTTGCGGCACCAGCGTGCGGTGGCCGGCGGCCTGCGAGGAGACGCCGACCACGTGCACGTCGTTCTCGACGGCATGGCGCGCGCCTTCCTCCGGCGTCTGGAACAGCGGCCCGATGTCGACGTCGAAGCCGAGGTCGGCAAAGGCCGTGGCGATGACCTTGGCGCCGCGGTCGTGGCCGTCCTGCCCGAGCTTGGCGACGAGCAGGCGCGGGCGGCGACCCTCGTCGCGCGCAAAATCCTCGACGTCCTGGCGGATCTTCGCGAAGCCGGCGTCGTCGCCCCAGGCCGAGCCGTAGACACCGCTGATCGAGTGGATCACGGCACGGTGGCGGCCGTATACCTGCTCGAGCGCTGCGGAGATCTCCCCGACGCTGGCCCGCGCCCGGGCTGCGGTGATCGCCGCAGCGAGCAGGTTGCCGCTGCCGCTATCGGCAGCCTGGGTCAGGGCGGCGAGCGCCTCGCGACAGGCCGCGGCATCGCGCTCGCGGCGCACGCGCTGCAGGCGCTGCACCTGGGCCTCGCGCACGGCGCTGTTGTCGATGGCGAGGATCTCGATTTCCGGCTCGTCCTCGCGCTGGTAGCGGTTGACGCCGACGATGACTTCCTCGCTGCGGTCGATGCGCGCCTGGCGCAGCGCCGCCGACTGCTCGATGCGCAGCTTCGGCATGCCGGATTCGACTGCGCGGGTCATGCCGCCGAGCTGCTCGACTTCGTCGATCAGCTTGCGCGCCTCGGCGGCGAGCGCTGCGGTGAGGCTCTCCACGTAGTAGGAGCCGGCGAGTGGGTCGACCACGCGCGTGACCGCGGTTTCCTCCTGGATCACGAGCTGGGTGTTGCGGGCGATGTGCGCCGAGAACGGGGTCGGCAGGGCGAGCGCCTCGTCGAAGGAGTTCGTGTGCAGCGACTGCGTGCCGCCGAGCACCGCCGCGAGCGCCTCGATGGTGGTGCGGATGACGTTGTTGTACGGGTCGGCACTGGTGAGGCTCACACCCGAGGTCTGGCAGTGGGTGCGCAGCATCAGCGAGCGCGGGTCGGCCGGGGCGAACAGCTTCTGCAGCAGCTCCGCCCAGAGCAGCCGCGCAGCGCGCAGCTTGGCGACTTCCATGAAGAAATTCATGCCGACGCCGAAGAAGAACGATAGCCGCGGCGCGAACTCGTCGACTTTCATGCCGCTGGCGATGGCGGCACGCACGTACTCGATGCCGTCGGCGAGCGTGAAGGCGAGTTCCTGCACGCATGTCGCGCCGGCCTCCTGCATGTGGTAGCCGGAGATCGAGATCGGGTTGAACTTCGGCATGTGCCGTGCGGTGTAGCCGATGATGTCCGACACGATCCGCATCGAGGGTCCGGGCGGATATATATAGGTGTTCCGGACCATGAACTCCTTGAGGATGTCGTTCTGCAGCGTGCCGGCGAGCTGGGCCGGTTTCACGCCCTGCTCCTCGGCCGCCACGATGTACATGGCCATGACCGGCAGCACCGCGCCGTTCATGGTCATCGACACCGACATGCGCTCGAGCGGGATCT
>CAYQAR010000084.1:0-9890 GCA_964415505.1 uncultured Chromatiaceae bacterium | reverse complement strand
CGCTCGAGGTCTGCTCGACACGGTTGAACAGCTGCCCCCACCACTGCGCCTGCAGCGCCTCGCGGAAGCTGCGCGCCGGATGCTCGGGCACCCACGTGCAGACTTCGGCGATCTCGAGCAGCTCCTTCTTCCGTCGCGGGTTCGCCTCCTGCGCCGCGAGCTCCCGCGCGTGTTCAGCGTAACGCCGTGACCACGTGACCATCGCGTCGCAGGTGATGATCACGGCCTCGAGGAAGGCCTTCTTGTGAACGAAGTCGCGCGGTTCGGTGAGCGCGGCGAGCCTGCGCTCGGCATCCTCGCGGATGCCCTCGACGCCGCGGGTCAGGATCTTGCTGAAGTCGGGCGTCCAGTTCTGTGAGTGCCGCATCGGCGAGGTCGCCAGCAGGACGCAGGTCCACATCGTGGTGTTCTTGCGGTCCGGGCCGAGGATCACGTAGCGAGTGTCCTCGGGCAGCGCCGCGACGAAGTTGCTGGCGTAGTCCCTGCCGGTCCAGTAGGGCGTCAGGACCTCCTCGACGATGCGCTGGTCGTCATCGGTGACGACGACCTCGCCGGCCTTGCCGGCGTTCCGGCGGAACATCTCGACCCCCGCCGGCATCGCGGCTCCGTCGATCTCGGGATAGACGATCGCCCAGCGACCCAGCCACGTGTTGGGACGCCCGACGATCAGTTCGTCCGGGTGGATCGTGACGGGCACGTGCTCGACGAAGTGCTTCAGCGCCTTCGCCCAGCGCAGCACCAGCGGCTGGCTGACGGTCTCGCGGAACGATTCCGTGAACAGCACTGCGCGATCGAGGGCCGCACGCGGCGGGCCGTAGGCGCGGATGGCCTCGTACATCCTCAGGACCCGGTCGGTGACCTTGCCGTGCAGCACCTTGCTGCCCGCGGCGATCGCCCGCTCCTGGGCGGAGAGCGCGGCGGGCGCGCCGGTGTCGTGTAGCGTGTCCGACGCAACTCGTGTGATCTGGCTGCTGACCGCATTCATCGCTCGACCCCCTGTAGGTTCCGGGCCGCCGACGGCTGGCGGCTCGTGAGGCGAACGATGTACCTCCCGACCCCTTGCTGATTCACATTTCGTTACTCGAATTTCGCAATGGGTATCGAGCCGGGCCGCTTCGTCCGGCCCTCCGCCCCGCTGCGACCGGCGCGAGTTCGGACGTGCACTCGGTATTGCGCCGGTGTCGCCGAATGGGCCGCACGGAAGCTCGCCGTCAGGTGGCTCTGTGAACTGAACCCGCTCTCCTCGGCGATCCGCGAGATGGGCAGGTTCGACTGCGTCAGGAGCTTGCGGGCGAGATCCAGCCTCGCGGCGAGCACGTACCGGTGCGGTGGCACGCCCGTCGCATCGCGAAAAACGCGGGAGAAATGCGCGATGCTGACGCCGGCGCGCTGCGCCAGGCGCGCAGTCGTGAGATCGCCGGCGAGATTGGTGTGCACGTGGTTCAGTACCGCCTGCAGCCGCGCGAAGTGCACGTGGCGCGGGCTGATGCCGCGCGTGACCGGCGTCACCAGCGCCCGGAACGACTGCTCGAGCATGATCCCGGCCAGCCGCTCCATGTAACCGGCGTCGGCACCGTGCGCCTTCTGCAGTTCCAGCGCCAGCTGCAGCGCTGCCGCGCCGACCAGCGGGTCGCTGAACGCCAGGGGCTCGTCGCGCGAGTCAGCGAGCGTCTCGAGGCTCTGCATGCCGCCGCTGCCGCCGGCCAGGAAATAGAACACGGCAAAGTCCACCGTGCCGGAATAATGCCAGTGCGTCGCTACGCCGCGCGGAATCAGCAGCGCCTGGGTTGGCAGATTCATGCTGCGCCAGTGGTGCGGCTCGCCTTCCCGTACGCGCCCACCCCCGAACTGCACCACCAGCGCGGTGGCGTCCATGCGGGACACCGTGCGCTCGATGTCCTGGTAGATGTACCGTTCGAGGAACAGCGGCGTCAAACCCGGGATGCGCCCGGCCACGATCGGCTGGCGCCCCAGCTCTTTGCGTACCTTGAACCAGACGGGTCCAGCCACGGGGCCTCGGCCACGGATGATCGGTTTTTGACAAAGATACGCTCGGTCCATGAAAGGCTCCAGCGGCCGAACGGCCCACACTGTCCGCCATCGCCGACCTGCCAAGGGGAGAGAGCACGATGCTGAAGCTCAAATCGCAGCTCACGCTGCCCGCCGCCGGCCTGTCGGGCTTCGAGCCGCCGCTGTCGGATGAGGAGGCGGCTCTGCAGGCCGGCGTGCACCGCTTCGCCCGGGAAGTGATGCGGCCGCTGGGTGCCGAACTCGACAGGCTGACCGCCGAGGCCGTGATCGCCCCGGGCTCTCCGTACTACAGCGTGTTCGCCGAGTACGCGAAGCTGGGCCTGGATCCGACGATGCTGGCCGAACTGCCGCCCGAAGTCGCGATCCGCATGGAGTCGCTGATCGCCGAGGAACTCGGCTGGGGCGACAGCGGGCTTGGCGTGTCGCTCGCCGTCGCGGGCTTCCCGGTGCAGATGGCCGCCGCCGTCGGCAACCAGGAACTGGTGGACCTCTGCACCGGCCGCATCGGCTGCTGGATGATCACCCACCCCGACAAAGGCAGCGACGTGCAGGTCTTCGACATGGCGCGCGAGTGGCCGGCGGGCCAGGCGGGCAACAAGGGCAACATGTGGGGCCGGCTGCAGGGCGAGGAGATCGTGATCAACGGCCAGTGTTCGGCCTGGGTGTCCAATGGCGCCGTCGCGCAGGTTGCGCTGGGCTACATCGGCGCCGAGTACGACGGCGGCTTCTTCGAAAAGGATGGCCGTCCCCACGGCATGGCCGTGATCATCCCGCTCGATCTGCCGGGCGTGTCGAAAGGCAAGCCGCTGGACAAGATGGGCCAGCGGTCGCTGCCGCAGGGCGAGATCTATTTCGACAACGTCCGCGTACCGAAGCGCTTCGCCGTGGCGTTGAAGGACGAGTACTACGGCAACATGGCCTCGGCCTGGTCCTATGCCGGCACCCACATGTCTCAGCTGTACACGGGCGTCGCGCGCGCCGGGTTCGAGCTCGCGCTGCAGTACTGTCACGAGCGCAAGCAGGGGGGGAAGAAGCTGATCGAGCACCAACTCACCCGCTACCGGATCGGCGAGATGTTGCGCCGGGTCGAGGTATGCCGTTCGGTGGCGCGGCGCTCGTTGACCTACGCCCGCGTCTCGCCGCTCACGCACCCCTACGTGACCGCGGCGGCCAAGGTCACCGTCACACAGGAGGCGATGAAGGTCGTCGACGAGGCATTTCAGCTGTTCGGCGGCTCAGGCACGTCCCGCGAGTATCCGATCGAAAAGCTGTACCGGGACGCGCGCCTCGCGCTGATCGAGGACGGCGAGAACTACGTACTCACCATGCGCCTCGGCCTGCTCGCTCAGCAGCTGTACGCCGAGGGCTGGTCGCAGAACTGAGCGCGCCCCGGGGCACGCAACCAACACCCGACCGGACCCAGGAGAGAACCCATGGCCAAGTACCCCGTCGTCGTCTACGGCGCGAGCGGCTACACCGGCATGCTGATCATGGACTGGCTGATCGACCAGCAGATCCCGTTCACCGCGGTCGCCCGCAACGCCAGGCGCGTGCAGGAGATGATGGCGCAGCGCGTGGTGCGCCTCGAATCGGCCACCTACGAGGTCGTCGAGACCGAGCATTCGGTCGAGGCGCTGACCCGGGTGTTCAAGGGCGCCCGGGTAGTGTGCAACACGGTGGGGCCGTTCGTGACCTTCGGACTGACCGCCGTCGAGGCGGCGCTCGAGGCCGGCTGCCATCACCTCGACACGACGGGCGAGCAGGGCTACATCCGCGCCGTGCGTGACCGGTTCGGCGAGTCATACCGGCAAGCCGGCCTGCTGGCGGCGCCGTCCACGGCGTACATGTACACGTTCGCGGAAATCGCCGCCGAACTCGCGCTCGAAACCCAGGGCGTCGACGTGCTCGAGACCGCAACGCTGTGCCGCGGCGCGCGGTTCGCGGCCTCCGGCGTGACGGTCGGCTCGACGGCCTCCATCTTCGAGCTGCTCCGCTCCGAACAGTGCTACCTGTGGGAGAAGAAGCTGGTGCCGCACGCCGCGGGCACGTCGGCCAACGTCATCGATCCGAACTTCGTGCAGCCCGTGTTCTCGTTACCGTGGGGCGGCACGTCGCTGCCGGTGTTCTACCAGAACGATCCGCGGGTCCACAGCTGCAGCTCGTACGTGGGCTTCTACGACAACAACGTCATGCAGCTGGTGCATGGGCTCGGCCAGAAATGGGAAGCCGAGTACAAGCACCTGCCGAAGGAACACCAGGACGCCGTCATCAAGCAGATCGTCGACTCGACCACGCCGAGCATGCCGCCGCGCGAGCGCACGACGGTCGTGCGCACGGTGGACTTCGCCATCGGCCGGGGCCAGCTGGCCGCGGTGCGGGCGACCGTGCATGGCGTGACCGCGTACATCTCGACCGGCGCCCTGCAAGCCGCGGCCGTGATGAAGCTGCTCGACGGCGAGACCGGCAAGGTCGGCTTCGCTTCCGCATGCAAGGCGTTCGGCCACCGCTACCTGCTCGGCTTCCTCGAGCAGCGCGGCCTCGCCCGCGCCACGGTCACGCAGCTCTAGGCGATCGGGCCATGGCGATCATCGACTTCTTCGACCGCGGCTGGCGCATCAATCCGCAGGGGGCTGCGTACATCCAGGACGACCGCCGGTTCACATTCGACGAGGTCGGTGAACTGTCGTGCCGGATCGCGAACGGCCTCCTCGCCCTCGGCCTCCCCAGGGAGACCAAGGGCGCGGTGTGGGCCGGCAACGACGTCCAGGCCTGGACGTGCACGCTCGGCCTGTGGCGCGCCAACATGTGCTGGATCCCCGTGGGTGCGCGCAACGCGGCCGAGGAGAACCTGTACGTGCTCGACGCGTTCGACTGCGAGGTGCTGTTCTTCCAGCAGCAATTCGCCCCGGTCATCGCCGAACTGCGGCCGCGGCTCCCCAGGGTCCGCACGTGGATCTGCATCGACGCGGACCTGCCCGAATTCCCGGGCTGCCGATCGCTCGCCGACTGGGCGAAGGACCAGCCGTCGTCGCGTCCCGACGTGGCCGTCGACATGGACGACGTCGTCATGCTGTCGGCGACCGGCGGCACCACGGGCCTGCCGAAGGGCGTGATGAACACGCACCGCAGCGCCCAGACGTTCTGCGCGCACTTCATGATCGGCTGCACCTACGGTGGCGACGAGCGGCCCGTGAATCTCGCCGCGGCGCCCATGACGCACACCGCAGGTCTGCTATCGGTGCCCTGCACCGCCCGCGGCGGCACGGTCGTGATCGTGACCAGGCCGGATCCCGCGCTGCTGCTTGCCGCCATACCGAAATACCGCGTGACGGAGCTCTTCCTGCCGCCGACCGTGATCTACCGGCTGCTCGACATCCCGGATCTCGGCAGGAAAGTCGACTTCGCGTCGCTCAGGTACTTCATGTACGGCGCGGCGCCGATGTCCGTCGAGAAGCTCAAGCAGGCCATCGAGGTGATCGGCCCGGTCATGATGGGAGGGTACGGACAGACCGAAGCCCCGGCTTCGATTGCTTGTCTCCGCCCGGACGAACACCTGGTCGACGGCCGGTTCGCCTCCGATGAGCGCCTGTCGTCGGTCGGGCATCCCAATCCGCTGGTGCGGGTCGAGATCATGAACGAGGCCAACCAGGTCCTGCCGCAGGGCGAGACCGGCGAGATCTGCGTGCGCGGCGACCTCGTGATGAAGGGCTACTACAAGGCGCCGGACAAGACCGCCGAGACCATCATCGACGGCTGGCTGCACACGGGCGACATCGGCCACCTCGACGCCGAGGGCTGCCTGCACATCACCGACCGCAAGAAGGACATGATCATCTCGGGCGGCTTCAACGTGTACCCGAGCGAAGTCGAGCAGGTGATCTGGAGCCACCCGGCCGTCCAGGACTGTGCCGTGATCGGCGTGCCCGACGAGAAGTGGGGCGAGGCCGTCAAGGCGGTGGTCGAGCTGAACGCCGGCCAGCAGGTCGGCGCCGAGGAACTGGTCCGGCTGTGCAAGGAGAAGCTTGGCCCGGTGAAGGCACCGAAGTCGGTGGACTTCGTCGAGGCTCTGCCGCGCAGCCCGGTGGGCAAAGTGCTCAAGAAGGACCTGCGCGCCCGGTACTGGGCGGGCAGTGCTCGCAAGATCTGAGGCGGCCGACGGCCGTACGGGAGTCCGTCGCATGAAAAGCTTCTCCGGAAAGATCGTCGTCATCACCGGTGCCGGCTCCGGCATCGGCCGCGCGCTGGCGCAGCAGCTCGCCACGAAAGGGGCGCGCCTCGCCCTGTCGGACGTCAACACCAGCGGGCTGGAGGAGACCCTGCGCTCGCTGCCCGGGCAGGCAGAGGCACGCGGCTACGCGCTCGACGTGTCGAACCGGCGGGCGGTGTTCGCGCATGCCGACGAAGTGAAGCGCGACTTCGGCACGGCCCACTGCGTGATCAACAACGCCGGTGCCACCATGATCGGCACCATCGAGCACATGACGGTCGAGGAGATCGAGTGGCAGGTCGGCATCAACCTGTGGGGCGTGATCTACGGCACCAAGGCGTTCCTGCCGATGATGCTCGCGCAGAGCGAAGGCTGCATCGTCAACATCTCGAGCGTGTTCGGACTCGCAGGCTACCCGGCGCAGGGGGCCTACAACATCTCCAAGTTCGGCGTGCGCGGACTCACCGAGTGCCTGTGGAGCGAGCTCGAAGGGACCGGCGTCAGCGCGGTCTGCGTGCACCCGGGCGGCATCAAGACCAACATCGAGAAGGCCGGCCGGCGCTGTGCCGCCGCCGGCGAGGAAGAAGCCCGCTTCTCGATGCTGGCGGACAAGTTGCTGCAGACGCCCCCCGAGGAATGCGCGTCGGACATCATCGCCGGCGTCGAGCGCGGCAAGCGCCGCATCATCACCGGGCACAAGTCCACCTCGCTCTTCTGGCTGACCCGGCTGATGCCGAATCGTTATCCGGCCATCCTGAAGACGATCGCCGGTTAGCCGAGCCATGCCTCGAACTTCCCGCCGCCAGGAGGTCCCGTGACACCGATCTACGTCGCCGGCATCGCCATGACCGTGTTCGGTCGTCATCCGGAGCGCAGCTTGCACGATCTGGCGGGCGAAGCCTTGCAGGGTGCGCTGCTGGATGCCGGTTGCCGCGCCGCCGACCTCGGGGTGGCCTACTACTCCGGCATGACCAACGGTCTCCTGCAGGGGCAGATCTCGATCCCAGGGCAGGTCATCTTCAGCAGGATCGGTATCGAGGGCATCCCGGTTTTCAACGTCGAGAACGCCTGCGCCTCCGGCAGTTCGGCCGTCAACCTCGCGGTGCAGAGCCTGCGCGCCGGCGTTGCAGACGTGGCACTCGCCATCGGTGCCGAGAAGATGAACATTCCGGACAAGGCGAAGGCCTTCGCCATCTTCGAGGGCGGCTGGGACGTGTCACGCGCCGAGGAGAACTACGCGACGCTCGTGAAGATGGGCGCGGGCGTCACGCCGCCACCGGGCTCCGAGTCGGACAGGCCCTACAGCCGATTCATGGCGATCTATGCGGCATTCTGTCGCTGGCACATGAAGACCTACGGCACCACGCAGCGGCAGATCGCCGCGGTGTGTGCCAAGAACCACCAGCACTCGGTGCACAACCCGTACTCGCAGTTCCGCAAACCCTTCACCATCGACGAAGTGCTCGCGGCGCCGCCGATCACCTATCCGATCACGCTGCCGATGTGCGCGCCGCTGTCCGATGGCGCCGCGGCGGCGATCCTGTGCACGGAAGAGGGCCTGCGGCGCATCGGTGCCAACCGCAACCGCTGCATCAAGGTGGCTGCCAGCATCATCCGCAGCTTCACCCACCGCGGCGTCGACGAGCCGGAGAAGCACGTGAGCCGGCTGGCGGCGCTGCAGGCATACGAAATTGCCGGCCTGGGCCCCGAGGACATGGACGTGGCGGAGGTGCACGACGCGTCTGCAATGGGCGAGATCATCCAGGCCGAGAACCTCGGCCTCGCGCCGTTCGGCGGCGGCGGCCCGGCGGCCGAGCGCGGCGACTTCACGCTCGGCGGACGCATCCCGATCAATCCGTCCGGAGGCCTCGAGTCCAAGGGTCATCCGCTCGGCGCCACCGGCATCGGCCAGCTGTTCGAACTGGTCACGCAATTGCGCGGCGAGGCCGGCGCCCGCCAGGTCGAGGGCGCGCGCCACGCGATCCAGGAGAACGGCGGCGGCCTGCAAGGCATCGAGGAAGCGGCGGTGGCCGTGCACATCCTGACGCGCTGAGCGGGTCCACACCCCCCCTTTCGGCGGGGGGCCGCGCAAGCCGCCCGGCGCTATCGTCCCGGCAGAATCCACGGGGGCACCGATGAGCAGACCGATACCACCGCTCGACCTGATGTGGTTCGTGATGGAGTCGCAGGCGAGCCCCACGCACGTGGGCGCGCTGCTGCTGTTCGAGAAGCCGAAGGGCCGCTCTGGCCTGGTTCGCGAGCTCGTGGAGGCTTACCGCAAGCACGAGCCAACCGCCCCCTTCAATTTCGTGCCGGACCTCGGCGCGACCAGGCTGCCGCATTTCCGGGAAGCGACGAACTACGACCCGCGCTACCACGTCCAGCACATGGTGCTGCCACATGGGTCGACCTACGACGACCTGCTGCGTCTGGTGGCGGACCTCGACGAGCCCATGCTCGATCGCGGGCGGCCGCTGTTCCGCAACTGGTTCATCGACGGGGTCCCGGACAATCTGTTCGCGCTCTACACCAAGGTGCATCACGCCATCATCGACGGCGTGTCGGGCACCAAGCGGATCTATGGCAGCCTGAGCACCAGCCCGCAGCGCTCGATCCCGGTGCCCGCGTTCGCGGCAGCGGCGCCGCTGCGCAAGCCGCGCCCACCGAAGGCGCTGGTCGATCGCCTCGCCGATCTCGGCGTCAACGCGACCAGACAGACGCTGGCGCTGCGCGACGTGTCCATCAGCGCCATGAAGAAGGGCCTGTCGACGCTGCTGGGCGCCGGCCCGGTGGGCAGCGTACCGTTCTCGGCGCAGCACGGACCGATGAACGAACCGATGCAGATGGCCCGCACCGTCGCGACGCTGTCGCTGCCACTCGACGAGATGCACGCCGTCGGCAAGGCGTTCGGAGCGACCCTGAACGACCTCGCCGTCACGCTCGTCGACGAGGGCGTGCACCGCTACCTCCGCGGCACGGACCGCGGCTTTCCACACCGCCTGGTCGCGTTCTGCCCCGTCTCTCTGCGCGACGACGGCGACACCGACTCCGGCACCAAAGCCTCCGCCGTGTCCGTGCACCTCGGCGAGCACGACGCCGGGGTGGTCGAGCGCATCGAACAGGTCGTGTCGGCGATGGGCACGGCCAAGCACGAGATCCGTTCGATGTCCAAGGACGCTGCGATGGCGTATGCGGTGGCCATCCTCGGGGTGGCCGAGCTCACGGCCGCCACCCATGTCGACCGTGTGGCACCACCCCTCGCCAACATGGTGATCTCCAACGTGCCGGGCGGTCGCGATCGGCTTTATCTCGACGGAGCAGCCCTGGTCGGCACCTTCCCGGTATCCGCCATCGCCATGTCGGTCGGGCTGAACGCCACACTGACCTCGTACCACGAACGCATGGACTTTGGCTTCGTCGGCAATGGCGCGACGATGTACGACCTGCCGCAGCTCGCCCGGCACGTCGAGGAAGCCTACGAAGAGCTGAAGACTGCCGCGAAGCATCGGGCGACCAGCCAGCGCGCCGGGCGCACACGTGCCACGAAAGCGCGGGCAGCACGAGGCTAGCCATGGAGCGCATGGGCGGTGCCGACGCGCTGATGCTCTACCTCGACCGCGCCGAGGCCTATAACCACACCATCAAGCTGCAG
>CAYQAR010000083.1:0-10105 GCA_964415505.1 uncultured Chromatiaceae bacterium | reverse complement strand
AATAGATGTAAGCCATCGCTGCATGCGCATCGGCAAGCGCCGGATCGAGGTCGAGCGCGCGTTGCGCCGCCTCGCGCCCGAGCCGATATCCTTCTTCGAGCGACACCTGAGAGGTGTAGGCGGCGCGTGCCGTGTAGCTTTCGGAGAGCCCGACCCAGGCGAGAGCGTCGAGCGGATCGTGCTCCACAGCCGCGGTGAAGTGTTCCAGCGCGAGGTCGAGAGAAGTGCGCGTGCGCTGCTCCAGCTGATATCGACCCTGCAGGTACCGGTTGTAGGCTTCGAGGTCGCGCGGCGCGCGAGCATCGGCAGCCGCCGGCGCGACGAGGCGGAGCTTGAGCGCCCCGGCGACGGCGGTCGCGATCTCGTCCTGCAGGGCGAAGATGTCGTCGAGCTTGCGGTCGTAGGTCTGGGACCAGAGTTGCGAGCCGTCGGCGGCCCGGATGAGCTGCGCAGTGATGCGCAGGTCGTTGTCTGCCTTGCGTACGCTGCCCTCGAGGATATGGGCAACGCCCAGCGACTCACCGATCGTACGCAGATCCTCCTGCCGTCCCTTGTACTGGAACGAGGAGGTGCGGCCGATCACGCGCAACTCTTCGACCCGTGCCAGTACGTTCATCAGGTCCTCGGACAGGCCGTCGGCGAAATACTCCTGGTCTTTCGACTGGCTCATGTCCACAAAAGGCAGCACCGCAATGGAATGCACATCGGCCACGGCGGTAGTCATGTCGACGGCGGAAGCGGCGGTCGCCGTGTCCGGGCGTGCGGGAACCAGGCGGTCAATGGCAAGGCTGGCGATCGCGATCGCGGCGAGGACGCCGATCGCGACATCCATTCTTCGGTTGGTAGCCGCGGCGTCCGCCGGACTGCCCGGTGCCTGCTCCTGTTTCCTGAGTCCCTCGGGCGTGATCTCGTATATCCAGGAAAAGACGAGCGCGACCGGAAAACCGACCGCAAGCAGGGCAAAGACGAACTTGCCGGCCCAGCGAGGTACTTCGAGCAGGCCGATCATGACGCCTGCCACCCGCACGATGGCCCAGGCGGCGAGCACATATAGCGTCGCCACGCGAACGACGTTTCGACGCTTCAACTCGCCAAGTAAGCCCACGGTTCCTCTATCCCCGGAATCCAGCGTCGTTTGCGGTACTGTAACCGATCATGTGCGCCGATTTGCTGCGCCGGCGCGAGCCAGCCGCATGAAGCACACCGGCGGTGCGGCCGACGTTGCGGCAAGGTGACGGAGTTCAGGCGGGTTGGGGGATTACGCGCGGAAATCTGGCTCTGATCATGCGGAATCGCCCGTTGAATCCGGTACTGGGTCGGCCGGCGGATCAGGTTCGGTTGCCGCGTTGTCGGCAACGGATTCCCCGGTGTCTGCAGCTTCGTCCTGCCGGTGCTTCGGCTCGGCGACGACGATAGTCCCGGCGATGCGATCGTGCACGGTCTGGCAGTTCGGGTGCAGGAAGAACTGGAGGAAGCCGAATCCGCCTTCCAGCGCGGACGCTGCATAACCGAGCGCCCGCTCGATGCTGTGCCACCATGACAACTGCTCGTGCGCCAGGGAAACGACCCGGATACGCAGCAGCCATTTGCCGATCGTCCGACCCCTGCCGACCCGGGTCGCCAGGCCGAAATAGGCCACGATTGCGAGCAGGCCCCACGCGCCATCGAAGGGATCGAACTCGATGACCAGGGGTTGCGAGGAGTCGCCGCCGCGCCTGCCGAGGGCCACGAGCAGGCCGACCGCGATCGCCAGGGCAGTGACGATGACGAAGTCGACCAGGAACGCCCATGCACGTGCCGCAAAATTCGCTAGCTGCACGCCCTCCAGATCGTTCAACCGACCGCCCGCGGGAGCGTGGAATACCCGTGAAAAATGTACCTTCACGTCAGTTCTGGAAACCACGATGGCGCCTGTCCGGCGAGTGTAACCGGTGGCGAACCGGGCCGCGAGGCAGGCCAGATTCCACGCCATTCCGAGTCGATCGGACCACAATCAGGTGGCGACAGCCGGCGCCGACCGGCACTACGCCACGATCCGCCATGCGCTCGAACGCAAGGGGATGACCATTGGCGCCAACGACCTGCTGATTGCAGCCCACGCGCGTTCAATCGACGCGGTGTGCGTGACCGGCAACGTGACGGAGTTCAGGCGGGTTGCGGGATTACGCGTGGAAAGCTGGCTCTGATCAGCTGGAATCGCCTGCGTCAGCAGCGGTGTCGGCGCAGCGCGAGCGAGACGAGCGCCGAAGCCATCAACCATGCGGCGGCGGGCACGGGCACCGGGGCCGGTGCCTCGCCGTAGCCGGCGCGCACGTCGTCCCACCAGACGTCGCCGGCAAGGCCCAGGTACGCGGGGTTGCCCGAGCCCGGGCCCGAGTACGGGGCCAGCTGGATCGTACGGTCGATCCCGGTGCCTGTGATCCGGAACTCCATGGCCGCGCCATTCGGCGTGTTGTTCATCGCGGTCGTGTGGACCATCTCCAGCAGCAGCCACTGGCCGTAAGCGGCCGCGCCGAGGTTCACCTGATCGCCGGAATTGGCGAGGCAGGAGTTTGCGTAGGGCTCGCCCGGGTCGTTGCCGCCGCCGAAATTACCGATGTCGAGGAGCGGACACCCGCCCAGGCCATTGAGGAGCGCAAATCGCGCCGAACTGCCGGGTTTGATCCACACCCAGGCCTGTATCCACCAGTCATAGGAGGGATGCAGCGAGAATCCGCCAGAGTGGAACGGATACTCGCCACCGCTGCTGCCGTAGTTGGGGCTCCCCGGTTGCGGATTGGCGTCGAGCGCCTTCTGGATCACACGGGTATCGGCCGTGGTGCGCAGGGCTTGCGTGCCGGTGTGGGCCCGGTCATCGACGATGCGGGCTCGAACCAGCTGGCCGTCTTCGATCACCGAGTTATAGCCGCCCCACCCGCCCTGCCCTGTGGCGTTTGGATCGTTCGCGATGTTACCGACTGTGAACGTCGGGCTCTCGAAGTCGGCGTTGAGCGTCACGATGGTGGCGGCTGCGGCCGGCACCGATGCGAGCAGGCAACTGAGGAACGCGACGGCTGTTGAAGTCAGGCGGAGCATGGTGGACCCCCCCGGTGATGGCTGATTATTCTGTTCTCGTGAGAGGCTCCGGCTGGCCGCCCTCGATCGGGCGACCACGGTAAACTCCCTGACATCACGCTACGCCGTCGCCCGGAGGCGTGCAAGACACGGCTCTCTCCGGCTCGACATAATCAGGCAACTCGCTTGCGATTCCGGGTCGCCGCTGCAGGACCGGCCGGTTGGATGGGCCCTCCCCGAAACTGCCATCATGTCGGCCTTCAGCCGCATCACCGGAGGGTGGATGACACCCGCAAGCCATCGCCTCGCCAGAAACCTGACCGCCGCAGTCGTCGCGGCGATCGCGGTCGGCATTTTCCTGCTCGGTGTCGATGGCCTGCTCGGCGCCATGCAGAGGCTGACCCAACTGATGAATGCCGCTCCACCGCCGGCACCGGCACCGGCGCCCGCACCAGCACCGGCGGTCGAGGTTGTCGCCACGCCCGGCGTCGTGCCGGCCTTCATCGTGCCGGCAGGCGAGGCCCCGCCCGGCGGGTCGACCGAAACCGGGGTGAAGTAAGCGGACCGACAGCGCTGCGCCTAAGCGCCCGGTGGACTACGCCCGAAGGTCTTGAAGGTGCAGCGCGTACCGTCGGGCAGCACGATACCGGAGAACTGATCCAGGGCATTCGTGCCGCGGGTGACGAAACCGATGGTGTCGGTGAAGCGCAGGCCGGAGCAGTGGCCCATGAAGGAAGCACGGTACTGCGACCCGTCGAGCGCCTTGACGATCAGCGCATCGTCGCCGGGTGCGGACCAGTCTTCGATGCGGTAGGTTTCCAGCCGCGCATCGCGGTGGCTCATCAGCTCCGTGGTGGTCGATTCTTCCTTTGCGCCACCGGCGACATCGGCAGCCGAAGCACTGCTGGCGAAGGCGCCCAGCGCCACAGCAGCAAGGGCCGCATTTGCGGCAATCCGCCAGTTGTTCATCGCGAAACTCCTCATCGTCCCGGTACAGACCGTTCGCTGGCTTCGATCGGCAACGGCCGCATTCGTTCACCGCCGGACCTGCTCGGAGCAGCGGCGGCACAAGAGCAGAAATTTGTTCGAGCGTGGTGCGCCCGGCTGCCCAACCGTCTCACTGTTGAGTGGTCCTGAAAGACGAGGGGACTTCAGTTGCCTGCCACATCGCGGGAGTGCCGTCGCAGGCCACCCACGTAGGCTAGGAAATATCGACCGCGTGCGCCTTGAGATCGGCGAGTGACACGAACTCGAGCGCACGGCGGTGCGTCGCGCGGAGATAGACCCGCGGCGCGCAGCCCGCTTCGTGGGCCTCGGCCCAGCGGGGCGCACACAGGCACCAGCGGTCGCCGGGCTGCAGGCCGGGGAAGCCGGGTTGCGGCGTGCTCAGGTCGTTGCCGCGCGAGCGCGAGAATTCCAGGAACTCCGCGGTCGCCACGATGCACACCGTGTGCGAGCCGACGTCCTCGTCGTCGGTCTCGCAGCAGCCGCTGCGGTACCAGCCGGTCATGGGATTCGTACAGCAGGTGGCGAGCGGTTCGCCGAAGACGTTGAGCTGGGAATTCCTGCCGGTGCCGCCGTCCATGCCGGAAACGATAGCGCAGCAGCGAGGCAACGCCCAGCGGTAACGACGCTCCGGCCGGCAGCGCTGCGCCGCAGCCTGTCGGGCCCGGTTACCAGCGCGCCGACCGTCGCTCGCCAGGACCAGTGCAAGGCACGGCGGCCGGGTGCTTGCCGGGCGCAATCCGGAGCGCGACGATGGAGCAGTGCCAACCGCGATCCGGCCACCAGAGCCGGGGGAGGATGGTCGTGCGGCCGGGGTACGCCCTCGAGCCCGAGGAGTTGCCACGTGGCCATGGCAGGCCATGCGCCGCTGCCCGACGGTGGTCGCTGCCCCTCACCGGACTGCTGTGGCTCGTCAGCATCCCCGGGCCTGGCGCCGAGCCCGAGCCCATCAGGCAGCCGGCACCCGACACCACCGCCGAACCCCAACGTCCACCGGCGCTGGCGTCACCGATACCGCCGGCGCGCCTCGAGCTGGACGGCACCGAGATCGTGGTGCAGATGGCCGCGGCTGGCAAGCTCGACCTCGAGCGCGGCCTGTCGCCCGGCGAGATCCTCCTCGGCGGTCCGAGGGAATTCGGCGGGGCCGTGGCCGAGGCCGCGACCGAATCTCCCGTCGCGGCTGTCGGCGTGGTGATCGCCGGGGCGATCCTCATCGTCGCCGGGCCGCCGCTGAGCATGCTGTTCGGTGCCAAGCGCCGTGCTGCCGTGGAGGCGCTCACCGCCGAGCCCCTGCCGCAGCTCACCCTCGACGCGTTCGCGATGCGCCTGCGCGGGCAACCCCCGCCATCCCCGCCGCCGCGGATCGAGGTCGACATCATCGGCTACGGGCTGGTGCCGGAGGCACGGGCCCCGGATGTCTTCTCGCAGGGTGACCGCATGTGCCTCGTGGCAGAAGCGTTGGTTGCGGCGACACGGGACGGGCACGAACGGATCGCCGTGCCCATGGAAATCGCGGTCGACCCTGAGCTGCGCAGCGACGATGCGCCGCTGCCCCTCTGCGCCAGCCTCGAACGGTTCACCGCGAAGGACGGTGAGTACCTTCGTCAGGCAGTGCGCGAGCTCGCGCAGGTGCTGGCGGCGATGACGCTCGCGCGGCTGGAGACGCTCGAATGAGCGCAGGCCGAGTCATCCTGCCGGTCGCGCTGGCGCTGCTCGCGGCGGGCTGCAGGCCCTGGCAGACGCAGGACCCGGTGACACCGGTGAGCTACGAGCGCTCCTACGAGCAGGTGCCGCGCAACCTCGGCCGGCTGCGCCGGCTCGCCTTCGTACCGCTGGTGGAGCCCGTGTCCGACAAGTGCGCGGGCGCCTCCGGCGGCACGCCGGTGTTCGACGACCGGACGTCGCGCGCACCGGACGTGACGCGCGTGCTGGTCGAGCAGAAGGGCTACGAGCTCGAGCCGATCACGGACGGCAACAGCGCGGACCTGCTGGCGACGGAAGCGGAAGGCCGGGAGCGTCTCATCGAGGACCTGCAGGCGTGGGTGGAGCTGGACAAGAAACCACCCGAGGCGGGCTCATCGGGCCATGCCTTCGCGGTCGAACTGGTGAGTCGCCACGACGTGGACGGCATTCTGCTGGTGCGATTCGGGGACCAGTGTGCCTCAATGGCTGTTTTCTGGAACAATTTAAAGGCTCGCTCCCCCCAAAACATTCCAACGGCCGCTGACTGGGTGGTGCTGCTGGAGGCAGCGACGCTGCGACCGGTGTTCCGGGCCGGAGGTTGGGGTTGGCTTCGCGAGACTCGGGCCGACCGGGCCCTCGACCAGCTCGAGCCGGCGATCCCGAAGTTGCTGACCGGCCCGTGATCACGCTCGCAAGGTTGGCGTCGTATCAGCTCGACCACCCATCGCCGCGAGGGCGACGCCGCGGGTCGCGCGCGGGCCGGGCACGATTGCTGGCGCTGCTCGCGATTGTCGGGCTGGTCTCGGCGTGCGGTTCCGGCGCCGTGCCGTCCACGACCACGCGCCCGCAGCGGGCGCAAGGCATCGACCTCGCCCATTGTCTGGAGGCGATGGCGGCGGACGTCACCCCGGAGCCGGCGCGCTGTCCGGGATTCCTCGTCGGGGTGCTCAGGGACGCGCGCCAGCAGTGCCGCGAAGCAGGCGGCAAGCTCGTCCCCGCCGTCGAGGCAGACATCTGGACGCTCGATGTCGATGCCAACGGACGCGATGAGTACCTCTACGAGCACGAGGGCAACCTCGCCTGCGAAGGCGCGTGGAGCATCTTCTCCTGCGGCAGCCTAGGCTGCCCGACGGCGCTCTACCAGGAACGCGGCGGCGACTGGCGGGTGATCGGCGGCATCCACGCCTATGGCATGGAAACCATCGAGCGGCTCGACACCGCGGCCGGACCCGGCTATCGCGACCTGCGGGTCGGCTGCCTCGAGGCGGGGCCCTGCGAGAAGTACGCGTACTACGCCTGGCGCGACGGGCAGTACCAGGCCTCGCATCTGGAGGTGCGCGGCTTCCGCGTGGAAGTGGCCGACTCCATCCACGGGCTCTACGGGCTCACCGGCGACATCGTGCTGCGCGCCACGCCGGCGGCGAGCGGTGTGGAGATCGGCCGCTACGGATCGGACACCATCGTCGCCATCGTCGGCACGGCCGAGGATGGCGACTGGTACTACGTCTCGCCCTGCAACGCCTGCGAGAGCGGGTTCATGGCGCGCGCCGGCATCCGACCGTTGCCCGGCCCCGACGGCGTCCCGTAAACGGGCGAATCGCTCAGGACTGCGAAGCGGCAGGCGTACCCGCCAGCGGATCCTGACGGAAGTAATCGCGAAAGAGCGCGTACAGCGCCGGGTAGGACTGCTGGATCCCCTGCGGATCGGTGAAGAAGGCTTCCACCGTCACGGCAAAGAATTCCCCCGGATCGATAGCCGCGTAGGGATCGAGCGGCAAGGTCTCGTACCAGGCGTCGGCTGCGGGCGAGTCCGGATCGATATGGCGTGGAATGGCGGTTTCCGCCGCCTCGAGTCGCGCGCTGAAGTCGTCATAGGCCGCGGTCATCGTCCGCACCCAGCGGTCACGCAGCGCCGGCGGCAGCAGCGGCGCGCCGTTGACCGCACCGTCGAGCAGGTCGAGCTTGTGCGCGAACTCGTGGATGACGACGTTGTACCCGGAATAGCCGGTGGACGGATCCGCATCGGACCACGACAGCACCACCGGGCCGTCGTCCATCGACTCACCGGCGAGTTCGTCGTGGTACTCGTGCACCACACCAGCATCATCGACGTACTCGCGCGGCGCCACGAAGCTCTCGGGGTAGACGACGATGCCGCGGAAATCGGGGTAATCGTCCTCCCCGTCGAGGTTGAGCGTCAGCAGGCAGGCTTGGATCGCGATGGCGGTCCGCACGTCGTCGTCGATTTCGAAACCAGCCGCAGCGCTGAACCGTTTGGTGGCGAGGAAGGCCTCGCTGCGGGCCTTCAGCCGTTCGAGCGCCGCGCTGTCGAGGTGCTGCAGGAACGGCAGATCGAAGACGATGCGCTGCCAGCGCCCGGCGGCAATGGGTTCGGAGCGTGGGCGGCCCAGCAGTCTGCGCAGCATGGGGAATTCAATGTGCCTCGGCGGTGTCCGGCCTGCCTATAATCAGCTGCAGGACAGGCAACGAGCAACAGCGAGGTCTAGGCCGTGGGCACGCAGCCGGGCGCCAGCGGCGCGACGGAGGCGCAGCCCGGTATCACTCCGGGTGACGCCGTCGCGCAGGCGCTGGTATGGGCCGCCGAGCGCGCCGGCGAGGCTCGCGGGCGCAGCGGTGAGCGCTATGTCGACCATGCGCGCGCCACGATCGGGATCCTGCGCGAACTCGGCGTCGACGACGCCGTGCTGGTAGCGGCGGCGCTGATCTCGCCAGGCGAGCGCCTGCCACTGCGCGAGATCGAGGCCCGCTTCGGTGGCGAGGTCGCTGCGCTGGTCGACGGCATGCGCCAGATCCAGCGGCTGCGCGAGCTGCACTCGAAGCCGGGCGCGGAGGCCGGCGCACAGGTCGAGACGCTGCGCCGCATGCTGCTGGCGATGGCCGCCGATATCCGCGTGGTGCTGCTGCGCCTCGCCTCGCGCCTGCACACGCTACGCTGCCACGCCGCGCAGCGACGGCCACCCGCTGCGGCAATCGCCCGCGAGACGCTCGAGGTGCTCGCGCCGCTCGCCAATCGGCTCGGGCTCTGGCAGCTGAAGTGGGAACTCGAGGACCTCGCCTTCCGCTTCCTCGATCCGGACACCTACCGCGAACTCGCGCGCCAGCTCGAGGAGCGGCGCGTCGAACGCGAGGCCTTCATCGCCACGGCGGCGCAGCGGCTGCGCGCGGAGCTCGCCGCCGCGGACCTGCAAGCGGAGGTGAGCGGGCGCCCGAAGCACCTCTACAGCATCTACAGCAAGATGCGCAGCAAGCAGCGCCCGCTCGACGAGATCAGCGACCTGCGCGGCCTGCGCGTGATCGTCGACACGGTTGCGCAGTGCTACGCCGCACTCGGCGTGGTGCATGCCGCCTGGACCCAGGTGCCGCAGGAATTCGACGACTATATCGCCCGCCCGAAAGCCAACGGTTACCGCTCGCTGCACACGGTGGTGCTGGCCGACGATGGCCGCCCGCTCGAGGTGCAGATCCGCACGCGCGAGATGCACCGCTTCGCCGAGTACGGCCTGGCTTCGCACTGGCGCTACAAGGAGCAGCGCACCGCGCGCAGCGCCGGCGCCGACCACGACCACAAGGTCGCGTGGCTGCGCCAGTTGCTCGCCTGGCAGCACGAGGTCGGGCAGGCGCTCGGCAGCACGCAGCCCGCCGGCGCCGCCCATCCGGCACCGCAGCCTGGCGGCGAGGAACGCATCTACGTGCTGACGCCACAGGCGCGCGTGATCGAATTACCGGCGGGCTCGACACCGGTGGATTTCGCCTACTACGTGCACACCAGCCTCGGCCACCGCTGCCGCGGGGCGCGGGTCGACGGCCACATGGTGCCACTGAACACGCCGCTGCACAGCGGGCAGACGGTCGAGATCGTGGCAGCGCGGGAAACCGGCCAGGAAGGCCCGTCGCGCGACTGGCTCAATCCGCAGCTCGGCTACGTGCGCAGCCCGCGCACGCGCAGCAAGGTGCGGCAGTGGTTCAACGCGCGCGAACTTGAACGCGACGCCGCTGCCGGCCGCGAGCGGGTCGAGCGTGTGCTGCAGCGGGAAGGGCGTACCGCGCTCGGTTTCGACGAACTCGCCCGCCGGCTCGGCTTCGATGCGCCGACAGCGTTGTTCGTCGCCGTGGCGCGCGAGGAGATCGGTGCGCGCCAACTCGAGGAAGTGGTCCGGGCACCGGCGGCCGGTGGGCCCGCAGCCGGTGGCTCCACCGCAGCGACCGGCACCGGCGGAGCGCCGGCGCCGTCGATGCCTGGCCCGCGCCGGACTGCCTCGGCGGCGCGCGGCGGCAGCGTGCTGGTCGTCGGCATCGACTCGCTGATGACCCAGCTAGCCCGCTGCTGCCGGCCCGTGCCGCC
>CAYQAR010000082.1:0-10161 GCA_964415505.1 uncultured Chromatiaceae bacterium | reverse complement strand
GACGCCGAAGGCAGCGGCATGCGGATCTTGTGCAGCTGGCCGCCGTGAATGAGCGCGAAGGCCTCGCCCTTGGGCAGTTGCACCAGATCGGTCGGCTCGAGCATCCGGACGGTTTCCGGGGCGATGCGGTCTTCGTTGCGGCTGGCGAAGTCCGCGAAATCAGCCGGGTCGTTGGTGTCGGAGACCGACGATGACACGACCGTCGAGACCACATGCACGTCAGAAAGCTGGCTTGTCAACAGCTCGGCGGTGGCCACCTCCTTCACCCGCAGCATGATCAGGGTGTTGAAGTTGCCGGCGATCTGTCCGGCCTTGGCAGGCGAGCCGATGCGGGCTTCCACGTCCGACCAGGTCTGCGTGTAAGCCGTCACCTGGAACCCTGCCCCACCCGCCTTGTTGAGCAGCGGGATGAATTCGTCCCCGATCAGCTCGTTGAATTCATCAGCGTGGATGGCGATACGCTTCGGTGCGATCTCGCCTGGCAGACCGCGACCGGGACCGAACTTGTAGAGGCTGCCGGCCACGCTGGTGAGATCGGCGAACATGGAGTTACCCACCGCCGCGGCCACCTCGTAGTCGGAGAGCGCATCGAGCCCGACATAGACAATCCCGCCCAGGTTGATCACCGAGGTCCAGTCGAACACCGGGCGCCAGTCAGTTGGATCATCGAGATCCGGTGAGAGCAGCGAGGCGGTGCGCCCGGTGGTGAGCTTTTCCATCAGGGGCAGGAGGGAGGCCACCAGCTTGTCGAAATGGCTCTTCTCATAGTTGAGTGTGGAGGCGAGCGCATGGGCGATCGGGTCGTAGAGCTTCTTGCGCCGCGCGTACTCCACGAGGCTCACCGCTCGCGCGCCTCGCGACTGCAGACCCTTGTCGAGACTCTTTTTGTCGATGGCGAGCGAGCGGAGATCCTCCCGCCAGCCTGCGGCTGCCGGCTCCCGATCGAGCCAGTACTCGAAGTAATCGATCAGCAGCGGCTCGACATCGGACGCATGGCGGTTGATCTCCTGATAGTCGGGCTTCCGACCGAGTGCCACGAGGGCCCGGGTCATCACGTTCACGAAGCGCCAGACGAACTCTTTGAAAGCGGCGGATTGCCCTTCCGACGGCAGTTGACCCGCGATGCGAGTGGCCACCTCGGTGATGCGCGAGAAGCTGCCCACCGGGTTGTAGCGTGCCGAGATCTCCGGGTGCCCCAGATGAAACATGAAGAACTCCCCGGCCCGCCCAGCCCGCTCGGCTTCCCCAAACACCCGGCGCAGCAGATCGATGTCGCCCTTGGGATCAAAGACAATGACCACCTCGCCACGACGGATGTCCTGGGCGATCAACAGTTCCGCAAGACGCGTCTTGCCGACCCGTGTGGTGCCCAGCACCAGCGTGTGTCCCACCCGCTCGGCCAAGTCCATCCAGATCTCGCTCTCACCGGGTTCGACACCGTGGATGGCAGGATCCCCGCCGAGTCCGCCGCCGGGTGCTGGCGGCCTGAACGCTGCCAACGCCTCACCGAGCAGCCCCGCCTCGAGCAGTGCCTGATTCACGGGAAGTCGCGCCTCGTACAGGCGCTGCGTATGGCGCTGATCCCACTGAAATCCGAGCCCCAGAAAGAGCCGATCGGCAGACCACGGGATCTCGGCTGAGGCGACTTCATAGCGCCGCTCGCGCCGCAGGTTCGCACGATAACGCAGTGTGCGTATGCCAGCCGCACCCCGCCACACGGCGTGGCCAGCCAAGGCACCGGCAAGGACTAAGTGCCAGGGAGCATCGAGCAGAAATATCCCAGGGCTGCTCAGAACGAGAATCGCGCCCAGCGTTGAGACCGCGGCCGCGCCGAGTTCATACGCCGGCCGCAGCAGGGCTTCCAGAGGATAGGCCATCAATCCAGGGCCTGCACGACATCCACCACGCGCACCAGCGCCGGGTTGATCGCCGGCACCGGATCGACAAAGCGCTCCGGCGAGAGAATCACGATGCCGCGGATGCGAGCTGCTGCGTGCCCGTCCTGCTTCCATGCGTAGCCATGAATGTTCACGCCGCCCTCGGCATGCAGATGCCACCCGCACCGCAGAACCTCGCGTTGCACCCGTCTTGCGGCGTCGCGCGATTCACCCTGGCTCGCGCCATCTCGCCGGATGAACGCTCGGAAGATGCCGGGTGAGACAAGCAGGAGCCCTTCCTCGACGCCGTGCACGAGTGCGCCTCGCGCATTGACCGGCAACGTTCCGCGAGCGATCCCCTGCCGCAGCCAGTCCATGAAGCGCCGGGGAAGCTCGGAACCCTCCGCATCGACGCTGTCGAGAAACTCCCGCGTGTCGTGGGCTGGCACCCTCGGCGCCGACTCGACATGCGACTCTATCGAGCTTGCGATCGACGCCGTCTGCGCACAAGGCGGCAGATTCGTCTCGACGGCCGGGCGCGTACCGTTCACCGCGCGCACCACCAGTTCGGCGATGGCGCTCGACGGATCCGCACTGCCCGCGAGCACAGCGCGTAGCTCCGCCATCAGCGCAGGATCTTCCCCAAGCCAGGCATGGATGATCGGCGGCACGCAGCGTGCAAACACTTGCACCGGGTCCTCCGAATCACCGCTGCCGACATCGTGCAGCAGCGCTGCCGCGAACACCGCATAGGTCCATCGATGAGCCAGCGCGCCCAGCGTCTCCGGCGCTGCATTGCGTGGCAGGATCTGGCCGCGACGGTGATCGAGCGCGCGCAGCGCAATCACGAGTCCTCGGTGCAGTCGTCCGCCCCCACGACCATAAAGGCCATACCGGCCATGACGGCTGGAGTCTGCCACCGGCTGCAGTTGCACGAGTTCGGCGAAGCCCTCGATCAGCGGACGGGCAGCCAGCGCAAAGGTCTCGGCCGGAAAACCCATCCGGGTGCGAAGCACGACGATCAGGTTCGCCAGTCCACTGCGATCGATGATCACCTGCCCAGAGAGCACCGGTTGTTCAGGCAGCGAGTGCGACTCGATCGCTTGCGGTGACGCCGCCCCGGGCGGCGCGTCATCGACATCGGGAACGGCCTCCCTTTCACCCTGGATGATCGTCATACGACCAGTATTCCCGGTGCCTCGACGACCATCAGCTTTGATCAGAGCCTCGACGAAGACCCGATTTCCTCTTGACGAGTGCGACTGCGTTTCGTCGTGGCCCACACCGGCCCCAGCGGATCCTCACAACAGCGGCGATCCGTCCATCGACGGCAGAACTTCCGCGCCGATGCCAGTCAGATCAGGGCTTCGTCGAAGCCCTGATTGAGCCTGATTTACACACGCTCGCTTCCTACCATGGCAACGCAATGCGGCTAGCGCGATGCACCGCAATTTCGCGCCAACGTAAGAGGAGTTTCGATTGCGCACGACGACGAGCTGGATACCCTGGGCAGGGCTCATCTCCGCGATCTCCATGCTCGCGGCCCTGCCCGCACTCGCCTGCTGGGACGAGGCAGCTTCACGCTACCGGGTCAGCAGCGAGTTGCTTTATGCGATCGCGCGCACCGAATCCGCACTCGATCCGCAGGCCGTGGGGCGCAACCCCAACGGCACACGCGACATCGGGCTCATGCAGATCAACTCGGCGTGGCTGCCCACGCTCGCCACCCACGGCATCGGCGAGCGCGACTTGTTCGAGCCCTGCACCAACATCCATGTCGGCGCCTGGATCCTCGCCGAAAACATCCAGCGCCTCGGCTACACCTGGGAGGCGGTCGGTGCCTACAACGCCGCGAGCCCCGCGCGACGCCGCGCCTACGTCGACAAGGTCCGCCGCCAGCTCAAGAGCCCCGAGCGAACCGCCGGGGAGTCTTACCCATATCGCACGACCCTGACCGTGACCACCTTCGGCCAGCGATAGCGATCGAGCGCGTTCACCCCAGCCCATTTCCCCACCACCCCACCAAGAGGACACACACCATGACTCTGATCCGCCGCAGCAGCACCGCAATTCCCGTCGCGATTTTTCTCACACTCGCCGCCGGCTCCGCCTTTGCTGGCACCACCGGCACCGAGTTCGAGACCATGTACACCACGCTACTCGACTGGGCGACCGGCTTCCTCGGCAAATCGATCGCCATTGCCGCCTTCATCCTCGGTGCCGGCATCGGCATCGCGCGCTCTTCACCGATCCCCGCCCTGGTCGGTATCGTCTTTGCGCTCTTCATGGTCTACGTGCCGACCATCATCGACTCGATCATGACGGCCGTGATCTGACGAGGCGTTACCGTGACCGACGCCGCACTCGACATCCCCCGCCGCTTGAATGACCCGCCCCGCATGTTCTGGTGGGACATCGACGTTGCGTTGCTGGTGTTGGGTGCGGCTCTCGCCGGCATGGTGGCAGGCTTCTTCGTGACCGGCTGCGCCATCGGGCTGCTGCTCGCCTCGGCCTATGGACGCGCGAAGGCAGGCAAGCATCCTGCCTTCGCGCTGCACCTGTTGTACTGGCACCTGCCGGCCTTCATGACGGGCCTGAAGCGCACGCCACCGTCTCACCTGCGGGATCTTACAGGATGAAGCTCGACTGGCTACGCGCCGATATCGCCAGCGCCCGCCGCGCGAGCATCTTCCTCGCACTGCTGCTCGCAGGCTCGATGCTCGCCAACGTGGTGCTCGCAGTCTTCGCCATCCGCATGGCGGACCGTGAGCGCGTGGTGGTGGTGCCGCCCAGCATCCACAAGAGCTTCTGGGTCGAGTCCGACCGCGTCAGCGCCGAGTACCTCGAACAGATGGCCTACTTCCTCCTGCAGCTGACCTTGAACGTCACCCCCCAGAGCGTCGATCACCAGTCGCGGATGCTGCTGCAATACGCCGCCCCCGCCTCGTTCGGAGAGCTTCGCAGCGCACTCGCCATCGCCGCAGAGCGCGTCAAACGCGACGGCGCCTCCACCGTCTTCAGCGCCCATGACCTCGCCGTCGACGAACACGCGCAGCGCGTCGGCGTGCGCGGCCAGCTCACCACCTTCATCAGCGACCGCCGTGTGTCTGAAGTCTCGAAGGGCTACGCCATCGAGCTGCAGTACACCGGCGGCCGGATCTTTCTGAAAGCATTCCGGGAGACCAACCCCCATGACCCTCTGGAACTTCAAGCCCGCTCCCGCGTGGCTCGCGCTGCTGCTCGCCCTGAGCGCTAGCCAGCCGCTTCGGGCCCTGCAGGTCCTCGATGCACGGGACGGCGAGACCGTGCTCGCCAAGGTCTCGCGCAAGGAGGTGACACGCATCGCCATCGAGCGGGGCCGTATCCGCAAGGTAACCGGCAATGCCGGTGAATTCGTGCTGGAGAAGGACGATGACGAGGGCCAGATCTTCATCCGACCGGTCTCACCAGAGAGCACCAAGCCGATCAATGTTTTCGTCACTTCGGAGCGCTCGACCATCGGATTGCTCCTGCAACCGGTGGACACGCCGAGCGACACGATCGTGATTCGTGAGGGGCGCGAGTCCCCGGTGGGGCCTACACGTGTCGAGCAGAGCGGCCGGCATGTGCGCACGCTGAAGAACCTGCTGCTCGTGATGGCCGCGGATGCACTCCCCGACGACATGGAGGTGCGCGAGATCGGACGACCGATGGCGCTTGGGCCCGGCACACGACTCACCTTGCAGCGCCTGTGGCTCGGTGCGGGCGTGGTCGGCGAGAAGTACCAACTCCTGAACACCGGAGCTGCCGCGATAGACGTCGCCGAGCGGCAATTCTTCAAGAGTGGCGTGATGGCGCTGAGCCTCGAGCAAGCGAGCCTCCGTCCCGGCGAAGCCACCCCGCTTTTCGTGATTCGGGAGCGTCGCATCGATGACTGACCCCATCCAGCCGCCCGGAATGCCGCCGATCGGCCCTTCGCCCCATTCGGCCGAAGCGTCTTCGTCCACCGAGTCTGCGCCATCGGCTGCCTCGGTCAGGCGTCGCCAGATGCTGCTGCTCGCCGCCATCGCCGGCACGATCGTCGCCGGCACCCTGCTCTCGGTCTCGCTGACGGATTTCAAAGACAGCGCTGATCCGCCGGCGAAGCCTACCTCCACCAACATCCTCGCACCCGGCGGCCAGATCGATCCTCGTGACGCCTGGCGCGGCCAGGCCGATGCGCAACTGCGCGCGATCGAGCAGCGCTCACGCGACCTCGCCCAGCGCAACACCGCACTCGAAGACCAGGGCAAGGAGATGCTCGAGCGACTGAAGAAGATCGAAGGCAGCGGACTGACGGCGCTGCCGCCGCCACCCGTCGCAGGCCCCGCAGTACGCCCAAGCTTCGGGCCGGATCGCCCCGGGGAAGCCGTGCCCGATGGCGGGCCGCAACGCTTTCCGCCGCCGCCACCCGGCAATCTCCAGGGCATGGCGCCAGCGGGGATCGTGAGCATCACACTCGGCGACAGCATCGCCGCCAAGGGCGCCAAGCTCCCCGATGCGGCGACCGACGCCCCCGCCCGGCGCGACCCCCAGCGCTACCTGCCGAGCGGTGCCTTCACCCGTGCCGTCCTTCTCGGTGGGCTCGATGCACCGACCGGTGGCCAGGCCGAGCGCAATCCCCAGCCGGTGCTGCTGCGCCTTGCGGACCATGCGATCCTGCCAAACCAGTTTCGCGCCCGCGTGAAGGAGTGCTTCGTCGTTGGTGCCGGGTACGGGGACGTCAGTTCCGAGCGGGCCTACATCCGCACCGAGTCACTGTCCTGCATCACCCGTGACGGCACGGCGATCGACGTCCCGATCAAGGGCTACGTCGCCGGTGAGGACGGCAAGGCCGGCATGCGTGGCCGACTCGTCTCCAAGCAGGGACAGATCCTCGCCAACGCACTCCTCGCCGGGGTCGCGAGCGGCATCGGCCACGCCTTCACCCAGAGCTCGACCACGCTCTCGGTCTCCCCGCTCGGCACGACCAGCTCGGTCGACCCCGGCAAGCAACTCGAAGCCGGCCTCGGCACCGGTGTGGGCAAGGCGCTCGACCGGCTCGCCCAGTACTACATCAGCCTCGCCGAAAAAGTCTTCCCGGTGATCGAGATCGATGCCGGTCGCGGGGTCGACGTGGTGCTCACCCAGGGCATTGCCCTGCCCGGACCACTGGATGCAGCGAGCCATGACACCGACAGCCTCGCGCAGCTCGCCGAGCGCGCCCACAACTTCCGGAGAAACGACGATGAAGATGACTGATCCGCACATCATCTTGCGTAGCCTTGCAGCCCGGGCCACTCTGGCGGCAGCGCTTACGACCTGCCTCGGCGTCACGGCAAACGCGCAACCCGGCGAGGCCAAGACCCGCGCGACGCGAGCACTGACGACCCTCACCGAGCGCCTGCAGGCCCTCTACCCCGCCACGCGCTTTGGCGAGATGCGCCCGACGCCATGGCCGGGAGTGTTCGAGGTGGTGATGGGTGCGAACCTCGCCTACGTGGATGCGAGCGGCCAGTACTTTCTGTTTGGTCACCTCTACGACATGAAGGCGCAACGCGACCTCACCGCCGAGCGCAAGGACACGCTGGCCCACATCGACTTCAGTGCACTACCGCTCGCCGATGCGATCGAGGACGTGCGTGGCCGGGGCTCCCGAGCGCTCGCCATCTTCAGCGATCCGGACTGCCCGCATTGCCGCCGGCTGGAAGCCGAGCTGAAGGATCTCTCCGACGTGACGATCCACACCTTCCTGATTCCCATCGCCTCCCTCCACCCGCAAGGCCGGGCGAAGGCCATCGCCGTGTGGTGTGCAAAGGACCGCCTCGGCGCCTGGCAGGCGCTGATGACCCGCGATGAGCTGCCGCCCACCACAGAGTGCGTACATCCCGTGGATCGCAACATCGCACTCGCCGACCGCCTCGGCGTGACCGGCACCCCGACGCTCGTCGCCGCCGACGGACGCGTACTGCCCGGCGCCGCGAGCACCGAGCAGATCGAGGCCTGGCTGTCGCATTCGACCGTGAGTGCCGGGAGCCCCGCGCCGAGCACCCCCGCGAGCGAGACGATGGGCGAAGCGCCATGACGGCACCGCGCCTGAGCTTCGCACTCCTCCTCACGGCCATCGCCGCCATTGCCACGGTGTCGAGCGGCTGCACGTCCACGCTGAGCGGCGTCGGAGGCAAAGGGAACTACGCCTGCAAGGCACCGGTCGGTACGCTGTGCACCTCGGTCTCCGGCGTGTACGCGAACTCGATCCACGGACCGCCACCCGCTTCGGCCTTGCCGAAGCCTGCCAAGGCATCCGCGAGCGCCCCGCCTTCCGCGACCGGCGTCTTCGCACCCACGGCCGCTCCGGGGCCCGGCACGCCAGCCTCTGCGATGCGCTCCCCGCCACGCGTGCTGCGCCTGTGGATCGCTCCGTGGGAAGACGCCGACGGCGACCTGCACGAAGCCGCCGTGGTCCACGTGCTGGTCGATACCGGCCGCTGGCTGATCGAGCACGTTCGCCCGGCACAGCGAAGCGAGATCGATGCGGTGCGCCCGCCGGCGCAGTCCGCAACACCGGCGACCAGCCCGGCCCTGCAGGACGTAACCACCGAGCCGGGACCCGATCGGTTTTCGGAACGCACAGGTATGCAGCCCGGCCACGGTGCGGCGCAGGAGCCCTGAGTCATGTGGCGGGACCTACTGACCGACCTCGAATCCGTGCTCAAGGGCACGAAGCCGAGAGACCTCCTCCCCGGCCGCAGAGCGAGCCTTGCGCTGCCCGGTGCAGACGCCGCAGCGTTCTCCGCGTGGTTGCCGTACCGCGCCTGGATCGCCGACCGGCAGGTCTTCGTCAACCGTGATGCGCTCGGCTTCTGTCTGGAAGTGCGTCCGCAGTCGGGCGCCGACGAGGAGATGGCGCGCGTGCTCACCACACTCTACGCAGCCTCCCCACCCGGCACCGGCATCCAGCTCCACCTGTACGGGAGTCCCGCCATCCGGGGGCCGCTCACCCGGTACGCGAACCTGCGGCTCATCGACGAGGACGTCCCCGAGTGGGACACGCTCGGCCGCGCGGGCCGGCACACCAACATCCACCGCACCATGGCGCGCCGGCGGGTCGGGCACTACCTGCAGGGCAGCCGCAGGTCGCTGCTCTCCGCCCAGAGCTACCTGTTTCGCGACTACCGGCTGGTCGTGAGCGTCTCGCTCCCCGGCAGCCCCGAGAACCTCTCGCGGCTGGAGGAGTTGGCTCTGCTTCGCGATGGCATCCGGGCCACGCTGCACGCGGCGGGTTTTCCATCGCGGCCCTGGATGGCCGAAGACCTCGTCAACTGGGTCTCCGCACTGCTCGACCCGCACCGCCAGACGGGCGAGGGCATCGCACTCACCTACGATGAAGGCCGCGAACTGCGCGACCAGGTGATCGACCGCGCCACACGCCTTCGCATCGATCGCGATGGCATTGGACTCGCCAACCCCGCCACCGGCCTGCAGACCGAGCTTCGCCTGCTCTCGGTGCGGGCCTTTCCACCGCGTTTCGCACTCTGGAACGCCGGCAGCCTGATCGGCGATCTCTACCAGGGCACGCTGCAGTACCCCTGCCCCTTCCTGCTCACGCTGGGCGTGCACGTGCTCGACGCCGAGGCCACCCGCAACTGGGCCTTCCTCAAGGCCGCCCGCGCCACCACGAACGCCACCAGCTACATGGCGCGCTTCCTGCCCGATCTGCAGGAGCGCAAGGCCGACTGGGACATCGTCCTGAAAGCAATGGACGACGGCCAGCAGCTCGTGAACCTCACCCTGCAGTTGGCGCTCTTCGCCGAACCCCCGGCGTTCACCCGTGCCGAGCAGGCCGCCCGCGCGATCTTTCGCTCGCGGGGCTTCGAACTCTCCAACGATACGATGATGATGACGCAGGCCCTCATCGGTTCGCTGCCGATGACGCTTTCCGCACCCTTCCACGCGGACCTGCAGCGCATGAAGCGGATCAGCACCAAGACCTCGGCCAACGCGGTGCATTTGGCTCCCCTCATTGCCGAGTGGCAGGGCACCGGCACCCCGGTGCTGCTCTTCGGCGGCCGGCGCGGCCAGGTGATGCAGATCGACGTCTATGACAACCCGGCCGGCAACTACAACGTGGCCATTGCCGGCACCTCGGGCTCCGGCAAGTCGCTGCTGCTCAATGAAATCGCCGCCGCCTATCTCGGCACCGGCGCCCGCGTCTGGATCATCGATGTGGGTCGCTCCTACGAGAAGGCCTGCCGCAACTTCGGCGGCAGCTTCATCGAGTTCACCG
>CAYQAR010000081.1:0-10162 GCA_964415505.1 uncultured Chromatiaceae bacterium | reverse complement strand
AGGGCCAGCGGAGCAGGACGCGTAGCGCCAGCCCGAGACGAGCGAGCGCAGGCCAGGATGGCCGGAGCGAGCGTCCCGCCGCCGGTGGCCGGGCAACGGCCGTGGCACCAATTCATACGCGGATCGCGGCTGAAGCCGCTCCTACGGGGGGAGGTGCGCTCGGCGGCCGGTCAGTCGAGGCGGGCGAGCGCGGTATCGTAGGTCGCCACCAGCTCGTCGCGACCGGTGACACAGACCTGCAGGTCGCGCAGGTGCCCGTTGTCGAGGCTGTAGATCCAGCCATGCACCGCCACCGACTGGCCACGCGCCCACGCCTCCTGCACCACCGTCGTCTGGCACACGTTCACGGCCTGCTCGATCACGTTGAGCTCACACAGGCGATCGGACTGGCGCGCGTCGCTCGCGATCGCTTCCATCAGCGCCAGGTGCTTGAGGCGCACGTCCTGCACGTGGCGCAGCCAGTTGTCGATCAGGCCGAGGCGATCGTTGCGCAGCGCCGAGGTGACACCACCGCAGCCGTAGTGGCCGCAGACGATGACGTGCTGCACCTTCAGCACGTCGACCGCGTACTGCAGCACCGACAGGCAGTTGAGGTCGGTGTGCACCACCACGTTGGCGACGTTGCGGTGGACGAAGATCTCCCCCGGCAGCAGCCCGACGATCTGGTTCGCGGGCACACGGCTGTCCGAGCAGCCGATCCACAGGTACTGTGGCGACTGCTGGCGCGAAAGCTTGCTGAAGAACGCGGGATCCTGCTTGCGGATGCGTTCCGACCAGGCCCGGTTGTTGTCGAGGAGGTGCTGGAGCGTCGGCATGCGGCCGGGCGTTGCCTGCGTCATTCCCTGGGCGTCAGGTGGCACTCGCCACCTTCGGCGGTGAAGCCGATGGTCCGGTGGGTACCGTCACAGAACGGCTTCACCTTGGATGCGCCACAGCGGCAGAAGGCGATGCGGTCGTTCTTCTTGATCGGGCCGCCCGGGCCGGTGTAGTTCCAGTCGCCGACCGTCTCGATGAGCAGCGGTCCGTTCGCAATCACCGTGATCTTCATGCCGTCTCCTCTGCCGCGGGCCAATTGCCCGGGATGGGCATGTGTTCGGCGGACAGCGTGCAGCATAGCAAGAGCGCGTGGCATCGGCAGGGCGCTGCCGTGGCCGTCAGGCACGGCGGCAGGCCACCGGCCGACCTGCCGGGCACCGTCGTCGGCCGGGCTCCCGGACCACGCATTCGGGGGTCATTTCCGGTTGCCGCGTTATGTCATAAAGTGATCTGGTCTATAGGTTTTTTTACCATTGATCGCTATAGTTGCCGCATTCGTCTGCATCATAACAACCACAACAACAAGACGCCGACGCCATGTTCTCCCCACGCGAACCAAAGACCACGAGTCAGGCCAGCGACGCAGGTTTCGACGCCACCGACGGTGGCTGGGACCCGTATGTCGCCGCCCTGATGAGCGGCGAGACGACAGCGGAACCGAGCGCTCCGGACGAAGAAGACGACGAGCCGGTGATGAGCTTCGCCAGCACCGAAGCTCGGCGCGGACGCTGATTCGGCAGATACCGCTCGAAAGAATGCTGGCGCGCCCGACAGGATTCGAACCTGTGACCTTCAACTCCGGAGGCTGACGCTCTATCCAGCTGAGCTACGGGCGCCGAAAAGGGCCGCCATCATAGCGCCGCGCCGCGCGCAGCGTCCACGGGCGGCTGGCTTGCCGCAGCAGCGCGCGCAGGCAATGCTTGCCGCCATGGCCGAACCCCTGCCAGGCACCGACATCTTTCTCGCGGCTTTCGACCATGCGCCCGTGCGCACACTGGCACCCGGCGAAGTCCTGATCGCCGCCGGGGCGAGCGCCGACCAGGTGTTCAATATCCTCGGTGGCATGCTCATGGTCAGCCGCACCGGGCGCGACGGGCGCCGGCAGGTGCTGAGCTTCCTGTTCCGCGACAACTTCGTCGGCTTCTCGGCCACCGACCACTATTCGTTCACCGTCGAGGCCGTGACCGCCGCGCGCGTTGCCTGCTGCGCTCGAGCCGACTTCGACCGGCGCCTCGAGCGGGCCGCCGGCGCCGAGCGCACCTTCCGCCACATGACCTTCCGCGTGCTCGAGGACATGGTCGACATGATCTACAGCCTCGGCCAGCGCACGGCGCTGGAGCGCCTCGCGGTGTTCCTGCTCTACCTGCGCCATGCCCACCGGCTGGCCGAGGGTATCGCCGACGAACACACACCGGGACCCGACCACGTCGCCCTGCCGATGACCCGCGAGGACATCGCCGATTTTCTCGGCCTGCAGAAGGAAACCGTCAGCCGCAGCTTCGCCGAGCTCGAGAAGCGCGGCCTCATCAGCCGCGTGGACAACCACAGCGTGCGCATCCGCGACCTCGGGCCGCTGCGCGAGCTGGCCGGCGTCGTCGATTTCGCCGCGCCGCACCGGCTGGCGGGTAGCTGAGCTGCCCGGTCGCCGGCCTGCTTTCTGTCGGCGCAGCCGCCGCTTATACTGCGCAGCCTGCGGCAGCAGGCATTCGCCGGTGGACAGGCGGGGGTATCCGACGTGAGTTCCCACGATCAGCGCTTTTTCGACGTATTCATCCTGGTCATCGGCAGCCTCGCGGGCATCGGCGTCGTGCTGATCATGCTGGCGCGCTCGGTCGGCGCCGCCACGCAGGCACGTTGGGTCCACGAGTACCCGGTCTACGGCGAACAGGTGGCCGAGCGCCTGAAGCCGGCCGGCACCGTCGGACTGCCGGGAGGTCCCGAAGGCGGACAGGCTGCACCTGCCGGTGCCGTAGCAGTGGCCGCGGCACCCGTGGCTGCACCGCTGTCCGGGCCGCAGGTGTTCAACCAGGCCTGCAACGCCTGCCACGGCGCCGGCATCGGTGGCGCTCCGAAGAATGGCGACAAGGCCGCCTGGGCGGCGCGCATCGCTCAAGGCAACGCCGTGCTCTACCGGCATGCGCTCGAAGGCTTCCAGGGCGCCGCCGGCGTCATGCCCGCCAAGGGCGGATGGGCGAACCTCTCGGATGCCGAGATCACCGCAGCCGTCGATTACATGGTGAGCGAGTCGCGCTGAGGGCAATGAATCGCGGCAGTGAGTCGCGGCTGAAGCCGCTCCTACAAGCCTCAATCCCCCGCGCCCGCCGCCAGCGGCCGGCGTAGCGCCAACGCCTCGGACACGTGGGCTGCAGCGACTCCGCTCGCCGCGGCGAGGTCGGCGATGGTGCGCGCGATGCGCAGCACGCTGTCACAGGCGCGCCGTGACAGCCGCAGCCGTTGCGCAGCCTGCTCCAGCAGTTCGCAGCCCGCCGTGTCCGGCAGGCACAGCCGCCGCGTCAGCTGCACGTCGAGCCGGGCATTGAGGTCGCGCTGGCGCCCCACCTGCACGGCGCGTGCGCTGGCGACACGTCGGGCGACGACAGCGCTCGACTCGCCGCGCGGACCGTCGCCGAGCGTCACCGCGGTGCGCGGTACCGGCAGGCGGATGTCGAGCCGGTCGAGAAAGGGCCCCGACAGACGCTCCTGGTAACGGCGTATCTGATCCGGCGAGCAGCGGCAGGGCAGCACGGGATCGCCGTGGTACCCGCAGGGGCAGGGATTCATCGCGGCGACGAGCTGGAAGCGCGCCGGGAATTCGAGCGTGCGCGCGGCGCGCGCCACGGCGATGCGGCCGGTCTCGAGCGGCTCGCGCAGCGCCTCGAGCGCGGCGCGCGAGAACTCGGGCACCTCGTCGAGGAACAGCACGCCCTGGTGCGCGAGGGAGATCTCGCCCGGCCGCGGCCAGCTGCCGCCGCCGACGAGCGCCACGGTCGACGCGGTATGGTGCGGCGCGCGGAACGGACGACGGCCCCAGCCCGCAGTTGCCGCGGTGCCGGCCAGCGAGGCGACCGCAGCCACCTCGACCGCCTCGTCCTCGGTGAGGGGTGTCAGCAGGCCCGGCAGGCGCCGCGCCAGCATGCTCTTGCCCGTGCCCGGCGGGCCGACCAGCAGCAGGTTGTGACCACCGGCAGCGGCTATCTCCAGTGCGCGCCGCGCCCGGGCCTGGCCCTGCACGTCGCCGAGGTCATCGGCCAGGCCGTCGGCCGGTACTCCGGTGGCCGGCACGCGCGCCAGGTCCGCGGCGCCGTGGAGATGTCGCACGACGTCGAGCAGGTGGCCTGCGGCGCGAACGTCCACGCCGCGCAGCAGTCCTGCCTCCGCAGCGCACTCGCGCGGCACGATCGCGCCGCGGCCGGCACGGCGTGCGGCGAGGAGCGCCGGCAGCAGCCCCGGCACCGGGCGCATCACGCCGCTGAAACCGAGTTCGCCGAGGAACTCCCACTGGCGCAGCGCCTCGGCCGGCAGCTGCCCCGATGCGGCGAGCACGCCGATGGCGATCGGCAGGTCGAAGCGTCCGCCCGCCTTCGGCAGGTCGGCGGGCGCGAGATTGACGGTGATCCTGCGGTCGGGGAAGTCCAGCCCCGACTGGGCCACGGCGGCGCGCACGCGCTCGCGGCTCTCCTTTACCGTGGTCTCGGCGAGGCCGACGACGACGAGTCCCGGCAGACCGCCGCTCAATCGTACTTCGACCGTGACCTCGGGCGCCTCGAGCCCGAGTTCGCCGCGGGTATACGTGCACGCCAGGCGCACGCTCGCCCCCGCCCGCGGCGGCAGCTCAGTGCTGCCCGCTGCGCCGCGCCTCGAGTTCGGCGAGACGTGTCTCGAGCGCCTCGAGCTTCTCGCGGGTGCGCTCGAGCACGCGGCTCTGCACGTCGAACTCCTCGCGCGTCACCAGGTTCATGCGGCCGAGGCCCGACTCGAGCAAGGCGCGGAAGTTGCGCTCCATGTCCGCCTGCAGCGCCCGCACGCCCGGCGGCACGGTCTCGGTGAGCCTGCGGGCGAGGTCTTCGATGAATTTCCTGTCCATGTGTCCTTCCTGGTGTCCGCTGCGGGGCGCCGCGCTCCATGACTGTGCAGGACGTGCCCGCGCATGCCCCGCGGCGGTGCACGCACAGCGTTGCGCCCGGCTGAGAACCGCACAAACGCGGCGCTTGCGCGCCTGTCACGTCCTGGCACGGATCGTGCAAATGCCGAGCCGTACGTCGGGCATCGTGCCAAGTGCGGCAGCGACCGGCAAGCCGGAAAAGGACCGTGATCGTGCAGAAAACCACCAGAACCACCGCAACCTGCGCCGTGACCGTGAGCGACCGGACGGAGCCGCGGTCATGAAGCTCGTCACCGCCATCATCAAGCCATTCAAGCTCGACGACGTGCGCGAGGCCATCGGCGAGATCGGCGTGGCCGGCATCACCGTCACCGAGGTGAAGGGCTTCGGCCGGCAGCGCGGGCATACTGAGCTGTATCGCGGCGCGGAGTACGTCGTCGACTTCCTGCCCAAGGTCAAGCTCGAAATCGCCGTGGCCGATGAACTGCTCGACCAGACGCTCGAAGCCATCGTCAGGGCAGCCCGCACCGGCAAGATCGGTGACGGCAAGATCTTCGTCAGCGACCTCCTCGAGGTCGTGCGCATCCGCACCGGCGAGACCGGCGCAGAAGCGCTGTAGCCCGCAGGAGAACACCTCATGGAACATGTCATGGAAAGCCGCAACGCCTCGCGCTTCTGGCAGCCCGCCGCAGCCGCACTCGCCCTCGTCCTCGCACCAGCCGCGACGCTGGCCGGTGACGCGCCGCTGCCCGAGAAGGGTGACACCGCCTGGCTGCTCACGTCGACCACACTGGTGATCCTGATGACGCTGCCGGGTCTGGCGCTGTTCTACGGCGGCATGGTGCGCTCGAAGAACGTGCTCTCGGTGCTCATGCAGGTATTCATGACGTTCTGCGTCATGGCGCTGCTCTGGGCGATCTACGGGTACAGCCTGGCATTCACCGCCGGCAATGCCTTCTTTGGCGGTTTCGACCGGGTGTTCCTCGCCGGCATGACCGTGGACTCGATCGCCGCGACGTTCTCGAAAGGCGTGTATGTCCCGGAGTTCGCCTACTTCGTCTTCCAGCTCACCTTCGCCTGCATCACCCCCTGCCTGGTGGTCGGCGCCTTCGCCGAGCGGCTGAAGTTCGGTGCGGTGCTGGCCTTCCTGGTGTTCTGGTTCACCTTCGCCTACCTGCCCATCGCCCACATGGTGTGGTTCTGGGCCGGGCCGGACGCCTACACCGACCCCGATGCCGCTGCTGCGGCCACCGCCGGAGCCGGTTTCATATTCCAGAAGGGGGCGCTCGACTTCGCCGGCGGCACCGTGGTGCACATCAACGCCGGTATCGCCGGACTCGTCGGCGCGCTGTTCGCCGGCAAAAGGGTCGGCTACGGCCGGGCGCCGATGCCGCCGCACAACCTGCCCATGGTGTTGATCGGCACCTCGCTGCTGTGGGTCGGCTGGTTCGGCTTCAACGTCGGCTCCAACCTCGAGGCGAACGGACTTGCGGCGCAGGTCTTCGCCAACACCGTGCTCGCCACCGCGGCGGCAGCACTTGCCTGGTCGGGCGCCGAGTGGCTCCACCGCGGCACGCCGACCATGCTCGGTGCCGCCTCCGGCGCGGTAGCCGGCCTCGTCGCCATCACGCCTGCCTGTGGCTGGGTCGGGCCGATGGGCGCGATCGTCATCGGCCTGGCGGCGGGCTGCCTCTGTCTGCTGGCGGTCACCCGCCTTAAAGCCGCACTCGGCTACGACGATTCCCTCGACGTGTTCGGCGTGCACTGCGTCGGCGGCATCCTCGGCGCGCTGCTGACCGCGGTGTTCTGCGCACCAGCGCTCGGCGGCACAGGTGTGTACGACTATGTCGCCAATGCCGTCGGGGAGTACTCGATCGGCGCACAGTTCGTCAGCCAGCTGTGGGGCGTGGGGCTGACGATCGTGTGGTCCGGCCTCGTGTCCGTGGCCGGTTACGCCCTGGTGAACGCCACCATCGGCCTGCGGGTGACCGAGGACGAGGAGCGCGAGGGCCTCGACACGGTCTCGCACGGCGAGAGTGCGTATACCTGAGCGGGTGAGGCCGGGAGGACAGGTCGGGACTGGCGCCCCTGCAGTCCAACATCCCCGCCCTGTGGGAGCGACTTCAGCCGCGATCCTCCCCGTCGCGCCTTCCCTCGTTGGAGCGGCTTCAGCCGCGATCCTCCCTTCGAACCTGCTGCCACGGCTGTTGCCGGGCCGCTCGCAGCGGGACGCTCGCTTCGCACATCCCTGTGCTGCGCTCGCTCGTCTCGGGCTCGCGCTACGCATCCTGCTCCGCTGTCCCTCTACGCCCGCCGCAAGCGGCCCGGCAACAGCCGGTCTCGTTTTCCTTGATTTTTGTAGGAGCGGCTTCAGCCGCGATTCTGCAGTCGCGACTCTGCCGGTCGGGGCTGGCGCACCACAGCGCCTGAGCGCCCGGAGGCGGGGGGAACCATACCGAGCGAGTATCGGGGAGCGACTTTGGCTCCCTCCACCGCAAGGGCGCCCGCCATGGTCGAGCGGTCGGGGCTGCTCTCCATTCCCCGGCACACCCCCCGGATCTCCACGAACCGGTCACTTTTGCGTGACGTGGTTCAAGCGCCCCGGCCGGCCCCCGGTGGCATAATCGCCGTTGCGGCTCGGCGCCACCCGGGCGCTGCCGCGTTTTTGACACGAGGGCGCCGCATCATGAAAGCCGTTTCCGCGATCGCCGGGATCGTCCTGTCCGTTGCGTTCACAGCCGGCGCCGTGGCCGCCGAGGTCGGCAACGTCTATCGCTGGGTCGACAAGGACGGGACGCCGCATTATCAGGATCGCCCACCGGAGGGTTCCGATCCCACCGAGGCCACGGCCATGAGCCTGCGCTACCGCATGACCGACGGGGCCGCTGTCGCCGCCACGAACCAGCAGAAGGCCGAACTCGCCGATGCCGCCGCGCTGCGCAAGAAGCAGCAGGCCGAAGACGCCGCTGCCGGCGGATCGCCCGAGGATGCCGACCGCGCCCAGGTGGCCAAGGAGCGCGAACAGGGCTGCGAGACCGCACGCGCCAAGGCCCAGAAATACGACACCGCGCACCGGCTGTACCGCCCGGGCCCCGATGGCAAGCGCACCTACCTGACCGACGAGGAAATCGATGCCGCCCGCGCCAACGCACGCCGGGACGTGGCCGAGTGGTGCGGCGAGTAGCCACGAACGACCGGTGACGACGGCAGCGGACAAGCCGCGCGCCGACACCTGCAGCTACCTGCCCGACCTCTGCGCGCCCATGGCCGTGCTGGGCGTGGTGCTGGTCACCGAATTGCTCGCCATCACGCTCGCGCTGGCGCGCGAGGAACAGTGGGTCGCCTTCTTCGCCGACCTCGGTCGCACCTCGGTGGTGCTGCAGTGGCTGTCGCTGACCTCGGCCGCCGTTCTCTGCGGCCTGCGCAACCGCGTTGCGCGCCTGTCGCTGCCGACCGGCTCGGCCCTCGCCTTCGGCGCGGTCCTGGTCAATCTCCTCGTCGTCTCCGAGGCGCTGTACTGGGTCGGGTACTTCATCGCCCCCGACGTGGCGGCCGACGGCTGGCTGCCGGCCGACCACTGGTTCTTCGCCGCCCGCAATCTCGTCATCGGCTCGATCGTCACCGGCGGCCTGCTGCGCTACTTCTATGTCTCCAGCCAGTGGCAGCACAACGTGCGCCGCGAAGCCGAGGCGCGCATCCACGCGCTGCAGGCCCGCATCCGCCCGCATTTCCTCTTCAACAGCATGAATACCATCGCCAGCCTGATCCGCGGCAATCCGGTCGCGGCCGAACAAGCGGTGGAAGACCTCGCCGACCTGTTCCGCGCCTCCCTTGCCGAAGCGCGCCAGCGGATCACGCTCGCCGAGGAACTCGACATCGCCCGCCTCTACGAGCGCATGGAGCGCCAGCGTCTCGGCGAGCGGCTGCGCGTCGACTGGCACATCGACGCGCTGCCGGCCGATGCCACGATCCCGAGCCTCACCGTGCAGCCGCTGCTCGAAAACGCCATCTACCATGGCATCGAGCGGCTCGCCGAGGCGGGTGTCGTCGAGGTGACCGGCCGGCGTGACGGCGACACGCTCTACCTCGCGCTCGACAATCCGACGCCGGCAAACGGCGAACCCGAACGCGCCGGCAACCAGATGGCGCTCGACAACATCCGCGAGCGGCTCGCCCTCGTCTTCGGCAATCGCGCCTCGCTGGCGATCGATGCCCCACCCGGGCGCTTTCGCGTGACGCTCGCCTTCCCCTACCAACCCGCCACCCGATGAACACCCAGGCGCACAGCGTACTCATCGTCGACGACGAACTCCCGGCACGCATGCGGCTGCGCCAGCTGCTTGCGGACATCGGTGAGTGGCAGGTCGCCGGCGAGGCGGGCCACGGCCGTCAGGCGCTCGATCTCTGCCAGCAGCTCGACCCCGACGTCGTGCTGCTCGACATCCGCATGCCGCAGATGGACGGCATCGAGGTCGCGCGCCACCTCGCCAGCCTGGAGCGGCCCCCGGCGGTCATCTTCACCACCGCCTACAGCGACTACGCCATCCAGGCCTTCGAGGCCCAGGCGATCGGCTACCTCGTCAAGCCGGTGCGCCGCGAACGCCTGCACCAGGCGCTGCAGCAGGCTGCCCGCCTCAGTCGCCGCGGACTCGACGCCGTGGCCGCCGCGGCCGGCGCCGAGGGCCGGCGCACCCACATCTGCGTGCGCAAGGCGAAGGGGCTGCGGCTGGTGCCGGTGGCCGACATCCTCTGCTTCCAGGCCGACCAGAAGTACGTGACGCTGGTGCTCGCCGACGACGAGGAAGTGTCCGACGAGACGCTGAAGGATCTCGAGGTCGAGTTCGCCGACCAGTTCATCCGCATCCACCGCAACACGCTGGTCGCCGTGAAAGCCGTGCAGCGGATCGAGGCCACCGACGATGGCCGGGCCTTCGCCTGGCTCGCCCGGCGCCCCGAGCCGCTGCCGATCAGCCGCCGCCTGCTCGCCGACGTCAAACGCCGCCTCGCCGGCACCTGACCGCCCACCGCCTGCGGGAGCGGCGCGAGTCGCGATTCCTGTCGGGCCTGGCACCACGGCTGTTGCCGGGCCGCTGGCGGCGGGACGCTCGCTGCGGCCCTCCATGGCCTCGCTCGCGCGTCTCGGGCTGGGGCTACGCATCCTGCTCCGCGGGCCCTCACCGCCCGCCGCGGGTGGCCGGGTAACGACCGTGGCACCAGACCCAAAGGAAGATCGCGGCTGAAGCC
>CAYQAR010000080.1:0-10635 GCA_964415505.1 uncultured Chromatiaceae bacterium | reverse complement strand
GCAACGAGCCGCCGGACATCGACGTCGACTTCGAGCACGAGCGGCGCGAGGAGGTGATCCAGTACCTCTATGCCCGCTATGGCCGCGAGCGCGCCGCGCTCACGGCGGTGGTGGTCAGCTACTGCCCGCGCAGCGCGTTGCGCGACGTGGGTCGCGCGCTCGGCCTCTCGGGCCTGCAGCTCGGGCGGCTCGCCGGGGCGATGCAGTGGTGGGATGGCCGGCGCATCGCCGACGAGCGCCTCGTCGAGGCCGGTCTCGACCCGGCGAGCCCCGTGGTGCGCCGCCTGGTGCTGCTCGCCCGCGAACTCATCGGCTTTCCGCGCCACCTTTCCCAGCATGTCGGCGGCTTCGTCATCGCGGCGGGCCCGCTCGCCCGGCTGGTGCCGGTGGAGAACGCGGCGATGTCCGGACGCACTGTCATCCAGTGGGACAAGGACGATCTCGACGACCTTGGCATCATCAAGGTCGACGTGCTCGGCCTCGGCATGCTCACGGCGATCCGTCGCGCGCTGGCGCTGGTCAACGCCTGGCGTGGCAGCACGCTCACGCTCGCCTCGGTGCCGGCCGAGGATCCGGCGGTGTACGACATGATCGGGCGCGCCGATACCATGGGCGTGTTCCAGATCGAGTCGCGTGCGCAGATGGCGATGCTGCCGCGCCTGCGGCCACGCTGCTACTACGACCTCGTCATCGAGGTCGCCATCATCCGTCCCGGGCCGATCCAGGGCGACATGGTGCACCCCTACCTGCGTCGGCGCAGCGGTGCGGAGCCGGTCGTCTACCCGAGTTCCGAGGTGCGCCATGTGCTCGAACGTACGCTCGGCGTGCCGATCTTCCAGGAGCAGGTGATGCAGCTCGCCGTGGTGGCCGCCGGCTTCACCCCCGGGGAGGCCGACCAGCTGCGCCGGGCCATGGCGGCGTGGCGCCGGCGCGGCGGGCTCGAGCCGTTCGAGCGCCGGTTGCTCGACGGCATGCACGCGCGCGGCTATGCACCGGAATTCGCGCAGCAGGTTTTCCGCCAGATCCTCGGTTTCGGCGAGTACGGCTTCCCCGAGTCGCATGCGGCGAGTTTCGCGCTGCTGGTGTACGTCTCCGCCTGGCTGAAGTGCCACGAGCCCGCGGCCTTCAGTTGCGCCCTGCTGAACAGCCAGCCGATGGGCTTCTACGCTCCCGCCCAACTGGTGCAGGACGCGCGCCGCCACGGCGTGGCCGTGCGCCCGGTCGATGTCGCGGTGAGTCGCTGGGACTGCGACCTGGAGGCAGCAGCCGACAGCGCGCCGGCGCTGCGGCTCGGCCTGCGCCTGGTGCGCGGCCTGCCGGCGGCAGCGACCGGGCGGCTCGTCGCCGCACGGGACACAGCGCCGTTCACCAGCGTCGACGACCTGGCCGCACGCGCCCGCCTCGATGCGCACGAACTCGGGGCGCTCGCCGCTGCCGGTGCTCTCGCCGGCCTCGCCGGCCACCGCCACCGGGCTGCCTGGCAGGTGCTCGGTGTCGAGCCGCCGCTGCCGCTGCTCGCGCCGGTGGGCATCGCCGAGGGCATCCCGATGCTGCGCAGCCCGACCGAGGGCGAGGACATCGTCGCCGACTACCGTCACCTCGGCCTCACGCTCGGCCGCCACCCGCTGGCACTGCTGCGCAGGAAGCTGCGCCGCGCGGCCGTGCGCAGCGCCGCCGACATCCAGGAGCTGGCGCCGGGCAGCCTGGCGCAGGCCGCCGGCCTGGTCATCACGCGCCAGCGGCCCGGCACGGCGAGCGGCGTGGTGTTCGTGACGCTCGAGGACGAGACCGGGCAGGTGAACCTGATCGTGTGGCAGGCCGTGGCCGAACGGCAGCGGCGCACGCTGCTGCAGGCGCGGCTGATGGGAGCATGGGGGACCGTGCAGCGCGAGGGTGACGTGCTGCACCTGATCGCCGGGCGGTTGGTGGATTACAGCGGCTGGCTGGGCACGCTCGCGGCCCGCAGCCGCGACTTTCACTGACAACGCCGGCCGGCGGCGCCCCCGATCCGCAACTGCGGCCTGCACCGCGACGGTGTCTGCGCGTCCGGCTCACTCCTCGATGTCGAAGTCCTCGAGGTCCATGATCTCCCGCTGTACGCGCTTCTCCTCGAGGATGTCCTCGATCTTGCGCCGTGCGGAGCCGTCGGCTGCGGCACTGGTCTTCGACTCGGACTCGATCTGTGCGATCAGGTCCTCGACGTTGACCTCGACGGAGATGTCGCCGACGTTGTCGGTCGGCGCCGGTGCGGCCGCGGCTTCGGCCTCCGGTTCTTCGGTGACTTCCGGTTCCGGCTCACCCGGGGGCGGCTTGTTGGAAGCTGACGACTTGCGGGCCACGGCGTTGCGTATCCAGCCTCTGCGGGAATTGGCGGCTATATAATCGGAATTCACAGGCTTGGCAATAGCCTGCCTTGCGGCCTGGGGCGTGCGTCAGCCGATCAGCTGGTTGAGCTGGAAGATCGGCAGCAGGATTGCCAGCACGATCATGAGGACGATGACCCCCATCGTCACGATCAGCGCCGGCTCCATCAGCCCCATCAGCGCAGCGATCAGGCCGTCCACCTCCTTCTCCTGATTGGTTGCGGCGCGCGCGAGCATGGCCTCGAGTTCGCCGCTCGCCTCACCGCTGGAGATGAGGTGGATGCAGATCGGCGGGAAGTATCCCCCGGCGGCGAGCGAGCGGCCGATCGGCGCACCCTCGCGGATACGCGCCGCGGCTTCCTGCACGGCGGCGTGCATCGGCACGTTGGTGACGACCTCGGCGGCGATGCGCAGTCCCTCGAGCACCGGCACGCCGCTGCCGGTGAGGATGCTGAGAGTGCGCGTGAAGCGCGCCGTGTTGAAGCCGCGGGTCAGCCGGCCGAGCACCGGCAGGCGCAGCAGCGTGCGGTGCCAGGTCAGGCGCGGGCCGGGCCGCTGCAGCAGCCGGCGCGTCGCCCAGGCGGCGACCGCGATGGCGGCGGCGAGCGCAAAGCCCCAGTGGCGCAGGAAGTCGCTGGTGGCGATCAGCGCGCTCGTCAGCAGCGGCAGCTCGCGTCCGGTGTTGGCGAACACCGAGACCACCTTCGGCACCACGTAGATCATCATGCCGCCGACGATCAGCAGTGCCAGCGTGGTCAGCACGACGGGGTAGATCATGGCGTTCTGCACCTTGCGGCGCAGGTCTTCGCGGCTTTCGGTGTAGTCGGCCAGCCGTTCGAGGACGGCATCGAGATGGCCGGACTGCTCGCCGGCTGCCACGGTGGCACGGTAGAGCTCGGGGAAGGCCTTGGGGAAGTCGCCGAGGCCGTCGGCGAGCGTGTGGCCTTCCATGACTTTGGAACGTACGCCGAGCAGGATGCTCTTGATGCGGGCAGCCTCGGTCTGCTCGGCCACGGCGAGCAGCGCCTCTTCGAGCGGCAGTGCGGATTGCACCAGGGTGGCGAGCTGGCGGGTGACGATCGCGAGGTCGGCCGGCCCCATCGAGCGACGCAGGGTGAACGACTGCTGGCGGCTCGCTTCCTTTTCGGCCACCTCCGTGACCGTGAGCGGCAGCAGGCGGCGCTCGCGCAGCAGTTGGCGCACCTGCCGTGGCGTGTCGCCCTCGATGACGCCACGGGTCTCGCGGCCGCCGGCGTCGACTGCCGTGTATTCGAAGGCACCCATCAGCCGATTGCTGCGGTTCGCGCCGCCTCAGTTGGCGCGGGTGACACGCAGCACTTCCTCGAGCGTGGTCACGCCGGAGAGCACCTTCTTCAGGCCGTCGTCGCGGATGCTCGGGCCGCGCGTGCGCGCGTGGCGTTCGAGTTCGTGTTCGCCGGAGCCGTCGTGGATCATGGTGCGCAGTTCGTCGTCGATCGTGACCAGTTCGTAGATGCCGGTGCGGCCCTTGTAGCCGGCGCCGCCGGGGACGTCGGCACGCGGGCGGTACAGCGTGGGTGGCTGGCCCGGATCGATGCCGAGCATCCGGCACTCGTACTCCGCGGCGGTGTAGGCCTCGCGATGCTCGGGGTCGAGCACACGGACCAGCCGCTGCGCCAGCACGCCGACCAGGCTCGAGGAGAGCAGGAACGGTTCGATGCCCATGTCGCGCAGGCGGGTGACGGCACCGACCGCGGTGTTGGTGTGCAGGGTGGAGAGCACCAGGTGACCGGTGAGGCTCGCCTGCACGGCGATCTCGGCGGTCTCGAGGTCGCGGATCTCGCCGACCATCACCACGTCGGGGTCCTGGCGCAGGATGGCGCGCAGGCCGCGGGCGAAGGTCATCTCGACCTTGGTATTGACCTGGGACTGGCCGATGCCGTCGATGTAGTACTCGATCGGGTCCTCGACCGTCATGATGTTGCGCGTGTTGTCGTTCAGGCGTTCGAGCGCGGCGTAGAGCGTGGTGGTCTTGCCCGAACCCGTGGGGCCCGTCACGAGGAGGATTCCGTGTGGCTTGTGGATCAGCTCATCCATCAGCGACTGGGTCGCCTGGTCCATGCCGAGAGAGTCGAGATTCAGGCGCCCCGCCTGTTTGTCGAGAATACGCAGCACGACCCGTTCGCCGTGGCCCGACGGAATCGTCGAGACGCGCACGTCGACGGCGCGGCCGGCGATGCGCAGCGAAATCCGGCCGTCCTGCGGCAGGCGCTTCTCGGCGATATCGAGCTTCGACATGACCTTGATGCGTGAAACCACCAGTGGCGCCACCGCGCGGCGCGACTGCAGCACCTCGCGCAGCACGCCGTCGATGCGGAAGCGGATGACGAGCCGGTTCTCGTAGGGCTCGATGTGGATGTCCGAGGCGTTTTCCTTGACCGCGGAGGTCAGCACCGCGTTGATCAGGCGGATGATCGGCGCGTCGTCGTCGCTCTCGAGCAGGTCGGAGGGCTCGGGCAGCTGCTGGGCCACCTGGAAGAGATCGGTGTCCTCGCCGAGGCCCTCGACCATCTGCATGGTGGAGTTCGACTCGCGCTCGTAGGTCTCCTGCAGGCGGGCGTCGAATTCCTCGGCGGCGACCACCTCGAGCAGCAGCGGCACGCCGATGAAGCGCCGCGTCTCGGCAAGTGCGAGTGGTGCTGTGTCGGGACGCGCCAGCGCGCGGGCACGGCCGTCGACGTAGCCGAGCACCAGGACGCCGTGGCGCTTGGCGAAAGCAAAGGGCAGGAGGCGGGCAGTGGTGGCAGCAGGCGCCGGTTCCGCCGGCAGCTCGACCGTCAGCTCACCGGGGTCCTGGGGTGCCGGCGTTGCCACTGGCTTCGCTCCCTGGCGCGGCAGCGGCGCTGCCGGTGGTACCGTCATCGATGCGCAGCCGCCGCAGGTCGAGCGCGGGTGGCGACGCCGGGGCGAGCGGCGGCAGCAGCGGGCGCGTCTCGCCCGGCATGAGGCGGACCTTGTCCGGGTTTTGCGCGACCTGCTGGTCGCGCACGTAGTTGTACTTGGCGTTGGTCTCGAAAGCGGCCTGGGCATCGTCGCGCAGGATGGTCGGCTTGATGAAGACCATCAGGTTGGTCTTCTTCTTGGTGGTGCTGTCGACGCGGAACAGCTGGCCGAGCAGCGGGATGCTGCCGAGTATCGGCACGCGCTGCTGCGTCTCGGTGAGGTCGTCCTGGATCAGGCCGCCCAGCACCAGCGTGCCACCGTCCTCGACGATGACCGAGGTGGTGATGGTGCGGTTGGTGGTGACCAGGTCGGAAGCGCCGCGCACGTTGGCGGCGAGGGCCGAGAGTTCCTGCTCGATCTTCAGCAGCACCGCGTCGCCCTCGTTGATCTGCGGGGTGAGCTTCAGCGTCAGGCCGACCTGCTCGCGCTGGATCGTCTGGAAGGGGTTGACCGCGGTGTTGCCGCCCGTGGCGCCGGTGTTCGTGTACTGGCCGGTGACGAACGGCACTTCCTGGCCGACCTTGATCTCGGCTTCCTCGTTGTCCATGGTCACCAGCACCGGGGTGCCGACGATGTTGGTCGAGCCGTCGGAGGCGAGCGCAGTGATCAGCGCGGCGAAACTCAGGCCTGAATCGGACAGCCGCCCGACGCCGAGATTGAGGCCCTTGCCGAGCGCGGCGGCGGTGAGTGCCGGATCGTCGCCCTTGATCGCGCCGGCGAGCCCGACCACGCCGCCGCTGCCGGCGACCGGGGAGTCGAAGCGCGTGATGCCGATGGCGTTGTCGAGGTCGGCATCGCCCACGGCCCAGTTGACGCCGAGTTCGGAGGCCTTGTCGGCGGAGACTTCGACGATCAGCGATTCCACCAGCACCTGCATGCGCCGGATGTCGATCTTGTCGATCACCGCCATCATGCCCTTCATGATTTTGGGTGGGGCGGTGATGATCAGCGCGTTGGTCGACTCGTCGGCCCAGATCGTGATCTCGCCCTTCTCGGTGGGCGGGGCGTTCTGCCCGGCCGCGGCCGGGCCGGCCTGCTTCTGGTACTGGCTCTGCAGCTTGGTGGCGAGGTCCTTGGCGTCGGCGTAGCGCAGGTAGCGCACCCGTGTGTCACCGCCTTCCTGCAGCGGCGTGTCGAGGTGGGCGACCAGCGTGCGCAACCGCAGCCGCTCGTTCTTGTCGCCGCTCACCAGCACGCTGTTGGTGCGTTCGTCGGCCACCAGCGTGGCGGAGCTGGCTGCTGCGCCCTCGGTCTTGGCACCCTGGCCAAGCGTGGTCACGACACGCACCACCTCGGCCGCCGAGGCATTCTCGAGGCGGATGACCTCGTAGTCGGAACTGCTCTCCTGGTCGATGCGCTCGATGATGCGCACCAGGCGTTCCACGTTGGCGGCACGGTCGGAGATGATGAGGATGTTCGACGGCGGGTGAGCGGCGAGGTGGCCGTACTGCGGGATCAGCGGCCGCAGGATCGGCACCAGCTGGGCGGCCGCCACGTTGCGCACCGTCAGGATGCGGGTGACGAGGTCGTCGGCACGACGCCCGCCACCGGCGCTGAGTTCGGCACCGGGGATCTGCCGTGCATTGGCATCGGGCAGGATCTTCACCAGGTCGCCGGAGGGCACGGCGACGAAGCCGTAGACGGAGAGGATCGACAGGAATGCCTCGTAGAACGCATCGGCTGTCATCGGTGCCGAGGACAGCATCGTCACCTGCGCCTTGACGCGCGGGTCGAGGATGAAATTGCGGCCCGTCACCGCGCCGACCGCCTCGATGACCTGGCGGATGTCGGCGTCCTTGTAGTTGGGCGTGATCGTGCCCTGCGGCGACTGCTGCTGCGCGTGGACCGGCATGCCCGCCAGGGTCGCGGCGAGGAGCAGGGCTGCCAGTGCTGGGATGCGGTTAGCCAATCGTGGTCTCCGTGCGGGGCGCTCGCCGTGGCTCACTCGCTGGCCGTACCGGGTGCGGGCGCGGGTCCGGGTGCGGGTGTCGCGCCGGCAGGGGCCGGCCCGCCGCTGGCGCTCGCCACCTGCGTGGTGTCGAGCGTGAGGGTCTGCGGCTGGCCGTTGCGTTCGATGGTCACGGTCACGGACGTCGTGTCGGCCAGCGAGCGGAACAGCTCCATCGCCTGGGCAGGATTGTTGAGGAGCATGCCGTTGATTTCCGTGACGAGGTCCCCAGGCTGCAGGCCGAGGGCGACGAACGTCTCGCGGTTGCGTCCGGGATAGATGCGGTAGCCCTTCAGTTCGCCGTTCGGCATGAACGGCTGCGGGCGGATGATTTCGGTGATGCTGCTGGCGTTTTGCGTCACCACGTCCTGCATCGACGCCGCCTGGCGGCGGGCCAGGGGCTGGAACGCGGGCCGCGCGGCTACCGGGCCGGCAACGGTGCCGCCCTGGGGCAGCTTCGGCAGCAGCAACGCCTCGACGATGCCACCGCGGCTGAGCAGGACGCGGTCGGCCTGCACCTGCTGCAGGACGGCGCCGCCCGGCAGGGCATCCTTGAGGAAATACACCTTCTCGTTGCCGGAGCCGTCGGCGATGATGGCATGGGCGAAGCGTGCGTCGAGCGTCGCCACCACGCCGCGCAGCTGCAGGTTGAGCTGCGTCTCGGGCGCCTGGGCGCCGCTGGTGAGGGCCGGGTCGGCATCCGCGGCACTCGCCTGGCCAAAGAGATGGGCATCGGCGATCCCGGCATACGCCGCCGCGTCCGCCACCCCGGGTTGCGCACGCGCCGTACCGCCGTCGAACGGCGGCGGGGTCCATGCCGGGGGCTCACCCGCGGGAACCAGCAGCCACAGCAGGCGTGCGGCGTAGTAGCCGATGGCGAGGACCAGCACGAGCGAGAACCAGAACGGCAGCACGGCGCTTGCCTGGGCCGCGAGGGCCTGCGGGCTGCGAGCGTGCCACTGTGCTGTGAGCTGGGACAGGTTCAACGGAGTACCCCGCGGCGCACCCCGGCGCCGCCGCGCCGACGGCAGGGTTCCGGGTCGAGGCAAGGTAGCATAATCAAGGGCTTGGGGTAAGTGAGCAGGGTGCCATCTATTGTGTTGCGGAGCATCGACATGCGGGTGAGACTTAACGCCCGTTTTGAACAGTGCGGACGCTGGCGTACCGCGGGTTTGACGCTAAGATGGGAAGCATCGCCAAGGCTGCTGTCCCGGTTCGGTTTTTTGCATGGCAAATGACGGCAATCAGCCCGGAAACCGCCCTGAGGACGGCCGCGGCCTGGCGGTGGAGGAAGCGCGGCCGCGGCTGAAGAAGCCACCGCTTTTCCGGGTCATCCTGATCAACGACGACTACACTCCGATGGAGTTCGTCGTGGACGTGCTGGAGACGATCTTCGCCATGGACCGGCCGAAGGCGACGCGCGTGATGCTCGAGGTGCACACCAGGGGCAAGGGCGTGTGCGGCGTCTTTACCTTCGAGATCGCCGAGACCAAGGTGGCGCAGGTTACCTCCTACGCCCAGCAGCACCAGCATCCCTTACTCTGCACCCTCGAGGAGACCTGAGGCCATCATGCTCAGCAGCGAACTCGAATACTGCCTGAACGAGGCCTTCCAGCAGGCCCGTTCCAACCGCCACGAGTACATGACGGTAGAGCACCTGCTGCTCGCGATCCTCGACATTCCTGCCGTGGCCGAGATCCTCAAGGCCTGTGGTGCGGACCTCGAGCGGCTGCGCCGCGAACTCGAGGAGTTCATCGACCAGTCGACGCCACGCCTCAAGGGCGAGAACGACCAGGACGTGCAGCCGACGCTGGGTTTCCAGCGCGTGCTGCAGCGGGCGGTATTCCACGTCCAATCGAGCGGCAAGAAGGAAGTCCGGGGCGAGAACGTCGTGGTGGCGATCTTCGGCGAGAAGCAGAGCCATGCGGTGTACCTGCTCGGCCTGCACGACGTCACCCGTCTGGACGTGGTGAATTTCATCTCGCATGGTCTCGCCAAGCTCGGCGAGCGGCGCACCAGCGGTACGCGCAGCCCGGAGGGCGAGGAGGCCGAGGGCGATGCCGGCGGCAGTCCACTCGAGAACTACGCCGCCAATCTCAACCGGCGCGCGGCCGAGGGGCGCATCGATCCGCTGATCGGCCGGCAGGCCGAGATCGAGCGCACCATCCAGGTGCTGTGCCGGCGGCGCAAGAACAATCCGCTGTATGTCGGCGAGGCCGGTGTGGGCAAGACCGCGCTCGCCGAGGGCCTGGCCAAGATGATCGTCGATGGTCAGGTGCCGGATGTGCTCAAGGACTGCACCATCTATGCGCTCGACATGGGCTCGCTGCTGGCCGGTACCAAGTACCGCGGTGATTTCGAGAAACGCCTGAAAGGGGTGCTCGCCGAGCTGAAAAAACAGCCCGGAGCAATCCTGTTCATCGACGAGATCCACACCGTCATCGGCGCGGGCGCAGCGTCCGGTGGCGTGCTCGACGCCTCGAACCTGATCAAGCCGGTGCTCGCCAACGGCGAACTGCGCTGCATTGGCTCGACCACCTACCGCGAATACCGCCACATCTTTGAGAAGGACCACGCGCTCGCGCGCCGCTTCCAGAAGATCGACGTGCCCGAGCCCTCGGTGCCCGAGACGGTGGCCATCCTCAAGGGCCTGCGCTCACGCTTCGAGGAGCACCACGGCGTGCGCTACACCGACCAGGCACTCGAAGCGGCCGCCGAACTCTCGGCGCGCCACATCAACGAACGCCAGCTGCCCGACAAGGCCATCGATGTCATCGACGAGGCCGGTGCCAGCCTGCGGCTCTCCACTGCTGCCACGCGCAGCGAGGTGGTCGACGTGCCGCAGATCGAGCAGGTGGTGGCGCGCATCGCGCGGATCCCGCCGAAGAGCGTCTCGGCCTCCGACCGCGACCAGCTGCGTAACCTCGAGCGCGACCTCAAGCTCGTCATCTTCGGCCAGGATCAGGCCATCGAGGCCCTTGCCGCGGCGATCAAGATGGCCCGCTCCGGCCTGCGCGAGGCGGAGAAGCCGGTCGGCGCGTTCCTGTTCGCCGGCCCGACGGGCGTGGGCAAGACCGAGGTCACCCGCCAGCTCGCCCATTGCCTCGGCATCGAGCTCATCCGCTTCGACATGTCCGAGTACATGGAGCGGCACACGGTGTCGCGCCTGATCGGAGCGCCGCCCGGCTATGTCGGCTTCGACCAGGGCGGACTGCTTACCGAGGCAGTCAGCAAGAATCCCCACGCGGTGCTGTTGCTCGACGAGATCGAGAAGGCGCATCCCGAGGTGTTCAACCTGCTGCTGCAGGTGATGGACCACGGCACGCTCACCGACAACAACGG
>CAYQAR010000079.1:0-11641 GCA_964415505.1 uncultured Chromatiaceae bacterium | reverse complement strand
CTGCCGGCCCACACGCATCTCACCCGTGACCTGCAGGAGCGGCGCATCACGCGCGAGTACCGTGCGCTCGTCAATGGCGTAGTCACAGCCGGCGGTACCGTCGATGCGCCGCTCGGCCGCCACCCCACGCAGCGCCTGCGCCGGGCGGTGGTGGAGGGCGGTCGCGAAGCGGTGACCCATTACCGGGTACTGGCGCGTTTCGCCGCGCACAGCTGGCTCGCGGTGCGCCTCGAGACCGGCCGGACCCACCAGATCCGCGTGCACCTGGCGCATATCGGCTTCCCGATCGTCGGCGATCCGCTGTATGGCGGCCGCCCGCGCGTGCCGGCCGGGGCAAGCCCCGCGCTGGTCGCCGCGTTGCGTGGGCTGCGGCGCCAGGCGCTGCACGCCTGCGCGCTGCGCTTCCAGCACCCGGCGACCGGTGCGTGGCTGCAGTTCATTTGCCCGTTGCCCGCCGACCTGCGTGCGCTGCTCGCCGAACTCACCGGTTCGCTCGCCGCCGCGGCGCGCCTCGAGGCGCTGCCCTGGCCGGAACCTGCGCGATGAGCCTGGTGGTGATCGTGCCCGACTGGCCGGCACCGGCCGTGGTGCGTGCCGCGGCGACGACCCGTGCCGGCGGGGTGAGCACGGGCGCCTGGGTGAGCCTCAACCTCGGCGACCACGTGGGTGACGATCCTGCGGCAGTCGCTGGGAACCGCGCACGGTTGCGCGCAGCCCTGGAGTTACCGCAGGAACCGCACTGGCTGCGGCAGGTGCACGGCGTGCGCGTGGCGGACGCTGGCGCCGACGGCTGCGGTACCGAGGCCGACGCGATGATTTCTGCTGCCCCAGGGCAGGTCTGCGCCGTGCTCACCGCCGACTGCCTGCCCATCCTGCTCTGCGACCAGGCGGGCACCCACGTCGCCGCAGTCCACGCCGGCTGGCGCGGGCTCGCAGCGGGCGTGGTCGAGGCCACGATCGCGGCGTTGGCAGCGCGCGGCGTCGAGCCTGGCGGCATCCTCGCCTGGATCGGTGCGGCGATCGCCGCACCGGCCTACGAGGTGGGAGCCGAGGTACGGGATGCCTTCCTCGCCGCCGACCCCGGTGCGTCCGGCGCCTTTGTGCCGAATGCGCGTGGCCGCTGGCAGTTCGACATGATCCGGGTAGCGCGCGCCCGGCTCGCGGCAGGCGGCGTCACGCAGGTCTACGGCGGCAACCTGTGCACCGCCAGCGACCCGGGACGCTTCTTTTCCCATCGCCGCGACGGCAACTGCGGCCGCCAGGCCACACTGGTGTGGCTGGCGGGCTGAGGGAACGATCGCAGCTGCCGCTGAAAGCTTATCCCGACGGGATCGTCGGCAGCGTCAGGCGGCAGCCGCGGTTCCTCATTCAGGAGTGGTCGGTGTCGGTGCCGGCGGGGTGGCGAGCGCACACTGCGCGAAGATAACGTAAGCGCCTTTGCGGTCGGCGATCGAGATCGTCATCGCACCCGTCGTCCGGTGGATCATCGCGCTCCAGGCAAACTGCAGATCGGTACCCTGGAGCACGAGATTTTCCCGGTTGTTCGCCACGTTGCCGATCGGCAGCAGTGCGGTGCGAAACGGAGACTTCACCTGCTTTGCCGCGACGTCGACGCTGAGCACGGGCTGGCTGTCGCCCTCCGGCTTCAACCGGCTGCATTGGTTCATGTCCGCGAGGCAGTCATGGCCTTTCAGGGCGGTGCAGTCCATGCGCCTGGAACCGTCGAAGTCCTCGGCTCCTGCGGCAGTGGCGAGCAGGACACCGAGGATGACCGGAATCAGTTGTAGCCTGTGCATGAAGGTTCTCTCCTGATCTGGTTGTTGTCGGGCAGTGCTGGCCGTCACGGCGCCTGAGGCGCAGGCGCAGGCTCGACGCTGATGGCCACGGCCTCGGTGTAGGTCAGTTCCACCTTGTCGCCTTCCTTCAGGCCGCGCGCGAATTCCTGCCCTTCGGGCCGCTGCACCTCGATGACCCGCATGAGGCCGTCCTCACCGTAGAACGACACCAGCTTGCCGTCGTTCCTGACGGTGGCGATCGTCACCGGGACGGTCACCCGGTGCCCGATAGCGCCGGAGGGGCTTGCTCCCTCCGGTGCCCGCACCGTCTCCAGCTCGACGGTCGGCGAATCGGGTGTCGTCGCTGTCCGGATCTGCGCGCCGATGGCCTGGTAGTAGCGTGCCACGACGCGGTCGCCGGCCTTGACCTGCGGCAGGTTTCGCACCTCGTCGCTGACCTGGATCGTGGCGACTTCGCCATCGTCTGCCTTCAGTGTGACGAGGCGGTGCTCGAGATCGATCGCCTCGACCACGGCGGACTTCTCGATGATCTCCTCCACCGTGACCGGTTCAGGCGTCACCGCTGCTGGCGCCGGCGGTGCCGGGGGCGGCGCGGTTTCTGCCGGCGGCTTGCCGCCGCAGGCGGCGAGCAGGGTGAGCCCTGCTGTGGCGAGGGCCAGTGACTTCTTCATGGCGGGGAACTCCTTGGATGTTGTCCTGCAGCTGGATCGCGCCGCCAGCCGGGCGGCCGCCTTCGGTCTGCAACCGGTCAGCGGCGGACGCACAGATTATCACCGGGTGATGGTCGGCGAGAAGCCGCTGTCGAAGGGCAACCCGCAGCTCACGCCGGCGCGTATGATCCATGCCAGGCGGCAGTCATCGGCCGCGGACGGACGGGGAACGACCATGCCGAAATTCGTCATCGAACGGGCGATTCCGGGTGCGGGCAAATTGACCGCGGCAGACCTCAGGGCCATTTCGCAGACCTCCTGCGGCGTCCTCAATGCGCTGGGATCCGGCGTCCAGTGGGTGCACAGCTACGTCACCGACGACAAGGTGTACTGCGTCTATATCGCACCCGACGCTGAACTCGTGCGCGAGCACGCGCGCCGCGGCGGCTTCCCGGCGAACAGTGTGGCCCAGGTGAGGGCCGTCATCGATCCGACGACCGCTGACTAGGGCAGCGGCGGGCACACCCGCGGCAGGCCCGCGACCAGCGCGCGCGTCCGGTCGAACTGCGCCACCTCGGCCGCGGTCGGTTTCTGGTTCTCGAGCAGGAACACGTTGAAGGCGTTGTCGCCTTTGCCATCGACGAAGGAGACGCCGCGCAGCGGTCCTTCGCGCGTCTGCAGGGAAACGACGTAGATCGCCGCGATGAGGTCCGGGCGCAGGTGGCCGCCGAGGCCGGCCGCGGGGTACTCGAGATTGTAGTACTGGCTGGTCTTCGACGGCGCGCCGGGTTGCGCTTTGCCGAAAATCTCGAACACGTGGCCACCCTTGAGGACCAGCGTCAGCGCGCGGTCCCACTCCTGCAGGGACTTCCAGACCTCGACGAAGGCGCTACCCGGGGTGCCGATCGCCTTGTCGGCCGGCAGCGCGCTGAGCACGATCGCCTCGGGTAGGCCGATCTTCGGTGCGGCCTGGAACGGTGCCGCCGCAGTGGGTGTCGCGTAGAACTCGCGCACCTTCGCGGCCTGTTCGGCGTTGGCACAGAGCGGCGGCGCATCGGCAGCGGGGCTAGCGGGTATCCACAGGCAGGCGACGAGGGCAGGCAGTGCAAACGTGTGGCGGATCATCGGCATTCCTCCGGTGCTGGTGGTGACCCTGTGACTCGAATTCGCGCGCCGGGAGCGACGGCTGGCGCAGTCACGCGCCACCGCTGCTGCCCATGCGCAGGATCGGAAAATCGCGGACCGGGATGGTCACGGTCTTCTCCTCCGTGAACAGCGCCCGACTCCAGGCGCCGCCGTCGCGGCCGACGCCCGAGTTCTTGTAACCGCCGAAAGGCGCGCGCAGTTCACGGGTGAGCGGGGTGTTGACCCAGATGACGCCCGCGCGCAGGGCCCGCAGCGCCGCGGTGACGGTGGCGAGGCTCGCCGACCACACGTACGACACCAGCCCGAACTGCGAATCGTTGGCGATGGCGAAGGCCTCCTCGGCGTCGTCGAACTCGAGGATGGTCACGAACGGCCCGAAGATCTCCTCGCGACAGACGGGCAGGCTGTTCGACGTCGCCCGCACCACGGTCGGCTCCACGTAGAACCCCGGCGCCAATGCTGCGGCGCGCCCGCCACACAGCACCTCGTACCCGGGCCCGGTGCGGGCCTGAGCGGCGAACGCCAGGACCCGGTCGCGCTGCGCCGCCGAGATGAGCGGGCCGATCTCGGTCGCCGTGTCGAGAGGATCGCCGATACGCAGTGACCGCACGCGGGCCACGAAACGCTCGATGAACTGCGCGGCGATCGGCCGCTGCAGCAGCAGGCGCGACCCGGCCAAGCACTGCTGGCCATTGTTGGCGAAGACCGCGACCAGCGCGGCGTCGAGCGCGCGCTCGAGATCGGCATCGGCAAATATGATGTTGGCCGACTTGCCGCCGAGTTCGGTGACGACCTTCTTCAGGCCACGGCCGGCGGCCTCGCCGATGAGCCGGCCCGTGGCGGTACCGCCGGTGAAGGCGACGACATCCACGCCGGGATGCCCGACGAGCGCGTTGCCGGTCACCGGCCCGCGACCGTTGACGAGGTTCACCACGCCCGCGGGCACGCCGGCATCGGCGAGGAGCTGCATCAGCGGCACGAAGCTGAGCGGAGTCCACTCCGAGGGCTTGAGCACGCAACTGTTGCCGAAAGCGATCGCACCGGCAACCTTCATGGTGGCCAGGGCGAGCGGGGCGTTCCAGGGCGCGATCAGTGCCGCCACGCCAGCCGGTTCGTGGCGCACGAAGGTCAGGTAATCGGGGTTCTGGTCGAACAGCGGGCTAGAGGCCTGGCTGATGAATTCGGCGAAGAACTCGAAATTGAGCGCTGCCCTGGGAACGTGCCGGCCACGTGCCTGGGCGATCGGCACGCCGGTGTGGGCCACTTCGAGTTGCGCCAGTTCCTCGCTGCGGGCGAGGATGCCATCGCGCACGCGCAGCAGCACCTGCTTGCGCTCGGCGACCGCGGCACCCGACCAGGTCGCCGCCTCGAAGGCGCGCCTGGCAGCGGTCACCGCCGCATCGACCTGCGCCGCGTCGGCCTCGTGCAGGGTAGCGATGGGTTTTTCGCTAACCGGGCTCACCACCGGCAAGGCCACGCCGGCGGCCGGCTGCCAGCGGCCATCGATGTATGACGTCACCTGCGCGGGTATCGCCTGCCGGTTCATGTGTCCGCCCTGTCGAGGTGCCAGTCGTCGCTGGTCGTCACCGGGAGTCCCAGTTCGCCGAGGCCTGCCGTCGCCAGTGCCAGGTTCGAGGATACGGCGAGCTGGCCGCGTTCACCAAGCTCGCGCAGCAACGGCAATGTCGGCAGGCCCGTGCCGGAGATGAGCACGGCGTCGGGCCTGGCCGCGAGCGCGCGCTCGAGCAGGGGTCGTGCCGCGCTGCTCTGCTGGCGGTAGATGCCGTAGGTATCCGCGCTGCCGATGTCCACCCGCGCGCTGTCGACGATCGAGAACCCCTGGTTGCGCCACCAGGCGAGGGCCGGCTGGTGGAGCCACTCCGGATAGGGGCTGAGCAGCACCAGGCGCGCGGCCCCGTGTGCCTGCAGCCAGTCGCGGATGGCATCGGCGGCGAGGATGACCCGCGCGCCGAGCACCGCCGCCGCCGCGTCCTGGCAGGTGCGTACCGTGGACTCCGGCAGGAGGTAGGAGCTGCCGGTGCAGGCGAAGAGAAAGGCATCCACACGCAGGTCGACGTACTGGCGCACGAGCACGGGCAGGTGTTCCAGGTACTGGCGCAGCCGCGTGGCCGCGTCGGCGCTGTCGCTGGTCAGTCGCAGGGTGAAGTACTCCACGGCTGGCAGGAGCAGCCGGCGCATTTCCGGCTCGACGGTGGGGTTGGCCTGCGGCGTGCCGAGACCGAGCCTGCCCTTCCAGCCGTAGTCGCGCTGCATGGGCGTCACGCGGCGGCCCGGCGCAGGCCGCTGATCATCGAGGTCCGCAGCAGATGCTCGCGCGCCTGCTCTGGATCGGCGGCGATGGCCTGCAGGCGCGTGAGCTCGGTGCGCCGGTAGACCGGGTCGCGCTGCTGCATGCGCAGGCGGTTGGCGTGGGCCTGGCGCAGGATGTCGTCGAGCGCCACCACACGGCGCTCGGTGGTGTAGGCATCGAGCAGGGCATCGGGCGCCTCACCGCGCAGGACCCGCGGCAGCTTCTCCGTCAGGTTCCAGGCGTCGTGGATGCCGCCGTTCATGCCCATGCCGCCGGAGGGCGAATTGAGGTGGGCCGCATCGCCGGCGAGCAGCACGCGCCCGACCCGGTAGTCGTCGAGGATGCGCTGGTGGATGCGGTAAGGCCTGACTTCGCCGATGGGGTAGGGTGCGGTCGTCGGCACGATGCGCTGCAGTTTCGCTGCCACGGCCTGCGGCGTGGCGGCCCGCTCGGCGGATTCGCCCTCGTCGGCATACAGGCTCACGCGCCAGGTGTCCGGCAGCTTCAGCAGGCTGAAGGTGCCCTGCGCGTACCAGCAGTAGTTGACGTTCGACAGCCCCGGCAGGTGGTCCTCGAACGGGAAGGTCGTGGTCGCGAGGATGGTGGTCTCAGGATAGGTCAGTCCCTCGAAGCCGAGCCCGAGCAGGTTCCGCGCGGTGCTGCGCGCACCGTCGCAGCCGAGCAGGTACGGTGTGCGCACGGTGACGGCCGCACCCTGCGCGTCGCGCAGCACGGCATCCACCCCGTCGGCGTCCTGCGTCAACGAAACCAGCTCGCAGCCGAAACGCAGGTCGATGAGTGGCTCGGCGCGGGCACGTTCCGCGGCCAGTGCGCACAGGACCCGCTGCTCCACCTGCAGGCGGAAGGGGTAGCGCGTGTCATCGGCAAGCACCGCCAGGTCGAACTCGGCCTTCTCGCCGGTCTCGTGCCAGCGCACCTGCCAGGTCGGTGTGCGCAGGCCCCGAGCCAGCAGGCTGGCGGTGAGGCCGGGTTCATCGAGCATCTCGAGGGTCGGCGGGTGGAAGGTCGAGGCGCGCAGGTCCTGCGGCAGGGCGAGTTCGCGCTCGACCAGCAGCACCGGCACGCGCTGCGCGGCCAGACGCAGGGCGGCAACCAGGCCGACCGGTCCGGCACCGACGATAAGGATGGGTTGCATCGAGCGACCTCCGGCACCAGTCTACTGCGGGCGCACGCATCCCGGCGTACCGTTCGGGTTATGCTGCCAAATTCGTCGGGCTGGTCGGGGCGGTTCCGGTGGCAATCCGCGAGACACGCATTCGCAGTATCCTGGTCGCGAACCGGGGCGAGATCGCCATCCGCATCATGCGGGCCGCCACCGAACTCGGCATCCGCACGATCGCGATCTATTCGCAGGAGGACCGGTACTCGCTGCACCGGACCAAGGCGGACGAGGCCTACCTCGTCGGTCGCGGCAAGGGGCCGGTGGAAGCCTACCTCGACATCGAGGACGTGCTGCGGATCGCGCGCGAGGCCCACGCCGACGCCATCCATCCGGGATACGGTTTCCTGTCGGAGAACCCCGAATTCGCCGAGGCCTGCGGACGCGCCGGCCTGATCTTCATCGGGCCGACGCCGGCGATAATGCGCACGCTCGGCAACAAGGTCTCGGCGCGCGACACGGCCGTGGCGGCAGGCGTGCCCGTGATGCCGGCCACACCGCCGCTGCCCGCCGACGTCGCCACCGCGCAGGTGCTGGCGCACGAGGTCGGCTACCCGGTGATGCTCAAGGCGAGCTGGGGTGGCGGCGGTCGCGGCATGCGCGTCATCGAGAGCGATGCCCAACTCGCCGAGCTGCTGCCGGTGGCGCGGCGCGAGGCCCAGGCCGCATTCGGCAACGACGAGGTGTATCTCGAGAAGCTGGTGCGCCGCGCGCGCCACCTCGAGGTGCAGATCCTCGGCGACAGCCACGGCAACCTCGTGCACCTCTACGAGCGCGACTGCACGGTGCAGCGGCGCAACCAGAAGGTGGTCGAGCGCGCGCCGGCGGTGTTCCTGACCGATGCACAGCGCGCAGAGCTGTGTGCGGCCGGCCTCGCGATCGGGCACGCTGTGCGCTACCTGAACGCCGGCACGATCGAGTTCCTGCAGGATGCCGACACCGGCCGGTTCTATTTCATCGAGGTGAATCCACGCATCCAGGTCGAGCACACCGTGACCGAATGCGCGACCGGCATCGACATCGTCAAGGCGCAGATCCGCATCGCCGCCGGGGCGCGCATCGGCACGCCCGCGAGTGGCGTGCCGCCGCAGGACGCGATCCGCGTGCACGCCCACGCCCTGCAGTGCCGTGTCACGACCGAGGATCCGGACAACAACTTCATTCCGGACTACGGCCGGCTCACGGCGTATCGCAGCCCGGCAGGCTTTGGCATCCGGCTCGATGCCGGCACGGCCTACACCGGCGCGCTCATCACGCGTTCCTACGACTCGCTGCTGGTCAAGGTGACCGCCTGGGCACCCACGCCGGAGGAAACCTCGGCACGCATGCACCGCGCGCTGTGGGAGTTCCGCATCCGCGGCGTGGTGACGAACCTGCGCTTCCTCGACCAGGTGATCACGCACCCGGCGTTCGCGAGCGGGGAGTACACCACGCGGTTCATCGACACGACGCCGGAGCTCTTCCGCTTCCAGCGCAAGCGCGACCGCGCCACGCGCATGCTGACCTGGCTCGCCGGGACCATCGTCAACGGCAACCCCGAGACGAAGGGCCGCCCGCGCCCGGCACACTTCGCCCTCGCGCGGATGCCGAAGGTCGCGCTCGGGTCGGCGCCGCCAGCGGGGACCAAGCAGAAGCTCGACGAACTCGGCCCCGAGAAGTTCGCGCAGTGGATGCTCGCTGAGCGACGCGTGCTGCTGACCGACACGACGATGCGCGATGCGCACCAGTCGCTGCTCGCCACGCGCATGCGCACCATCGACATGGCCGCCATCGCCCCGTACTACGCCGAACTCCTGCCGCAGCTCTTCTCGGTGGAATGCTGGGGCGGGGCCACCTTCGATGTCGCGATGCGTTTCCTGAAGGAGGACCCCTGGGAGCGGCTGGCACAGTTCCGTGAAGGCATGCCCAACCTGCTGCTGCAGATGCTGCTGCGCGGTGCCAATGCGGTCGGCTACACGAACTACCCGGACGACGTCGTGCGCTACTTCGTCAGGCAGGCAGCAGCCGGCGGCATCGACCTGTTCCGCGTGTTCGACTCCCTCAACCTGGTCGAGAACATGCGGGTGGCGATGGATACCGTGCGCGAAAGCGGGCGGCTCTGCGAGGCGGCGATCTGCTACACGGGCAACCTGTCCGATCCGCGCGAGAAGAAGTACACGCTCGACTACTACGTGAAGCTCGCGTGCGAGCTCAAGGCCGCGGGCGCGCACATCATCGGCATCAAGGACATGGCCGGCCTGTGCCGGCCGGCTGCGGCGCGCGCGCTCGTTACGGCGCTCAAGGCCGAAACCGGGCTGCCGCTGCACTTCCACACCCACGACACGAGCGGCATCGCGGCGGCGAGCGTACTCGCGGCCGTCGAGGCCGGTTGCGACGCCATCGACGGCGCGATCGATGCGATGAGCGGGCTCACCTCGCAGCCGAACCTCGGCTCGATCGTCGAGGCGCTGCGCCACGGTGAGCGCGACTCCGGCGTCGACGCCGGCAACCTGCGCCGGATCTCCTCGTACTGGGAGCAGGTGCGCCAGGGTTACGCTGCCTTCGAGAGCGATATCCGCGCCGGCGCCTCGGAGGTCTACGTGCACGGGATGCCCGGCGGGCAGTACACGAACCTGCGCGAGCAGGCGCGCGCGCTCGGCATCGACGTGGCGCGCTGGCCTGAGGTCGCGCAGGCCTACGCCGACGTCAACGCCATGTTCGGCGACATCGTCAAGGTGACGCCGACTTCGAAGGTCGTCGGCGACATGGCGCTCATCATGGTGACGAGCGGGATCAGCCGCGCGCAGGTCGAGGATCCGGCCACGCCGATCGCGTTTCCCGAGTCGGTCGTGCAGCTGATGCGGGGCGACCTCGGCCGGCCTGCGGACGGCTTCCCGCCGGTGCTTCAGGCGAAGGTGCTGAACGGCGCCGCGCCGCTCACGGTGCGCCCCGGTGCCCTGCTGCCACCGGTCGACCTCGAGGCGACGCGCCAGGATGTCGCGCAGCAGATCGGCCGGGAGGTCACCGACCAGCAGCTCGCCTCGTACCTGATGTACCCGCGGGTGTTCATCGACTACGCGAAGGATCGTGCCGCGTACGGTGACATGGGTCGCCTGCCGACCCCGGTGTTCTTCTACGGCATGGAACCGGGCCAGGAGATCAGCATCGATCTCGAGCGCGGCAAGACGCTGATCGTGACCTATGTCGCGGTGAGCGAAACCCACGACGACGGCACGCGCACGGTGTTCTTCGAGCTGAACGGCCAGCCGCGCTCGGTGCGGGTCGCCGACCGCAACCAGGTCGCCCGCCGTCCGCCCCAGCGCAAGGTCGAGCCCGGCAACGCACGGCACGTCGGTGCGCCGATGCCGGGCCGCGTCGTCACGGTGGCGGTCGCGGTCGGCCAGAAGGTCGCGCGGGGCGATGTCGTCGTCACGCTCGAGGCCATGAAGATGGAGGCGGCCGTGCGCGCCGAGACGGGTGGCGAGGTCGTCGAGGTGATCGCCCGGCCCGGCCTGCCGGTCGACGCGAAGGATCTGCTTATCGTGATCGGTTGAATTCCCCCGCCGACGACCCCATGTTAGCCGCGACGTAAGGATTTCCGGAGCCCGCCCGATGCGGATGGACAAGCTCACCAGCAAGTTCCAGATGGCGCTCGCCGACGCGCAGTCGCTCGCCGTCGGTCGCGACCACCAGTTCATCGACCCGCTGCACGTGATGCTGGCGCTGCTCGACCAGCAGGGCGGCACGGTGCGCCCGCTGCTGACGCGGGCGGGCGCCAATGTCAACGTGCTGCGTTCGCGCCTCGGCGAAGCCCTCGACCGGCTGCCGACCGTGGAGGGCGCGGGCGGCGACGTGGCCGTTTCCAGCGACCTTGCACGGCTCCTCAACGTCACCGACAAGCTTGCCCAGGAGCGCGGCGACCAGTACCTGTCGAGCGAGCTGTTCCTGCTCGCCGCCTGCGCCGACAAGGGCACGCTCGGGCGCATTCTCGGCGAGGCGGGCGTGGTGCGCGGCGCCGTGGACCAGGCGATCGGCGAGCTGCGCGGTGGCGCGAAGGTCGACGACCCCAACGCCGAGGAGACGCGCCAGGCGCTGGAGAAGTACACCGTCGATCTCACCGAGCGGGCCGCTGCCGGCAAGCTCGACCCGGTCATCGGCCGCGACGACGAGATCCGCCGCACCATCCAGGTGCTGCAGCGGCGCACCAAGAACAACCCGGTGCTGATCGGCGAGCCGGGCGTGGGCAAGACCGCCATCGTCGAGGGCCTGGCCCAGCGCATCGTCAACGGCGAGGTACCGGAGGGGCTGAAGGGCAAGCGCCTGCTCGCGCTCGATCTCGGCGCGCTCATCGCCGGGGCCAAGTTCCGCGGCGAGTTCGAGGAGCGCCTGAAGGCGGTGCTGAACGACCTGGCGAAACAGGAAGGCCAGGTGATCCTGTTCATCGACGAGCTGCACACCATGGTCGGCGCCGGCAAGGCCGAGGGCGCCATGGACGCCGGCAACATGCTGAAGCCGGCGCTCGCCCGCGGCGAACTGCACTGCGTGGGCGCGACCACGCTCGACGAGTACCGCAAGTACG
>CAYQAR010000078.1:0-12110 GCA_964415505.1 uncultured Chromatiaceae bacterium | reverse complement strand
CGTGTTCGACGACGACCTCGCCGCGGCGCGCGAGCGCACCGGCGAGCAGCACGAAGGTCGCCGATGAAAGATCGCCCGGCACGTCGATGGCGCCACCGGTGAGGCTCCCGGCCGGCACCAGGGTCACCGACCCGCCCTGCTGGGTGACGGGCTGGCCGAAGCTCGCGAGCATGCGTTCGGTGTGGTCGCGCGTGATGGCCGGCTCGCGCACGGTCGTCGGCCCAGCAGCGTAAAGCCCGGCGAGCAGGATCGCCGACTTGACCTGGGCACTCGCCACCGGCATGTCGTAGGCGATGCCGCGCAGCCGGTGACCGCCACGCACATGCAGCGGGGCGCGCCCGCCGGTCGTGTCGAGCACGGCACCCATGGTGCGCAGCGGTGCGGCGACTCGCTCCATCGGCCGGCGCGACAGCGATTCGTCGCCGACCAGCGTGGTGTCGAAAGCCTGGCCGGCGAGCAGGCCGGCGAACAGGCGCATCGCCGTACCCGAGTTGCCCATGTCGAGCGGGCCCGCCGGCGCGCGCAGGCCGCGCAGGCCGACGCCGTCGAGCGTCACGCGGGTCGTGGCGCAGCGTTCCACGACGACGCCCATCGCCTCGACAGCCGCGAGCGTGGCCAGGCAATCCTCGCCCGGCAGGAAGCCGGTGACCTCGGTGCGGCCCGTAGCAATCGCGCCGAGCATGAGGGCGCGGTGCGAAATCGACTTGTCGCCCGGGACGCGCAGGATGCCGCGCACCTCCTCGGCACGACCGGCCGTGAAGGCCTTCATGCCGGGTCGCCCGCCGCGGCGGGGCTGCGCTCGGGCCCAGCGGACCGCTTCATGCCGGGCCTAGAGAATGGCCTTCGGGTAGGAGCCGAGCACGCGGAACAGGTCAGCCTCGCGCTGCAGGCGCTGCAGGGCGCGAGCCACCGCCGGATCCTCGACGTGGCCGTCGAGGTCGAGGAAAAAGACGTAGTGCCACTTGCGCCGACGCGAGGGGCGCGACTCGATGCGCGTCAGGTTGATCTTGGCCGCGGCGAGCGGTGTGAGGAGCCGGTGCAGCGCGCCGGGATCGTCGGTCCTGCCGCTCGAGATGAGCAGCGTGGTGCGGTCGTCGCCGCTGCGCGCAAGCAGTTTGCGGCCGACGACCAGGAAGCGCGTGGTGTTGTCGGGCCGGTCCTCGATCTCGGCGACCAGCTTGCCGAGCCCGTAGACCTCGGCCGCGGCATCACCGGCGATCGCGGCCGTGCCGGCTTCGTCGCGCGCCCGGCGCGCGCCCTCGGCGTTGCTGGTGACATCCACCAGCGGCACGCCCGGCAGGTACTCCTTCAGCCAGGCCCGGCACTGCGCCAGCGACTGCGGGTGGGCACACACACGCACCACCTTGTCGAGGGACTTCATCGTCCCAAGCAGGTGCTGGTGCACCCGCAACTCGACCTCGCCACAGATCTTCAGCGGCGAGCCGAGGAACAGGTCGAGCGTGTGATTGACCGTGCCCTCGGTCGAGTTCTCGATCGGCACGACACCGAAGTCGGCAGCGCCCGACTCGACCTCGTGGAAGACCTCGTCGATGGCAGCGAGCGGCAGCGCGCGCACCGAGTGGCCGAAGTGCTTGAACACTGCCGACTGGCTGAAAGTGCCCTCCGGGCCGAGGTAGCCGACCTTCAGCGGCTCCTCCTGCGCGAGGCAGGCCGACATGATCTCGCGGAACAGCCGCACCATTTCCTCGTTGGTGAGCGGTCCCTGGTTGCGGGCGACCACGCCGCGCAGCACCTCGGCCTCGCGTTCGGGGCGGAAGTAATCGATGGCGCGCCCCTCACCGGGCTTGCCCTTGGCGAGCGCCACCCGCTGCGCCCAGCGGGCCCGTTCGCTGATGAGGCCGGCGATCTGCGTATCGAGCGCATCGATGCTCCGGCGCATCGAGGCGAGATCCCCGGACGCTGCGGGAGCGCGCTTGCGGGTGCGAACCTCTTTCTTCGCCATGGCGGGCTCTGGTTCAGGCCGTCTGCGGCCGGCCGAGGTCGCGCACGCCGAGCACACCCTCGATGCCGCGGATCTTCGCCAGCACCGCCGGCGACGGCATGCCGTCGAGATCGACGATGGTGTAGGCGAGGTTGCCGCGGCTCTTGTTGAGCAGGTCGGCGATGTTCAGGCCCGCATCGCCGAGGCAGCCGGAAATCTGCCCGACCATGTTCGGCACGTTGGCGTTCGCCACCGTGATGCGATGGGCGTCCATGCGCGGCAGGTCGGCGTCCGGGAAGTTGACCGAGTGGCGCACCAGCCCGTTCTCTAGGTACCCACGGAGGGTATCGGCCACCATGACAGCGCAGTTGACCTCGGCCTCCTCGGTCGAGGCACCCAGATGCGGCAGCGCGATGACCTTCGGTTCGGCCATCAGCCGGCGGCTCGGGAAATCGCAGACATAGGCCTGCAGCTTGCCGGCGGCAAGCGCGGCGAGTACGGCCGCCTCGTCGGCGATCTCGCCGCGGGCGAAATTGAGGATCACGCCGGCGCCGGGCATGAGGCGGATGCGCGTCTCGTTGACGAGCCCGCGTGTGCCGTCCGCGAGCGGCACGTGCAGCGTGATCACGTCGGCGCGGCTGAAGAGTTCCTCGAGGCTGCGCGCCTTTTCGACGCCCGAGGACAGTGCCCAGGCGCGGTCGATCGTGATCTGCGGATCGAAACCAATGACACGCATGCCGAGTGCGAGCGCCGCGTTCGCCACCTGCACACCGATGGCGCCGAGGCCAATGACGCCGAGCGTGCGGCTCGGCAGCTCGAAACCGACGAACTTCTTCTTGCCGGCCTCGACCGCCTTGTCGAGATCGGCGCCTTCGCCCGGCAACGCGCGGGTGAAATCCCAGGCGTGACAGAGGTTGCGTGCCGCGAGCAGCATGCCCGCCAGCACCAGTTCCTTGACCGCGTTGGCATTGGCACCGGGTGCGTTGAACACCGGGATGCCGCGCCTCGAGAGCTTGTCCACCGGGATGTTGTTCACGCCGGCACCGGCACGCCCCACGGCAAGCACCGAGGCGGGCAGTTCCATGTCGTGCATCTTGGCCGAACGCACCATGATCGCATCCGGATGACCGATCTCGGAGGCGACCTCGTAACGCTCGCGCGGCAGCCGGGCAAGGCCCTGCACGGCAATGTTGTTCAGGGTGAGGATCTTGTACATCGTCTCGGTCCTGTTTCGTTGCCCGCCTAGCCGTTGCGCCGGGCGAAATCCGCCATGTAGTCGATCAGCGCATCGACGCCAGCCTCGGGCATGGCGTTGTAGATGCTGGCACGCATGCCGCCCACCGAGCGGTGGCCCTTGAGTTCGGAAAGGCCGGCCTTTTCCGCGCCGGCGAGGAACGGCGCGTCGAGTTCCGGCCGCGGCAGCGTGAAGGGCACGTTCATCCACGAGCGGTGGGCGAGCGCGACGGGGTTACGGTAGTAACCGGATTCATCGATGGCGCGGTAGAGCTTGTCGGCCTTGCGGCGATTGATCGCGGCCATGGCGTCCAGCCCGCCACGACGCCTGAGCCAGGCGAACACCAGCCCGGCGATGTACCAGGAGTAGGTTGCCGGGGTGTTGAGCATCGAGCCTTCCTTCGCCTGCGCCGCATAGCGCAGGATGTTCGGCACGGTGTCGGCGACGCGCTCCAGCAGGTCGCGGCGGATGATCATGAGCACAAGGCCCGCCGGACCGATGTTCTTCTGTGCGCCGGCATAGATCACCCCGAAGCGCGTGACATCCACGGGCCGCGACATGATCGTCGAGGACATGTCGGCCACCAGCGGCACGCTGCCCACCTCGGGCACGGTATGGAACTCCAGCCCGCCGATGGTCTCGTTCGGGCAGTAGTGCACGTAGGCTGCCCCGGGGGTGAGCTGCCAGCCGGCACGCGCGGGGATGTCCGTGTAGTTGCCGGCGGCACCGTCGGCGACCACATGGGTCCGGCGCAGGACTTTTGCCTCCGCAGCGGCCTTCTTCGACCACTGGCCCGTGACCACGTAATCGACCGTCTGGTCGGGTGCGGCCAGGTTCATCGGCAGCAGTGCGAACTGCTGCGTCGCTCCGCCCTGGAGGAACAGCACAGCGTAGTCCTGCGGCACCGCGAGCAGTTCGCGCACGTCGGCCTCGGCCTGCTCGGCCACCTTGATGAAGGCCTTGCTGCGATGGCTGATTTCCATGACGGACGCACCGCGCCCGTTCCAGTCGAGCATCTCGGCCTGCGCCTGCTCGAGCACCTCCAGCGGCAACGTCGCCGGACCCGCGCTGAAATTGAATATCCGACCCATGTATCGCCCGATGCCTCCGGTCACTGGTGAATGGCCGCGGGTGCTGCCCGCGGCGGTGTCGTCGTCGCTTGGTTACGCCGGCTCGTCCTCGTCGGCGAGGGCGATGATGCGGTCGAGTCCGACCAGCCGCTCGCCGTCGTCGAGGCGGATGAGCCGCACGCCCTGGGTGTTGCGGCCCTGCTGCGAGATCTCGTCGACCGCGGTGCGCACCAGGGTGCCGACCGCACTGATCAGCACCACCTCGTCGCCCGGGTCCACCTGGATGGCGCCGACCATCCGGCCGTTGCGGTCGGAGGTCTGGATCGCGATCACGCCCTGGCCGCTGCGCCCCTGCACCGGGAACTCGGCGAGCGGCGTGCGTTTGCCGAAGCCGTTTTCCGTGGCGGTGAGGATGTCGCCGCTGCCGGCAATGAGCAGCGCGATGACCTCGTGACCATCGCCGAGACGGATGCCGCGCACGCCGGCGGCGGTGCGGCCCATCGCGCGCACGTCGTCTTCGTGGAAGCGGATCGCCTTGCCCGAACTCGAGCAGAGCAGGATGTGGCAGTTGCCGTCGGTGATGGCGACGTCGACCAGCCGGTCGTTGTCGTGCAGTTCCACCGCGCGGATGCCAGCGTTGCGCGGCCGCGAGAACGCCTCGAGGCTGGTCTTCTTGACGATGCCCTGACTGGTCGCCATGAACACGTACTTGTCCGGCTGGTAGTCGCGGATCGGCAGCACGGCATTGACGCGCTCGCCCTCCTCCAGCGGCAGCAGGTTGACGATCGGCCGCCCACGCGCCTCGCGGCTGGCACGCGGCACCTGGTAGACCTTGAGCCAGAACAGCCGCCCACGGCTGGTGAAGCAGAGCAGCGTATCGTGCGTGTTGGCGACGAAGAGCTTGTCGATGAAGTCCTCGTCCTTGACGCGCGCAGCGCTACGCCCGCGCCCGCCGCGCCGCTGCACCTGGTAGTCGGTGAGGCTCTGGGCCTTGGCATAGCCACCGTGCGAGAGCGTGACCACCACGTCTTCCTCGGGCACCAGGTCCTCGATCGACAGGCTCTCGTGGCTCTCGATGATCTCGCTGCGCCGCGGGTCGGCGAAGCGCTCGCGGATGTCGGTGAGTTCGGTGCGGATCACGGCGAGCAGTTTGTCGGGATCCTGCAGGATCGCCGTGAACTCGCCGATGTCGGCCAGCAGCCCGCGATATTCCTCGATGATCTTGTCCTGCTCGAGTGCGGTGAGCCGGTGGAGCCGCAGTTCGAGGATCGCCTGGGCCTGTACCGGCGAGAGCCGGTAACCCTCGGGGCCGAGCCCGTACTCCCCGCCGATATCGGGCGGGCGCGTGGTGATATCGCCGGCGCGCTCCAGCATCGCTGTGACCGCACCCGGAGTCCAGGCGCGCGAGACGAGCGCTTCGCGCGCGACAGCTGGCGAAGCGGAAGCCTTGATGGTCGCGATCACCGCGTCGATGTTGGCGAGCGCAACCGCCTGGCCCTCGAGGATGTGGGCACGCTCGCGGGTCTTGCGCAGGTCGTAGATGGTGCGCCGCGTAACCACTTCGCGGCGGTGGCGCAGGAAGGCGTCAAGCATCTCGCGCAGCGTCAACAGCCGCGGTCGGCCATCGCGCAGCGCCACCATGTTGATGCCGAACACCGTCTCGAGCGGCGTCTGGGCAAACAGGTTGTTCAGGACCACGTCGGTCAGCTGGCCACGGCGCAGCTCGATGACGATGCGCATGCCGTCCTTGTCCGACTCGTCGCGCAGCTCGCTGATGCCCTCGATCTTCTTGTCGCGCACCAGCTCGGCAATCTTCTCGATGAGCCGCGCCTTGTTCACCTGATAGGGCAGCTCGGTGACGATGATCGCCTCGCGGCCCTTGTCGTCGATCGGCTCGACGTGGGTGCGCGCACGCACGTGGCAGCGGCCGCGACCGCGCGCATAGGCCTCGTACACGCCGTGGGTGCCGTTGATGATGCCCGCGGTCGGGAAATCCGGACCCGGGATCAGCTTGATCAGCTCGGCGAGGGTGATCTCCGGGTTGTCCATCACCGCCAGCACGCCGTCGATCACTTCGCCGAGGTTGTGCGGCGGGATGTTGGTGGCCATGCCGACGGCGATGCCGGAGGAACCGTTGACCAGCAGGTGCGGCACCTTCGTCGGCAGCACTGCCGGCTCGCGTTCCGAGCCGTCGTAGTTCGGGACGAAGTCGACGGTTTCCCTGTCGATGTCGGCAAGTAGTTCGCCGGCGATGCGCGCCATGCGCACCTCGGTGTAGCGCATCGCGGCCGGTGCGTCGCCGTCGACCGAGCCGAAATTGCCCTGGCCGTCGACCAGCAGGTAGCGCATCGAGAACGGCTGGGCGAGGCGCACGATGGTGTCGTACACCGCCACATCGCCGTGCGGGTGGTACTTGCCGATGACATCGCCGACCACGCGCGCCGACTTCTTGTACGGCTTGGAGTGGTCGTTGCCGAGTTCGCGCATGGCGTACAGCACGCGCCGGTGAACCGGCTTCAGGCCGTCACGCACGTCGGGCAGGGCGCGCCCGACGATCACGCTCATGGCGTAATCGAGATACGACTGGCGCATCTCGTCCTCGAGATTGACCGGCAGTATCTCCAGCGCTACATCAGCCATGATCGGAACAGTTCACCATCGCCGCGGACCCGCGGGGCTGGAGTGCCCCTGTCCACAGCGCGAAAAAAAGCGTTCGACGAAGCCGCCCGGCGGATCGGTTACCGCCATGATTGCAGTCGCAAAGTCTAGCACAGGGCCCCTGCTGGCCACAGCCGCCGTGAGGTGTCGGCGCCGCCGCCGGCGCGCGGTTTCAACGCCCACGGCGATCAGGCAATATGCGGACCGCCCATGTCCGATGCCGCCCGCAAACCGGCCGACCTGCTGATCGCCCCGCGCTGGCTCGTGCCGGTGGAACCCGCCGGCCGGGTCCTCGAGAACCACGCGATCGTGGTCAGCGCCGGACGGATCGCTGCCGTGCTGCCACGGACGGAGGCCGAGCGGCAGTTCATGCCCGCTGTAACGCTCGAGCGCCCTGGCCATGTGCTGTTGCCAGGTCTCGTCAATGCGCATGTCCATGCGGCCATGACACTGCTGCGGGGCCTCGCCGATGACCTGCCGCTCGCCGACTGGCTCGACCGCCACATCTGGCCGGCCGAGCACCGTTGGGCGGGCCCGGAGTTCGTCCGCGACGGCACGCGGCTGGCGCTGCTCGAGATGATCCGCGGCGGCATCACCTGCTTCAACGACATGTACTACTTCCCCGACGTCGTCGCCGATCTCGCCGTGGAGCACCAGGTGCGGGTCGTCGCCGGCATGATCGTCATCGAGCAGCCCACGCCCTGGGCAGCGACTACGGAAGAGTACTTTTCCAAGGGTCTTGCCGTGCACGACCAGTACCGCCACCATCCGCTGGTGAGCACCGCCTTCGCCCCGCACGCGCCGTATACCGTGAGCGACCCTACGCTGCAGCGCCTGCGCACGCTCGCCGACGAACTCGACGTGCCCGTGCACATGCACGTGCACGAGACCCGCCGGGAGGTCGAAGATTCGCTGCGCCAGCACGGTGAGCGGCCCCTCGCACGACTCGACCGGCTCGGCCTGCTGTCGGCCGGGTTCATGGCGGTCCACATGACCGCGCTCGAGGCGGCGGACATCGATCTCGTGGCCGAGCGGCGCGTTCCGGTCGTGCACTGTCCGGCCTCGAACCTCAAGCTGGCGAGCGGGTTCTGCCCGGTCGCGGCACTCGCCGCACGCGGTGTCAATCTCGCCCTCGGTACCGACGGAGCCGCCAGCAACAACCGGCTCGACCTGCTCGGCGAAACCCGGCTCGCCGCGCTGCTCGCCAAGACGGTCAGCGGCGATGCGAGCGCGCTGCCCGCCGCGCAGGCACTCACCATGGCCACCCTCGGTGGTGCACGCGCCCTCGGTCTCGCCGAGGAGATCGGCTCGATCGTGCCGGGCAAATGGGCGGACCTCGCCTGCGTCGACCTGCGTGGCCCGGCCACGGAGCCGGTGCACGACGTGATTTCGCAGCTCGTCTACGCAGCACCGCGTGACCAGGTCAGCGACGTCTGGGTCGCCGGACGGGCGGTGCTCGCCGACGGCGAACTCACCACCATCGACGCCGGGGAAGCGCTCGAGAGGGCGCGCGCCTGGCCGGTACGACTGGGACAGTCATGAAACCAGCACCAACCAACGTCGACCTGAACGAAGTCGAGCGCTTCAACGCGCTCGCCAGCCGCTGGTGGGACCCGGCCGGCGAAATGCGCATGCTGCACCGGATGAACCCGGTGCGGCTCGCCTGGATCGGCACGCATGCGCCGCTCGGCGGCGCAAACTGCCTCGACGTCGGTTGCGGTGCAGGCCTCCTCAGCGAAGGACTCGCGCGCGCCGGCGCCGACGTCACCGCGATCGATCTTGCCGCCGACTCCCTCACCGTGGCGCGCCTGCACCAGGCGGAGAGCGGCCTCGCCTCGATCCGTTACCTGCAGGTGGCGGCGGAGGAACTCGCCGCGCAGGCTCCCGCCACCTTCGACGTCGTCACCTGCCTCGAGATGCTCGAGCACGTGCCCGACCCGGCGTCCGTGGTCGCGGCCTGCGCGCGCCTGGTTCGCCCCGGTGGGCGCGTGTTCTTCTCGACCATCAACCGGCACCCGCACGCTTTCGCCGTGGCGATCATCAGCGCCGAGTACCTGCTGGGAATACTGCCGCGCGGAACCCACGACTGGGAGCGCTTCATCCGGCCATCGGAACTCGAGGCTTGGGCCCGCGCCGCCGGCCTGGACCTCGAGGACCTCGCCGGTCTCGCCTACGACCCAGCTGTGCGCGGCTTCGTCGTCAACGACGACGTGCGTGTCAACTACCTCGCCTGCTGCCGCCGGCCGAGCCCGTGAATGCACCGCGACGGCTGAGTGCCGTGCTCTTCGACCTCGATGGCACGCTGCTCGACACGGCACCGGACATGGTCGCGGCACTCGACGCGCTACGCGCCGAGGAGGCAGCCGGACCGTTGCCCTACGCCGCCGCCCGCGCCCAGGTCTCCAACGGCGCCCTCGGACTGCTGCGTTTCGCCTTCGGCGAACTGCCGGAAACCTCGCGCAGCCGCCTGCACCAGCGATACCTCGAACTGTACGCGGCGCGACTCGCCGTGCACACGCAACTCTTCCCCGGCATGGATGCGGTCATCGGCTGGCTGGAGGCAGCCACCATCCCCTGGGGCGTGGTCACCAACAAGCCGGCGGCGCTGACCGAGCCGCTGCTCGCAACGCTCGGGCTGCGCGCGCGCTGCGCCTGCGTGGTCAGCGGTGACACCACGGCTGAGCGCAAACCACATCCGTTGCCGCTGCAGCACGCACTCGATGCGATCGCCTCCGATGCGGCGCGGTCCGTGTATGTCGGTGATGCCGCCCGCGACATCGCCGCCGGGCGAGCAGCGGGCATGCACACGATCGCGGCGCTCTACGGCTATATCCCGCCCGGGGAGGTACCGCAACAGTGGGGCGCCGACTACCACGTCAGTGACCCTGCCGCGCTCGTCCCGCTCCTCGCGCAACTCGACGCACGGGTCGCCGTGACGTGACGCTCCCGCCCGCCTGGCTCCTGTTGCTGTTCGCCGCGTTCGTCGCCGGTGTACTGGTCGGCCTGCTCGTCACCAGCCGCACGGCGCGCCGTCGCGAAGCAGGTGCCGCTGGCGAACTCGCCCGCCTGCAGGCCGAACTCGCCGCCGAGCAGGCGCGTGGCGGGGAACGGGCCAGGGCACTCGAGGATGCCGAGAAGGTGTTGGCCGGGACCTTTGCGCGCCTTGCCAACGAGTCGCTGTCGCAGCAGAGCGAGGCCTTCCTGCGCCTCGCGCAGGAAAACCTCGGGCGTTTCCAGGACAAGGCGCGCGCCGACCTGGACGAGCGCGCGAAGACGGTCGCCACCCTCCTCGCTCCGATCCGCGAGGCGCTGGAGAAGACCTCCACGCAGATCGGTGCCATCGAAAAGGAGCGGCACGAGGCCTTCGGCGGGATCCGCGCGCAGCTCGCGGCGATGAGCACCGACCAGCAGCTGCTGCAGACGGAAACCCGCAATCTCGTCAACGCGCTACGCCGACCGCAGGTGCGCGGCCAGTGGGGCGAGCTGACCCTGCGCCGGGTCGCCGAGCTCGCCGGGATGGTCGAACACTGCGACTTCGTCGAACAGGAAACGATCGCCACGGCCGGTGGCAACCTGCGCCCCGACATGATCGTGCGTCTGCCCGACCGCGGCGAACTGGTGGTCGACGTGAAGACGCCGCTCGATGCCTACCTCGAGGCCATCGAAGCCGCCAGCGACCAGGACCGTCGCACGGCCCTGCAGCGGCATGCCCGCAACGTCGCCGAGCGGGTCCGCGAACTCTCGGCCAAGGCTTACTGGGCACAGTTCCCGTCGAGTCCCGCATTCGTGGTGCTGTTCATCCCGGGCGACCAGTTCCTCGCCGCCGCCCTCAGCGAGAACCCGGGGCTGCTCGAGGAGGCGCTGCGCAACAAGGTCGTGCTCGCCACCCCGACAAGCCTGGTCGCGCTGCTGCAGGCGGTCGCCTTCGGCTGGCGCCAGCTGTCGCTGCAGCAGAACGCCGAGGAAATCCGCCGCGTCGGCCAGGAACTGTACGAGCGGCTGGCGCCGTTCATGGCCCATCTGGCACGGCTCGGCCGCCAGTTCGAGAGCAGCATCAAGACCTACAACGAAGCCGTCGGCTCGCTCGAGCGCAAGGTTCTGCCCGGCGCACGCCGTCTCACCGAGCTCGGTATCCGCGGCAAACACGACATCGAAGCCCCGACCGGAATCGAGACGACCGCCCGCATCCCGACAACGACCGCTGCGGAACCGGCCGAACCCCCGGCCAGCGACAGCGCGAACAGCGCCGACGACCAGCCTCTCCCGCACTGAACCCACCGCGCGTACGCATTCATGACCGCTCCCGATCCGAAGACCTATCAGGCACGGCCCGACCTGCTCGCCGGCCGCGTCATCCTCGTCACCGGCGCCGGCGACGGCATCGGCCGCGCCGCCGCCGCGAGCTTCGCCGCGCACGGCGCCGCAGTGGTGCTGCTCGGCCGCACCACGTCACGGCTGGAATCGCTCTACGGGGAGATCCGCGCCGCCGGCCATCCGGAGCCGGGCATCGCCGTACTCGACCTCGCCCGCGCCCAGGGCCCGGCCTATTTCGATCTGGAACGCCAGATTCGCGAGCGCTATGGGCGCCTCGACGGCCTGCTGCACAACGCCGGCATCCTCGGCGACCGTGCACCGCTCGAGCAGTACGACATCGGGACCTGGCAGCAGGTGATGCACGTGAACCTGACGGCGCCGTTCGTGCTCACGCAGATGTTGCTGCCGTTGCTGCGGGCGTCGGCCGATGCCTCGGTCCTGTTCACGTCGAGCAGTGTCGGGCGCCACGGCAAGGCCTACTGGGGCGCTTACGCCGTGTCGAAGTTCGGCATCGAAGGGCTGTCCCAGGTGCTCGCCGAGGAGACGCAGGGCACGACGCGCATCCGCGTCAACTGCCTCAACCCGGGAGCGACGCGGACCCGCATGCGCCGCAGGGCCTATCCGGGCGAACTGCCCGAGAGCCGGCCGGAACCGGCGGCAATCCTCGCGCCTTATCTCTACCTCATGGGACCGGACAGCACCGGTGTCACCGGGCAGAGTTTCGACTGCCAATAATTATCATTCACAATAGCCGGCATGCTATTGTTTTCTCGGTTTTTTATTAATCGCTGGAGCTGACAGGCCCACGCTGTCGTACAAGGCACTGGTCTCGGCCGTCCCGAGTTCGCGCCACCGGCCGCGCGGCAGGTGGCGCGGCAACGCGAGCGGACCG
>CAYQAR010000077.1:0-12271 GCA_964415505.1 uncultured Chromatiaceae bacterium | reverse complement strand
GCGATCCTGAACTGGGACATCGGCAGTACGGTGCTGACGGCGATCGGCGGGGCGGTCTACACCGACGACTACTTCCTGAACGACTTCGACCAGTCCGAGTTCAACTTCTTTCCCACCTCGCGCAGCCAGGAGCATGACCAAGAGAGCATCGAGGTCAGGCTGGCTTCGGATTACGAAGGCAGCCCCTTCGAGTGGGTGGTTGGCGCTTTTTACATGCAACAGGAGCACGAGCTGACGCAGAACTTCCCGACACTGGGCTTCAGCTCTGGCGGACTCTTCTATGCGACCGCCGACTACACCACACAGGAGTCGGACAGCTACGGCGTGTTCGGCCAGGTGATCTATGCCGTCACGGATCGGCTGAACGTCACGGCCGGCCTGCGCTATTCAGACGAGCAGAAGGACTTCTTCCGTGATCCGGCGATCTCGGATCCCACGATCACGCTCGATCCTTCCACGCACTACAGCCTGGGACGTGCCGAGGCGGCGGCGCGCGCGACGTCCACCGACGGCGACATCATCGCGGACCTCGACACGGACCACATCGACTACAAGCTGGCGGTCGACTACCAGCTGCAGGACAACGTGATGATCTACGCGCAGTACGCCACCGGCTTCAAGGCCGGCGAATTCGGCGCCCGCGCGAACTCGCCGCTGACGGCACTGCCGACCGACGACGAGGAAGCGCAATCCATGGAAGTGGGCATGAAGTCCGACTGGTGGGACAACCGCCTACGCGCGAACGTCGCGGTCTTCTGGGGCAATTACGAGCACCTGCAGTTCGGCGTGTTCATGCCCAGCACGAACGCGACCGGCCAGGAGACAGTGAACCTGAACGTCGGCGAGGCGACCACACAGGGCGTCGAACTCGACCTGATCGCGCAGTTGCACGATCAGTTCCGCCTGAACTTCAATGTCGGCTATCTCGACGCCAAATACGACAAGTTCTGCGCCGACCTGAACGGCCCCGGCAGCTATCCCGGCGTGCCGACCTCGGGCTGCGGCCAGGTCACCCTGTTGCCGGCGGGCACGTACCTGGTCGACGAGGACCACACCAATCTCGAGCTGAGCCGTGCTCCGGAGTGGAAGTACCACGTGGGCGGCGAGTTCACGCAGCCGCTGCCGAACGACCTGGGCGAGATCGTGGCGATCCTGAGCTATACCTACACCGACAAATACTTCTCCGACAGCACGCTCAACCATCCATCCGCCCTGACCGGCGACTTCGGCTACTGGGATGGATCGATCGCGTGGGACAATGCCGACGGCAACCTGCGCGTGGCGCTGTGGGGCAAGAACCTGAGCGACGAGGAAGAAGTGTCGGGCGTCACGCCCACGGCGAACTTCTTCAACCAGCGCTTCTGGTTTGCGCCGCGGACCTGGGGTGTCGACGTGACCTACAACTTCGGCGGATCCCGCTGACGTGACGGCGGAGTTCCGGCGGCGATGCCTGCAGGTGTCGCCGCCGGATCACTTCCATCCGCCGACCCCTGCCGGGTAGCGGATCGCAACCCGGCGAGCCGAAATCCGAGCCGACGAATCGCACCCGGATCGGTTGATTCCCCGGAGCAGCGACCGCTCAGCCCGCGTATGCGGCGGCCGTGGCGCGCAGGCTTTCGACGTTGATGGCGGCCGCATAGCTGGCCTCCTGGCCAGCGCCCTTGAGTGTCTTGCGTACGATGCTCTCGAGGTTCGGCCGCTTCTCCGCCGGATCCTCGCCGGTGCCGATGCCGCCGCCGAACTCGATGACATCGGTGATGCCAAGCGCCATGGCGCTGCCGAGGCAACCGACCCAGTCGACCGGGTTGAAGAGCTGGAAGAAGAGCCGGGTGCGGATCGCTCCGGCCTCCGGGTCGTGCACCGTCGCGGTGTAGTTCGACAGCACGCCGACGGTGGGCGGCGCGAACGCGGTGGCGTCGAGCGTCTCGCGGAAACGCCGTGCGGCATCGACCATCAGGTAAGTGTGGAAGGCGCCCTCGGTGGCGAGGCGCACGGCGCGCTTGCGCGGATTGGCGGCGCTGAACTCGGCGGCGAGCGCCTCGAGATCGGCCTCGCGGCCGCCGACCACGGTTTGCTCCGGCAGGTTGATGCTCGCCACCTGGCAATAGTGGCGGTCGGCGACCACGCGTGCCGCGGCTGCATCGAGCCCGAGCGCGAGCATGCCACCCTCGCCGTGCTCGCCCATCAGCTCGCCGCGGCGCTTGACCAGACGCAGGCCGTCGGCGAGCGTCAGGCTGCCGGCGGCCACCAGTGCGGTGTACTCCCCGAGGCTGTGGCCGGCGGCGAGCGCAGGCAGGACCCGCCCGCCGGTGAGTTCCTGGAACACCCGCAGGCAGGCGATCTCGTGGGTCAGCAGCGCCGGCTGGGTGTAGCGCGTCAGACCGATCTCGCCGTCCGGGTCCTCGAACGACAGGCGCGCGATGTCGTAGCCGAGCGCAGCGCTCGCCTCGGCATAGGTGTCACGGGCCACGCTGAACTCGGCGCAGAGGTCACTGCCCATGCCGCGGTACTGCGAGCCCTGGCCCGGGAATACGAACAGGATGCGACGGTCGGCCATCGGTAGCGCCCTTCCACAGCGGGGAAAGGCGCGAGGATAAGGGCGCGGCCGCCGGCTGCCAAGCCGCCGGCCGCGCCCGCGGTTCAGCCGCTACGCCGGGCGAGCCAGGCCTGCGTCTCGTCGGCGCCGCCGATGCGCACGCCGTCGATGAACACCTGCGGCACGCTGCCGGTGCCCGCGAAGGCGAGCAGCGCGGCGTTGCGGTAGTCGCGGTTGAGGACCAGTTCCTCGTACTCCAGGCCGGCGCTGCGCAGCGCTTCCTTGGCCCGCGCACAGTGCGGGCAGCCCGGGCGCGTCAGGACCGCGATGCTCGGCGGGGCGACCGCACGCGGATTCACATGGCGCAGCATGGTGTCGGCGTCGGATACCTTGAACGGATCGCCCGGTTCCTGCGGCTCGATGAACATCTTCTCGATCACGCCGTTTCGCACCAGCATCGAGTAGCGCCAGGAGCGCATGCCAAAACCGAGGTCGCTGCGATCGACCAGCAGGCCCATCTGCCGGGTGAACTCGCCGGAACCGTCCGGAATGAAGGTCACCCGGTCGGTCCCCTGCTGCGCCTGCCACTCGTTCATGACGAAGGCATCGTTGACCGACATGCAGACGATCTCGTCGATGCCGGCCGCCTTGAAGGCCGGGGCGAGCTGGTGATAACGCGGCACGTGCGTGGACGAGCAGGTCGGCGTGAAGGCGCCGGGCAGCGAAAAGACGATGACGTTGCGCCCGTCGAACAGCTCGCGGCTGGTGACCTGGGCCCAGGCCGCACCCCGGCGCAGCTTGAACGTCGCGTCGGGGACGCGGCTCCCTTCCATGGACTTGAACATGATGGCAGGACTCCTTTCGTTTCAGTTGTTTTCGACCAGGCTACGCAGCATCCAGGCGTTCTTCTCGTGGATCTGCATGCGCTGGGTGAGCAGGTCGGCCGTCGGCTCGTCGCCTGCCTTGTCGACCAGCGGGAACAGCTTGCGCGCCGTGCGCACGACCGTCTCCTGGCCGGCCACCAAGCGGCGGATCATCTCCTCGGCACCCGGCGTACCGGTCTCCTCCTCGATCGAGGTGAGCTTTCCGAAGGCCTTGTACGAGCCCGGCGCGGGGTGGCCGAGGGCGCGGATGCGCTCGGCGATGAGGTCGACCGCGAGCGCGAGCTCGGTGTACTGCTGCTCGAACATGAGGTGCAGCGTGTTGAACATCGGGCCGGTGACGTTCCAGTGGTAGTTGTGGGTCTTCAGGTACAGCGTGTAGCTGTCGGCGAGGAGCCGCCCGAGCCCTTCCGCGATAACCTTGCGGTCCTTGTCCCTGATGCCGATATCGATCGCCATGTCCGTTCTCCTCTGCTGGTTTACCTGCGGCAGCATCCCGCCGGGTCGAGTCGCATCATGCCGCCCGGATGTTCTAAAATAAAATGAATTGTTTCTATCGTTTCATTAGGTCTTTTCTATGGCCAGAAGACCGCACCGGAGCGCTCCGTCCACCGCCGGCCGCCGCCTGCCGACGGTGCGCCAGCTGCGCTACTTTACCGCGCTCGAGGACGAGCGCCATTTCGGGCGTGCCGCCGCTGCCTGCCACGTGTCGCAGCCGGCTTTCAGCGTGGCGATCCGCGATTTCGAGCAGCTGCTCGGTGTGCGCCTCGTCGAGCGCAGCAACCGCCGGGTGACCATCACCCCGGCCGGCAGCGAGATCGCCACGCAGGCGCGCCTGTGCCTGCGCGACCTCGAGTCGCTGGTCGACCTGGCGCGCGAGCGCAGCCAGCCGCTCACCGGGCCACTGCGGCTCGGGGTGATTCCGACCATCGCCCCGTTCCTGCTGCCGGCGGTCCTGCCGGCAGTGCGCCGGCGCTACCCGGCGCTGCAGCTCTACATCCGCGAGGGCCTCACTGCGACGCTGCTCGCCGAACTCGCCGACGGACGCCTCGACCTCGTGCTGCTCGCCCTGCCCTACGAGCTGCAGCACGCCGAAGCCATGCCGCTGTTCCGCGACCGCTTCCTGCTCGCCGCCCACGCGGGCACGCAGCTCGTCGACCCGGCGCACTTCACCCCCGGCCAGCTCGCACCCGGCAGCCTGCTGCTCCTCGAGGAAGGCCATTGCCTGCGCGAGCATGCGCTCGCTGCCTGCCGGCTGCGCAACCGCGGCGCGATCAGTCCTTTCGCCGCCTCGAGCATGCATACGCTGCTCGAGATGGTCGCCGGCGATCTCGGCGTGACCTTCGTGCCGGAACTCGCGGTCGGCTCGGGGCTGCTGCAGCACACATCGATAAAGACCTGGCCGCTGCGCGAGGGCAGCGCCCGCGAAGTGGCGCTCGCCTGGCGCCAGCACTCGGCCCGCAGCGAGGAGTTCCGTGCGCTCGGCGCGGTCATCCGCGGTGCGCGCCGGCAGCCAGGCCGAGCCGCGCGCGGATCGCAGCGGGCGTGACACCCGCCTCGCGAAGCGCCGCGAGCGTGGCGTCGCGATCCCGCTTGGCGAGGCGCCGGCCGCTCGCGTCGCACACCAGGCGATGGTGGTGATAGCGCGGCACGTCGAGCCCGAGCACCGCCTGCAGCAGCCGCTGCACGTGCGTGGCGCCGAACAGGTCTTCCCCGCGCGTCACCAGCGTCACCCCCTGGGCATGGTCGTCGAGCACGACTGCGAGGTGGTAGCTGACACCGAGGTCCTTGCGCGCGAGGACGATGTCTCCGGACGCACCGGGCTCGACCCTGATCGAGCCGCATTCCCCGCCCGGCCCACGCCCGGTTTCCTCGAAAGCGAGCGGCATCCCGCCGAGCGCGTCGAGGCAGGCCCCGATGTCGAGGCGCAGCGCATGCGGCTCGCCGGCCTCCACCCGCCGCGAGCGCTCGGCCGCGCCCAGCTGCCGGCAGGTGCCGGGATAGCGCGGACCCTCCGCTCCCTGCGGCGCCGAGGGCATGCGCGCGAGCTCGGCAGCGATGTCGCCGCGGGTGCAGAAGCACGGGTAGGTCAGGCCGCGCGCCGCGAGCCCGGCGAGCGCGGCGCGATAGCGCGGCATCTCCCCGGACTGGCGCAGCGGCGCGCCGTCCCAGGCGAGTCCGAGCCAGGCGAGATCCTCGAGGATCCCGGCCTCGAACTCCGCCCGGCAGCGCGCCGTGTCGATATCCTCGATGCGCAGCAGGAAGCGCCCACCACTGCGCTGCGCGAGATCGTGAGCGGTGATGGCCGCCAGCGCGTGGCCAAGATGCAGCCGGCCGCTCGGGCTCGGCGCGAAGCGCGTCGACTCCGCCCGCGTCACTTCTTCGCGGGTGGCGCCCCGGTCGCCAGATTGTCGGTGGCCCGGTCGTCCATCATCGCGCCGATCTTCCAACCCTCTGGCGTGCGCACGAGGAAATAGGCCTCGGTAAAATTCCTGACCGTCGCCTTCTTCGCGCCCGGCGGCAACATCTCGGTCGTGATGCGCGCCCATACCGTTGCGGTATCCGCCGTCGCATGGACGTCGATGATCTCCGGCTTGCGGGTGTACGACTGTACCGCGCCGAGCAGGATCGGGGCGACCCCGTACCAGTGTTCCTGCAGTTCCTGCACCAGCTTGTGGTTACCGCTCTGGTCGGCGTGGGCCGGCTTGAGGTCAAACTTCACGCCGCCTGGCAGCACGTGGGACACCACACCCTCGACGTCCTTCTTCGCGAAGGCAGCGTTGAACGCCAGCACCACGGCCTCGGCCTCCTGGCGAGGATCGGCGGTCGCCACTGCGGGATCGAACGCAATGGCGAACAGGGCGGCGAGCATCAGCGGGGTACCGGCAATCCGGGCTGCGAACATGACGGGTGATCTCCTGTTGGTCGGGTTAGTCGTGAGGGGCGTGAACCACCCACGGTATTCATGATGCCATGAATGCTGCAGATAGCACGCGGTTCGGCACCGGCGGTTGACCTGGATCAGGTTGGCGCAAGGCGGCGCCGGCCATGCGACCAAATGCCACGCACCCGCCGCTTCCGTGACCGCCACAGCGACGGTAGCCTGCGCGATCATCCAGGCTTCGACGGTGCGCCACACCATGGCTGAATTCCAGAAGTACTACCAGGCCCCCCTGCCGGCGATCATCGCGCTGCTGGTCGTATTCGGCTGGCAGGGCGTAGGCCACTGGGTCATGTACATGATGGAGCACAGCTGGTTCAAGGAGCATGTGTTCCTGGCCTCGTTCTTCATCGGCCTGATCGGCGCCGTGATGGTCTGGATCGGGCGCAACAAGGGCGAGAGTGCGGCCACCCTGCTCGGCTTCGCCGGCGGCAGCCTGATCTGGCTCGCGTGGATCGAGTTCAGCTTCGTCTACGTCGCCGACGACCTCGGCGTTCAGCCGGTAGTGTGGGGCGCGAAGGAGACCTTGCCCGAATACCGCGTGATGCTCTCCTCGATCGGCGTGCTGTTCGCCTCGCTGCTGTTCTTCTTCTATAACCGGGATACGCGCTGCAACGCTTTCATGTGGCTGCACCGTAACTTGCGCCTGAGCCCGGGCGAACGCACCTCGGTCCAGCACCGCAACATCGCCTCGATCGTGGCGATGGAGACGGTCTACGTCACCTGGTTCTGCTACATCGTCCTGCTGGTCCTCTACAACCCGGCCTTCTTCGGCACCGATCACTGGGTCACCTTCGCCGCCTGCGGCGCTTTCGCGATCTGGGCGGTGTACCTGGGCCAGCGCCTGTGGTGGTTCCAGCGCGTCGCACCGGCCATCCGCTACGCGATTCCGACCGGCATCATCGCCTACAACGTGGTCGAGATCCTCGAGAAGTGGGGCAAGATCGACGAGATCTGGGTACAGCCGCAGAAGTACGCGCTCGAGATCGGCCTCGCCACCGGCGCGCTGGTCATCATGATCGTGCTGGCGATAGTCAGCCCGGCACGGCGCATCGTCGACCGCCAGCAGGCGGGCAGCGGCCATGCGTGACGTGATTTTCCGCGGCTGAGACCGGTCGGGGCTTGCGCCCCTCCTACAGGTGGCAAGGCTGTGGGAGCGACGCCAGTCGCGACTCCTCTGGTCGGGGCTCGCGCCCCTCCTACAATGAGATGTTGCGTTTCTGCAACGGCACTGAAACAACCGAGTCTTTGGCGTCGCGCTGTTGACACAGGCGCGAGTCTCGGCGAGTCTACGCGCACCCGGCCACGGCCGGGTCCGATTCCTGGGGAGGAAGCGCTACCGCGATCGACGCGAGCGCCTGTAGCGGGAAAGCCGGCCACCGCGCCGGCTTTCCCGCTCATTTACCGGGCGAGTAACCGACCACCGCCTTCAGCTCGACGAACGCATCGAGCCCGAACTCCCCCCACTCGCGCCCGTTGCCCGACTGTTTGTAGCCGCCAAAAGGCGCCTCGAGCGTCATGGGGGCATCGTTCAGGTGCACCATCCCGGCGCGCAGCTGCGCGGCGACGCGGTGCACCTGCTCGTTGTCGCTGCCCGAGATGTAGGCCGCCAGTCCGTACGGTGTGTCGTTGGCGATCGCGATCGCCTCGTCCTCGTCGTCGAAGGGCAGCATGGCGAGCACCGGGCCGAAGACCTCCTCGCGCGCGATGGTCATGTCGTTGCGCACATCGGCGAACACAGTGGGCCGGACATAGTGCCCGCGCGCGAGTCCCGGCGGCTTGCCAGGGCCTCCGGTCACGAGGCGCGCACCCTCGTCGACACCCGCCTGGATCAACCGCTGGATCCGCTCGAACTGCCCACGGCTGATCACCGGTCCGAGGTCGGTGCGCGGGTCGAGCGGATCGCCGACGACGAGCGACTCGGCTACGCCGCGCGCGATCGCGACCGCCTGTTCGTGCAAGGCGCGCGGCACGAGCAGGCGCGACGGTGCGTTACATGACTGGCCGCTGTTGCCGAAGCACTCGCGTACGCCCTCGGCGACGGCCCGCTCGAGCACGGCCGCGTCGAGCACCAGGTTCGGCGACTTGCCGCCGAGTTCCTGGTGCACCCGCTTGACGGAGTCGGCCGCGGCCTTCGCCACCGCGATGCCGCCGTGCGTAGAGCCGGTGAACGACACCATGTCGATGGCCGGGTGGGCCGCCAGCGCCTGCCCGGCCACCGGACCCTCGCCGTTCACCAGGTTGAACACGCCGGGTGGCACACCGGCCTCGTCGAGGATCTCGGCGAACAGCCGCGCGGACAGCGGGGCAATCTCGCTCGGCTTCAGCACCATGGTGCAGCCGGCGCCGAGCGCCGGGGCAACCTTGCAGGCGATCTGGTTGATCGGCCAGTTCCATGGCGTGATCAGCCCGCACACGCCGACCGGCTCACGCAGCAGGCGCGTGCTGCCGCGGTCCTCGACGAACGGGAAGCGATCGAGCAGCTTCAGCACGGTGGTGAGGTGTCCGGTGCCGAGTCCGGTCTGCGAGCGCCGCGCAAAGGCGAGCGGTGCGCCGAGTTCGGTGGAGATCGCTGCGGCAACCTCGTCGTAGCGGCGCCGGTAGACGTCGATGATGCGCGTGAGGAGCGCGCGCCGGTCGGCGAGGCTGGTGCGCGCAAAGGCCGGAAATGCGCGCCGCGCCGCCTGTACCGCGCGGTCGACGTCGGCCGCAGCGCCGAGCGCGATGCGGGCCACGGGCTCTTCGGTCGCCGGGTTCACGACCGGCGCTTCCCGCGCCTCACGTCCGGGCTCGACCCAGGCTCCGTCGATATAGAACGCTCGCAGGTCCCGCATGCCCGCCTCCCCTGCCGCCTGCGGCCGTTGCGCTGCACCAGTGCTGCGCCTCCCGGGCGGTACCGGGGCATTGTATCGTGCGGCCCGCCGACGCGGCGCCAGCAGCGTGGCTGATTGCCGCAGGGACGCCGCGGTGAAACAAATTGTTACACCGGGCTGCCTGGCGGCGTGGCATCGTGCCGCCCAATGCGAGGACCACCGCAGCCATGAGCCAACCCGGCGCGCCCGTCATCACCCTGCGTGGCATCGCCCGCAGCTACCCGATGGGCGACACCATCGTGCACGCGCTGCGCGGCGTGGACCTCGACATCGGGCGCGGTGAGTACGTCGCGATCATGGGGCCGTCGGGATCGGGAAAGTCGACCCTGATGAACCTGATCGGCTGCCTCGACAGCCCGGACGCCGGCGAGTACGTGCTCAACGGCCGGCGGGTCTCACAGATGCGCGACCGTGAACTCGCCGCCGTGCGCAACCGGGAGATCGGCTTCGTGTTCCAGACGTTCAACCTGCTCCAGCGCGCCACGGCACTGCACAACGTCGAGCTGCCGCTGGTGTATGCCGGCGTCGGCCGCGGCGAGCGGCGCGACCGTGCCGGGCAGGCCCTGCAGAGTGTCGGCCTCGGCGGACGCATGCAGCACCGGCCCGGCGAGCTGTCCGGCGGCCAGCGCCAGCGGGTGGCGATCGCGCGCGCGCTGGTCAACCAGCCGAGCATCCTGCTCGCCGACGAACCGACCGGCAATCTCGACAGCGCCACGGCGGCGGAGATCCTCGCCACCTTCGACGAACTGCACGCCGCAGGCCACACCATCGTGCTGGTCACCCACGACGAGGACGTGGCCCGGCGCGCAAGGCGCATCATCAGGATCCGCGACGGCATGATCGAGGCAGACAGTGCAAATCCATGAAGCGGGCCGCCCGGCGGCCATCCTCACCCTGGCGCTCGCCGCCACGCTCAGCGGCTGCGCGCGCGAAGCGCCACAGCAGCAACTCGATACCGCTACCGTCGGGCGCCGCGACATCGTGGTCGCCGTGGCTGCCGCTGGCACGGTCGAGCCGCTGCTCACGGTCGAGATCAAGTCCAAGGCCTCGGGCGAGGTGTTGCACGCAGAGGGACAAACCGGGCAGCTGGTGCAGGCCGGTACGTTGCTCGTGCGGATCGACAAGCGCAGTCCGCGCAACCTGCTGGCGCAGGCCGAGGCCGAGCGCGAGGCCGCCGTGGCGCGGCGTGCCATCGCCCGCGCCCAGAACGAGCGTGCCAAAAAACTGCTCGAGACCCGCATGATCAACGAGGTCGACTACGAGAAAACGCAGCTCGACTACGCCAATGCCCGGGCCGACGTGGTCCGCGCCGAGGTGACGGTGGAAAACGCCCGGATCACGCTCGACGACACCGACGTGCGCGCCCCGATCACCGGCACCATCATCGAGAAGCTGGTCGAGACCGGCCAGGTCATCTCCTCGCCGATGAAGGACTTCGGCGGCGGCACCTCACTGCTGAAGATGGCGGACCTCTCCACCATGCAGGTGCGCGCCCTGGTCGACGAGACCGACGTCGGCAAAATCGCGCCCGGCAAGCCCGTGACCGTGCGGGTCACGGCCTACCCGAACCAGCCGTTCCCGGGCACCGTCCACAAGATCGAACCGCAGGCCCGCGAGGACCAGAGCGTCACGACCTTCGCGGTGCTGATCCAGCTGCCGAATCCACAGGGACTGCTGCGCCCGGGCATGAATGCCGACGTCGAAATCCGGGTGGCCGAACGCCGCGGCGTGATCGCTGTGCCGACCGGCGCGCTGCGGGTCGACCGCGAGATCGCCACGGCCGCCCGCGCCGTCGGCCTCGACGAAGCGGGCGTGCGCTCGCAGCTCGGTGACAGCCTGAAGCGAGCCCCGCAGGACGACGCCGAGGACAGCAGCTACGCCTATGGGGGCCGCTACTGGACCTTCGTCGTGCGCGACGGGGCGCCCGTGGCCGTCGCCGTCGACACCGGGCTCACCGACCTCGAGTACAGCGAGGTCCTCGCCGGGCTGAAGGAGAACGATGCCGTGGTCATGCTGCCGAGCACCGGCCTGCTCGAGGAGGCCGCGCGACGCGGCGACATGATGCGCCGCTTCAGTGTCGTCCCGGGCGCCGGCCGCCGGTAGCAGGATCGGGCCATGCTCCTCGGTGAACTGGTGAGCGTCGCCGCGCAGTCGGTGCGGGCCAACCTGTTCCGCTCGGTGCTGACCATGCTCGGCATCATCATCGGCGTAGCCTCCGTCATCACCATGCTCGCCGTCGGTGCCGGTGCGCGCGGCGCCGTCGACCAGCAGATCGAGGCCCTCGGCGCCGGTGTACTGAGCATCCGCCCGGGGCAGATGTTCAGGATGGGAGTCGCCGAGAGTGCTCAGACCCTGACGACAAGCGACGTCACTGCGCTCCAACACGACGCCACGACACTGATGGCGGTGGTACCCGAACGCTCCGGCAACGAGCAGGTCAAGGTCGGCAACCAGAACCGCAACCTGCGCATCGTCGGCACCACGGCCGCCTTCGCCGAGGTGCAGGACTACAAGGTCGAGGCCGGCCGCGTGTTCCTCCCGGCCGACGAGGCCGCCAAGCGCCCCTACGCTGTGCTCGGCGCCAAGGTGCCGCCCATGTTCGGCGAAACGGCCCGCAGCATGGTTGGCCAGACGGTCTACGTGCGCGGCCTCGCCTTCGAGGTGATCGGCGTACTGCACGAGAAGGGCTCGACCGGCTTTCGCAACGTCGACGAGCAGCTGTGGCTCCCGCTCGACACGGCCCGTTACCGCCTGTTCGGCTCCAAGACCCTCGACCTGATCAGCACCCGTCCCTGGCGCGGCATCAGCATGCAGCAGGCGATCGTCGACGTGGAGCGCATCCTGCGCCGCGAGCACCGGCTCCTGCCCGGCCAGGACAACGACTTCACCATCCAGGATCCACGCCAGTTCCTCGATTTCCAGCAGACCGCGGCCAACATCTTCGCCTACCTGCTGGCGAGCATCGCCAGCGTGAGTCTGGTGGTCGGCGGCATCGGCATCATGAACATCATGCTGGTGTCGGTGACCGAGCGCACGCGCG
>CAYQAR010000076.1:0-12408 GCA_964415505.1 uncultured Chromatiaceae bacterium | reverse complement strand
GGGCGTAGAGGGCCAGCGGAGCAGGACGCGCAGCGCCAGCCCGAGACGAGCGAGCACAGGCCATGGATGGCCGGAGCGAGCGTCCCGCCGCCGTCGGTCCGGCAACAGCCGTGGCGCCAGGCCGATCGGGGGATCGCGGCTGAAGCTGCTCCTACGGGGCGACGGGGAGCGGGTCAGCGTGGCTTGCGCCAGCTGTAGACGCGCATCGGCGGGACGTTGAGCAGTTCCACGTCGACGTCGGGGCGGCCGAGGATGTGGCGGCCGAGCACGGCGACGCGGTCGCGGAACTGGTAGGCGACGAAGCGCCCGCCGGGCGCCAGTGCCGCCCACACCGCACGCAGGATGGCGCGGCCCACGGTATCGGGCATGGTCGAGAACGGGATCCCCGAGATCACCACGTCGGGCGCCGGCAAGCCGTGGCGTGCGGCAATCCCGGCGATGCCCTCGGCGCTGGCCTGTTCGACCGCGAAACGCGGGTCGGTGATCTCCCCGCGCAGCAGCGCCGCGAAGTGCGGATCGATTTCGATCGCCAGCAGGCGTGCAGCTGCCGGGAGTGCGCGCAGCAGCGCATGCGTGGTGCCGCCGGTACCAGGCCCCAGTTCGACCACGGCGCGCGCTTCGCGCACCGCACTGATCTTGACCAGCCGCCGCTCCAGGAAGCGCGAGCTCGGGATCACCGAGCCCACCTTCTGCGGCTCGCGCAGGAAGCCCTGGAAGAAAGCGAGGCGCTTGTCCGCGAGGCTGCGGGTGGATCTCGGGTTCACGCGATCGTCCATGGACGGGTTGCGATGTTCACCATCCGGCAGGCGGGGCGTCGCTGGCAGCGGCCCCGGGTGCCGGGTCACGGGAGGGCTTCAATATGCCCGAGTCGCCGGTCGTTTCACAATCCCGCCGCCGGCGCGTCGCCCGCGAGCGTCGCACCGAGATCGGCCAGCGTCTGCAGCGGTGCCGTGCAGTGGCTGCCGCGACAGACGTAAGCCACTGTGCCCGCAGCGGATGCGCGGGTGGCGAGCGCCCCGGGCAAGCCGCCGGCTGCGTCCGGAATGCCGAACACCAGCCGGTGCGGAGCATAGACGAGACGCGCCACCGCGAGCCACTCGGGCAGGTGGCACTCACGGCCGCGCACCACCACGATCTCGGGCGGCGCCAGGTATTCGTCGAGCGCCGTGAGCAGCGTCGCGTGCGCGACCGGATAGCCGGTGAGCACCGGCCATGCCGCCCGCAGCGTCGCCTCCGCCGCGTCGAGGTAGCGCGCCTCGCCGAGCAGGTGCCCGAGCCGGCCGAGCGCGAGCGCCGCCACGCCATTGCCGGCCGGCAACGCTTCGTCGGCCATCGGCTTGCCACGGTGGAGCAACGCCTCGTGATCGTGCGAGGTGAAGAGGAAACCACCGTCCGCCGTATCGGCGAAACGCCCGAGGAGTTCGTCGGCGAGCCAGACGGCAAAGCCGAGGTGGGCGTCATCCCAGCGCGCCTGGAGCAGCTCGAGCGTGGCATCGAGCAGGAAGGCGTGGTCGTCGAGGTAGGCGTTGAACCGCGCGCGGCCATCCTTCCAGGTTGCGTGCAGGCGGCCGTCGACGACCATGTGCCTGCGCACGAAATCGAGGGCCTGCGCCGCGGCCGACGCCAGCTCGTCGCGGCCGAGCACGCGCGCAGCCACCGCCAGGCCGCGGATCGCCAGCGCGTTCCAGCTCGCGAGGATCTTCTCGTCGCGGCCCGGCCAGGTGCGCTGGTCGCGTGCCGCCAGCAGCTTGCCCCGGCCCGAGTCGAGCAGTCGCTGCACCGTCGACAGCGGTTGGCTGGTCGCCGCGGCGATCTCCTCGAGCGACTGCCACACGCGCAGGTGCCAGTGCTCCTCGAAGTTCGGCTCGCGGTCGAGCCCGAAGCGCGGCGCGAGCACCGCGAACTCCTCGCCGGTCACCAGCGCGCGTACCTGCGGCGGCGTCCAGGCGTAGAAGCGGCCTTCCTCACCCTCGGAGTCCGCATCGAGGCTCGCGTAGAACGCACCCTCCGGCGCGCGCATGTCGCGCAGCATCCAGTCGGCGGTCTCCGTGGCGAGGCGCCGGTAGCACTCGTCGTTGCTCACCTGGTAGAGCCGCACGGCGAGCGCCAGCAGCGGCCCGTTGTCGTAGAGCATCTTCTCGAAGTGCGGGATCGACCAGTGCCGGTCGACGGCATAGCGGCAGAAGCCGCCGCCGAGCTGGTCGAAGATGCCGCCTTCGCCCATGCGTTTCACGGTAAGCGCTGCCATGTACAGCGCGTGCAGGTCGGGCTCGGCGCTGCCCGCCGTGTGCCACCAGCAGCGCAGCAGCAGCTCGAGCCCCGCAGGCTGCGGGAACTTCGGCGCGTTGCCGAAGCCGCCGAACTCCGCATCGAACTGCTGCGCCATCATCGTTTGGAACGCGTCGAGCGGCGCGCGCGTCAGCGCTCCGCGCTCGGGCGTGCCGTGCGCATCGAAAGCCGCCAGCGCCTCGCGCAGCGCCGTTCCCTGCCCGGCGAGCTCCGGCGGCCGGCTGCGGTAGTACTCGGCTACCCGGGTCAGCACCGCGGCGAACGCCGGCATCCCGTAGCGCGCTTCCCGCGGGAAGTAGGTGCCCGCAAAGAACGGCACCTGGTCGGCCGGGGCGAGGAACACCGTCAGCGGCCAGCCGCCGCCCCGGCGCATCATCAGGTGGTGCACGGCCTGGTAGATGCGGTCGATGTCGGGGCGTTCCTCGCGGTCCACCTTCACGTTGACGAAGAGTTCGTTCATGAGCCGCGCGGTCGACGCATCCTCGAACGACTCGTGTGCCATCACGTGGCACCAGTGGCAGGCCGAGTAGCCGATCGAAAGCAGGATCGGCTTGTCTTCCGCGCGTGCCTTCGCGAGCGCCTCTTCGCCCCAGGGGTACCAGTCGACTGGGTTGTCGGCGTGCTGCAGCAGGTAGGGGCTGGTTTCGTCGGCGAGGCGGTTCATGGGGTGATTCTAGCCATTTCACATCGTATGCATGACTTTGGCTGGTGGAGGCGCAACCGGGCCGCAGCGACGCTGCCTGCGTGGATTTCGAGCTGCTCGGTCCTCTCACCGGCATCAGCACGATTGCGCGCGGGGCCGGTGTTCGCCAGCGAACCCGGCTCCGGAGGCTTTACGGCAAGGGTCTATGGCTCAAGCGCAAGGGCTTCTGTCAGGTTCGGCTCATCGGCGGCGAGATCGTGCTGGCTGAGCTACACTGGTATGAAGCGCATGGAATCGGCAAGCGCGAGATGAAAATCAAGCGCATCATCGAAGAATCGCTGTATGGGTAAAGCAACCAGACGTCTGGTCATGTGCCTCGACAACACTGGCTACGAGGTGTCGCTCGAGCGTCGCAAGGTGTACGTCGCGTTGCTCGACGAGTTCGGGCAACGCCACCGATATGTGCGGGTCATCGATGAGTCCGGTGAGGACTACCTGTATCCGCGCAAGAATTTCGTCGAGATCGAGTTGCCGCCGGCCGCTCGCCGCGCCGTCCTGCAGAGCGTAGGCGCCGCGAACTGACGCCGTTCCGGGCGCGGGCATGCCACTCGGACGCCGGAAGGCGGGGTCTGCCGCGCACCCGCAGTCCTTCAGCAACCGCGGTCGAGCGGACTCTTTACCCCCTTCGCGCCCTTCTTCATCACGTGCGTGTAGATCATCGTGGTCTTCACGTCCGCGTGGCCGAGCAGCTCCTGCACGGTGCGGATGTCGTAGCCGTCCTCCAGGAGATGCGTGGCAAAGCAGTGACGAAGCGTGTGCGTGGAGGTGCGCCGGTCGAGTTTCGCGCGGCGGGCCGCGAGCTTGATTGCCTTCTGCAGGTTGCTCGGCGAGGCGTGCCAGCGCCGCCAGCACCCGCACTCCGCTGCCGTACATGAGCCGGCCGACCAGCCGCTCCGTTCCCTCGAGGAAGCCCAGTACCCTCGCCACCTCGTCGCGGGTGAGGACCACCGGCAGATGCTCGGGCCGGCGGGCGCGCACCACGTCGGTGACCCAGCCGAGGTCCTTTTCGAGCACGTGCGTATAGAGGAACAGGATTCCCGCCAGCGCCTGGTTCTGGGTGCTGGCCGAAACCCGCCTGTTCACCGCCAGGTCCGACAGGAAGGCACGAACCTCATCGGACCCGAGTTCCATCGGGTGCCGCTTGCCGTGGAACAGGATGAAGCGGCGGATCCAGTGCACGTAGGCCTTCTCCGTCCGCGGGCTATAATGCCTCAGGCGGATGCAGGCCCGGACTTTCTGGAGCAACGGAGAGGACGACAACGCATGAGAACCTGCGCGGCATTTCCTCCTTTCTTTTATCCGCGCCAAGTCCATGGCGCGAGGCGAATTTCCCGCTTCTTTATCCGGATAAGCTGGATGGCGTCCAGCAGTTACTCCATATAGATAGCGTTAGGCAGGTTCGTTAGTGGTAACTACTGCACCTTTGCCGAAGCCGCGAGCAGTCGTTCATACGACTGCGGCCGGCCTCGAGATCATCATTCCGGCCCGAAGGAATTGGTTCTTAATGATCTTCCTAGTCGCATGGCTGCTCATTTGGTCGGCCGGCGGTCTCGGGGCCGGTAACGGAATCTTGAGTGGCGGTGACCCGGAAGGCCGGGCTTTCTTGGCTGTTTGGCTATTGTTTTGGTTGGCCGGTGAGACGTTTGCGTTGCTGATACTCAGCTGGAGCCTCGCGGGCAAAGAAACCGTTCGCCTCACGCCATCGCATCTGGAGATTCGACGCGCAGTAGGCGCTATCGGCCTTTCAAAACACTACGGGCTCAAGGACGTGCGCAATCTACGAGTGGCAAGTGGTTCCTTCAATCCTTTTGATCCCAGATTTGCTCTTCAGTTTTGGGGCGTAGGAGGCGGCATTCTGGCATTTGATTACGGGGCAGGCACCGTGCGGCTTGCGAATAGCATTGATGAAGCGGAGGCGGCTAAATTGGCTGCAATTTTGTATGAACGTGCTCCAGGTCTTCGCCCGCTCCCTGCCTAACAAATCGCTCCACCGGTCGCATGACGCGTCTGTCACGCGGCTTGCATTCGCAACCCGCGCGCCAGCCGCGATGCGCCGGTGAGCTCAGACGTTAGGACCCTTGTTCGTGGCGCCGCGTCTAACGTCTCTTGATGCCGATGGCTGGGAACTGGATGACGGTGAGGCGGCGCACGCTCAGACACCCGACAGCTACTGGATACCCGATGAAGCAGCCCGTCGCTCGCTGAAAGTCGGACAATTTGCCAAATTGCGGTTTTATATACGAACCGAAGATGAGGCAGGTGACGTCTCGGACAACGGCGAAAGAATGTGGGTCGAAGTGAAGGGCGTCGTTGGGGACTGGTATCGAGGAGAATTAGCGAACCAGCCGAACTGCACCGATGGCATTTCCCCAGGCCTAGAAGTCTGGTTTCAGCCACGCCATGTCATTGGAATTCACTCCGAAGGCGGTGCCTAGTAGCGTGCCAGCAAGAGCCCTAACTAGTCGCTCCACCGGACGCATTGCGCGTCTGTCACGCGCTTTGCATACGCAAACCGCGCGCCAGCCGCGATGCGCCGGTGAGCTTCGGCGTTAGAGCCGCGGCCCGGTGCTGTGGTAGGCTTTGCGGCATGGACTTCAAGTCACTGGAAAAGCAAGCACTTGACCTGCCGGTACCAGACCGGGCGAAGCTCGCGCAGGAGCTCCTGGCAAGCCTCGACACGCTGAACCCCGCGGAGCGGGAGCAGTTGTGGCTGGACGAGGCCCAGCGGCGTGCCGAGCAGCTGGACTCCGGGGGAGTAGCGCTGGTGCCCGGTGAGGAAGTTGCAAGGAAGGCGCGTGAGTTGCTGAGGTGAAGTTTGGATTTCACCCGGCTGCGGAGGCCGAGCACCTTGAGCAAGTCGCTTATTACGAAGCGCAGCGAGCGGGTCTCGGGCGCCGTTATCTCGAGCAGGTCGAGTTCGCTATCGACCGAGTTTGTGAAAACCCTGGAATGTATCGAGTCGAGCGAGCCCCGGCTATTCGTCGGACGGCTGTCGCTGGGTTTCCGTTCCACCTCATATTCCGCCAGCACGGCGGGCTCATTCAGGTTCTCGCCGTCGGGCACCATCGGCGTCGCCCGCGGTACTGGTTGTCGCGGCTCTAACGAATCGCTCCACCAGCTCATTCCAGCGTCGTGGCGCGCGCGGCCGTCGCGGCATTCCTGGTGGCAGAACACTCAACTGGGTACGCGAAGCGCCGTTCCTCGCCACAGCGAGATCAACAACAATCTGGCACGGAAGATTTGCCGGGATCTTGGTATTCCGGAGCCAGAGCGCTTCTAACTGGTCGCTCCACCGGTCGCATGACGCATCTGTCATGCGGCTTGCATTCGCAACCCGCGCGCCAGCCGCTATGCGCCGGTGAGCTTCGGCGTTATGCAGCACTGTCCCCCGGTGGGCGCTCGTGTGACGGCTGTCGGCCACAACCGGCCCTATTGCGCCGCCGCACGGCGCAGTCGGTCGAATCTCGAGCAGGTTCGTTGCGTGGTGGGGCAGAGCGCTACCGCGCATGGTCTGCTCGATGACCCTGACAGTTGGCGTTGGGGCTCTGCAATGCGTCGAACTTCCGCTTTTCGTTGAAAGCCGTAGCTGGTTGAATTTTGACAATGCTGCGATACTACGCGATGCACGCTGAGGCGCCTTGTCCGTCACGCCTCTTGTATTCCCAACAGTCGCGCCGGTCAGCGGCGCGCAGGTGATCGCGAGCGTTGGGCGGCTGGGACTTGCGCACCACAAGGAACCTTCACATGACCGACGTCGAAGCGAGAAATGTCAGCACAGTGCGAAGGTACTTCGATGGTTGCAACTCGGGCGACCTCGATGTCCTCCTCGGCACCCTGACGGAAGACGTCGTCCACTACTTCCTCGATCCAAAGTTCCCACCGATCCGAGGTGCCGAACACCTGGCCAGGTATTGGCGCAAGTTCAAGACGGTTCTTGACCCAATCTGGTCGATAGATCGCATCATCGCTCAAGGTGACGAAGTCGTGAGCGAATGGAGTTGCATCTGGACGCCAAAGCAAACGCAAAGACGGATCCTGATGCGCGGGTCTGAGTGGTACGTCATGCGAGATGCCCGCATTGCCGAAGTGCGGGCGTACTTCATCGACGACGACGCTGCAACCACTGAGCTTGTCGGGTTTCCCTACGGCGACCGACACTACCTCACCTTCTGATCGGACCGTGGCGCAGCCGCCCAACCGCCCGATGCAGCGGACCGCCCGCCAGCGTCACTGGCGGGTACCCACCTCGCTCGTCGGCGGCCGCTGATCGGGAAACGTTGCGCGGCACAGATGAAGCGCATTGTGGTCATTGGCTTTCTGATGACATCCGTCGCGGCGGCAGACGCTCCGTGCGAGCAGGTGTTCTCCGCCAGGTACACATGGGGTGCCGAGGTAAATGTGGTCCAGCCCTGCGGCGGGAAGGACACGTACTGGGTGAGTGCGAACTCGTGGGTGTTGGGGCCACTGGTGGAGTACTACACAGCCAATACATCGAAACCGTACGACGCCGTATACATCCGGTTCCGTGGCCTGCGATTGAACGAAGTCGTGGACGGATTCGCGGCCGATTACGATGGGTTAATGCACATCAGCGAGGTTCTAACGCTGGATAGAAAGGTTCCGGAAAATTGTCGCTAGTGCCACAGGACAAGTCGTTCGAGCGACCTGGGAAATGTGGGCAGGCGCGCCGAGCGCGCCTGTCCTTAGTATGTCCTGCTGGGCCAGTTCCTGATCGTCTCGAGTTGGCTGCGGTTGGCCTATCTCGTCGCGGGTTACTGGCTCTTGCACCGTCAGGTCTTGCTTGAGATGAGTTCCTGAGGAAGCACTACGGCGATAGTTTTGAAAACTACCGGCAACGGATTCGGCGGTTTCTATGTGAAGAAAACGACTGGTGAACCGCCTCGGGAAGTCCACAACCTGAGCCATGAACAAAAAGCCCACATCCCTGATCGCGCTCGACGCGCCGCCCCGGGCGATGACGTTGCCTATCCCGACGACGATTTTGTTGCGCGCCTTCGGGATGGCTCCTGGCAGTTCTCCCACAAGGATGAAACACCCTATCCGCAGGCGCCCGAGTCGGGGTGATGTGGCATGACGGCGGCGCTCGTGAAAGGAATTGCATGGCCTGGGTCATCGTTTTCATCGCGGGACTTTTCGAGGTCGGCTGGGCGATCGGCTTGAAATACACGGACGGCTTCACCCGCCCGTGGCCGACGATCGGCACCGTCCTGGCGATGGTCATCAGCATGTGGTTGCTGGGCATTGCCATGAAGACGCTGCCGGTCGGCACGGCCTACGCGATCTGGGTCGGGGTAGGAGCCGTCGGCACCGTTCTGCTGGGGATCGTGCTGCTCGGCGATCCGGCAACATCCGGGCGCCTCATCAGCGTGGCGCTGATCGTCGCCGGGCTCATCGGGCTGAAGCTCGCGACGCCGGTCTGAGTTGCTGCACCGGCGACGGCGGCGGCCGGATGCCGTACGCGGTGCTGCTGCGATCGGCTGTGTCCCGTTCCCGGTATACTGGCGCCACGAGCGAAGCGGCTGGAAAGGATCCGCCGACGACGCCCGATTCAAGCAAGTGCAGACCTGGGTAGCCCGAACCGAACACCCGGCACCCGGTTCCTGGTTTCAGCGAGGACAAGCTTTCATGGAATCCATGCCGCCGATCATCATGTCGAGCCTCGACCAGGCCCGGCTCGAGCGCCTGCTCGGTTCGAAGGCGTACCGGAAGTTGCCGGGAATCGATGCGCTCATGAGCGAAATCGACCGCGCCACGGTGGTGGAACCCGCCGCGGTTCCGCCGAACGTGGTCACGATGAACTCGACGGTACGGTTCGTCGATGACGCGAGCGGCTCGGAGTTCCAGTTCTCGCTCGTCTACCCGGAAGAGGCCGGTGGGACCGACAGGATCTCGGTGCTGGCTCCGGTCGGCAGCGCCCTGCTGGGGCTGTCGGTGGGGCAGTCGATCGTCTGGCAGGTTCCGGGCGGGCGCAGGCTGAACCTGCGGGTACTCGAAGTCGTCCGGCAACCGGAGGCCATGGGCGAACTTCATCGCTGATCCGGCCCGTCTGCCCGCCGACCTCTGCTGGAGAGCGCGTGATGAGCGTGATACTGAAGCGGGCGTACGAGCCAGCGGTCAGGACCGATGGCAGGCGGGTGCTGGTGGACCGGCTCTGGCCGCGCGGGTTGAGCAAAGGCAAGGCGAAGCTCGATCTGTGGCTCAAGGACATTGCTCCATCCACGGAGCTCCGGCAGTGGTTCGCCCACGATCCGGATAAATGGCCCGAGTTCAGGAAGCGCTACCGGGCGGAACTGCGCGGGAATCCGGCGCTGTCTGAGCTCAGGACCCTGGCACGCCGGGGCAAGGTGACCCTCGTGTATGCCGCCAGGGACCAGGAGCACAACGAGGCCATCGTCCTCAGGCAGATCCTCGAACGTGCGAGCTGACGGTACATCTCCCGTGCAGTTCACGTCAGGCGGGCTGGTCATCACTGGCGGCTCGCCGCCGCAACGCCTGCTCGGTTTCGTGGATGCGGTGCTTCGCGGTATCGGCCAGGTGATGTTGCAGGGCAACAGCTACACGGGCCTGCTGTTCCTGGCGGGCATCTTCTACAACTCGGTGTTGTTCGGCTGGGCGGCCCTGCTCGGGACGATCGCGAGCACGGCGACTGCGATCCTCCTCGGGAGCGAACGGTCCCAGGTGCAGGCCGGCCTGTTCGGCTTCAACGGGGCCCTCGTCGCCATCGCGCTGCTCTACTTCCTCGAGCCTGGGGTGCTTGCCTGGGCCTATGTCGTACTGGCCGCGGCCTTCACGACGGTGGTCATGGTGGCGCTGCTGCACCTGCTGGGAACCTGGAAGGTCCCTGCGCTCACGGCGCCGTTCGTCTTCACCACCTGGGTATTCGTGTTGGCCTGTGCGCGCTTCGGGCGCCTGCAGTCGACCGAGGTCCTGCCGACCGCCGGACTGCCGAAGGCGGCCACTGTCGAAGGCATCGTGACGACGTCGACCGTGGCCGAGGGCCTCTTCAGCGGCGTCGCGCAGGTCTTCTTCCAGGGTAACGCCATCACGGGTGCCATTTTCGTTGCGGGGCTCCTGCTCGCCTCGCGGGCGGCCGCCGGCGCGGCACTCATGGGTTCGTGTGCGGGTCTGCTGGTCGCGTGGGGCATGGGGGCCGCCGAGCCGGCGATCCGGGCCGGGGCCTTCGGTTTCAACTGCGTCCTGACGGCGATTGCGCTCGGCAGCGGCCTGTTCGCGCTGAACCCGGTGTCGGTGGCCTACACGACGCTTGCCGTGGTGACGACAGCCGTCGTCTTCGCGGCGACGTCGGCAGCGCTGGAACCCCTCGGCATGCCGGCACTGACCGCGCCGTTCGTCCTGGTCACCTGGCTGTTCCTGCTGGCGGGCCCGCTCTTCGGGCGGTTGCGGCCCGGGACCGTGCATGACCGCTAGCCGCCAGTTCGTGCTGGGAGTCGACCTCGACGGCGTGGTCGCCGACTTTGCGCGCGGTCTCAAGCCGATCGCGGCCGAATGGCTCGGCGTCGCCGAGGGCACGCTCACCGACGAGATCAGCTATGGTTTCCGCGAGTGGGGCCTGGAGCGGGCCGGTGGCTACGACGCGCTGCACCGCTTCGCCGTCAAGGAGCGCGAGCTGTTCGCGCGGCTGGCACCGATCCCCGGCGCGCCGGCGGCGCTGCGCCGCCTGTCGGCGATCGGCGAGGTGCGTATCCGCATCATCACGCACCGGCTCTACATCCACTGGTTCCACAAGGAAGCGATCCGCCAGACCACCGAGTGGCTGGAGCACCACGGCATCCCGTACTGGGATATCTGCTTCATGCGCGACAAGGCCGCGGTCGGCGCCAATCTCTACCTCGAGGACAGCCCGGACAACATCCGTGCGCTGCGCGCTGCCGGGCACGAGACGATCGTGGTCGTGAACCCGACCAACCGCGACCTGCCGGGGCCGCGGGCGGATTCCTGGGAGGAGATCGAGCGACTGGTGCGCGAGCGGCTGGCGCACTGGCGCGAGGGGCGCGGCGGCTGAGATCGCCGGTGCCGGTGTAGACTAGCGCGCTCCCGTTCCGCGCCCCACCCGAGACGCCCGTGATCGAGTTCGCCGCCATCGACCCCGTCGCCATCCGCATCGGGCCGCTCGCCGTGCGCTGGTACGGCATCATGTATCTCGTCGGTTTTGCCGCAGCCTGGTGGCTGGGGCGCCGGCGCGCCGGGCGTGATGGCTCGCCGGTGACAGTGGCGCAGGTCGACGATCTGATCTTCTACGGTGCGCTCGGCGTGATCCTCGGCGGGCGCATCGGCTACATGCTGTTCTACGGCCGCGCGCAGCTAGCCGCCGACCCGCTCTCGATCGTGAAGATCTGGGAAGGCGGCATGTCGTTCCACGGCGGATTGCTCGGCGTGCTGGTGGCGATGGCGCTGTATGCACGCCAGGTGGGTGTGGCTTTCTTCCCGCTCATGGACTTCGTCGCTCCGCTGGTACCGATTGGCCTCGGCGCAGGGCGCATCGGCAACTTCGTCAACGGCGAGCTGTGGGGCAAGCCGACCGACGTGCCCTGGGCGGTGATCGTCGAGGGCGTGCCGCGCCACCCCTCGCAGCTCTACGAGGCGGCGCTGGAGGGCGTGCTGCTGTTCACGGTGCTGTGGCTCTATTCGGCCCGGCCGCGGCCGGTGATGGCGGTGTCGGGCCTGTTCCTGTTGCTCTACGGAATGACCCGCTTCGCGGTGGAGTTCGTGCGCCTGCCGGACGCACATATCGGCTACCTGGCCGGCGGCTGGTTCACCACCGGCCAGCTGCTGACGCTGCCGATGCTCGCCGGGGGCCTGCTGATGTTCGCGCTGGCATGGCGTCGGAGCCCGGGCTGACATGCGCCAGTATCTCGAGCTGCTGCGACAGGTCCGCGGGCACGGCGCGCACAAGGCCGATCGCACCGGCACGGGTACGCTCAGCGTTTTCGGGCACCAGATGCGCTTCGATCTCGCCGCCGGCTTCCCGCTCGTCACCACCAAGAAGCTGCACCTGCGCTCGATCGTCCACGAGCTGCTCTGGTTCCTGCGCGGGGAAAGCAACGTCGCCTACCTGCACGAGCACGGCGTGACCATCTGGGACGAGTGGGCCGACGATCGGGGCGAGCTCGGCCCGGTCTACGGCGTGCAGTGGCGCTCGTGGCCGACGGGCGACGGCGGGCAGATCGACCAGGTGCAGCAGGTAATCGATACCCTGCGCCGGGACCCGGACTCGCGCCGCCTCATCGTCAGCGCCTGGAACGTCGCCGCGCTCCCGCAGATGCGCCTCGCGCCCTGCCACCTGCTGTTCCAGTTCTACGTGGCCGGCGGGCGGCTGTCGTGCCAGCTCTACCAGCGCAGCGCCGACGTGTTCCTCGGCGTGCCGTTCAACATCG
>CAYQAR010000075.1:0-12499 GCA_964415505.1 uncultured Chromatiaceae bacterium | reverse complement strand
CTGCGACCTTCGGGTTATGAGCCCGACGAGCTGCCAGACTGCTCCACCCCGCACCGTAAGCCGCGAATATTACAGGCCGCGCTGGGCGCCTGGCAATGGCCTTGCGGCGACCGCCGGAGCCTCAGGACAGAACACGCCCACACAATTCCAGCAAGCCACCCGGAAACAGGCCGAGTCCGACGACGACGGCGACGTTGGCGCTCACCAGCAGCCTCAGGTCGAGCGCCGGCTGCAATGGTACGTTGGCTGTGGCTGGTTCGAAGTACATCAGGCGTATGACCCGCAGATAGTAGAAAGCGCCAATCACCGAGAACACGATTCCGATGAGCGCCAGCCAGAGCTGCCCGGCATCCAGCAGAGCCGCGAGCACCCACCACTTGGCGTAAAAACCGACCAGCGGCGGGACGCCGATCATGCTCATCATGACCAGCAACATGAGCAACGCGAACCACGGGTGGCGCCTGTTGAGGCCGCGGAAGTCATCGAGACTGTCCGCGTCACCCCCGGGCCCGCACTGCAGGAGGACGATGCCGAAGGCCGCCGCGGCCATGACGACGTAGACCACCGTATAGAACAATGCGGCCTGCACGCCATCGGCGTCGCCAGCGACGAAACCAAGGAGTATGAAACCCACGTGCGCGATCGCGGAGTAGGCCAGCATGCGCCGGATGTTGGCCTGGGCGATCGCCACGACATTGCCAATCCCGAGCGACAACACCGCCAGCGCGGCGAGGATGAACTGCCAGTCGGCCTGCAGCGGATCGAGGGCATCGAGCAGCACGCGCAAGGCCAGCGCGAACGCCGCGATCTTCGGCACGGTGGCGACGAACAGCGTGACGCAGGCAGGCGCGCCTTCGTAGACGTCGGGTACCCACATGTGAAACGGGACCGATCCGAATTTGAACGCGACGCCGATCAGGATGAAGCAGAGCCCGACCAGCGCCGCTGTCCGGCCCTCGCTGCTGGCAAGCGCACTGGCCACCCCGGCGAAATCGATGTGGCCCGTCACGCCATAGACAATCGAGATGCCGTAGAGCAGGCAGGCCGAGGCAATGGCGCTGAGGACGAAATACTTCATGGCGGCCTCGGCGCCACGGGTCGAGTCACGCTCGAATGCCACCATGCCGTAGAGGGCCAGCGACAGCGTCTCGAGGCCGAGATACACCATCAGGAAGCTGCCCGAGGACACCATCACGGTCACGCCCAGAACGGCAAACAGTCCGAGCGTGTAGAAATCACCGGCTTCGAGTCGGCGATCGTGCAGGTATCCGCGACTGTAGACGAAGGCCGCGGCAGCAAAGGCAAACACCACCAGCTTGAGCAGGCGCGCCAGCGGATCAAGCACGAAGGCACCGCCAGGCCCGATGGCCGTGGCGGCCGGATCGACGGCGGCTGTCGCCCAGGCTGCAATCACCAGGGTGGTCATGGCGAGCAGGTAGGTCACGTCCCGGGACCGGCCGCCAGCGAACAGGCCGCCAAGAAGAACGATGCACAGCCCCACGCCGACCACGATCTCGGGCAGTGCCATCGAGGCGAACGCCAGCATAGGGTTGCTCATAGCTTCGACTGGATGATGTGATTGGCCAGGTTATCGACCGAGGCCGTCATGACATCGACGAGCGGGCCCGGCCACAGCCCGAGCGTCAGTACACCGGCGGCAATCAGCGCCAGCACGAGGAATTCGCGCGCGTCGAGGTCCTGCATCCCAGCGACACCCTCGTTCGCCACCGGTCCGAATACCACCCGCTTCACCAGCCACAGCGTGTAGGCGGCGCCGGTCACCAGGGTCGTTGCGGCAAGGAGGGCATACCAGAAATCCGCCTGGAAGCTGGCGAGCACGACGAGGAACTCACCGACGAACCCCGATGTGCCCGGCAATCCGGCATTGGCCATTGCGAACAGGACCATGAAGGTCGCAAACCGCGGCATCGTGTTGACGACACCGCCGTAATCGCTGATCTGTCGGCTGTGCAGCCGGTCGTAGAGCACGCCGACGCACAGGAACAGCGCCCCAGACACAAATCCGTGGGAGATCATCTGCACCATGCCGCCGGTGATTCCCATGGCGATGCCGGGCACCTCGCCCGTGCGCCCGACAATGCTCCAGGCCAGGAAGAAGCCGAGCGTGACGAACCCCATGTGGGCGATCGACGAGTAGGCGATGAGCTTCTTCATGTCCTGTTGGACCAGTGCCACCAGGCTGATATAGACGATCGCGACCAGCGACAGGCCGATCACGACAAACGCCAGCGATCCGGACGCATCCGGCGTTATCGGCAGGCTGAACCGGACGAAGCCGTAGCCGCCCATCTTCAGGAGCACCGCCGCCAGGATGACCGAGCCGGCCGTGGGCGCCTCGACGTGGGCGTCCGGCAACCAGGTGTGCACCGGCCACATCGGCACCTTGACCGCAAATGCCACGAGGAACGCCAGGAAGATCCAGATCTGCTCGCTCATCGACAGCGGCAGCGCGTGGAAGTCCAGGATGCTGTAGCTGCCGGCCTGCAGGTAGAGGTAGATCAGCGCCACCAGCATGAACACGGAGCCGAGGAAGGTATAGAGGAAGAACTTGATTGTCGCGTAGACGCGGCGCTCACCACCCCAGACCCCGATGATGATGAACATCGGGACCAGCATGGCTTCCCAGAGCACGTAGAACAGCAGCGCGTCGAGGGCCGCGAACACGCCGATCATGAGTCCTTCCAGGATCAGGAAGGCCGCCATGTACTGCGCCTGGCGTTCCCTGACGGACTCCCAGCCGGCGATCACGACCAGCGGGGTGAGAAAACTCGTCAGCAGGATCAGCGGCATCGAAAAGCCGTCGACACCCAGGAAATACTCGACGCGAAACATCGGAATCCAGGGCATCCGCTCGACGAACTGCATCTGCGCCGTGGCCGGGTCGAAACCGGTCCAGAGCGGCAGGCTGATGACGAACGTGGCCACGGCGACTGCGAGCGCTATCCAGCGGGATACCCGCGCTCCTCCCGCCTGTGCGTCGCGACCACCGCCCGCGGCCAGCACCGCAATTCCCCCGGCGATCGGCAACCAGATCAACAGCGACAGAATGCCCACTCGATCTCCCCGCCCGGTGGCCTCAGCCCCGGCTCAAAACCCAAGCCAGCAGCACGGACAGGCCAACGACCATCGCAAAGGCGTAGTGATAGAGATACCCGGTCTGCAACTGACGTACGACACCCGAGCACCAGCCCACCAGACGGGCGCTGCCGTTGACGAGCGCGCCATCGATCACCGCCACGTCGCCGCCCTTCCAGAGCATGCGCCCGATGCCGCGCGCGCCCCGCGCCAGTACCTTTTCGTTGAAGTCGTCGAAGTAGTACTTGTTGACCAGGATCCGATACGGCAGGTCAAGCACCTGGCGGATGCGCTCCGGCAGTGCCGGCCGGTAGAGGTAGGCGAACCACGCCACCGCAACGCCGGCGAGCGACAACGCGACAGGCAGGCTCAGCATGCCGTGCAGCAGGAACCCACCCGGGCCATGAAACTCGCGGCCAAGTTCGGCCAGCACGTCGTGCGTCGGGGCCACGGCGATCGCCGCGCCGAAGTAGTCCCCGAACACGACCGGGCCAAGCGTGAACCACCCGATTGCGAACGACGGGATGGCGAGCAGGACCAGCGGCACGGTGATGACCCACGGTGACTCGTGGACGTGATGCCGGGTGTGCTCGTCCATGCGTTCATTCCCGTGAAACACCAGGAAAAACATCCGGAACGAGTACAGTGCGGTGACGAACACCCCGATCAGGAGGCAGCCGGCTGCGTACCCGGATCCCGGGATCGTCGCCGCCTCCACCGCCTCGATCAGCGCGTCCTTCGAGAAGAAGCCGGCAAACCCCGGGAATCCGATCAGCGCCAGCGACCCGACGAGGCTCGTCCAGTAGGTCACCGGCAGGTAGCGGCGCAGTCCGCCCATGCGCCGGATATCCTGCTCATGGTGCAGTGCGACGATCACGGAGCCAGCCGCCAGGAACAGCAGCGCCTTGAAGAAGGCATGGGTCATCAGGTGGAAAATGCCGGCGGCGTACGCCGACGCGCCGAGCGCCGTCGTCATGTAGCCGAGCTGCGACAGCGTCGAGTAGGCTACGACGCGCTTGATGTCGTTGACGACGACACCCATGAATCCGGTGAACAACGCGGTCGTCGCGCCGATCACCATGACTGCGGTGAGCGCGACCTCGGACTGTTCGAACAGCGGCGACATGCGCGCGACCATGAAGACGCCTGCCGTGACCATCGTGGCCGCATGAATCAGGGCGGAGATCGGCGTCGGGCCCTCCATCGAGTCCGGCAGCCAGACGTGCAGGGGCATCTGCGCGGACTTGCCCATCGCCCCGACGAACAGCAGCAGGCAGGCTACCGTTGCCACCGACCACGGGTTGCCCGCGAACACCTCGATGGTCTGCGCACCCAGTTCCGGTGCGCGCGCGAAGACCGTCGCGAAATCCAGGCTCCCCGTATAGGCCAGCACGGTGGCAATCCCGAGCAGGAAGCCGAAGTCACCGATCCGGTTGACGAGAAACGCCTTCAGGTTGGCGAAGATCGCCGTCGGGCGCGTGTACCAGAAACCGATCAGGAGGTACGACACCAGGCCCACGGCTTCCCAGCCGAAGAACAGCTGCATGAAGTTGTTCGACATCACCAGCATGAGCATGGCGAAGGTGAACAGCGAGATGTAGCTGAAAAAGCGTTGGTATCCCGGATCCTCATGCATATAGCCGATGGTGTAGACGTGTACCATCAGGGAGACAAACGTCACGACGACCATCATCAGCGCGGTCAGTCGGTCGACGAGGAACCCCACCTCCATGCGCACGCCATCGGTCACCAGCCAGGTGTAGACCGGCTCGTTGAAGACCGTTCCATTGGCCAGCGTGTCCCGCAGCACCAGCAGCGACATGACAAACGAGGCACCGACCGCCAGGATCGTGATGGTGTGCGCCCCGATGCGGCCGATCAGCCGGCCGCAGAGACCTGCGATCAACGCCGCGATCAACGGACAGAGGACGATGGCAAGGTAGATGTTGCTCACTGATCAGCCCCGCAGTACGTCGAGTTCCTGCACGTTGATGCTGCGGCGTGTCCGGAAGAGCACCACGAGGATGGCAAGTCCGATCGCCGACTCGGCTGCCGCCACCGTCAACACGAAAAACACGAAGACCTGCCCGGTGGTGTCACCCATGAAGCGCGAGAGCGCAATGAAGTTGAAATTCACCGCGAGCAGCAGCAACTCGACGCACATCAGCAGGAGAATGACATTCTTCCGGTTGATGAAGATGCCGGCGACGCTGATACCGAACAACACGGCCGACAGGCTGAGGTAGTGCGTGAGCGAGATCATGGCTCCGTCTCCGCCGGCACCTTCACGAGCCGCACGCGGTCTTCGCGGCGCACCTTGACCTGGGCGGCCACGTCCTGCGTCCGCAGGCCCGGCCGGCTGCGCAGCGTCAGCATGATCGCGACGACGATCGCAAGCAGCAGGATGAACGCAGCGAGTTCGAACTCGAACACGTGGTCCCGGTAGAGTGCAAGGCCGATCTCGCGGGTGTTGCTGTGGTCCGCGGGAGTCGTGACCAGCGGTGCGGTCACCGGCAGGCCGGACTGCTTCGCCCAGATTACCGCCAGCAACTCGAAGACCACTATCCCGGCGACGATGGCACCGATCGGCGCATAGCGGGTGAAGCCTTCCCTGACTGCGGCGACATTCACGTCGAGCATCATCACCACGAACAGGAAGAGAACCATGACGGCGCCGACGTACACCAGCACCAGCACGATGGCGAGGAACTCCGCCTCGAGCAACAGCCAGAGCACCGCGCTCGTGACGAAGGCGAGGACCAGGAATATCGCCGAATAGACGGGATTGCGGGCGGTGATGACACCGATACCCGCACCGACGAGCACGGTGGCCAGGAACCCGAAAAGGATCATCGTAACCATGCAAATATACCGTTGCCCGGCACTTACCGGTAAGGAGCGTCCGCGAGCTTGTCGGCCGCGATCATGGCTTCATACCGGTCGCCCACAGCCAGCAGCTTGTCCTTCGTCATGATGTTTTCGCCCCGGTTCTCCATGTGGTACTCGAGGATCCGGGTCTCGACGATCGCATCCACCGGACACGCTTCCTCGCAGAATCCGCAGTAGATGCACTTGAACAGGTCAATGTCGTAGCGCGTGGTGCGCCGCGTGCCGTCAGCCGCCACGTCCGACTCGATCGTGATCGCCGCCGCGGGACACACCGCCTGGCAGAGTTTGCAGGCGATACAGCGTTCCTCCCCGTTCGGGTAGCGGCGCAGGGCGTGCAGGCCACGGAACCGGGGCGATTGCGGGGTCTTCTCCTCGGGGTACCGGATCGTCACCTTGCGCACGAAAAGGTTGCGCAGCGTGACCCGCAGGCCGACCAGCAGGTCCCAGAGCGAGAGGGTCTTGATCACCGAGGCAATGCTGTTCATGTTCAGGCGCTCCACGGCCCTATGCGGGCCACGACCATGGCACCTTCGACCATAATCCAGACGAGCGTGACGGGAATGAAGACCTTCCAGCCGAGACGCATGATCTGGTCGTACCGGTAGCGGGGAAAGGTCGCCCGAAACCACAGGAAACAGAACACGAAGAACGCCATCTTCAGCGCCAGCCAGCCGAGCGACGGCCAGCGCAGGAACTCGAGCACCGTGCCATCGAGCATGGCGAAGGCAGGCCCGGCAAGGAACGACTCCCAGCCGCCGAAGAACATCACCGCGGTAAGCGTCGCGATGAGAATCATGTTGGCGTACTCGGCGAGGAAGAAGATCGCGAAGGTCACGCCGGAGTACTCGACGTGGAATCCGGCGACAATCTCCGATTCGCCTTCTGCGACGTCGAATGGCGCCCGGTTGGTCTCCGCCACGCCCGAGATGAAGTAGACCAGGAACAGCGGGAACAACGGCAGCCAGAACCAGCTGAACACGCCGCCCGACTGGCGGGAGACGATTTCGCCGAGGTTCAGGCTGCCACCGGCCATCAGCACGCCGACCAGCGCAAAACCCATGGCGATCTCATAGGCCACCATCTGCGCTGCCGAGCGCATGGCGCCGAGAAACGCGTATTTCGAGTTCGAGGCCCAGCCAGCCAGGATCACGCCATAGACGGACAGGGACGTCAGGGCCAACACGTACAGCAGCGCGGCATCGATTTCCGCGATGGCGAAGCCAGGAAACAACGGAATGACAGCCCAGGCCGCGAGCGCCGGCACGATGGACAGCAGCGGTGCCGCCAGGAAAAGGAAGCGGTCGGCGTTGGCCGGCACGACGACTTCCTTGACGATCATCTTGATCGTGTCGGCGAACGGCTGAAGCCACCCGCCAGGGCCGACCCGGTTCGGCCCGATGCGGTTCTGCATGTACCCGATCACCTTGCGCTCGATATAGGTGAGGAAGGCGACGCACAGGATCAGCACCACGACCAGTGGCACGATCTGCAGTGCAATCGTGACCAGGGTTACCACGATCGACCGCGGCGGCTCGGGCAGGAATGCCAGGAGGCTATCGATGAACTCGTACATCAGCGAGCCTGCTGCCGCAACGGTTTGCCGACTTCAGGACCAGCCAGCACCGCAGCTGCCTGCTGCAGCGCCGACGCCCGGCGTACCGTACCGTCCACCCGATAGATCGGCACATCGAGGTCGGACAGGCCGACGGGAGACTCCGCATCCCGGATCGTCAGCGCAGCCGCAGTCGGGACGGTGCCCGGCGACGTTGCTTCGACCAGTTGCTGCAGTTCCTGCCGCACGGCTTCGGCCGTCGGGTAATCCGAGCCGGAAACGCCCAGCCGATTGGCGAGTACTCGCAGCACCTTCCAGGCGGGTCGTGCGGCACCGACCGGACGGGCGGCAGCATCGAAGCCCTGCCAGCGGCCCTCGGCATTGACGAACGTTCCCGCCGTCTCGAAAGCAGTGCCGACCGGAAGCAGCACGTCGGCATGCTGGCGCAGCCACTCCGAGGTGTACGGTGTGAACGCAACCACGAACTTTCCAGGCGCGCTCCATGCTGACGCGGCTGCCGACGCAGCGCAGTCCTCGTCGGGTTCGACGCCGAGCAGGAGCATACAGGTCGGTGGAGCCACGCCCATCCGGCCGGCATCGGCGCCCGGCTTCGGACGAGCCCGGCCGCCAGGGCCACGGTGTGGCAATACTCCCGCCAGGGACAGGCCGGCTGCGTTGGCCCCTTCGGTGATCTCACCGACCGACGCACCCGTCAGGCGGGCAAGTTCGCCGGCCAGAGCCCGGATCACGGCGAATTGCGGGTGACGCAGCGCCAGCTGGCCGAGCAGGATCGCCTTGCCCGGCGCGGCGCGCAGCTGTTGCGCCAGCACGCGATGCTGTTCGGTTGGTGCCGGAACACTCGCGCAGACCTCGGCCACGCTGGCCGGCAGCGCCTGGTCGCCGGCGGCAGCGCGCACGACGCTCGCGAGCTGTCTCCAGAAATCCCCCGGCTCGCCCTCCAGGTACTGGCCTGTCGGGAACAGCAGCGGGTAACGCGCCGGGTTGATGAAATGCACACCGGCGCCGCGCAGCGCTGCCTTGCGCACGCGATGGGCGAGCAACGGCACCTCGTGGCGCAGGTTGGAACCGACGATCAGCAGTTGCCCGAGACGCTCGACGTCATCGATCGCCAGGCCCAGTCCGGGCATCCGCGGTTCGCCCTCCTGGCCGCGGAAATCCCGGCGCCGGAGGCGGTAATCGATGTTCGAACTGCCGAGGTGATCTATCAGGCGGGCGAGTAGATAGCCCTCCTCCATGGTCGCATTCGGCGACACCAGCGCGCCGATCGACGGCCCGCCATGGCCGTGTGCGGCGTCGGCAAGGTGCGAGGCCACCAGCGCCAACGCCTCGTCCCATTCGACTCCGCGCCAGCCGCTGGCCTCGCGCACCATCGGCTGTTGCAACCGGTCGCTGCTGTACAGGCCCTGGGAGGCGAAACGGTCCCGGTCGGAGAGCCAGTTCTCGTTGATGGGCGCGCAATCCCGCGGAACCACGCGCTTGACCCGGCCGTCCATGACATGCACATGGACCTGCGAACCCAGGCAGTCGTGCGGCGCGATGGCCGCGTGCTGGGACATCTCCCAGGCGCGCGCCGCAAAGCGGAATGGCTTGCTCGTCAGCGCCCCGACGGGACACAGATCGATGATGTTGCCGGACAACTCGTGCGCCATCGCCCGCTCGATATAGGGCGAGATCTCGACGCGATCCCCGCGCCCGATGGTGCCGAGTTCCTGGAACCCGGCGATCTCCTGCGTGAAGCGCACGCAGCGGGTGCAGTGAATGCACCGGGTCATCTCGGTGGCGATCAGCGGGCCAATGTTCTTGTCGCTGACGACGCGCTTGCGCTCGACGAAGCGCGACACGTCGCGGCCGAAGCCCATCGCCAGGTCCTGAAGCTCGCACTCCCCGCCCTGGTCGCAGATGGGACAGTCGAGCGGATGGTTGATGAGCAGGAACTCCATCGTCGCCTTCTGGGCCCCGATCGCCTTCTCCGACCGGGTGTGGACCTTCATGCCCGGTGTGACCGGCGTGGCGCAGGCCGGCATCGGCTTCGGCGCATTCTCGACTTCGACGAGGCACATGCGGCAGTTGGCCGCGATCGACAGCTTGTCGTGGTAGCAGAATCGGGGGACGTAGACGCCCACGGCATCGGTCACCTCGATGAGCATCTGGCCAGGGCGCGCCTCAACGTCGCAGCCGTTGACCTGGATGGTGCACTTGTCCTGGCTCATGAGTCTCGCCACGGGGCCGTCAGGCGGCCTCCGGCTGCGCCTCCACGATCGACCGGCCACCGTTGGCCACCATGTACTCGAACTCGTGGCGGTAATGGCGGAGAAAACTCTGGACGGGCCAGGCAGCAGCATCGCCGAAGGCGCAGATCGTATGACCCTCGATACGATTGGCCACCTCGAGCAGCAGCCCGAGGTCCTCCGGCCGGCCGCGCCCTTCGACAATCCGCGTGAGCACGCGGTGCAGCCAGCCTGTCCCCTCGCGGCAGGGCGTGCACTGCCCGCAGGACTCGGCGTGATAGAAGCGGCTGACCCGTCGCAGCGTCGACACCATGCAGGTCGTGTCGTCCATGACGATCATGGCACCCGTGCCGAGTGCCGAACCAGCCGCCTTCACCGCTCCGTAATCCATCGTGACATCCATCATCACGTGGCCTGGCACGACGGGCACCGAGACCCCCCCAGGAATCACGGCCTTGAGTTCGCGCCCATCCCGCATACCGCCCGCGATCTCCAGCAGGTCGCGGAATGGAATGCCGAGCGGGAGTTCGTAGTTGCCCGGCCGGTTGACGTGGCCCGAGACGGAGAAAATCATCGTGCCGCCGGAATCCTTAGGGCCGAGGTCGCTGAACCATTGCGGCCCGTTGCGCAGGATCGACGGCACGGAGGCGAAGCTCTGCGTGTTGTTGATGGTGGTCGGCTTGCCGAACAGGCCTTTGTTGGCCGGGAACGGCGGCTTGAACCGCGGACGTCCAGGCTTGCCTTCCAGCGATTCGAGCAGACCGGTCTCTTCGCCGCAGATATAGGCGCCGGCACCGACGAACGCGTGGAGGTCGAAATCGATGCCGGATCCGCGGATGTTGCGACCGAGCAGGCCAGCCTGGTACGCCTCGGCCAGCGCGGCTTCGAAGCGTGGAATCGGCTCATCGAGGAATTCGCCGCGAATGTAGTTGTAGCCCACGGTGGCATTCATGGCGAAGCCGCCGATGGCCATGCCCTCGATCACCGCATGCGGGTTGTAACGCAGGATGTCGCGATCGTGGCAGGTGCCCGGCTCGCTTTCATCCGAATTGCAGACCACGTACTTCTGGATGGGTTTGTCCCGCGGCATGAAGCTCCACTTCACGCCGGTCGGAAACCCCGCCCCGCCACGGCCGCGCAGACCGGATGCCTTGACGGTCTCGATCACCTGCTCGCGGGTCCACTTGCCCGCCAGCACCTGTTCCCAGGCCTGGTAGCCACCAAGCTGGCGGTAGGTCTCCAGGCTCCACGGCCGTTCGTGTCCGAGTGTGGCGAAGCAGACCAGGTTCTGTGGGTAGGCGGTGGTCATTCGAGTGCTTCCAGGATCTCGTCGACCCGCGCAGGCGTGAGGTTCTCGTGAAACCGGTGGTCGACCATCATCATCGGCGCCCCGGTACACGCAGCGAGACACTCTTCTTCCTTCTTGAGGTAGATTCGCCCGTCCGGGGTACTCTCGCCGACATGGATTCCGAGCCGTTTCTCGACGTGGGAAAGGAGCTTGTCTCCGCCACGGAGCATGCAACAGATGTTGGTGCACACCGAGACACTGTGGCGCCCGACCGCGCGGGTCTCGAACATCGAGTAGAACGCGGCCACCTCGAAAACCTGCACCGGCGGCAGCCCGAGGTAGCTCGCCACCGCTTCCATCAGTTCCTGCGTGAGATACCCATGGTTCTGGTGCTGCGCGGCGTGCAACGCCCCTATGACGGCCGAGCGTTGCTGGCCCGCTGGAAAGCGGGCGACCCAGCGGTCGATCTCGGCGCGCGTGTGCGCCGACAGCACTTCCTGGCTGACTTCCTGCATGGGATTTCCCTTAACGGTCGATCTCGCCGAAGACGACGTCCTGGGTGCCAATCACCGCGACGACATCGGCCAGCATGTGTCCGCGCACCATTTCATCCATCGCAGCGAGGTGCGCGAACCCCGGCGCCCGCACCTTGAGCCGATAGGGCTTGTTGGCGCCATCGGCGATGAGGTAGACACCGAACTCCCCCTTCGGGTGCTCTACCGCGGCGTAGACCTCGCCCGGCGGAACCGTGTAACCCTCGGTGAACAGCTTGAAGTGATGGATCAGCGACTCCATGTCGCGTTTCATCACCTCGCGCGTGGGCGGTACGACCTTGTGGTCGTCGATCATCACCGGCCCCGGATTGGCGCGCAGCCAGCGCACGCACTGCTGGATGATGCGGTTCGACTGGCGCAGCTCCTCCATGCGCACGAGGTAACGGTCGTAGCAGTCGCCATTGACCCCGACCGGAATGTCGAAATCCAGGTCGGCGTAAACCTCGTATGGCTGCTTCTTGCGCAGATCCCAGGCTACGCCCGAACCACGCAGCATAGGCCCCGTGAAACCGAGCTGCATCGCACGCTCCGGCGTGACGACAGCGATGTTGACGGTGCGCTGCTTCCAGATCCGGTTGTCCGTCAGCAATGCCTCGTAATCATCGACGCGACCCGGGAACTGCTCGGTGAACGCCTCGATGAAGTCGAGCAGCGAACCCGCGCGCGTCTCGTTCTGGCGTTTCAGCTCCTGCCCAGAGCGCCAGCGCGACTCCTGATACTTCGGCATGCTGTCCGGCAGGTCGCGATAGACCCCGCCCGGCCGGTAGTACGTGGCGTGCATGCGCGTGCCGGAGACCGCCTCGTAGCAGTCCATCAGGTCCTCGCGCTCGCGGAAGCAGTACAGGAACATCGTCATCGCGCCGATGTCGAG
>CAYQAR010000074.1:0-12730 GCA_964415505.1 uncultured Chromatiaceae bacterium | reverse complement strand
CGAAGGTATAAACCAGCAGATTTACAGTCTGCCCCCGTTGGCCGCTTGGGTACCCCTCCGCGGACGGAAGCGCGCTATTTTCCGGCCGACGTCCGGCACTGTCAACACAGTTGCAGCCAATCCGGCCGACCGAAGCTGGCGGGATCAGCTGATTCGGGGTGCGTTTGGTCCCGGAGCAGCAATCGCGACCCGGCAGACGCGGGTCTGGTGCCCCCACTCGGAATCGAACCAAGCTCTGTGGTTTACAAAACCACTGCATCACCACAATGCTTTGGGGGCCAGCGGCTGGCTGGAATTCTAGTCACTGGCTGCGGCGGCGCCAATCGATCCGCCCGCACAGTCGACCTGCTCCGTACGCACGATTTGCCCGGCCTGCCGGCCGATCTCGTCGGTGGCGATGGCCATTCCAGCCGGGATGGTGAGATTCAGCCAGAACTGCAGCCCGGCGCGGTATCGGTCGGTCACCTGCGGCCTGAAACCCAGTTTCCGGGCCTGGGCGACCACGGCGTCGGCGCGTTCCCGGTCCCGGAAAACGCCGAGGGAAACGGAAAACGGCGGTGAGTTCTGCAGGACATAGGCGTCGGGCAGTCCCCCGGCCGCCAGCCGCGCCGCGACGGCGTCGGCTTCCTGGCGGCTGGCGACGCTCTCCAGCTGCACCCAGTGCCCGACCCAGATCTGGCCCTCCTCACTGGTCAGGACCACGCCGATCCCGCGCGCCGCAAGGCTGCCGCGCAGCGTGTCGGCAAGGCCGCCTTCGGCGATCGGCCCGACCCGCAGACATCGCTGCTCTGCAGCGTCAGCCGGTACGGCGTCCGCAGCAGCATCCGCCTTCTTCGCATCAACGTTCCGGACCACAGCGGCGAGCTGTGGCTCGGGACCCTGCTTCGCCAGTTTTTCAGCCGGCACCTCGGATGGTGCGATCCACAGTCGCCAGCCAAGGAACAGGATGTTCGCCAGCAGCAGTGCCAGGAACAGGTTTTTCACGCCCGCAGCCCCGCACCGCCCGCCGCACCGAGGCGCAGGGCGAGTCCTTCCAGGACCAGCAATGGCCGGTGTTCCGCGCCTGGTGGCAGATCGGCCAGCAACGCTGCCGCGTCACCACCCGTGACGATCAGAATTGCAGGCCATTGCCCCAGGCAGCCCCGCATGAGGTCCGCTGCGGCCCGCCGTGCTGCAGCGCGTATGCAGCCCTCGGTATCGCGGCCAAGACCGGTCTCACCGGTACCAGCAGCAACGCCGAGCTCCGCCGACGCCGCAATTCGCCCGGTATCGGCCAGCAGCGATTGCAGCATGAGCGCGCGCCCGGGCAGGATCAGCCCGCCGGCATGCTGGCCATCGGCGTGCACCAGGTCGATGGTGAGGGCAGTGCCGGCATCCGCAACCCAGACCGCCGCGCGATGACGGTTCCAGGCCGCCACCATGGCAAGCCAGCGGTCCACACCCATCTGCGCCGGTTCACGATAACCGTTGATCACGCCGCCACCCCGGGCCTCGGTACGGGCGAACCGCAGGGGGACCGGCCAGCGCCGGACCAGCTCGCCCGACAGGGCCGCATCGAACGCGGGTCCGGCCACGCTCGCGACCAGGATTTCCCCTGGCGTTCCTTCCGCAGCCACGGCGTCAGCCGCCGCCGCGCGCCTCTCGTGGCTCACGGCCCCCGGTGACTGCAGGCGCCCGTCGTCGAGCCAGGCCCACTTCAGGCGGCTGTTGCCGACGTCGAGCAGCAGCCTCACACCGCACCCCGCACGGAGACGTCGCCAGCAAACACGGCCGCCAGGCCTCCCGGACCATCCACCATCAGCGCCCCGTCCGCGGCGATGCCGCGGGCTGTCCCGGTCTGCGGTGGGCCGTTGCCGGTGATGGTCACCGTCCGGCCGCACAGGTAATCGTGCCGGCGCCACTCGTCGGCGAGCGGCGTGAAGCCGCTGTCAGCGAACTCACGCAGCACCTGCACCAGGGTCCCCAGCAGGCTGGCCGCCAGAGCATTGCGCCGCACTGGCCGTCCCCCGAGGACCTGGTCGAGGCCCGCCGGTGGCAGGCCGCCATCGGCCGCCACGGATTGCACCAGATCCGCCGGTACGCTCAGATTCAACCCGACGCCCACGACCACACGCAGTGGTCCACGCGAATCACCGTCGACATCGACCAGGACACCGGCCAGCTTTGCGCCGGCGTCGACGATGTCGTTCGGCCACTTGAGCGCCAGCGTGTGTGCACCGGCGGCTGCCAGCGCACGACGCACCGCGATTCCGGCCGCGAGCGAGAGGGCCGGCAATTCGCGCGGTGCACTCCGGTAGACCCAGGCGAGCGACAGGCACAGGCCGCTACCGAAGGGCGAACGCCAGGCCCGCCCCCGCCGGCCGCGCCCGTGGCCCTGGTACTCGGCCAGCAGCGCACGCCAGCAGCCCTCGCCCGGCGCCAGTGCCGCCAGCAGGTCCGAGCTGGTCGAGCCGGTGCTCATCACGACCTCGAGCGTCTCGCACCAGTCCCGCACATCCGGGGCCAGAGCTGCAAGAATCGCCGCGCGATCGAGCAACTCGAGCGGCTGCTCCAGGCGATATCCACGCCCCGTGCGCGGCGCCACGGCCAGGCCCAGATCCGATAACCGGTGCGCCTGCTTCCAGACCGCGCTGCGGGTGATTCCGAGCGCAGCGGCGAGTTCGGGACCCGTGTGCGGTGCGCCGTCCGCCAGGATGCGAATGATCTCGTCGCGGACGTTCATCGACCGTCAGCGGGCACGACGAAAGAGCATGAGGCCCGTCATGCGGTTTTCCTCGTGCCGCATCATGCGGGCAACGTTGCCGCGGTGGGTAAAGACGATGAACGCGGCGAGCAGCACCAGAAATGTGAGCAGCTCCGGGCGGGCGACAGCCCCGGCAGCCAGGACGACGATCGGCAGCAACCCGAAAGCAATCATGGTCGACAGGCCGACGAATCCGGTCAGCACCGCAACCACCAGCCATGCGCCCAGCCCCGGCACGAGGAGCCCCGGCGCGATGCCGGCAAGTGCGCCGATGGCGGTCGCCGCGCCCTTGCCGCCGCCAAAACCGAACCACACCGGATAACAGTGGCCGACGACGGCAGCGCCCGCACAGGCAACCGCGAGCCACTGCCCACCCAGCGCCGGCACCTCGGCGCCAGCCGCGAAGGCTGGCACGAGCACCGCGGCCAGCCAGCCCTTGCCGACGTCGATGATCATCACGCCGAGCGCGAACCATCTTCCCCGTGCGCGCAACGCATTGGTGCCGCCGGCGTTGCCGCTGCCGACTGTGCGCACGTCCGGGCCACCGAGAACCTTGCCGAGCACCAGACTGCCGTTGAGCGAGCCGAGCAGATAGGCGACGAGCATCTTCAGTCCGAGTTCAAGCATGCGGCCATGCACCCACGACGGGATGGCGGGATTCTAGCATCCGGCACATCGCCACCCTGACGACGCAACCGGTCAGCGCAGCGGCGGCGCCAGCCAGCGTTCGCGGCGTGCGCAGGCTGCAGGTGCCGCCTGATCGTCCAGCGTGAGGTAGCAGGTGTCGCGTGGCGGTTCCTGCAGCGTCACCGTGACGATCTGCAACTCATCGCGTCGGAACAGATGCAGCTCGACGCCCCGACCGGATTCCAGGCGCGACAGTTGCGCATCGAAGGACTCCGCGTCGGCCCTGATCCCGTCCAGCGCGACGATTTCGTCCTCCGCGAGGACGCCGACCGACTGGGCCGGGCCGCCATCGAGCACGTGGCTGACCCGCAGGCGGCCAGCCATGGCGCGCGTGCGGATCCCGAGCCAGGGTCGCGGGCGTGCGCCTTGCTGCCCCACTGTACCGCCAGCGTCGGTGCCGCCCTCGGCCGGGCGCAGGTTCAGCCGCACGCCGAACTGGGCCAGCAGGATTCCGACCGGCGGATCGACAGTGCTGCGCACGCCACTGGCAAAGAAATCGCCGAGATCGAGCCCCGAAACCTCCGCTGCCAGCTCCTCGAAGGCACCCTCGGGAAGGCCCGGTGCACCATCACCGCCATAGTGCTTCCAGAGCATGCGCATGACGTCGTCGAGCGACACGCGCCCGTCCGTGCGCAGGCGGATCTCCAGGTCGAGGGCCAGCGCCAGCATCGCACCCTTGCTGTAATAGCTGACCTGCGCATTCGGGCTGTTTTCGTCGGGACGGTAGAACTTGATCCAGGCATCGAAGCTGGCTTCCTCCAGCGTCTGGCGCCGACGACCGGCGCTGCGGTACACCGCCGTGAGCGTGCGTCCGAGCAACTCGAGGTAGCTGGCCACATCGATCACGCCGCTGCGCAGGAGCGCGAGGTCGTCGTAGTAGGAGGTGATGCCCTCGAAGATCCAGAGCTGGCGGGAATAGCCCTCGTGCCCGAGGTCGGCCGTGACCAGTTCGGCCGGCCTGATACGCCGGACGTGCCAGGTGTGGAAGTATTCGTGGCTGACGAGTCCGAGCAGCCCGCGGTAGTCGCGTCCCGGAGCCCGGCTTCCCAGCCGGGGCAGGTCGTTGCGGTGGCACACCAGTGCCGAGCTGGCACGGTGCTCGAGTCCACCGAACCCGGCGCCCGTGAGGCGCATGAGGAACAGATACCGCGACATTGGTGCCGGACGGCCAAAGAAGTCGATCTGCCAGGTGCAGCAGCGCTCCAGGTCGCTGGTCAGGCGACCGAGATCCGCGTCATGACGACCAGCGATCACGACGGCGTGCGGCGTATCCCCGGCCACGAACGACGCCACATCGAACTCGCCCATCAGCACCGGATGCTCGATGAGTTCCTCGTAGCTGGTCGCTTCGAACGCGCCGAATTCCCACTCGGCACCGGTCAGGCGCGCCAGCGTCGTTGCCACCCGCCAGTGCTCCGTGCCCGGCTTCTCGGCAGGCGTCAGGTAGACGAGGCAACGCTCGCCGTCATGCCCTTGCACCCGCAGAAACACGCTCGAGCCGTTGCAGAACGCACCGCTTGCGTCCACGCAGGCGCCGCGCACGGAGCCGTCGGCGGCATAGATCTCGACACGTACCACGAGCTCGCCTGACACCGGCGCGGCACGCCATGTGGTCTTGTCGAGCTTGCGCAATGCCACGGCAGCGCCGCCACTGGAGGCCTCGATCGTCACGACGTGGCGGGCGAAGTCCCGGATCAGGTAGCTGCCGGGAATCCACGCGGGCAGCGTGAATACCTGTCCCGCCGGATCAGGCGTGCGCACCCGGCAGAAGACTTCGAGGAGACGCGCCCCGGTGTCGCGCGGGCGCAGGTGGTAGACGACAGCTGCATCGCCGATGGAGGAATCCGCTGTGTTCATGCCCTCACTCTAGCCGATTGCAGCGGCCTGCTCAGCCGGCAGCGCAAAGATCTCGGCTATCATGCAGCGCACGCTGCCGCCGCCAAGCCGCTCGATGGTCGGCACGGGAACGACCAGGGGCGTGGCACAGCGGGCAAGACGGCGCAGCTGTCCGCCATCGAGCGCGTCGGCTGCACGCCGGGAAAGCACGACGTATCCCCGGTCACCGTGGCCGCGGACTTCAAGCACGTTGCCGGCGAACTCCCCCATCTGGTCGCGGCTGATCTCGATCAACTCGCGCCCACTGGCTGCAAGGTCGGCAAGGAGTGCGGTGCGCTCGGCGGAATCGGGTACCGCCGCGGCACAGACGACGGCGAAGCGCTCGCCGACCGCGAGCATGACGTTGGTATGGTAGACGGGCCGCCCACCCGCATCCGTGGCATTGAAAGCCAGCACGGCGATGCCGGTGCGCCGCGTGAATTCGGCGATCGCCCCCGGGTGGGTACGTTCGGACAGCGCCGCCCAAGCGCGTGCGCGCGGACGGTCGAGGACCAGGCTGCCGGTGCCCTCGAGGTACTGTTCTCTGGTTTCGAGCGGCGTCAGGTCGACCAGGCGATCGAGCCGCACGAGCTTCGCCTCGGCCAGCTGTTCGAGAATATCCCAGCGACGTTCCGGCCGGCGGTTGGCAGCCTGCATGGGATAGAGGACTACCGTGCCGTCGGCATGGAAACTCACCCAGTTGTTCGGAAAAACCGCGTCGGGCTTGGCGGGCACGGGCGTATCCTCGACCATGAAAGGTCGGGCACCGGCTTCGAGCAACGCGGCAACCAGGGTGTTGAATTCCCGGCGCGCCTGCACTCCCCCCGCTTCGTCGCCGGGACCGGAGGGACTCTGAAAGCTGTTGCTCGGCGCCGTCTCGGGATTGGCCGCAAAAGCTGCCGGGCGCACCAGCAGCAGGTGCCCGGTCGTCTGTGGCGAGGTGGCGACGGTCATTCGCGGACTGTCGTATCGGCACACGGCGGAGTCAACATCGCCAGCCGCGCACCGTTACACTGGCCGCATGGCGCTCAAGGTGCTCTTCATCGGCAATTACGACATCCCGGTGCACAACATCCGTCCGGAGGCTGAGATGGTCATCGGCCTGAAAGCGCGCGGCGTCGACGTCGAGGTCATGACCCAGGGGCACTGCTGGTACGCCGGCCGCATGCGCGAGGCTGGTATCGTCGTGCACGATTTCGTGCCGCCGTCCAAGCTCAGCTGGGCTGCCATCCGCACGATCCGCAATTGCCTGCGCCGCGGCCGCCACGACATCCTGCACCTGTTCAACAACAAGGCCATCGCCAACGGCAACCTCGCCGCGCTCGGCCTACCGGTGAAGGTTGTCACCTACCGGGGTCAGACCGGCAACATATCGCGCCTCGACCCGAGCTGCTATCTCACACACCTCAGCCCGCGGGTAGATCGCATCGTCTGCGTCTCCAACGCCGTGCGCGATGACCTGCTGCAGCGTGTGTACGACCGGCACAAGCCGGTGACGATCTACAAGGGCCACGACATCGCCTGGTACCAGGATATACGCCCTCTGCCCCGCGCTGCGCTCGACGTGCCCGGCGACGCCTTCCTGGTCGGCTGCGTGGCCAACAACCGCCCGCGCAAGGGCGTGCCGGTGCTCATGGACGCGGCGCGCGCGCTCGACACCGCGGTACCGGTACACTTCGTGCTCGCCGGGAACGGCATGGACGCCGACCTGCTGCTGCCGCTGCTCGAGGGCCATCCGGTCGGCGCACGCTGCCATTTCCTCGGCCACCGCGAGGACGCGCTGGAACTCGTGGCAGCCTGCGACGCCACCGTGCTGCCAGCCATCAAGCGCGAAGGCCTGCCGAAGACCGTCATCGAGTCCATGGCTCTTGGCGTTGCGCCGATCGTCACGCACACCGGCGGCAGCCCCGAGTTGGTGGTCGACGGCGAGAGCGGCCTGGTGGTGCCTCCAGGCGATGCCCTCGCCCTTGCCGCGGCAATCACGCAGCTCGCCGAAAACCGCGTGCGCGCCCGGGCCATGGGCGGCGCCGCCCGCGCGCGCATCGCCAGCCGCTTCCGGCTCAGCGATGCCATCGAACAGCACCTGGCGCTGTACCGGGAGCTGGTTCCGGGCTGACTGCCCGTCACGCGGGCGGTTTCCGGCCCTGCTCGTGCAACTCGTTGAGTTTCAGATACTTGAGATAGCAGCGGAAGGCGCTGGTCGCCGCGATCGTGCGGCCGTCGACACCTCGGAACAGCCCGCCGCGCAGGATGAGCTGGCGGAACAGCGCCGAAAGTGCGCTCAGCGTCGGCTTCCACACTGACGCACGCTGGCCCGCCTCGAACATGCCGCGGGCATCGAGCGACGTGACCTGGTTGATCTTGGCGACCCAGTCGGTCAGGTCGTCGTAGGTGTAGTGCAGGATGTGCCCCGGCAGGCGCTCTACCCGCGGGGCGACGACGCCGGCGTGGCCGTACTTCGCCTCGTAACCCGCGTGGCTGCGGTTGTACAGGCGCGTGATGTAGTCCGGATACCAGCCGGGACCGCGCAGCCAGTGCCGGCCGATGAAACTCTTGCGGTTGAAGGCGTAGCCGATCTGCGGGTCCCCGAGCGGTGCGCTGCGCACCGCGTCCACAGCCTCCTCGTCGAGGCGCTCGTCGGCATCGAGCGCGAGGATCCAGTCGTGGGCTGCTTCCTTCTCGGTGACATTGCGCTGTCGGCCCTCGCCGAGATACTTCTGCAGGACGACGCGCGCGCCTGCGGTCCGGGCAAGCTCGACGGTACGGTCCGTGCTCAGCGAGTCGACGACCACGATATCGTCGCAGACCTGTCGCAGCGACGCGATGCAGGCCTCGATATGGTCTTCCTCGTTGTAGGTGATGATCGTGCCGGTGATCACGGTCATGGCCAGACATGCCCCTCGCCCTGCTGCCGCGCGCAGCCACGGCAGTCTACCCCTGGCGACCAGACACCGGGAGCCAGCCGCAGACGGAAATCAGAGGTGGGGCAGGAACCGGCTCGAATCAGCCGGCCAGGCGACGCCGTATGAGACCAACCACACCCAGTGCCGAGCCGAAGAGCCAGACCGCCGCAGGCACGGGCACCACGGTGGTGATGTTGAGCACCAGCTTCTTCTCGATCCAGGCCCGCTCGCCGCTCGCATCGGTGAACGCGGAGAGATCGTTCTGGATGGACAGCCGCAGGTCGTTGGCGACCTGTGAGAGCGAGGCGGCCGGCGTCAGCATGGCACTCATGGACCAGAGCTGGACACCGGCGGAGTCGCCCGAGGTGTTGACATTGTCCATGGCGACGATGCCCGACTCGAGCAAATTGTTCAGGCCCTGGCCTGTCAGGCGCAGGTCGCCATTGACCCAGCCATCGGTGGCGATGCGGTAGTCCCCTTCCTCGTAGGCGATGATGCTGGTGATCTCGTTCGAGGGCGTATTCGACGTGATTCTGCGGAACAGAAAGGTGGCACCTGCCACGTCGGTGTTCGTACCCGTATGGACGCCGACCCCATCAATCGAATCGGCGCGGAACACGACCGGGGAAAAGACCGCGTCGTCGCCGACGAAGGTGGGCAGGCCGAACCAGGCAACCGCCGCTTGCGCGTCGTCGTATTCGTAAGTGACGTTGGGGCCGACGTAAGTCACGATCGCAGCTTCGACAGCTGCAGCCGGCGCAAGCGCGGCACCGGCAAGAACGATACCGGACAGAATTTTCCCCGAAGGCATGGCCAGGTCCCCTGCGTTCGTTGGTTTTGTAGCGTCGCGATGACCTTGACAGGCTCCGTCACCGCGATCCTTGGCAGCTGACGTTACGCGACGGTTGTGAGGCTGACAAGGCCGCACTGGCCCGCTGCGGCCTTGCGCCTGCGTTATTGTCAAATCGGGACGATCGGTGACTCAGCCGGCCAGGCGCCGGCGCAGAAGACCGACCAGACCCAGTGCCGAACCAAACATCCAGATGGCGGCGGGGACCGGCACCACGGTCGTGATGTCGAGCACGAGCTTCTTCTCGATCCAGGCGCGCTCGCCACTGGCATCCGTGAACGCGGAAAGATCATTCTGGATGGTCAGGGCCAGTTTGTTAGCGACTTGTGTGAGCGAGGCGCTCGGATTCACCGTGGCGCTCATGCTCCACAGCTGATTACCGGCGGAGTTGCCCGCAGCATTGAAGTTGTCGGTATCGATGATGCTCGATTCGAGCAGATTGTTCAGCCCCCGGGCGCGCAGGTACAAATCACCGTTGACCGAGCCGTCGGTGACAATGCGGTAGTCACCCTCCTCGTAGGCGACGATGCTGGTGATCTCGTTCGACGGCACGTTCGACGTCACCTTGCTGAACACAAACGTGGCGTTGACGGCGTCCGTGTTGGTCCCGGAGTGGATGCCGACGCCGTCCGTCGATTCGGCGCGGAATACGGTTGGCGAGAAGATGACATCATCGCCTGAGAAACTCGGCAGGCCGAACCAGGCAACCGCAGCCTGTGCGTTGTCGTACTCGTAGGTGACGTTTGGGCCAACGTACGTGACGATGGCCGCCTCCGTTGCACCGAATGGCACGAGCGCGGCGCCGGCAAGAACAATACCGGACAGAACTTTCCCCGAAGGCATGGCCAGGTCCCCTGCGTTCGTTCGTGTTATCGCACCGCAGTGCCCCGAGAGGCAGCATCCCACCTGCGGTCCTGTCGGTAAGCTACGCTCCCGGTTTCGTAAAGACAAGGATGTGGCAGCCCGCCGCACCACGCCCTGAATTATTGTCAAATCCCTGCCGTTCGGCAGGCGCCCATCGACCGAAACTGGGTGTTCACGGCACGCACTGACACTGCGCCGGGTGGCTCGGGAGTCGACCGCGAGACGCAGATGGCACAGCTGGCAACGGCCTCGTCCCGGCGTACCATCAGCCGCTCGACCAGCGCGGCGAACCCACGACCGGTGCCGGTTGCACGCGGAGGTCCTGTGACAAGCGACACCAGCAAGCCCATCCTGCCCGGCCCGACGGCCCGGGCGATCATCGAGCGCGATCACGCGGTCGTGGCCCGCTCCTACGTGCGCGACTATCCCTTCGTCATGAGCCACGGCCGCGGCGCCGAGGTCTGGGATGTCGACGGCAATCGCTTCATCGATTTCGCCGCGGGCATTGCCGTGTGCTCGACGGGACATTCGCACCCGGCGGTAATTCAGGCGGTGAAGGATGCCGCCGACCGCTTCCTGCACATCTCGCCGGACTATTGGCACGAGGGCCAGGTACGCCTCGCCGAGGTGATCCGCGAACTCGACCCGGTGAACGGCCCGGCGATGTGCTTCTTCGGCAACTCCGGCACCGAAGCCGTCGAGGCGGCACTCAAGCTGGCGCGCTACGCCACCGGCCGACCGCGGTTCATCGGCTTCCTCGGCGGCTTCCACGGCCGCAGCATGGGCGCACTCGCCTTCACAGCGAGCAGGTACACGCAGCAGCAGGGGTTTTTCCCGCCAATGCCCGGCGTCACCCACGTGCCCTATCCGAACAGCTACCGGCCGTTGCTTCGGGGCGATGACCAGGGCCAGGCCGTGCTGGCGTACATCGAGCAACTGTTCCAGCAGAACGTACCGGCCAGCGAGGTGGCGGCAATCCTGGTCGAACCGGTCCAGGGCGAGGGTGGCTACCTCGTGCCGCCCGATGGCTTTCTCGCCGGATTGCGCGCGCTCTGCGACCGGCACGGGATCCTGCTGGCCTTCGACGAGGTGCAGTCGGGAATCGGCCGCACCGGCCGGATGTTCGCCTGGCAGCACTCGGGTGTGCGCCCGGACATCATCACGCTCGCGAAAGGTCTCGGCTCCGGGCTGCCGATCGGGCTGTGTGTCGCAACCCGGCCGGTGATGGAGAAGTGGCCGGCAGGGGCCCACGCCAACACTTTCGGCGGCAACCCGATCGCCTGCGCGGCGGCACTGGCCACGCTCGCGCTCGTCCGGGACCACTACATGGACAACGCGCGCGTTGCCGGGCTGCGGTTGAAGTCGCAGCTGCAGGCTCTGGCAAAGGAGTTTCCCTGCATCGGGGATGTCCGCGGGTACGGCCTGATGATTGGCGTGGACCTGGTGACGGACCGTGCGAGCAAGGCGCCAGCGCAGACGCTTGCCCGGGCCGTGATGAACCGCGCCTATCACAACGGCCTGCTGGTGCTGACCTGCGGCGCGAGCGGCATCCGCCTGATTCCACCGCTGATGATCGAGGAGGCGCTGGTCGACGAGGGGCTGGCGCGGTTGCGCCGCTCGCTCGAAGAAGCGCTGGCGACGACTGCCTAGATCGCGTTCCGGGACGATCCGGTATCGCCCACCGGTCACCGTGCTACCCTGTCGCCCCGTTCACCACCGACGCCGCCGCAACACAGGCGGCCATCATCCGCAGCACCGGAGCATTGCATGGCAGCCAAGCAATACGACTCGCCCCCGTCGATGCAGATCGACACCAACCGCAACTACGTGGTGACCATTAAGACAGACCGCGGCGACATCGAACTGGAGCTCTATCCCCAGCACGCACCACAGACGGTGAACAATTTCGTGTTCCTGGCCCAGGAAGGCTTCTACGACGGCGTGACTTTCCACCGCGTCATCGCCGATTTCATGATCCAGGGCGGTGACCCCACCGGCAGTGGCCGTGGTGGGCCGGGCTATCGTTTCGGCGACGAGTTTGCAGGCAATCCACTGCGCCACGATCGCGGTGTCATCTCCATGGCCAACGCCGGCCCTGGCACCAACGGCAGCCAGTTCTTCATCACCCACGGCCCGCAGCCGCATCTCGACGGGCGCCACACCGTGTTCGGCAAGGTAACGCGCGGCATCGATGTCGTGGACGCCATCGAGCAGGGCGACACGATGGTGAAGGTCACCATCGGCTGAACTGGTGAGGGCCTCGCAGCGGCACTCGGCTGGCGAAAGCGGCGCGCAACGACTATCGCCTGAGCGCGATTCGCGCCCCGGAAAAGCAAAACCCCCGGCCCATTTCTGGACCGGGGGTTTTCTGAAAAGATGCCTGGCGGTGACCTACTCTCACATGGGGAAGCCCCACACTACCATCGGCGCTGGGCGTTTTCACTTCTGAGTTCGGAATGGGATCAGGTGGTTCCCGCCCGCTATGGCCGCCAGGCAATTCGGTTGGCCCCTGCGGCGGAGGTCGCGGCTGAAGCCGCTCCTACGACGGTGGAGCAAAATCTGGTTGGTTTCGACTGTACAACTGCAAGCGCTTCTCAGGCTGCTTGGGTGTTATATGGCCAAGCCGCACGGGCAATTAGTATCGGTTAGCTGAATCCATTACTGGACTTACACACCCGACCTATCAACCTCGTGGTCTACGAGGGCCCTTCAGAGGGATCAAGTCCCTGGGGAAATCTAATCTTGGGGGGGGTTTCCCGCTTAGATGCTTTCAGCGGTTATCCCGTCCGCACATAGCTACCCGGCAAT
>CAYQAR010000073.1:11039-13741 GCA_964415505.1 uncultured Chromatiaceae bacterium | reverse complement strand
ACTGCCCTGGTCGTCCTCCTGCAGTTTCTCGCTGCCCCGCTGACCTGCGTGGCGGTCCTCTATGCCAGCACCCTGGTCATGGGGGTGCCCTTCACGGACAACTACATCGCGCTCGCCATCATCGCCGCACTCCTCTGTGCGCTCTGCATGCGCCCGGCGCTGGCCGAGCAGCAGACCACCTTCAGCAGCACCTGGACGGTGGCGAGCCATGTCGGGCTGGCGTGGTTCCTGGTGGTGGCGCTGCTGCTCCTCCTCGGCTATGCGACCAAGGTCTCCGCGGTCTACTCGCGGCGCGTGCTGTTCGCCTGGTTCCTGCTGACACCGCCGCTGCTGGCGGCAATCGTGGTGGTGCTGCGGCAGTGGTCGCGGCGGATCCTGATCGCCTCGGGGCAGGCGCGTACGGCGGTGATCGCTGGCGGCAACCGGGTGAGCCAGCGCCTCATCGAGACGATGCGCGACCGGCCGGAGCTGGGGCTGGTGTGCCAGGGGCTGTTCGACGACCGTAGTGCGGAGCGTTGCGGGGAGGGGTTCGCAGGGCTGCTGCGGGGGCGGTTCGCGGATCTCGCGGCGTACGTGCGCACGCACCGCATCGATACGGTGTTCATCGCCACGCCGTTCAACCACCTCGAGCGCACCGGACAGCTGCTGAGCGAACTGGCGGACACGACCGCATCGATCTACTACGTGCCCGACGTGTTCGTGTTCGACCTGATCCAGTCGCGCACCATCGACATCAGCGGCACCCCGGTGGTGGCGCTGCGCGAGACGCCGTTCGCGGGCTGGCGCGGGCTCGCCAAGCGAGCGAGCGACCTGGTGCTCGCCTCGCTCATGGTCCTGATCGGCCTGCCGGTATTCCTCGGCGTGGCGCTTGCCGTGAAGCTGAGCTCGCCCGGCAGCGTGATCTTCCGCCAGCGCCGCTATGGGCTCGATGGCGCAGAGATCGTCGTCTGGAAGTTCCGCACCATGACGGTGTCGGAGGACGGGGCTAAGGTGACGCAGGCGACGCGCGATGACCCGCGCATCACGCCGGTGGGCCGTATCCTGCGCAAGTACTCGCTCGACGAACTCCCGCAGCTCTTCAACGTGCTGCAGGGGCGGATGAGCCTCGTGGGCCCGCGGCCGCACGCGGTGGCGCACAACGAGGCCTACCGGCGCCTGATCGACGGCTACATGATCCGCCACAAGGTAACGCCGGGGATCACCGGCCTCGCCCAGATCAACGGCTGCCGCGGCGAGACCGCGAACCTCGAGGACATGGAACGGCGCGTGCAGTACGACCTCGACTACCTGCGCCACTGGTCGCTGGCGCTGGATCTGCAGATCCTGGTGCGCACGCTGACCGTGCTGTTCCGCGACCACAAGGCGTACTGAAGACCGTGCCGGACAACGACAAGGCGCCGCACCGCCCCGCGGCCAGGCGCCGGGACATCCGCTGGCCAGGGAAGGGCTCCGCATGCTGACAACCGAGAAACGCTGGCTGCCGCTCATCGGGCTGCTGCTCGTCGTGGCCGCACTCGCGGTCACCTACGACGAAGGCCTCGCCAAGATGGTGAACATCCAGTGGCAGATGCCGGAGTACCAGCACAGCTACCTGATCCCGTTCATCAGCCTGTACCTGATCTGGGCCCGAGCCACGGAGCTGCAGCGCGTGCCGATGGAGCCGTCCTGGGTCGGTGTCGGCGTGATGGCCGTCGGTTTCCTGGTGTACCTCGCGGGAGAGCTCAGCGCGATCGCGACGATCGTGCAGTACGCCTTCCTGATCACCGTGATCGGCCTCGTCATCGCCATCATCGGCCTGCGCGCCGCGGCAGTGATCTGGGCGGGGCTCGCCTATCTCTTCTTCATGATCCCGTTGCCAACGATGGTGACGTACAACCTCTCCGGCGTCTTCCAGCTCTGGTCCTCCGAGATCGGCACCGCATTCCTGCGCCTCGTCGGCATCAGCGTCTTCCTCGAAGGCAACGTCATCGACCTCGGCGTGTACAAGCTGCAGGTGGTCGAGGCCTGCAGCGGGCTGCGCTATCTCTTTCCGCTGACGAGCTTCGCCTTCTTCTGCGCCTACATCTTCCGCGGCGCCTTGTGGCAGAAGGCGGTGATCTTCGTCTCCGCGGTCCCGATCACGATCCTCATGAACAGCTTTCGCATCGCCGTCACCGGCGTGCTCGTCAACCAGTACGGCACCTCCCAGGCCGAAGGCTTCCTGCACTACTTCGAAGGCTGGATCATCTTCGTCGCCTGCATCGCGCTGCTGTTCCTCGAGATGATGCTGTTCTCGCTCATGAGCGGGCGGCGTCTCGCCGAGACCTTCGCGGTGGAGATCCCCGAGCTCGGCGACTTCCGCTACCTCGTCCCGCCGGCGGACCTGAAGCCCCCTGCGCTCGCCGCCCTCGTGCTCCTCGGCGCTGGCGCCCTCGGCTCGCTCGCCATCGGCGCACGCGAGGAACTCATCCCCGACCGTGCCCCGCTGGCGCGCTTCCCGCTCGTGCTCGGCGAGTGGAGCGGCCGCGAGACGCGCCTCGGCGCCGACGTCCTCGACGTCCTCAAACCCAGCGACTACCTCATCGCCGCCTATGCCCGGAGCGAAAGCCCGGCCCCCGTCGAGCTCTACATCGCCTACTACGACTCCCAGCGCAAGGACGCCACCGTCCATTCCCCGCGCGCCTGCCTCCCCGGCGGCGGCTGGCTCATCACCGACATCTCCC
>CAYQAR010000073.1:0-10939 GCA_964415505.1 uncultured Chromatiaceae bacterium | reverse complement strand
CGGATCGGCGTTGAAATCGGCAGACGGTCGCAGAGGTGGCCTCCTGGCATGGTCTGCCGCTGGCTACCTCGCTTTTTTCGTCGAGACCGCGGTCGGTGTCGCGGTGTCCGTCCTCCTGGTGCGCACGCTCAGCGTCACCGAGTTCGGTGCGTACAAGCTGGCCGGGGCGATCATCCTCGTCGGCAGCTATCTCACCTCCTGCGGGCTCGATGCGACGGTCCAGCGCTTCGGCGCGGAGATGATCGCGCGCCGGCATTTCCATGCACTCGGGCGCTTCCTGCTCTGGGTAAGGGTCGTGCGGATCCTGGCGCTGGCTGCGTTCTGCGGCCTGATCCTGGTGTTCAAGGCGGAGATCAGTTCGTTCTTCGCTTTCCCGCCGGTGCTCACGGACGCGCTGCTGCTGGTCTTCGGTATCCTGTGCGTGCAGAGCGGCACCGGCATCTTCGGCTATGCGCTGTTCTCGGCGCGGCAGGCCTTCATCGATGCGAGTGCCCTCCGGATCGCGATCGCGCTGCTCAGGCTCGCCGGCCTGGCGGTGGTCTTCGTGGCTGGCGCGGGGCTGGTCGGCGTGCTGTGGGCGCTGTTGATCGCCGGCGCGCTGGGGCTCGCCTACGTGGCGGTCCGCAACCAGCTCTGGATGCGTCGGCAGCAGGGCGCGGCCCAGCCGGACGACCAGAGTGGCCACGGTTACCTGAGCCGCATCGTGCGGTTCTCCGTCATCGGCTGGCTGGCGATGAACGTGAACGTGTTCCGTGACCTGTCGGTCGACAGCTTCGTGGTGTCGCACTTCCTCGGTGCCGGGCAGGTGGCGATGTACGGGCTGGCGAGCACGCTCTTTCTCTTCGCCAACGCCATGAACCCGGCCACCCTGTTGCGCAGTGTCGTCACTCCGCTCCTGGTGCGGCGCCATGCCGAGACAGGCAAGGTCGACGACGTGGTCAGGGGCTTCCGCCTGCTCACCAAGGCCGTGATGCTCCTGCACTGGCCGCTGGTGACGCTGCTGATCGTGCTCGGCGGGGAGATCATCGAGTTCGTGTATTCAGCTGGTTACGCCGCGGCCTACGAGCCCCTCGTCATGCTGGGTGCCTTCGGGTTTTTCCTGGGGCTGACCTATCCGTTCGTGCCGGTGATCGCCGTGCTCGAGAAGAACATCCTCGTCCTGCTCGGCGGTGTCATCGCGCTCTGGAACCTGGTGCTCGACATCGTATTGGTGCCGCGCTGGGGCATCCTCGGCGCGGCGGTGGCGACCGGCAGCGCAGCCGTGCTGCAGCTCGCGCTCTACTGGGCCGCTTTCCGTCTGGTCTTTGCGCTCAAACTCACGTTCCCGTTCGGCATGCTGCCGCGGATGGCGTTGAACCTCGCGGTGCCGGTCGCGCTCGCCCTGCTGTTGCGCGACCACATCGGCGGCGTGGTGGAGTTGCTGGGTGTCCTCGTCGCCTGTGGCCTCGCCTACGGCGCCATGGTCTGGTTCAATCACGGGCTCAACCAGGAGGAGCAGGCGCTCTTCGGCCGGTTCGGCCGGCGGGCTGCGGTGTCGTGAACTCAACCGTTTCATATTCACCGTCACCGGCGCCCGAGGCTGCGCCGGCATCCCGCCCGTATCCGTGGGCGTGGCCGTTCCTGGTGGTCATCCTGCTGCTGCAGTTCTTCCCGATCCCGAAGCTGCCGGGGATCAACCTCGCTCCGGAAAATTTCGTCTTTGCGTTCGCGCTCCTTGCCTGCTGGCCCGTGCTGACGAGGCTCGGGCTTCGCAGTGGCAAGGTGTCGGTGGTCGCGATTGCCATCGTCCTGTTCGGTTTCCTCGACTGGATCCACGATTTCCTGCAGGCGGATGCGATCGGCAATCCGGCCCGGCACATCCGCGAGACCATCGTCATCCTGCTGGTCGCCGAGGTGGCCAGCCATGAGAAGACACGCCTGCGTCTGATGAAGCTGCTCATCGGTATCGGCGTGGTGCAGGTGGCCTTCGGCTCGCTGGTCTACCTGTTCGGAGAGCCGTTTTCGACCATCAGGGACTGGATGCTCCAGTCGGCGGTAGACGAGGGAGCACGGGTCATCGGCGAGCGCAGCCGTATCGCGGGTACCTACGGTGCGCCGCATATCCTCGCGTACCTGTTCGCTGCGCTGCCGATGCTGGCGCTGGCGCTTTACTTCATCGAGCGCCGGGTCCTGTGGCTCGTGGCGCTGCTGGTGATGCTGGCGGGGCTGTTCCTCAATGCCGAGAGGGCGGCCGCGGGCTTCCTGTTCCTCGGCATGTTCTACGTCCTGTGGCGATCGGGGCAGCGGGCGAAGATCCTGTCGTTGCTGGCGGTCTTCGCGGTCATGTTCGTGGTGCTGCAGCTGGCGCTGGATCGTTTCCTGCAGGCCGCTCCGGGGCCGATGTCAGCCCCGACCTCGTTCAATGAAGGCACGTTGACCGACCGTTTCGGCACTTCGACCGTCGACGAACTGATCGGCCGCCTGATGTACCAGGTGCACGGCCTCGCGAGCGTCGTGAAGCACCCGCTGCTCGGCCCGACGCCGGCGCAGTATGCGGCGGAAGTGACCGGGACCAGCAGCATGATGCTGAGCGACTATGTGGTGTCGAGGGTGCTGGCACCGCATAACCACTACATCAACGTGGGCGTCCGAGGGGGTATACCCGGCTGGCTGCTGCTCGCCTGGGCCCTGTCGGCGCTGTGGGCGGTTCACAAGACGGTCCGGGCCCTGGCACGCCGGGCCGCGCGACTGAGAATGCAGCACATCTGCGTGGCGACCGGCCTGGGTGCGGCGATGGGCAACGCCATCTTCCACAATGCCGGCCTGTTCTCGCCGGAAATCGCCACCTCGGTGATGATCGGCCTGCTGCTGGGGCTCTATCGCGATTCCATCGGGACCCGACCTGATCGATCGCGCCGTGCTGCCCGTGACCAGGTCTCTGCCGGGGACAATGCGGAACTGGCCCTCGTCGACGACGAGCCAGAGGACTGGCCGCACTGGCGCTACGGTCGTGCGGAGCGGGGTGGCCTCGACCCGCCTGGCGGGTTCGACGGGAGGCGGGCATGAGCGCTGCCTTGTGGCTCGCTGCCGCCATGGCCGCTGCGTTCCTCGGCTTGCAGATCTATCGCACCATCCGTGTCAATGCGAAGCCGCACCTGGGCGACTCCTTCACCTACCTGTGCATTGCGCGGGAAATGCGCCGGCAACGGTCGCTGTTTCCCCGCCTGGAGTATTGCTGCACCGAGCAGCCGGAGGTGCTCCAGTTGCCGCCGCTGCTGATGGCCATGCTCGTTCCGGTGGCGCGGGCACCCTATGCCGTGGCGATGAGCTTGCCGGTGGTAGTCGATGTCATGACCGCCGTCCTGACAGCGGTGGTCGGCCACCTGGCGTTTGGCCTCGACCCTGGTCGGGCGGTGTTGGCGGGCCTGGTGTTTCTGCTGACCCCGATCAATTCGATCATGACCGCCGACCTGACACCGCGTAGCCCGGCGCTGTTCTGGCTGACCGCATTCGTGGCGGCCGGTTCGATGCTCGTGGCTGGCGGTGGCGTCATCTGGCTTGGCGCCGCTGCGGTCGCCGCCATGCTGGCCGTGATGACCCAGCGCATGGTGACGCAGATCCTGCTCATCGTTTCGCCCGTCGTCGCCATCAGCTTCGCGATCGGAGGCAGGCCGGCCTATCTGGGTATCGTCATCGCGCTGGCGCTTGGGCTGGTACTGGCCTGGGCGGTTACGGGTGGCCGGTACGGCCAGGTGATCGCGGATCACCTGCGGCGCATCCTCGTCCACGCAAGAACGGGTCAACAGCAGCGCCTGCGTCGCGAGTTCGGCCGGCCACGCCATATCGTCAAGGCCAATCCGTGGTTGCTGCTCCTTGCGGCGAGCCTGGTCGCCGGCCACGGGCTCGCCGAAAGCTTGTGGCTGTCCGCGGCCTTCGTGGTCGGCATGCTGGTGCTCGCCGTGATCTGGGTGATGGGCAACAGCGTCAATCATGTGTATTTCGCGAGCCCGCTGGTGGCCTGGCTGCTGGCGGCGACGTTGCCGGCTGGCCTGGCGTGGGAGGCTGCGGTCGCCGTCGTCGCCGTGGTCTGTGTCGTCATTGTGGTGCGTGAGTTTGGCGTTACGATGAAGGCGCGCATTCCAGACGAGTGGATGGAGGCGTTCCGATTCACTGACGAGCGGCGTCTCACCGGTCGTGCGCTCGTCCTTCCCCGGGTGAGCTTTCCGCCGTTGCCCTATTACACGGATCTCGTCATCGTCTCCGGAGGCCATGGCAGCAAGGCGATGACCTTCAATCGCCTGCACGTCCAGAAGAACCTCGCCGTACCGGGGTTCATAACCGGGCTGGTCCGGCAACTCGGTATCCGCTATGTCTTCGTGGACACGGAAGTCGCCGGCCCCGAGGTCACCCGCAGCGGCAGCGATCTCTCCGGCGGAGGATACCGTACGGTGTTCGTCAATCGACGCGTCACCGTGCTGGAAGCGGTGCCGCAGGCGACCTGAGCGAGATTCCCTGCCGTGCACATCTGCTTCGTATCCATGACGATCTATCCGGTTCTGAGGGGCGGTGCCGCCACCCAGGGGATCGGTGGGGCAGAGGTCCAGCAGGTGCAGATTGCGCGGTTGCTGCGCAGGCTCGGCCACACGGTCAGCTTCGTAACGGAAGACCACGGCCAACCGGATGGCGAGATGATCGAGGGCTGCCGGGTCTTCAAGGCCTACCGACCGGCTGCAGGCCTGCCGGGGCTGCGGTTCGTTCACCCGCGCTGGACCGGCATCTCGGCAGCCATCGGTCGCGCGGCGGCGGATGTCTATTACACGCGCGCCGCCGGTTTCGTGCCGGGTCTCCTGGCGCTCAAGCGCCGCCGCTGCGGGTTCCGCTATATTTACGCGGGTGCTGCCGATCTGGACTTCACGCCCGGCACCGTACTGGTGCGCTTTGCCCGCGATCGCTGGCTGTTCCGCTACGGTCTGCGCCATGCAGACGCCATCGTCGTGCAGAGTCTGGCGCAGAAGGACCTCCTTGCACGTCACTATGGGCGCGAAGGCGTCGTCATCCCCAATTTCCTCGACTCGTGCCCGGTGAGCGCACCTGACGCCTCTCGCGATACCGTGCTGTGGGTGGGGCGGCTGCATTCGATCAAGCGTCCGCTGATGTTCGTCGAACTGGCCCGCTCGATGCCGGACCTGCGGTTCATCATGGTGGGACCGCGCGCGCAGGATGCCGTGCTCTGCGACCAGGTCGAGTCGGCCGCGCGCGACGTGTCCAACCTCGAGTTTCATGGCTTCAGGCCTTTCGCGGAGGTGGACGACCTGTTTGCGAGGTGCCGCCTGCTGGTAAGCACCTCCGAGATGGAAGGGTTTCCCAATGTGTTTCTGCAGGCTCTGCGGCGTGGTGTGCCGATCGTGTCGTTCGTCGACCCCGACGGCATGATTGCCGCCAACGGGCTTGGTGCAGTCGTGCGCAGCGAAGACGAACTGCACCAACGGGTGCGCGAGTTCGCGCAGGGCCCGGTCAGGAATCCGGAGCCCATCCGGGCCTACTTCGAGAGCAACTATGGCCCCGACGCCGTCGCGTTACGCTGGCGTTCGCTGTTGACGCAGCTCGGACCCGACGTAACCTGATTCCGCGAGGATCAGCCCCCAAGGTCCGCAACCGGCCACGAAAGTTGGGCAACGCCAGGATGCCTTGTGCGATGACCAAGAGAAGCGGCGACGTTTGGTCCTGTGACGCAACCACCGTCGTCGGCATCGACGCCTTCCAGACCGGGCTCGACGGCGGCGGCTGGTGGTGGCTGCCGTGAGCGCAGTTCCGCTGTGCCGTGATGGCGCCGTGCGTCTCCTGTTCATTACGCCATCGTTGCAGAGCGGCGGCTCCGAGCGGCAACTCGTGCAACTCGTCAAGCACCTGGATCCGGATCGTTACGCCATCACGCTGGCCACGCTGACGAGCCGGCATGGTGCCGGGAATGCCGGGTTCTACCCCGAGGTGGACGCCTTGCCGCACGTCCGCCTGGTCGAATTGCCCCGGCGTGGCAGGCTCGATATCGCCGGGCCGCTGCTGGCGCTGGTGCGCCTGATCCGTCAGGAACGCATCGAGGTGGTTCATTCGTTTCTCAATCTCGGCAGCACGTTTGGCATGGTCGCGGCACGGCTTGCCGGGGTGCCGATTGTCGCCTCCGCGATCCGCGACAGCAGGGATCCCGGCCTGGTGTACCGCCTCTGTCGTATAGCGCAGGCTCGCAGCACGGACTTCTTCATCTCGAACTCGGAAGCTGGCTTCGACAATCGCTTCGCCCGCCGCCGGCCGAACTTCAGGGTGATCGGCAACGGGCTCGACATGGAGCGGTTCAGGCCCCGGCCGGACGTCCAGGCGCACCTCCGAGGACAACTCGGGCTGGAGAAGTTCCGGCACCTCGTCGGCATGGTCGCGAGCCTGACGGATTTCAAGGATCACGAGGCGTTCATCGAGCTGGCAGCGCGTGTCGTAGCGCAGCGGCCGCGTACCGGATTCCTGGTCATCGGGGATGGCCCGAGGCGGGCGGTGATCGAGACTCTGGTCGCGGAGCGTGGGCTCGGTGGGCACGTGGTTTTTACGGGTTTTCTGGCGGATGTCGATGTCCTCACCAGCATGCTCGACGTGGCCTGCCTGTTCACGAACTACCGGATCATTACCGAAGGGCTGCCCAACGCGGTCATGGAAGCCATGGCCTGCGGCATTCCCGTGATCGCCACCAGGGGTGGCGGCACGGTGGAACTCATGCGCGATGGCGTCGAGGGATTTCTGGTCGAAGACAACGAGCCGGGGATGTCCGAGAGGAGGCTGGCGCAGTTGCTCGACGACGATGAAATGCGCCGCAGGATGGGTACGCTCGGCCGGCAGGCCATCCAGGAGCACTTCAGCATCGGGGCGTGCATTGCCGCGTACGAGCAGCTGTACGCCAGTTGTCTGCGACGATGACCGTGGGCAGGAGAACTGCTGCGGGCTGTGACAGTCGGCGGCGACGTCCGGTGACAGGTACGTCGTCGATGGTCGTTGCCTTGGTCGCGGAAGCTCTGTCGCTGCTCCTGGTCGGAAGGGTTCAGGCCAGCCCCGACGCGGTGTATGTCGATCCGTCGTCGACAGCGGACTGCCCGGGTGCCGGCACAGAAGCACGGCCGTACTGCGACTGGCGCAGCGTGGGTGCCCTGGTCGGGGGCGTGCGGTATCTGCAGAAGCGGGGCACGACCTATGCCGGAATGCTTCGCGTGCAACGACACAAGCCCGACGGATCGGACGGCACCGTCTTCATCGGCTCGTACGGGACCGGGAGCCCACCGGTCATCCGAGCCGAGAACCGGTGGCCTGATGCCGCGGATCCACTTGCGTGGAAACCGGTGCGGCACGGCATTTGGCGGTATCGGCACCAGTTGCCGCCGGGCGGGTCAGTCGACGTGATGCTCCTCGATGGCCGGCGTGCATTCGGGGGCGCCCAGCAGCCCGGGGATCTCTGCACGACGCGCGGCGACCAGATGGTCGAATGGGGGGTCGAGGACGGCTGGTTCCTTCTCTGCTCAGAGAGCGGCAATCCCGGATCCGGGATTCGCTCGTTTGCCGGTGCTTTCGATGCTCCGGGGCAGCCGAATTCAGCGATACGAATTGTTGCCCAGCGTCATGTCGTGGTTGATGGCTTTGTTCTCGAGGGCGGCAACCACGGCACGGTGGCCATCCGCGATGGCTCGTCGGATATCGAGATCCGCAACTCCATCATCGGCAACAACAGCCCGATAGGGGTCAGTGTTCACTCGACGGGGCAGGTAATCAGAAGAATCAATATTCACGACAACCTGCTCGACAGCGGCATTCGCTGGGGATCTGTGGGCTACGAACCGAGAGTCGCCGGGGAAGGTGTCCTCATGTCGGAGGGCGTGCACGAGTCGATCGTCGCCCGGAACGTTTTCGTGGCATGGTCGCATAACGGCGTCTACCTGCTCGCCAAGCAGGTGACGTCTCCGGGGGTTCGTGGCAACCGCATCGTCGGCAATGAGTTTCACTGCGGACCCAATAGCAGCTATTTTGACTATTGCCGGCCGTTCGGAATCGACGGGGCGGGCTCGGGACTCGTCGAGGGCAATGTGTTCGAGCGGAATTCGATGCACGACTTTTCCGTTCGCGCGCAAGTCAATGGAACCGGCAACTTCGTCATTGGCAACTATTGTTTCAACGTAACCAATTCGCCCGCCAAGACCTTTCCCACGGGTCAATGCTTCAGCATTCAGCCGTACGCAACAAGCCAGTCCAATGTGCTGGCTCACAACACCATCTACGCGACGGCTGACGTGGCCATCGAGGTGGTGCGGGGTGACGGCGCGGTGGCGAGTGGTCACGTCATCGCCAACAACATCATGGGCAAGTGCGCGACCGCTGCGGTTGGGCAGCGGCGCGATGTCTGTCTCCATGTGGATGATGACGCGTCGATCAGTGGATTGACGATTGTCAATAATCTCTTGTTCGGGGCTGGCGGCAACGCCAGGATCTGGCATCGGGGCGACGGTCCCCGCGATCCGGATGGCTATCGAACGGAGCGGCCAGACCTCATCGGGGGAAACACGGTGAGTGACCCGGAATTCGTCGATGCGGAAAGCGGCGACTTTTCCTTGAGGGAGGGCAGTCCGGCTCGCGGGGCTGCGACTTCAGTCGACCGTTGGCCGCCGGGAATGGCGCCGCGCCTGAATCAAGGAGCGTGGGAGGCGGTCAGCCCAGCGGGTTCCCGTCAGCCCCGGTGAGGAGGACGACGCACTGCTGCCAGCAGCTGCCTGAACGTCATCCCGGAGATTCGGGTGTCGGAGAAATAGGGGCCCTTGTACATGTCGGGGAAACAGGGACCTGGACTATCTCAGGGAGCACACCAATAGTGATGCAACACCCTGTTCCGATGAACTTCATGGCGCGACCCCTTGCGCACTGCCGGGTTGCCTCCGACGATCGACATGGCCTCGACATCCCGTACGACGACCGATCCGGGAAGGACAACCGCGCCGCGGCCGATGGTGACCCCCGGCATCACCAGGACGTTGCTGAACAGCACCGCATAGTCCTCGATCCGCACGCCCGCCCCGGTGGTGGAGAACTCGAGGCTGTTGATGTCATGCCCCAGGGTGTAGATCTTCGTGTCATGGGCAATCACAACCCTGTCGCCGATCGATATTCCTCGGCGATTGTCCAGATAGCAGCCGCGATTGACGATCGAATCAGCGCCAATTGACAGTTTTCCGAAGGAAAAGAAACGCACGTCATGCAACGACGCGGAGCGGTGGATCCTGAAGCCGGCGATCTGGTAGAGAATCCTTCGGATGAAACGAAATGCGAGAACCCGGTGCAACGCATTGAACAGCGCAAGCGCCAGGAACAACAGTTGCAGCTTGACCCGTCTCATATCCGACGTCAGATCAGGTACGGATGACTGTGCGCCAGGAGTGGCATGCGCCGATGTAGCTTGTTCGATGCGAATCGCGCCATTGTGAGAGTGTTCCTAGTGTCCGAGGGCATACTCATAGGCGGCAATCAGATGCGGTATCGACAACGGCCAGGCCAGTACATTCTCGACGCGCTCCCGACCCATCACCGCCATCCTGCTGCGAAGGCCGGCATCGTCAGCCAGTTCCAGGATCTTTCGGCTCAGGTCGCCTGAATCATGTGGATCAGCGTAGATTGCCGCATTCCCACAACTGAAGCGGGTTTCCTTGAGATCATAGGCAATGACCGGCTTGCCGAGCGCCATGTATTCCATCACTTTATTCATTGTAGACGCATCATTGAGCGGGTTGTATGGATCCGGCTGCACACAGATATCGCAGGCGCACAGAGTCTCGAGCATCTCATGATCCGGGAGCCGCCCTGTGAAGGTTACACAGTCGTCGAGCCCCATTTGCTTTGAAAGCTTCACCAACTCCGGCTGATACGCCCCACCGCCGACCAGGACAAAACGTACATCCCGTCGTCCCTGTTCCAGAACAATCTGCTTTGCGGCGGTCAGAAGGTGATCCACGCCGTCCTGCAGATTGATATTGCCAAGGTAGCCAACAAGAATTTCTCCGCTCTTCTTCAGGCCATGCCGCGGCTCAACCGGGTGAAACTTGCCGAGATCAGGGCCGTTTCTCACGACGAATACAGACCTCGGATCGCAGCCCCCGCGCTCGATCGCAAGAGACTTGTAGGTCTCGTTTGTCGATATCACTGCCGCAGCGGTTCGGTACGACATGCGTTCCAGCCACAGCAGCACCCTGAAAATGAGGCCTTCTCGATCCGTGCTTTCGCGCGAGAGATACAGTTCCGGACAAAGGTCATGCTGGTCGTAGACAAACTTTTTCCCGAACAATCGGTAGGGCACTGCCAGCAACCACAGGGTATCCATCGGATTGCATGCCTGCAGAATCTGAAAGCCGTGCCGGATCTGCACCCAGAGCACGAGCATCGACCCGAAGATCAGGGTAATGGCGTGTTCGACGATGTGCCCGGCCGCACCGACCGCGTTTGGTTTCGGAAAGAAATAGACACGCAGGCTGTTGCTGATGCGCCTGTAGAGCGGGTCACCGGAATACCGGGGGCAGACAACCGTGACATCCCAACCGGCTTCGACCAGGGCGTTTGCTTCGCGGATGACACGGTTGTCATGGCTGAACGTATTGTCTTCAATAAAGATCAGGGTTCTTCGTTTCATGAGATTGCTGGCAGCGTCCCTCTGTCGGCAAGCCGTAAAAGGTTCTCAGTGAGCGGCGCGGAGGAGTGCGAGAGCGTCCTCGGAGTCGCGGGCCGTGACGGCACCAAGCGCGAATACGCTGGTCAACTCGCATGACCCAGTGCATGTCAGTTCGATGACGTTGCAGGGTTCGCGGGCTGCGTAGGCCCGGGATCGCCAGCCGAGCAGAGGATCCAGTTCGCCGCGGGCTATTCGGGTGGTTCCTCCGCGGAGAGTCAGTGC
>CAYQAR010000072.1:0-13763 GCA_964415505.1 uncultured Chromatiaceae bacterium | reverse complement strand
GCGGTTCGTCATGTTGCCGTTGGCGTCGTAGGCGTAGTTGTCCTCGAGGCAACTGTAGTTGTAGACGGCGCAGGCGCGGCAGGCAGGTGGCGAGTACGGTCACCGCGAGCCGGGCCGCATTGAGCCATTTCCGGGTACTTTCCGAAACCGAAGTACCGGCACCTTCTACCTCAGCGCTCCTCGCCGCCAAACCGCACCTTCGCCGTGAGGCCGAAGGTGGCCAGGCGCGGGTGGGTCACGGTCAGGCGCCAGGGAAAGAAGTCGTCCGGCGTGGAGACCGGCGCGCCCTGCTGGTAGACGTCGGTTGTGTTGGTGAAGAACACATCGCGGTAGGCGGCGATGGGGCTGTCGTCACTGAAGACGTTGCGGCCCCAGAGTTCCACCGAATAGCGTCCGGACTCGATGCCGAGCTTCAAGTTCACGTAGGTGTTGGCCGGCAGGTAGCTCAGGTTGGAATTGCCTTCGAACACCTTGCCCTGGTAGGTCACGTCGGCACGGGCAAACCAGTCCCAGCCATCGCGGAGTTGTCGCCGGTAGTCGAGGCTGCCGCTCGCCTGCCACTCGGGCTGGCGCAGCAGGGAGTTGCCGGAGATGTAGCCGGCGCGGGCCTGGCAATCGGGTTCGTCAGCAGGTACGACCGTACCCTGGCAGTCGCTCGGCCGGTAGCTCGGGAAGGTCTCGAGGGTGCCCTGGCGAGTGCCGTTGTCCCAGGTGGCGTCGGTGTGCGACCCGGTGAACTGCATGGAGAGGTTTTCCGTCATGGACAGGTCGAGCACGACTTCCCAGCCGATGATCGTGGCGTTGCCCAGGTTGGCGTTGATGCTCTCCGGCTGCCGGAAGGGGCGATCGTCGATGGGGCTGTTCTCGTAGACTTCGGGGATGACGACGTTGTTCCAGTCGTTGTAGAACACCGACAGGTCGAGTCCCAGCCGGCCATCGGAGGTCCGTCCCTTGATGCCGAGCTCCGTGGCGATCATCTCCTCGGAGTCGAAGCTCGTGATGAGGATGGCCGACTGCCCACCCAAATCGGTGTAATCCACGTCGAGGACGTCGAAGCCGCCGGACTTTTCGCCTCGCGAGACCGACGCGTAGGTCATCCAGTTGTCGTTGACCTTCAGCTTGGCGCCGAGACGCCAGGTCAGGGCGTCCCAGGTGTCCTTGTCGCTGGCGCTGAGGAGCGGATCGACCGCATCGAGGTCGACCTCGTTCCAGCGGTAGCCGGCGGTCTCCTTCTCCTCCTCGCCGTAGCGGAGCTGGGCATCGAGCGTCAGGGTCTCCGTCACATCGAAGTCTGCGGACGTGAATACCGACCAGGCACTGACGCTCCGGTCCTGGATGTTGCGCGCCAGGGGATCGGTATCGCCGCCCGGCTGGAACCAGGGCCGGAAAGCGGCATCGCCGATGATCACCGGAAAATCCACCACGATAGGACCGAACTGCTCGTCCGGGAAGGGCGGCGGCGACTGGTTCGTGGCCTCGACACCGCGTTCACGCACGTCGGTGTCCACATCGTACCAGTAAGCCCCTGCTGACCAGCGGAGCGGTTGTGTCTGGTCGCTGGTGAAACGCAGTTCCTGGCTGATTTCCCGCGTCTCATCCTCCTGGTCGATCTGCAGGAGCCCGGTGGTCAGGCGAGAGCGTGAAGAGGGACCGCCGGAGCACAGATACGACGGCGGATCCGGGCTCAACAGCAGCGTATTGGTGCAGTAGATGAAAGGCTGGTCCAGTCCGAGGCTGCGGCTGCCGTCGACGAGTGCCGACTGTCGCGTCTCGGAATAGCCCGTGAGTGCGGTGACGGTGCCGCCGAGCACGTCCCAGGCGATGTCGAGATGTCCCCGGGTGAGTTCCCGGTCTTCGCCGAGCGCCCGCGCGATCTTCGGAATCGATTCATTGGCGAAGGCGTTGGCGAGAGCGAGGGAGTTTGGCGTGCCGATATCGCGCAGGATGCTGGTGTAATCGTCCAGGCTGGGGATCTTGCCGCAGTAATCCAGCAACCTCGGTATGTTGAGGTTCGTGTCCACGCGGTTCTCGCACGTGGCGAGATAGCCCGTGTTGGTCGATTCATCGATCTCGTCGTTCGAGTAGTAGATGGCGCCGGTGACGCTGAAGGTTTCCGCGGGTGCCCAGCGCAACTTGCCCTGGAAGCTGCGATAGCGGTAACCACCGATGTCCTGCCCGCCGAGCGGGTTGTCGTAGGTCCCATCGAACTCGTCGTAGAGCACGGAGACGCGCCCGGTGAGTTGCTCCGAGAAGATCGGTCCCGTGACCGCTACCTGGCCACCGGCCCGCCCGTCGGTGCCAGCGGTGACTTCCGCTTTGGTGCCGAACTCTTCGGCCGGCATCTTCGTCACGTAGTTGATGGCGCCGCTGAACGCGTTGCGACCGTAGAGGGCGCTCTGGGGTCCCTTGACCACCTCGATCCGTTCCAGGTCGAGCTGGGAAAAGTTCAGCCCTTCGCGACCCGAGACATAGATGCCGTCGACGAATATGGCGGCGTTGTTCTCGCCGAAGATGTCCGTCGGCGCCACGCCGCGGATCACCGGCACCGCCAGGAATTCGCCATGGGCGTTGAAGAAGGACAGGCCCGGCGTCAGCCCGGCCACGTCGTAGAGGTCGCGGATGCCCGCCTCCTCGATGGTGTCGGCGCTGAAGGCCGTGATCGCCACCGGCACCTCCTGGAGGGACTCCTCGCGCTTGCGGGCGGTGACGATGATCTCCGGTGTCGCCGAACTAACCTGTGCCAGGACACGGTCGGCCGGCAATGCCATCAGCACCACCATCGCTGCAGCGACCGACAGTCGGAACGCTCCGGCACGATGACACGTCAAGTATTCGTTCCCCATCATGAGTGCCCCCCGAAATTTTTCCCGGTTGCTGCCCGAACGACCGACCGGGCAGCCGCTCGCGCCCCTCACAGCCCCGATCATACCGAAATAAGGGATTTCCGAAACCCGTGCGGCTGACGGATGCCGCTGGCGGGAAGTGCCTGCGTAGCGTCCAGCCACCCCCGGTCGCATGACGGCGCCATGGAAAGTGCCCTCTGGCCTGACCACTGGAAGGGGCCTGCTGCACGCCTGGCATCGTGGTCGACAGGAGTTCAGGCCGGTCGTATAAGGGCGGTACCTACGGCGGAAAGAGTGTCTGGCCATGGACCGCGGCGCACGACATTTCCTGGCCCTCGTGAGCGCTGCGGCACTGCTCGGCGCCTGCGGCAGCGGCGAGACTCCGTCAGGCACACCGCTGCCTGCCACCCCGCCAACCGGACCCTCGCCGCCGCCAGAGGCAGGCCTGACCCCCCTCCTCGACCTCGAGACCGAGCAATTCCTGCAGCTTGCCGAGCCCTGGCACGGCGACTGGAACGATCTGGAATCCGGCGACCGTCGCTTCATCCGGGCCCTGGTGCCTTACAGCCGGACGCTGTATTTCCTCGCGGGGGCCCAGCAGCAGGGCATCGCGTTCGAGTCGCTGCGCGAATTCGAACGCGTGCTCGCCGCGCGCACGCCCAAGGGCCGGATCCCGCCCAAGATCGTGATCGTACCGACGCCGCGCGACCGACTCCTGCCGGCGCTGACCGAGGGCCACGGTGACATCGCCATCGGTGCGCTGACGGTGACTGACGAGCGCGCCCGGACCGTGGCCTTCTCCCAGCCGACCGTCGACGACATCCGCGAGGTCGTCGTCACCGCCCCCGACGAGCCCCCGGTGACCAGGCTGGAAGACCTCGCCGGCCGCGAGATCCACGTGCGCCGTTCGAGCAGCTACTGGGAGAGCCTCGCGGCGGCGAGCGAGCGCCTGCGGGCAGCGGGGCACGCGCCGCCGCAGGTCGTGGCCGCCGACGAGATGCTCGAGACCGAGGACCTCCTGCAACTGGTGGACGCCGGCGCGCTGCCAGCCACCGTTGCCGACGCTCACCTCGCGCGCGCCTGGGGCGGCCTGTTCGATCGCATGGTCGTCAACGACGGCATCGCGCTGCGCGAAGGAGGCACGCTTGCCTGGGCGGTGCGCAAGGACGCGCCGGGCCTGCTTGGCGTGGTCAACACCTTCGTCAAGGGCCACCGCGAGGGCACGCTGTTCGGCAACGTACTCCTCAAGCGTTATCTCGATCCGGCCGCCAAGCTGCGCAATCCACGCTCGGCGTCCGAGGCGAAGAAATTTCGCGAGATCGTGGACTATCTGCGCCGCTACGCCGGTGAGTACCAGTTCGACTGGCTCCTCGTCGGCGCGCAGGCCTACCAGGAGTCCCAGCTCGACCACAGTCGGCGTAGCGCTGCCGGTGCAGTAGGCGTGATGCAGGTCAAGCCCGCGACGGCGCGTGACATGGGCATCAAGGACATCCGGCCCGTGGACCGCAACATCGAGGCCGGGGTGAAGTACCTGCGCTTCATGGCGGACCGCTACTTCGCCGACGGCAAGGTCGACCCGCTCAACCGCCAGCTCCTCGCCATCGCCTCCTACAACGCAGGCCCGGCCAGGGTAGCGAAGCTGCGCAAGGAAGCGGCCGGACGCGGCCTCGACCCGAACGTGTGGTTCGGGAACGTCGAGATCGTGGCGGCGCGGCGTATCGGACGCGAGACCGTCGACTATGTCAGCAACATCTACAAGTACTATGTCGCCTACAAGGCTCTGGTCGCGGCCGACGCAGCGCGGCAGGGGCTGCAGCCGGCCGCGCAGAATCCCGACGGGGGCGGTTGACGGCGGCCTCGAGCAGGGCGGCTATTCCCCAGGTGCCGTGGATGGCTTCGCAGGCGCAGTGAACCACTGTTCCTGCGGCACGACCTTCGGGCTCGCGGGATCACCTTCGTAGGCCGGGGTCATGATCTGCACCCCGAACTCGTTGAACACGTCGAGTATGTTCTGGTGCAGCTCGGAGTAGGCGGCCGGCAACCGCTCCGCCACGGCCTTGTAAACATTGAGCTGGTACACCACGGCGAAGTCGCCAAGTCGGCGCTGCCAGACGAAGGGCGGGGGATCCGCGAGCAGGCCGGAGGTACGCCGCGCAGCCTCCTCCAGCATGGCGTGGACCTGCCGCCAGGGCACCTCGTAGCCGATACCGACCTCGGCCTGCAGGATCAGCCCATGTTGACGGGCGAGGGCCGTGAAGTTCGTGACGCTCGAGTTCATGACGGTCGAGTTCGGTATCGTCACCTCCTCGTTGCGGATGGTGCGCACACGGGTCGTGAGCAGGCGGACCTGCGTCACCTGCCCGACGATGTCCCCGACCTGGATCAGGTCGCCGACCCGGAACACGCGACCAAAGGTGGTCAGGTACCCGGCGATGAGGTTGGCGACGGACGACGAAGCACCCAGCGACAACATCAGGCCGGCGAATACCGACAGCCCGCGCAGCGCCTCCGAACCGGATCCCGGCAGGTACGGATAGGCCATCACCAGGGCGATGGCGAGCACCAGGGTACGCGCGATCCTGTAGGCCGGGAGCGCCCATTCCGGCTCGAAGTGCAGCAACCGCACGCGCCCGCTCTCCACGCCATCGAAGTACAGCCGCAGCAGGCGCAGCCCGAAGCGCGTGACGACGATCAGCACCACCAGGAACAGCAGGTTCGGGACGTAACTCGCGATGCCGAGCACGATCGTCCCGAACGACCCGAGTATCAGGTGGGTAAGGTCGTCGCTGAGCCAGCTCGTCCACGGGAACAGGCCGAAGACAACGTGGACCCAGACCATTGCTATCGCTGCAAAGGCCACGATCCTCACGGTACGGACGGATCCTTGCATGGCCCGCAGCATCGACCCGACCTGCATGGCGTCACCGAGCTTTTCCGACAGCGACTCGATGCGCTCCCGGTAACGGCGCTCGAGCATCGCTTCGAGCCGCCGCAACAGGTACCCGAGCAGGACCAAGGCTCCAACGGCGGCGCCCGTGACGAGAACGGCCACGCCTGCATTCACCAGCAAGCGCCTCGGCTCGCGTTCAGCGCGATATAGCTGGATCGACTCCGCTATCTGCCGCCGGTGGGCTTCAGCGAGTATCGGCAGCGTTACGGACTCGATCTCCGCGTCTGCCTCGAAGACCTGGACCAGCGGCCGGTTGCCGGCCCGGACGCTGAGCCCGAGCGGTTCCTGCACCACGACCAGGGATTTGCTGTCGACACCGGGATCCTCCGCCGCCTCGCGGATCCGCGTCATGATCGACTCGGCCCGATCCCTGGCTGGCCGCGACGACGTACCCCGGACGACGAACAGCGTGCGACCGTCGATCCGTACCGGTGCCGTCTCGACCTCGATGTCGCCTGGCTGCGTCGCCGCAGTCGCGTGCACGGTCAAACCGCCGGCCCCCAGCGCGAGGATGATCGAAACAGCCACAGCCGGGCTGCGACGAAGGACCTGCATGGATACTGCGCTCATCACCGCCCCATCCCTGCCTGCGAACTCCAGACGACGCGCCGCGCGGCCCGGGCACGGACCTACCGTGCCTGCCGGCCTTCCGGACTCAGCCCGCCTGCGACCTGACGATCTGCGTCGGCGTCGGTGCGGGCCAGCCTGCCTCACGACACACCTGCACGATCGCTTCGTTGGTGTCGAAATACACCTGCCAGTAGTGATCGGTGTGCGTATACGGGCGCACCGCAATCACCGGTCCCACCAGGTTCATGTCGAGCAGGTTCACTTCCGGCGCCGGTGTCGTCGCGACGTTCGGGATGCGCGCCACAGCGGCGCGCAGTCGGTTCACGGCATCTTTGGGATCCACGCCGCCGGCAAGCTGTGCCGTGCGCTCGATGCGCCGCACCGGCAGCGCCGAGTAGTTCTGGATGACGCCAGCGAAGATCGCGCCATTACCCACCATCGTCAGCACATTGTCCGAGGTGATCAGCGTCGTGCCGAACAGGCCGAGCTCGTGTACCACGCCGGTGATGCCCGCCACCGTCACCAGGTCACCGATCTTGAACGGGCGCAGGACCAGCATGAAGGCGCCTGCGGCAAAGTTGCCGAGCATCCCGCTCCACGCCGCGCCGATCGCCACGCCGGCACCAGCCAGCAAGGCCGCGAACGAAGTGGTCTCGATGCCGAAATAGCCGAGGATTCCGATGACCAGCGCGATGTTCAGGACCACGCCGACCACGGAGCCGAGATACTTCACCAGCATCGCGTCGACGGCCGTGCGGTTCATCGCCGCCTGCATCGCGGCCGTGATGCGGCCGATGAGCCAGCGACCGATGATCCAGAACGCCAGCGCTGCCAGGATCTTGAGTCCCAGCGTCATGGCGGTCGTCTTCACCAGGGTCATGATCGAGTCGACATCCATGGCCAACCTCCTCTGAAATGGCGTCTGCGGCAGGAGAACAGGTCTGAAACGCTGCCCGGTGGGTGCCTATCCGGCCTGTCCCTGCCGGTGCGTCGCGATGTGCGCACGCAGTGGTGCGGCGAGCGCCGGGTCCTCCAGCGCAAAGTCGACGATGGCTTCGATGTAGCCGAGCTTGCTGCCGCAGTCGTAGCGGCGCCCGGTGAAGCGGAAGGCATGGACGGGTTCACGCTGCAGCAGGGCGGCGATGCCGTCGGTAAGCTGGATCTCCCCCCCGGCGCCGCGGCCGGTCTGCTCGAGCAGATCGAAGATCGTACTGGTGAGCAGATAGCGCCCGACCACGGCGAGCGTGGACGGAGCCTTGCTCGGGTGCGGCTTCTCGACGATCTGGCGCAGGCGCGAGTCAGCATCGACGTCGACGATGCCGTAGCTGCTGGTCTTCTCCTGCGGCACGTTCTCGACGGCGAGGACGCTGGCACCAGTGGCTTCGTACTGCGCGCGCATCTGGGCGAGTGCGCCGACCGGGGCCCGGATGAGGTCGTCGGGCAGGTGCACGTAAAACGGCTCGTCACCGACCGCCGGGCGCGCACAGAGCACGGCGTGACCGAGGCCGAGTGGCTCACCCTGACGGATGTACACGCAGGAGACGCCGGCCGGCAGGATCCCGCGTACGACGTCGAGCAGGTCCCGCTTGCCGGTGACGTCGAGGGCACGTTCGAGCTCGGGATCGCAGTCGAAGTGGTCCTCGATGGAACGCTTGGTGCTGCCGGTGATGAACACCAGGCGCGTGGCGCCGGCGGCGACCGCTTCCTCCACCGCGTACTGGATGAGCGGCTTGTCGACGATCGGCAGCATTTCCTTCGGCATCGCCTTGGTGGCGGGCAGGAAGCGCGTGCCGCGGCCGGCAACGGGGAATACGGCAGTACGGACCGGTTTGCGGGAAGCCATGCATGGGCGCCTGTCGATTGCTGCGCCCGCAGTGTAGCCAAATCGCTGCGCCCTTGTCCCGCCGCCGCGAGGAGAACCAGGCGGGCGACGCGCCCCGACGCGCGCCACCCGCCCGTGGCCGGTGGCTGCCGGCTATTTGCCCGGGTCGCGGACCTGCAGGTTGCCCTTGTTCTTCTCGAGCACCTGCGGGCCGATGCCCTTGACGTTGAGCATCTCGTCGACGGAGCGGAACTTGCCGTTGCGCTCGCGGTACTCGACGATCGCCTGCGCGCGTGACAGACCGATGCCATCGAGTTCGCGCGCCAGGGTCGGCGCATCCGCACTGTTGAGATCGACCGGCCCGGCGAGGGCCGCCATGGGCCCGAGCAGGGCCAGCAGCAGGGCAATGCGATGAGACATGGGGACTCCTTTGACCATCATGGATCGAAACGTCCCGCCCGCAGCGGGCGGGTGACGCTGATCCTAGGTCGCCATCCCCGGCGCAGACAGCGCCGAAAGGCACCGGAATCGCCGGAAAAGCGCGCTCAGCGGTCGCCGGATTCGAACGCGAGGCGCACGCGCGGGCGCACGGTGTCCCAGGCGCCGCAGCCCGGGCACTGCCATTGCAGGGCAGCGCTCGAGTAACCGCACTCCAGGCAGCGATAGGCACGCCCCGAGGTCGCCATGGCCCGCAGCGCGCCGCGCACGCGCTCGAGGGCCTGCGCGCGCTCGGCCTCCGGCGCCTCGGCCAGGCGCTCGCCGTCGACCAGCACGCGCAGCGTCGGGTCGGCGCCGACGAAGTCCCACAGGCAGCGGATCGCCAGCGGGTCGCGGATGCGCGGGTCCATCATCGTGGCGAAGGCAACGAGCCGCCCCACCTGCGGCCCCTGCCGCAGAACCCGTTCGAGGAAGCGCGCGAATTCGGCCTCCTGTCCGGCCGCCACGGCAGCCGCCGACAGACGCGGCAGGATGTCGACGAGCAGCGAAGGCTCGCGCTCTGCGGCGCGCGCATAGCAGGCGATCGCGCGGTCGTGGTCACCGGCATCGGCCGCCACCGCCGCCCGCAGCAGCAGCACGCGTACGCTGTCCGGCCGGTCCTGCTCGGCACGGTCGAGCCAGCGCAGCGCGCCGTCGAGATCACGTCCCTGGCGGGCCTGCTCGGCGAGTTCGCAACAGTAATGCGTGACCCGACCGGAACCGGCAGCGCCGCGGTCGGCGGCCTCGAGTTCGGCGTACAACTCGATGGCGCGCTCCCACTCACGCGTGAGCTCGGCGAGGCGGATCAGCCGGCGCAGCGCATCCACGCCCTGGCGTGGCGAAGCGCGCAGCTCGCCGAGCAACGCCTCCGCCCGGTCGAACAAGCCGGCGCTCAGGTAATCCTCGGCGAGCGCGAACTGCGCCTTTTCACGCTCGGCACGCTTCAGATTCGGCCGCTCCATGAGATCGCGGTGCACGCGGATGGCGCGCTCCACCTCACCGCGGCGGCGGAACAGCTGGCCGAGCGCGAAATGTGTCTCCACCGTGTCGTCGTCGAGTTCGCCGGCGCCGGTCAGGGCCTCGAGGGCCCGATCGGGCTGCTCCTTGAGCAGGAACTTGAGGCCGCGCACGTAGTCGAGGCCGGACGGCGCACGTTCATCCTCGTCGATCTGCCCGAGACGGGCAAACACGTAACCCAGCGCTGCCGCGATGAACAGCAGCCCGGCGAAGAAAAATGCAGCTTCAGTCGGCATGTGCGGCAGGCAGGCTGCGCAGGGCGTGCACCTCGGCCTCCGCGAGGCGCAGTGCATTGCGCAGGCGGCGGCGGTCGAAATACAGGCGCAACATGACGAGGCCGAGGCAGACCAGGCCAAACAGCCAGCCCAAGCCAAAGGCGACGGCGAGCGCCACGGCCTTGGGCGTGCTGATCTCGGCAAAGCCGAGGTTGACACTGATCGGGCCCGGATTGAGTGCGGTGAACAGCAGCGCCATCAGGAGAACTACGAACAGCACCACCGGGAGTACGATTCTGCCTGCCATCCGGGAACCCGCCGTCGCGTGGCGCCAGCACCACGGCCGGAATTGTACGTCAACGCCGCAAGGGCGTTGCGGTGCGCCCTATCGCCGCACCTCACTCCTTGATGGGAAGCTTGCGGTTCTCGTTGACCCGGTCGCGCAGGTCCTTGCCGGGCTTGAAGTGCGGCACGTACTTGCCGGCGAGCGCCACGGCCTCGCCGGTCTTCGGATTGCGGCCGAGGCGCGGGGGACGAAAATGCAGCGAGAAGCTGCCGAAGCCACGGATCTCGATGCGCTCGCCGGCCGCGAGCGCATTGCTCATCAGCTCCAGCAGGTGCTTGACGGCAAGCTCGACGTCCTTCGCCGGCAGGTGCTTCTGCTTGCGCGACAGCAACTCGATCAGCTCAGACTTCGTCATGGCCAAGGCCGTACTCCCCAGATCCCCGTGGGTCCTGCGGCCGCCCCGGCGTCCGCAGCCCGCACCTTGCGGCGTAGCCCCCGTCAGCCCTCACCGCCGCCGGCGATACGCTCCTTCAGCAGGTCTCCCAGCGTCGTACCGGACGTGGTGTCGGAGCTGCGATAGGTCTCCATCGCCTCAGCCTCCTCGTGCGCCTCCTTGGCCTTGATGGACAGCGAGACGACGCGGTTCTTGCGATCGAGACCGGTGAACTTGGCCTCGACGACGTCACCGACCTTGAGCACCGCGCGGGCATCCTCGACACGATCACGCGACAGCTCGCTCGCGCGCAGCTGCCCGACGATGCCGCCGCCCAGGTCGATCAGGGCGCCACGGGCATCGACCTCGGTGACCGCACCCTGGACGATGCTGCCCTTCGGGTGCTCGGCCATGAAGCTCGAGAGTGGATCGTTGTCGAGTTGCTTGACGCCGAGCGAGATACGTTCACGCTCCGGGTCGATGGTGAGCACCACGGCATCGACGTCCTCGCCCTTCTTGTACTTGCGCACCGCTTCCTCACCGGGCACGTCCCAGGAGAGGTCCGAGAGGTGCACCAGGCCGTCGATCCCGCCGGGCAGGCCGATGAACATGCCGAAGTCGGTGATCGACTTGATCTTGCCGCTGACGCGATCACCCTTGTTGAAGCTGCTGGCGAATTCCGACCAGGGGTTGGGCTTGCACTGCTTGATGCCGAGGGAGATTCGGCGGCGGTCCTCGTCGATGTCGAGCACCATGACCTCGACCTCGTCGCCGATCTGCACGACCTTCGAGGGATTGACGTTCTTGTTGGTCCAGTCCATCTCCGAGACGTGCACCAAGCCCTCGACGCCCTCCTCGATCTCGACGAAGCAGCCGTAGTCGGCGATGTTGGTGACCTTGCCGAACAGGCGGGCATTCGCCGGATAGCGGCGCGAGATGGCCTCCCAGGGGTCGGCACCGAGCTGCTTCATGCCGAGCGAGACGCGGTTCTTCTCGCGATCGAAGCGCAGGATCTTGACGTTGATCTCGTCGCCGACGTTGACCGCCTCGGAGGGGTGCTTGACCCGCTTCCAGGCCATGTCCGTGATGTGCAGCAGCCCGTCGATGCCACCGAGATCGACGAAGGCTCCGTAGTCGGTGAGGTTCTTGACGATGCCGCGCACCGTGCTGCCTTCCTGCAGCGACGCCAGCATGGCCTCGCGCTCGGAGCTGTATTCCTGTTCGACCACCGCGCGACGCGACACGACGACGTTGTTGCGGCGCCGGTCGAGCTTGATGACCTTGAACTCGAGTTCCTTGCCCTCGAGGTAGGAGGGATCGCGCACCGGGCGCACGTCGACCAGCGAGCCGGGCAGGAAGGCGCGCACGTAGTCGACGTCGACGGTGAAGCCGCCCTTGACGCGGCCGCTGATCACGCCCTTGACGATCTTGCTGTTCTCGAAAGCGTCCTCGAGCTGCTCCCAGGTGCGGGCGCGCTTGGCGCGCTCACGCGACAGGCGCGTCTCGCCGTGGCCGTCCTCGACCGAGTCGAGCGCCACTTCGACGTGGTCGCCGATCTGGACCTCGATCTCGCCGCGCTCGTTGCGGAACTGGCTCGCGGGTATGACGGCCTCGGACTTGAGTCCGGCGCTGACCACCACGACCTCGGAGGAAACATCGACGACGCGCCCGGTGAGGATGGTTCCGGGGCGGATCCGGCTGCTGGCAAGACTCTGCTCGAAGAGTTCGGCGAAAGATTCAGTCATTTCTGGCATCCCGCCATCGCCTGGGCGATGGCACTTCGGTTGTCGCAGCGCGGGCCATCGGCCCTGCCGCGGTGGTCGATCCGGCCGCGTTCGTCACGCTTCCGGTCCTTCCCGGCGCGCCAGCCCGGGATATGCCTCGTCAACCCAGCCGAGCACCTGGACGACCACCGCGGCGATGCCGAGGCCGGTACTGTCCAGGATGCGCGCGTCCGGGCTGGGACGAAGCGGCGCGACGGCGCGCTCCGCATCTCTGCGATCACGCTCCGCCATGTCCTTGGAAAGGGCCGGAAGGCTAACATCAATACCCTTCTGCTTCAACTGCTTATATCGTCTGTGGGCCCGTTCCTCGACACTGGCGGTCAGGAAGACCTTCAACCGGGCGTCCGGGAAGATCACCGAACCCATGTCCCTGCCGTCGGCAACCAGCCCCGGCGGGCGGCGGAAAGCCCGCTGACGCCCGACCAGCGCAGCACGGACGGCCGGCACCGCGGCGACCAGCGAAGCTGCACGCCCGGCAGCTTCCTCGCGGATTGCCGCGGTGACGTCCAGGCCGGCGAGAAGCGTGCAGCCCTCCTCCCCGCCCAGCGGATCGAAAACCACGTCGAGCCCGCCGGCCACCCCGGCAAGCGCCGGGCCGTCATCGAGCGCCACGCCCTGTCGGATCGCAGCCAGGCCGACCAGCCGGTACAGCGCCCCGCTGTCGAGCATGTGCCAGCCGAGAGCGCGGGCGACGGCGCGGGCGATGGTGCCCTTGCCCGAGCCTCCCGGCCCGTCGATGGCGACGACCGGCACCTCAGCCGGGCCGGTCATCGCAGGCCTCCTCCCGCAGGTCGAGGCCGAGCCCGTTCATCGTCGCGACGAACCCCGGAAACGACGTGGCCACATTGGCGGTGTCGAGGATCCGGACCACTCCTCGTGACCGCAGGGCGCCCACGGCGAAAGCCATCGCCACGCGGTGGTCACCGCGGCTGTCGATCGTGCCGGTGCCGAAGCCGTCCTCGCGGCCGAGGATACGGGCACCGTCGGGCTGCTCCTCGACCTCGACCCCCAGCGTGCGCAGCGCCGTCGCCATGACGCCGATGCGATCGCTCTCCTTGTGGCGCAGTTCGGCGGCACCCGTGACCAGGGTCTCGCCCCGCGCCAGCCCAGCGGCGACGAACACGGCGGGGAACTCGTCGATCGCGAGCGGCACGAGCCGGGCGGGAATCACCGCGCCGTGCAGGGCCGACGGACGCACCGTGACCCGCCCGACCGGTTCGCGGCCTGCTTCGCCGGTCGGCTCGACACGGATATCGGCACCCATCAGGCGCAGGATGTCGATGATGCCGGTGCGCGTCGGGTTCAGGCCGACGTGTTCGACGACGACCTCGCCGCGGCGCGCGAGCGCACCGGCGAGCAGCACGAA
>CAYQAR010000071.1:9506-13828 GCA_964415505.1 uncultured Chromatiaceae bacterium | reverse complement strand
CGCTCGGCCGGTACGCCGAGGGCGCGGGCCGTGGCCTCGGGCCAGTCGCGCACGCGATGCTCTTCATCGACCCAGAAGAACGGCCGGAAGAGTTCGCGGCTGCCGTGTTCACCCGGTGTCGGCACGTTCGCTCCGGTTGCCGGTGCAGGCTGCTGCCATTCTATGCCGATCGGGACCGCTTCAGATGCCGTTCCACATGCCCCTGCCCATGCCCATGTGATAATCCACCCCCATGCGGCTTCGCCTGCCCGAGATCCGGTGACCGTCACGTCCGCCCCGGCAGGGCGTGCGCGGGCGCAGGTGCTCGGCGCTGCGGTGCTGTTTTCCACCGGCGGCTTCGCGATCAAGCTCTGCACGCTGACGGCCTGGCAGATTGCCTGTGCGCGTTCGGCGGTGGCGGCCGCAGCGCTGGCGCTCTGCGTGCCGGCGGCGCGGCGGGCGTGGTCGTCACGCACGCTGCTGGTGGCGCTGCCTTATGCCCTGACCGTGGTGCTGTTCACGCTCGCCAACCGCAGCACGACCGCGGCCAACGCGATCTTCCTGCAGGACACGGCGCCGCTGTACGTGCTGCTGCTCGGGCCGTGGCTCCTCGGCGAACGACTGCAGCGACACGATGCCGGCTTCGTCGCGCTCATGCTCGCGGGCCTGCTGCTGCTCTACCTGGGCACGCGTTCACCCCTGGCGACGGCGCCGGCACCGGCGCTCGGCAACCTGCTCGCCACCGTGGCCGGTGCGAGCTGGGCGCTGACGCTGGTGGGACTGCGCTGGCTTGCCGCCGGGCCACGAGGCAGCGCTGCCGTGTCGCTGGCCGGGGCGCTCGCCGGCAACCTGCTTGCGGCGCTCGTCACGCTGCCGCTGGCGTGGCCGGTCGAGACGTTTGCGGCCGCCGACGTGCTGCTCGTCGCCTGGCTCGGGCTGTTCCAGGTGACGCTCGCCTACGTGCTGATCACCGGGGCGATGACGCGGCTGCCGGCCCTCGAATCCGCGCTGTTGCTGCTCGCCGAGCCGGTGCTGGTGCCGGTGTGGGCCTGGCTGGTGCTCGGCGAGCCCACCGCACCGCTGGCGCTGGCCGGCGGCGCACTGGTACTCGCGGGCACGGCGTTGCATGCCTGGCAGCGGCGGGCGCAATCGGGCTCGTGAGCGACTCCGGCTGGCGCTGCCCGCCGCCGGCGCTCGCGTGACGCTGGTCGCGCCGCGAGTGAGAAGCGGTTATCGGACAGTCGCGCATGCGCGGCGCAGAATCGTCCCGGGTTGCGGGCAGGGACAGGCGCATGGACACGAACGTCAGCCGGGCATTCAATTTCATCCGCGAGCTGGTGGCGAACCTGCCCGGCAAGGACGTGGACCTGCCGGCGTTCCCGGACGTGGTGCGCCGCCTGCAGGTGGCACTCGCCGACCCGAACACCAGCGCGCGCGATCTGGTGGCCATCATCGAATCGGAGCCGGTGCTGAGTGCGCGGCTGCTGCAGCTCGCGAACTCGGCGGCGATGAACGCGGCCGGCAACAGCACGACCAGCATCAAGTCGGCGGTCAGCCGCCTCGGGTTCAACCTGGTGCGCCTGACGGCGATGACCCACGCGATGCGGCAGATGGAGCGCATCGAATCGCTCGCACCGATCCGCCAGGATCTCGGCGCGATCTGGCGTGCCAGCAACGAGGTCGCCGCGATCTGCTACGTGGTGGCACGGCGCGCTTTCGGGCGCCAGCCCGACGAAGCCATGCTCGCCGGCCTCCTGCACAGCATCGGCGGGCTCTACATCCTGACCCACACGCAGAAGATCGAGCCGGCGCTGCGCCAGGATCCCGACTTCCAGGCGATCGTGCACGACTGGCAGCCGCGGCTCGGCAAGGCAATCCTCGATGCCTGGGGCCTGCCCGAGCGCATCGGCCAGGCCGTGGCCGAGCAGGATGAGATCCTCAGTGCCGGCGCCGACAACCTGCAGCCGCTGGCGCGCCTGGTGTCGGCCGCGAAGCTGCGCCACCGGCTCGCCTCCGAGCCCGATCTGCGCCGTCAGGTCCCGCAGGCCGACGAGATCATGCGCAACGTGACGCTCGGGCCCGGCTCGTTCCTCGATCTCGTCGCCTCCTGTCACCAGGACATCGAGGACATGCGCCACCTGCTCGCTGCCTGAGGCGGGTCCCAGAGCGGTTCTCAGCCTGGGAGTGCCACAACCAGACGGTCGACGTCGACGGCGCTGTGCGCCAGCGACAGGAAGCCGACCTCGTGCGGACGCGGGGGCAGGGTCAGGTGGGCTGATCCGGCGAGAAATCTGCTCCGCGTCGGCTCTTTGACCCCGGGCGCGGCAACAGCTTCGAAACCTTCGACCCGGTATTCGATGTCGATCATCAAATGCTCCGGTACCCGAACGGGCCGCGGCAACAAGCCAAAAAGCCAAACCCGGCACCAGTTCTCGCCACGGGCTTCGCGGGCCAGGCCGAGCGTCAGGCGCATGCAGGCCTCGTCGGCGGTGGTACCGGGCGTGTCCGTCTGGAGCCGCGCGAGGCCAGGGACAATCCTCCGGCTACCGCATCAACCCGGCTCAGGGCGCTCCTTTGACATAAGACACAGCCAGTCCGGCCGGTGAGGCCCTTGAACCGCTGCAGCAACAGGACTAGTGTTCCCTGATCAAGAACGAGACGAGGAGGTGAGCCATGGTCTCCCGAACCTCGAGCATGCCGCGGTCCACGGTCCTGTCCCTCGCGGTCATCGGCCTTGCTGTCTGGCCGTTCACACCTGCTGCTGCGGCCTCCTTCCAGGTGTCTACCAACGCCATGGCCGGTTCGTGGCAACCGTTTCCGAACGTACCTCCCGACTCTCAAGGCCGCATGGAGATCGGCACGACGGGCCCGGTGTCCAGCTCGATCTCTGCCCATCAGGACGAAGGGCCGGGTTTCGTCGCGGGCGACGGCCTCGCTCATGCGACCGTGGATCTGGGGTATTTCTCGGGATGCGCCTGTAGCCATGCGATAACGAAAGCCGGGTACATCGACGCGCTCGGCCAGGAGTTCCAGTTTTTCGCCCAGAGCTTCGCGGACGTGAGTGCCGATTCCGGTGATTCGATCCTCGTGATGCCGGCGAACCCGATGCTGATCGGCACGGTGGGGACCATGGTGGTGCCGCTCGACGTGCACGGCACGCTGTCGGCAACGATATCGCCCTATATTCACGGCCGACCGCTCGGTTCCGATTCCTATGCTTATACGCATTGGTCCATGTTCGTAACGACGTCGACGGGGACCATGCCCGGCATCCTGATGGGTACGGTCGATACCTATGGTGCAACTGGAGACATGCCTGGCCCGCACACGCTCATCCTCGATCTCGTGCTCGGGGTACCGACATCTTTAAGCTTGAACTACCAACTGCACAGCCAAGCCTTCGTTCGCAGCTCACTCCTCACGGGTGGGCAGGCCGATGGCACCGCAGGTTTCGTCGGCACGATCCGCTGGATGGGCATCGACGAGGTGCGGGATGCCGACGGCAACCCGATCGAGTATTCGCTATCCTCGGATTCAGGCTTCGACTGGACCCAGGCCGCGCCCGCGCCGGTACCAGTGCCGCCCGTGCTGTTGCCGCTCATGATCGCCGTCTGGGCATCGGGCGCACGCTTCGCGCGCCGGCGCGGCAGGTCGTACGCGGATGGCGCGATATAGAAAAATGAGAAAAATGGGGTTGGCGTAGAAACAGAGCTGCTCGCGACAACAAGCCAAAAAGCCAAAAAGCCAAACCCGGCACCTTCAAAACGACGTGATGCGTTCCAGCACCCAGAATGCCGCCACGCCACCAATGGCGTATGACAGCCGGACGACAGGCGCTCCGCCCCCGGCCATTGGCGCGCTCCATTTTCGCAATGCCGCCATTCCTGCCAGTACCGCTGCGACGAACAGCAGCTGACCGACCTCCACGCCGACGTTGAAGAACAGGAGCGCCACAGGTATTGCATTGTCCGGCAGGCCCACCTCGCGCAGCGCTCCGGCGAAGCCAAAGCCGTGCAGCAGGCCGAACACGAACGCGACAACCCACGGCCATCGCGTCGTCAGGCCGGACCGACCGCGGTGTCGATGCACGATTTCCGCGGCGACGAACATGATGCTGAGTGCGATGCTGGCTTCGACCGGCGGCCCCGGCACGTGCACCAGTCCGAGCGTGGCCCCGCCGAGCGTGATGCTGTGTGCGACGGTGAAGGCGGTGATGGTGGCGACGAGCCGGCGCGCACCTTCGACGAGCAACAGCAGCGCCAGCACGAACAGCAGGTGATCCACGCCGAGCTGGATGTCGCTGTCACCTACCTGAAGCGCGCCGCCGAGCGGCAGGTAGGTGA
>CAYQAR010000071.1:0-9496 GCA_964415505.1 uncultured Chromatiaceae bacterium | reverse complement strand
GGCCACCTCGCCCATGCGACGACGCAGACTGGCGTCGACGACGAACGACGGCGCATCCGGTGACAGCCGTGTCACCTGCGTGGTGCCATCCAGCCGCTCGATGCGCACCAGCACGTCGGTCATGGTGGCGGACAGCCCCGCGATGCGGATCTGGCCGCCGCCCAGTCCGCCCGCACAGCGCAGCGTCCAGCGCTCGGTGAAACTGCCGGCTGCCATGGCACGCCGCCGCGGTGATGAATCGGGGCAGGTGCCCGGCAGCTCCGCGTACAGGGCGAGGCGTGCATTTTCGCCGAGCCCGGGAACCTTCCAGACCACCTCATAATTCCCGGGTGCGATCTCGCGCAATTGCAGATACGCCGGACGCACTTCATGGGCCAGAGCCGGCGTGACCGCAACGAGCATGAGCAACAGGGCAGCGAGGTGTCTCACTGGCGCGATGTCGTCGTCACCGGGTTCGGCGCCGCATCCGGCGGCTCGATCGTCACGGTATAACGTCGCAGCAGCGACTGGTAGAACTTCTCGCTGGCTTCCCGCTGCCGCTCGCCATGCCACTCGCGACGCACCGCATCCCGTACTTCCTCCAGCGCGGGCAAGCGGCCCTCCGTGCGCGCCGTCACCTGCACCAGGTGGGCGCCGAGACCCGATTCGACCGGCCCCGTCCATTCACCGACGGGAAGGTCCGCGAGCCGCGCGGCGAAATCCTTGCCGAACTGCCTGGCAATTTCCCCCACCGGCTGATCGTCGAAACGGTGCTGCAGCAGCGACTGGTCACCGAACGAGGCGGGATCCGCCACAGTGCTGCGCAACTGCGCGAGCAGCCGCGCGGCGTCCTCTGCCAGCGTGCCGCGGTGACGGTCCGGGTTGAGATAGACCTGTGTGAACGTGCACCGTGGCTCCGTGCGGAAGTTCCCGGGATTCGCCGCCAGCCAGGCCCGCAGCTCGCCATCCGTGGGTTCGGCCACTTCGCCGGCGTCCTCGGACATGAACTCGAGCTTCTGCCGCAGCCGGCGCCGGACGATGGTGTCGTCACGGTCGAGGCCCATGGCGAGCGCCTCGCGGTAATAGACTTCTTCGCGGACATACTCCCGGACCAGACCTTCGAGCTCGGCCTCGGTCGGCGGGCGTTGCCACGTGCGTGCAAACGTGGCAGCGAGGGTCTCGATGCGTCCCTGCGTGATGACGATCGCCTCGGGCCCCCGCCCGCCGTCGGCGGCCACGAACCGGTAGCCGGTGAAAATCACCACGCCGAGCAGCAGGAAGTGTACGAGCGGCTCGCGGATCAAGCGGCGCATCGGCGTAGGGGCAGTCGGCTGTCACGCCCATGCGCAACCGCCGGTTGTTCCCTTCCTGTCTACGGCGTATACCAGATCGGCGAGCTGTAGGCGCGTTCGGTGACGGTCATCCGCGTGCCGGGCAGCGGCTTCACGCCGAAGCGTTTCGCGTCGTATGCCGTCCAGCGCGGCGTGGGGATCTCGATCACCCGCACGTAGTAGAACGCCGATTCCGCAGCCTTGAATTGCGGGTCCTTCCACACCGCGATCAACTCGGGTGCGCCGATGGTGTTGGTCCAGGTCGCGTCCGCGACGTCCACCGTGCTCCCCACCGACGGCAGCTTGCCGTCCGGGCCCGGCTGACGTTCGCCGCTCCAGGCGACGTCGTAGACCTGCTCGTGCAGCTCACCCTTGCCGTCGAGCCAGCCTTTCACGATCTGGATGCGGTCCAGGTTCGCGCCGAGCGGATCCTTCAGCGCCGCAGCCAGGAAGGTCGGTGACCTGCCGGCGGCGGCCGCCTTCAGGTCGCCGCCCATCGGCACGCCTTTCGCATAGCCAACCGACGCCGGCAGGCGGTTTTGCGCGTCGGCGGGTACGAAGTCCCAGCCACCGAAGAAGCGCACCACCATGCGTGGACCGGTCGTGGCGTACGTCTCCTTCCTCTGCATCGCATCCCAGATGGACTCGCGCGTGTTCTCGCTGGCCCACACCGCGGCGTAGCCGGCGGCGCCGACTTCCCAGTCCATGACGGTGACGCCGGATTTCGGCACGCTGACGAACGTCGCCGTCAGTCGCTTCGGGCTCGGCTCCTGCGGCGTGGTCTTGCCGAAGAAGTTGTCCTCCTCCATGGCCGACAGACCGGTATGCGCATCGCTGCTGGCGATCATGCCGAACTTGTAGGGATTGGTGCCGAGCTGCTTGCCGAGCTTCAGCCCGTTCTTCAGGGCCGAGCGGGCGTACTCGAACTCCAGCATGTCTTTCGTCTTCGCCACGCTGCCGTCGAGATTGCCGAAATCCCAGGTTTCGAAGTCGGCGAATTCGTCATTGGGCGACAGGTACGGGTGCGCCTCGCCGTCTCCCTTGGTCTGGGAAACCTCCGCCAGCCGCTCCCACTTCGCGCGCTGCTCCGCGTAGGCGCGGTCCACCGGCTTGCCGGTGAACGATTCGATGATGGGAAACATCCGGCCGTTGCTGAGATTGCCATTGTGGGTGATGGCGAGCACGCTGCCACCGGTCTTCTCCTCGTAGGCCGACATCCACTTCCACAGGTCCCGCGGATTGTCGCTGCCCAGCGGCGGATACACCGTGAACGGCACCACCTGGCTTGCGCGGTCGCCGCCGTCGCGGAACACCACGTTGCGGTGCAGGTTGTTGCCGCCGGTGTTCGAGGTCCACTCGTAACCGATGAACGCGGTGAAGCGGCCGGGCTCGTTGTAGGCCTCGGCGGCGGCGATGGTCTCCTGCCAGGCGGCCTTGTAGGCGCGCGTGCCCGGGGTGTACTGCAGGTCTTTCGGCCACTTGCCCTGCGAGAAGGCGTCGATGATGGACAGCGCGGCCTCGGTGCCCTTCCCGGCCATCATCAGGTCATACCACTCCTTGCCCTGAGGATCAGCCAGAATCTCCGGCTTCCCGGCGTACAGATCCGGGAAGAATCCCATGTTGTCCGAATGATCGGCGACCACCAGGAAATCCAGCGGCCGCGAGAGTTTCACAGGCTGCCCGCTCGAGGCGGTGATCTCCTCGCCGCGAGCCAGGCGATAGGCATCACGCGGCCCGACGCGGGCACCGAATGCTCCCGCGTCCATCGAGAACGACGTGTGCAGATGCGTGTCGCCGAAGAGCGGACGCGTGGGGAAATTGCGGCCGGCGTAGGGTGAATAGGGCACCCTGGCCGGAAACACCTGTTCGGCCTTGGCCTGATCGAGAGTCCCGGTGTCGGCATGGCCCTCCGCGGCGCGGGCAACGTGCGACACGGAAAACATCAGACCGATTGCGATCGAGGCTGCGGTGCCGATCTGCATGTGACGGTTCATGGGCCATTGCTCCGTGAAAATCCGGTAAAAGAGCGCGTACTCCGTTCAGAACTGCCAGGCGAAGCCCGCGGTGGGCCCGCCCTCGCCGACATCCATCAGGAAGCGGCTGCTGCCGCTGCCATCGTCGTAATCCACGTCGAGATAGCGAAAGCCGAACAGCAGGCTGGCCTGCGCCGAAAGATGCCAGGAAGCGAATGCGGTGGCGTGCCAGGTGAAGTCGCTGCCGACGCCGAAGCCGCCGATGTCCCCCCTCGCAACCAGCGTCCAGCGTTCGCCGAGTGGCACCTCGTAGCGCAGCCCCAACACCGGGTCCACCCAGTCCTCGCTCAGGCTGTCCGACAAGACGACGCCCGACGGCCCGCCGGTGGCGACTGTCAGATCGGAATCCACGTCCCAGTAACGCAGGCCGGCGTACGCATCGAGGCGCTCGTTCAGCGCGTACGATCCATCGAGCTCGACGATCATCTGGTCCAGCTCCACGTCGGCGCGCGTGCCGCCGAGCGGCCCGATCCCGCTCTTGTCCTGCTCGAGATTCATCCAGATCAGGTCGGCAACGATCGCCCATGGGCCCCGCTCGGCCCGGTACGCCGCCATGGCGCCCATCTCGAGGTTGTCGAGAATGTCCCCGAAGCTGACGTCCACGTCGGCGGTGAGGTTGCCTGCGCCTGCCTCGCCGTCAATCGAGGCGCCGATCAGGTACACGACGGCGGTGTGCTGCCAGGCTGCGTCGGCTGCGTCGGCCGGCCGTCCGAGCGCGACACAAAGCGCCATGTGCGATAACGACACGGTTCGCGACTTCATGATTGCCCCGAGCCATGAGGTTGCAGATTGTTGACCCAGCGGACCGGTATGCGCCTCCCGCCGATCGACCATGGCAGGGCCAGATAGTACCCCAAGTCCCGACCCCGGACCAGCGGCCCGACCGGGCTGCCCACCGGCGACGACCGCCGCCGGCCAGGCCCGTCACCCGTACACCACGCCCGGGGACGTCACCCAGTCGGTGTCATCAAATCGCCCGCGTTCGTACGTTCTGCATCATCCCGTTTTTCGTGCGGCCACACTGCCGACAACGCAGGCTTTGAACGCCCTGGCCGCAGACACTCAAATGCTCCGGCAACCGATCCGCTCGCGGCAACAAGCCAAAAAGCCAAACCCGGCACCGGTTCTCAGGCTGCGAGTGCTGCGACCAGACGGTCGACGTCGGCGGCGGTGTGCGCGAGCGACAGGAAGCCGACTTCGTGCGGACCCGGGGGCAGGTAGATACCGGCATCGAGCAGCCGGTGGAAGAGCGCGGGAAAATCCGCGATGAGCCCGGCATCGACCTGCGCCGCGCTGCGCAGGGTACCGGGCTGCGGTGCTGCCCCCGGGATCCAGAACAGCGAACCGGCGCGCTGCACGTGGTAGCCCGCGGCGCGCACGCCCTGTTCGAGCCGTGACCCGAGCGCATCGAGCTGGCGGTAGGCACTGCCATCCGCGAGCAGGCGCAGGGTCGCGAGTCCGGCACGCATGGCGAGCGGGTTGGCACTGAGCGTACCGGCCTGGTAGACCGGCCCGGGCGGAGCGAGATGCTGCATCAGGTCGCGCGGTCCGGCACAGGCGCCGACCGGGAACCCGCCGCCGATCACCTTGCCCCAGGTGACGAGATCCGGGACCAGGCCCGTGACCTCGGTGAAGCCGCCGAAGGCCAGGCGAAAGCCGCTGATGACCTCGTCGAACACGAGCAGGGCGCCGTGGCGCGTGCACAGATCGCGCAGTTCCGCCAGGAACTCCCGGCGCTGCGGCAGCAACCCGAAGTTGGCCGGCAGCGGCTCGATGATCGCCGCGGCGAGTCCGGCGCCGTGCCGGTCGAAGGCCGCGCCGAGGGCTGCCGCATCGTCGAGCGGCACGACCACCGTGTCGGCTGCCACGGCCGGCGGCACGCCGGCGCTGCCGGCGACGCCGGCCAGCCCGGAGCCGGCGCGCACCAGCATCGAGTCGCTGTGCCCGTGGTAGCAGCCGTCGAACTTCAGCACCGTCGTGCGCCCGGTGATGCCGCGCGCCAGGCGCAGCGCAGTCATGACCGCCTCGGTGCCGGAATTGACGAAGCGGATGCTTTCCGCCCAGGGCAGGCGCCCGGCGATGAACTCGGCGAGTTCGAGCGACCACGGCTCCGCCGTGCCATAGCTCCAGCCAGCAGCGAGCGCGGCGCGGGCAGCCTCGGCCACCGCCGGATGCGCGTGGCCGAGCGGCAGCGGGCCGAAGGCCATGCAGAAGTCGACCAGTTCGCGCCCGTCGGTCGTCGTCAGGCGCGCTCCGGCGGCGTGCCGGGTGAAGAACGGCTGGCCACCGACGGCGTGGAAGGCACGCACCGGCGAGTGCACGCCGCCCGGGGTGACGGCGCAGGCGCGCCGGAACAGTGCCGCAGCGTCGTCGTCCATGCTCAGCCCGTCGCTGTGCGCCCGAGGAGCGAGCGGGCGCGCCGGGCCGCGTAGCTGATGATGGCCTGGGCACCGGCACGCTGGAAGGCGGTCCAGGTTTCGAGCTGCAGGCGTGCGCCGTCGGCGAGCCCCTCGCGTGCGAGCAGTTCGAGCGCGGCCTGCTCGCCGCTGGTCTGATAGACGGCCCAGGGGCGCGGAATGCGCGCGGCGAGGTCGTGCAGCACATCGAGGCAGGGCAGGCCCGGCTTCACCATGAGGATGTCGGCGCCTTCGGCCTCGTCGCGCAGGGCGCTCAGCAGGGCGTCGCGCGGGCGGGCCGGATCGATCTGGTAGGTCGCGCGATCGGCCAGGGCACCGGTGCCGCGCGGTGCAGCGCCGGCGGCGGCGCGAAAGGGGCCGTAGAAGCCGGAGTGGAACTTGGCCGCGTAGCTCATGATGGCGACGGCTTCGTGGCCGCTGCCGTCGAGGGCGGCGCGGATCGCCGCGACGCGCCCGTCCATCATGTCGCTCGGCGCCACGCAGTCGGCGCCCGCCTCGGCATAGGCCGCGGCTGCTGCGGCGAGCTCGGCCACGGTGGCGCCGTTGTCGACGTGGCGGCCCTCGTCGTCGAGCACGCCACAGTGGCCATGCGTGGTGTGGGCGCAGAGGCACACGTCCACCGCGAGCCAGACCGCCGTGCCGAAGCGCTCGCGCAGCGCCGCGATCTGCCCGGCGGTGAAGCCGTGATCGAAACCCCGTTCGCGCTGGGTGCCTGGCACGCCGAAGAGCAGGAACTTGTCGACGCCGGCGGCGAGATCGTGTTCGACCTGGGCCGCCAGCGTCGCGGTGCTGTCGCGGTACACGCCGTCCAGGCCGGCGACGGGCTCACGCCCGTGCAGGCCCTCGACCACGAAGAGCGGCTGGATCAGCTTGTCCGGCGCCAGCGTGATCTCGCGTGCCAGCGCGCGCAGCGCCGGGCCGAGCCGCGTGCGTCGCAGGGTCAGGCCACCCACGCGCGCCACTCCTCGCGTGACGGGAAGGGCTGCAGGTTGGCGACCCCGGCGGCCCGCAGCGCCTGGTAGGTCTTGCCGGGCCCGCAGGCGTGGTGGCGTTCCGGTGGCAGCCAGTCGTGCAGCGCGCGGAACTGCGCGGCGCTGCCCCAGAAGAAATGCGTGGCACCGCCGAGCTGGCTGCGGATCGTCGCGAGCGCTGCGTCGTCCTCGGGCGCGCCGATCTCGTAGGTCGCGAGCACCTGCCCGATGCCGCTGCCGTCCCAGCTGGCGACGGCGTCGCTGCGGGTCAGGACGGTCCACGCGGCGAGCGGCGGCAGGCGCAGCACCGGTGACGCCAGCGTCGGTGCGATGGCCGCGAAGCCGAGGTTGTCGGCGCAGCCCTCGACCCACAGGCCGCGCGCGGCCAGCCGCTGCCAGCTCGGGATCCCGCTGACCCACAGCCGCGCGTGCCGCGCCGGGCGCAGCGCCGGTGTCAGCGCACGCCAGTGCGCGAGGAACACCGCCGGCGCCCTGCCGAGCGCGACCGGCGGCAGTTCGCGGTAGCGGCTCGCCCGCACCCACCCGGCACCGTCCCAGGCGATCGCCCCGTGCGGCCGGGCCGGCTGGCGCCACAGCAGGCGGCCGCGCCCGGCACCGTCGGTACCGGTGCGCACGAACAGCAGCGTGCCGCAGTGCTCGTGCGCCACGGTGGTCGCGCCGAAGGCGTCGCGCGCCGGTGCCGGCTGCGCCGCGAGGAGCGCGCGCTCGCGGCCCGCGCGACGCGCACTGGCCGGATCGTCGATCGCCGCGAGCAGGCTGGCGACGCGCGCGTCGTCGGTGCGGCACTCGACCGCGAGCGCACCCTGGCCGGGCGCCGTCGGGCAGGCCCCGAGCGGCAGCACCATCAGGCGCGTGTCGGCGAGCAGCGGGGCGAGGGCTGCGTGGCCGTCGCGGTCACCCCACAGGCGCGCGAGTCCGGCTAGCGCCAGCACCGCGCCATCGAGGGCGTCGGGCGCGTCGCGTGGCAGACGCACCCGCGCCAGCCGGCTCTCGACCGGGCCGCGCAGCGGCAGGAACTCGAGTGCTGGCGGCCCGGCGGCGAGGCGCGGCAGCGCGTCGACGAGGAAACGTCCGGTGAGGGTGGCACGGCGTGCCGAGGACGAGCCGATGCGCAGCGTCGCGCCGGTGGCGAGCAGGTGCTCGACTTCGGGGCGGAAGACGACGACATCGCGCGGATCCTCGCGCCGTGGCACGGCGCCGGTGCGCACGCCGGGGCGCGGCTCCAGCGGCAGGTCCTTCAGCGAATGGACACACAGGTCGACCTGCCGTTCGCGCAGCGCCGTGTCCAGTTCTTCGGAAAAGAACCCGGGATCCTCCACGGCCGCGAGCGGCGTGTGCCGGTCGCGGTCGCCGCGCGTGCTCACCGTAACGAGGTCGACCGCGATCCCCGGGTCGGCGGCATGCAGGGCGCGGGCCACGAGCCGGCTCTGCGCCACCGCGAGCAGCGAGGCGCGGGTACCGAGGCGCAGGGTGGTGCGCGCTGGCATGGCGCTGCCGTCAGGCCATGGCGGCGCGCCGCGAAACCGCGTGGCCGGCCGCGAATGCTGTCGCCCGTTCGCGGCAGGCAGCGCGGGCTCGCGCGAGCTGCAGCGAGCGGACGTTCTCCTGCGCGTGGCGCAGCGCGAACAGGTCATCGAGGTCGTGGGCTTTCACCCGGGGCGGTGGCAGCCAGCCGTCGCCCCGGCGCCGGCCGAGATGCACGACGGTGCGCACGCTGCTGGTGGTGAGCCAGTCCCGCCACCACGTCTCGTGGGCTGCATCGGCTGGTGTGGTCATGACCACATGATGCGCCCAACTGGCCGCGGCTGGCCCCTCGTGCGGATCGAATACCCTGGTTGCCGTCGCGAAGGCTGGGCCTGGCCGGTGGCGGTTCCACACCCCGAGCGCGCCGGTGCCGAAGAAGGGCAGCAGCGACCGTGCGAGTTCGCCGGCGCCGACGATCAGCACGCGCTCGCCCTCGGCGGGCGCGAGCAGGCGGCGCAACAGCGAGCCGTAGGAAGCGCCGCCAAGACTGCCTAGGTGCGCGTGGCGCACCGCGCGCGTGTCGCGCACCAGCCGGGTGACGAGCGGTGCGAGGTTGGAGACCACAGCCCGGTCTGCTGCCTCGCGGTACGTCGCCCAGGCGTGGCGGAACTGGCCGAACACGTTGGTCTCCCCGGGTATGGCGCTGCGCAGGCCCGTGGTGACCTCGAGCAGCAGCTGGTAGGCCGCGCGCCCGCTGTGCCATTCCGGCGGCGCGCATTGCGCGAGTGTTTCGGCCACGGCCGGGTCGTCGGTCAGCGCCAGCTCGCGCAGGCAGGTGCGCAGCACGAAGGCGCCCGGGACAGCGGGGCGCGTGGCGGGTGCCGCACCCGGCGGCTGCGGCCAGTGTGCCACCCACGGGCCACGCGGGTCGTGGCCGGGCTGCAGCTGCGCTCGCGCTTCGGCAGGCATCAGGCGCGCTGCGCCGCTTGCGCTTCGATTTCCGCGAGCCAGGCGTCGTCGGAGCCCTCGGCGATGTCGTCGAAGAGCCAGGTCGAGAGATAGCGCTCGCCGGTGTCCGGCAGCATCGCCAGGAGCACCGAGCCGGGTGGGGCCTGTGCGGCTACGCGCAGGGCCGCTGCCAGCGTGCCGCCCGCCGAGAGTCCGACGAAGATGCCTTCCTCGGCAGCCAGGCGGCGCGAGGCCGCACGGGCCTCCTCGTCGCTGACCGGCACCAGCTGGTCGTGCAGCTCGCGGTTCAGCACGTCGGGCAGGAAGTCCGG
>CAYQAR010000070.1:0-13983 GCA_964415505.1 uncultured Chromatiaceae bacterium | reverse complement strand
TCCTGTTCGAGCAGAACAAGAAGGCCCACGCTGCCAAGCGCAAGCAGAAGCAGATCCAGGTCAAGGAAGTGAAGTTCCGTCCTGGCACCGAGGAGGGCGACTACCAGGTGAAGCTGCGGAACCTCATCCGCTTCCTCACCGAAGGCGACAAGGCGAAGATCACGCTGCGGTATCGCGGCCGCGAAATGGTGCACCAGGACCTCGGCTTCAAGCTCCTGCAACGTGTGCAGCAGGACCTGCAGGAGCACGGTGCCGTCGAGCAGATGCCGAAGCTCGAGGGACGCCAGCTGGTGATGGTGATATCGCCGAAACGAAAGTGAGTGTCGGCGCCTGGCCCGGGGCATCCCGCCCCGTCGCTGGCGCCGAAACCCGCCTGCCCCGGCCGCTGTGGTTCGGATCAGGCCAAGGAGAGAGCAATGCCGAAGATGAAGACCAAGCGCGGCGCTGCAAAGCGCTTCCGCGCCACGGGAAAGGGCGGCTTCAAGCGGGCCCAGTCCCACCTCAATCACATCCTGACGAAGAAGAGTGCCAAGCGTAAGCGGCATCTCGGGCCGATGCAGCAGGTCGAGGAATGCGACGTGCCGAGCATCCGCAAGCAGCTCCCTTACGCATAACAGGAGATCGGGGTAATGGCGAGAGTAAAGCGCGGCGTCACTGCGGGTGCACGCCACAAGAAGGTTCTCAAGAAGGCGAAGGGCTATTACAACGGCCGTCGCAAGGTTTACCGCGCCGCCAAGCAGGCAGTCATCAAGGCCGGCCAGTACGCCCTGCGTGACCGCCGCGTGAAGAAGCGCGAGTTCCGCGCGCTGTGGATCGCACGTATCAACGCCGCGATCCGTCCGCACGGACTGTCGTACAGCCGCTTCATCAACGGGCTGAAGCTGGCCGGCATCGAGGTCGACCGCAAGGTGCTCGCGGACCTGGCCGTGCACGATGCAGAGGCCTTTGCGGCCCTCGCCGAGCAGGTCAAGGGCCAGCTGGCAGCCTGAGCGGCTGCCTGCATACCGGTAGCCACGGCGGGCTGGCCACGCAGGCTGGTCCGCAGCACGTCACGCGGGACCCATGGACGCACTCGAAGGGCTGGTGAGGCGGGCGCGCGCGGCCGTCGTCGAGGCAGCCGACGGGGCGGCGCTCGAGGCCGTGCGCGTGCACTACCTCGGCAAGAAGGGCGAGGTCACGGCGCTGCTCAAGGGTCTCGGCGCCATGTCGGCCGCCGAGCGTCCCGCGGCTGGCCAGGCCATCAACCAGGTTCGCGACGAGATCGCCGCGGCGATCGAAGCGCGGCGGGTCGCCATCGAGCGCGCAGCGCTGGAGCGCGCGCTCGCCGCCCAGCGCATCGACGTCACGCTGCCCGGGCGCGGTGAGCGCCCCGGTGGCCAGCACCCGGTGAGCCGTTCGCTCGAGCGCATCGAGACCATCTTCCGCGGCGCCGGCTTCGAGGTCCACGAGGGCCCGGAGATCGAAGACGACTTCCACAACTTCACCGCGCTCAACATCCCGGCCGACCATCCGGCGCGGGCGATGCACGATACCTTCTATTTCCCGGACGGGCGCCTGCTGCGCACCCACACCTCGCCGGTGCAGATCCGCGCCATGATGCGCCAGGGCGTGCCGATCCGCCTGATTGCACCGGGGCGCGTGTACCGCTGCGATTCGGACATGACCCACACGCCGATGTTCCACCAGGTCGAGGGCCTGGTGGTCGATCGCGGGGTGAGCTTCGCGCACCTCAAGGCAGTGCTGCACGACTTCGTCGAGCGCTTCTTCGAGCGCCGTGCGACGCTGCGTTTCCGGCCTTCCTATTTTCCGTTCACCGAGCCGTCGGCCGAGGTCGACGTGCTCGCCGAGTCGGGCCGCTGGCTCGAGATCCTCGGCTGCGGCATGGTGCACCCGGAGGTGCTGCGCACCGCCGGCGTGGATCCCGAGGAATACACCGGCTACGCCTTCGGCATGGGTGTGGAGCGGCTGACCATGCTGCGCTACGGGGTCGACGACCTGCGCCTGTTCTTCGAGAACGACCTGCAGTTCCTGCGGCAGTTCAGCTGAGGCGCCCGCCGTGAAGCTTCCTCTGTCCTGGCTGGCCGACTGGAACGATGCTGCGCTCGAGTCCGAGGCCCTCGCGCAGCGCCTGACCATGCTCGGACTGGAAGTCGAAGCGGTGACACGCGTCGGCGTGCGCATCGAACGGCTCGTCGCCGGGCGCGTTCTCGAGCGGCGTGCGCACCCGAACGCCGACCGGCTCTCGCTGTGCCGTGTCGATGTCGGCACGGGCGAGGTGCTCGATATCGTCTGCGGCGCGCGCAACGTACGCGCCGGGGCGATCTATCCGGTGGCGCTGCCCCGTGCGACACTCCCCGGCGGCCTGGAGATCCGGGCGACACGCATTCGTGGCGAGGCATCCGCCGGCATGCTCTGCTCGGCGCGCGAACTGGGGCTCGACGACGCTGTCGACGGGTTGCTCGAACTCGACGCGGAAATCGCCCCGGGGGCCGATGCCAGCGCGTTGCTCGCCCTCGGCGATGCGGTACTCGACGTCAACCTCACCCCGAACCGAGCAGACTGCTTCAGCGTACTCGGTATCGCCCGTGAACTCGCTGCCGCCGGACTGGGTAAGGCGCGTGAACCGCGCGTCGAGCCGGTGCCGCCGGCATCGGCGGGCACCTTTCCGGTGACGGTCCGGGCGCCAGCGGACTGTCCGAGGTTTCTCGGCCGCGTCATCCGCGGCATCGACCCGCAGGCGCCAACGCCGTGCTGGCTGCAGGAGCGGCTGCGCCGCGCCGGCGTACGCCCGATCAGTGCGGCTGTCGACGTCACGAACTACGTGCTGCTGGAGTACGGCCAGCCGTTGCACGCCTACGACCTGGCGCGCCTGAGCGGTGGTATCGAGGTGCGCCGGGCACGGCCCGGGGAGCAGCTCGCGCTGCTCGACGGACAGACGATCGCGGCCGATTCGGCAGTGCTCGTCATCGCCGATGCCTCGGGCGCCATCGGGCTCGCCGGGATCATGGGTGGCGTCGGCACGGCCGTCACGGCCGAGACACGCGACCTGTTCATCGAGTGCGCCTGGTTCGCACCAGCTGCCGTCGCCGGGCGTGGCCGGCGCTTCGGCCTGCACACAGACGCTTCGCAACGCTTCGAACGCGGCGTCGACCCGGGCATCCAGCAGCTCGCCATCGAGCGGGCCACGCAGCTCATCATCGACATCGCTGGCGGCGAGGCCGGTCCGGTGGTCACGGCCGAGAGTACAGCCGCGTTGCCGGTGCGGGCTCCCATCCGGCTGCGGCGCGAGCGCCTGGCACGGCTGCTCGGCGTGGCGGTGCCGGATGCGGACGTGACGCGCATCCTGCGGGCGCTGCGCATGACGGTCGAGGCGACAGCCGACGGCTGGACCGTGACACCGCCGACGGCGCGCTTCGACCTCGAGCGCGAGGAAGATCTGGTCGAGGAAGTGGCTCGCGTGCATGGCTACGACCGTGTGCCGGACATCCCCGGACCCGGTGCGCTGCGCCCGGCCGCCGTCGGCGAGGCGCCCGCGCCGCGCGCGGCCCTGGCTGCCACGCTGCTGGCGCGCGGCTGGCAGGAGGCGATCACCTACAGCTTCGTGCCGGCCGATCTCGATGCCTTGTTCAGTGTCACGGAGTGCGCCGGACTTGCGCTTGCCAACCCAATCTCCAACGACCTCGCGGTCATGCGCCAGTCGCTGTGGCCGGGGCTGGTGCAGGCTGTCGCGGCCAACCTGAACCGGCAGCAGCCACGGGTCCGCCTGTTCGAAGCGGGTACGCGCTTCGTCCTCGATGCTGCCGGCGCCTGTCACGAGGAACGCTGCGTGGCCGGCGTGGCTGCCGGTGCGCGCTGGCCGGAGCAGTGGGGCGCGGCGTTGGCGTCGCTCGACTTCTTCGACGTCAAGGCCGATGTCGAGGTGCTGCTTGCGAAGGTAGGCGCCCTCGGGCGCACGGCATTCGTCCCGGCGCTGCATCCGGCACTGCACCCCGGTCGAGCGGCCCGCGTGCTGGTCGACGGCGCCGACGCCGGCTGGCTGGGTGAACTGCACCCGGCGCTCGCGGCGAAGCTCGAAGTTCCGCCGCTGCTGTTGTTTGAGCTTTGCGCCGACGTCGTTACGACGGTCGCGATGCCTGCCTACCGCACGCCTTCGATCTATCCGGCGGTGCGTCGCGACCTCGCCGTGGTCGTGGGCCGGGAGGTGGCGGTCGCGCTGTTGCTCGAGACCGTGCGCGCGGCGGCACCGGCGACCCTGCGCGAGGCCTTCGTTTTTGACATATATACGGGTCCGCAGGTCGGAACCGAAGAAAAAAGCGTGGCTATAGGCTTGATTTTGCAGGATCCATCGCGCACCCTAACGGACCAGGACGGCAGCACTGCGCTCGACGCGATCCGCGAGGCGCTCGACCGCCGCTTCCAGGCCAGAATCCGACAGTAGGCTCCGCCAAGAAAAGCCCGAACGCGCGAATCACGATCATGGCCCTGACAAAAGCCGATATGGCAGAATCGCTCTTCAACGAGCTCGGGCTCAACAAGCGCGAAGCGCGCGAACTCGTCGACCTGTTCTTCGAGGATCTGCGCACCGCGTTGTCGAGCGGGGAACAGGTGAAACTGTCCGGGTTCGGCAACTTCGACCTGCGCGACAAGAACACCCGGCCGGGCCGCAACCCGAAGACGGGTGAAGAAATTCCAATCACGGCACGGCGGGTAGTGACTTTCCGTCCGGGACAAAAACTAAAAGCCCGAGTGGAAGCATATGCTGGAACCGGGACATAACGACGAACTGCCGCCCATTCCCGGGAAGCGGTATTTCACGATCGGTGAAGTGAGTGAGCTCTGTGCGGTCAAGCCGCACGTGCTGCGCTACTGGGAGCAGGAGTTCCCGCAGCTCAAGCCCGTGAAGCGCCGCGGCAACCGCCGTTACTACCAGCGCCAGGACGTGCTCGTGATCCGCCAGATCAGGAGCCTGCTCTACGACGAGGGCTTCACCATCGGCGGTGCCCGCCAGCGGCTCACCGGCGAGGAAGCCCGGACCGACATTTCCCAGAGCCAGCAGATCGTGCGCCAGCTGCGCGTCGAGCTCGAGGAAATCCTGAAAATCCTGCGTCGCTGACGCCCTTCCGCCAGTTTGCCGCGGCGGCCAGCTGCGTTATGATGCCGCCCCGACGCGTACCGGACCCCCGGCCGAGACAGCCTGCCAGCGCACAGTGCGGGGCAGTACGGCCGCCGGTGTCGCAGTCGCTCTCCTGAAGTCGAGATCTTTGCCGAATCGGGGCGTGGCGCAGCCTGGTAGCGCACCTGCATGGGGTGCAGGGGGTCGGAGGTTCGAATCCTCTCGCCCCGACCACTTTCGACGGGTGTCAGTGTGGCGTGGCGGGACGCACGATGTGTCCGGCAGTCGCCACCGCCAGCTCGTCACCGCGTAGCAGGCGGTCCTCGATGCCGAGCAGGATCGGGTCACCGGCACGCCGGTAGATGTTCACCTTGGCATTGAACACGCTGTGCGTGAGCCCGTGCTTGTCGCTGATTGCCAGCCGCCTGATCGTGAACGTGCCGTCGGCGCGGGCCCGGCCCGTCAGGTAGCACTTGATCGACTCGACCGCGTCGCCCGCGAGTTCCAGGCCGTTCAGGCGCGCCAGGTCGTGCCGGGCACGCTCCATGAACGCCACGGCGTCGAGGTGGACCGTGCCAGCCTGCAGGTCCTCGTCGAGGGGCAGGTCGGCCTGGAAGTCGCCGACCAGGATCTGTCCCGGCATGGCACGCTCGATCATGCGCGCCAGCTCGATGGTGACGTCGCCGACGATGTGCGTGGAAACGGTCGGGTTGAGGCCTTCGGCGTGGTGGAATTCATAGCAGCCGCCGAGATGGAAGGCGGCACGCAGCAATGGCACGGTGCGGCCGCGGGCCTTGCGGCGCGCAATGGCATTGTCGGCCAGCACCAGGTGCATCAGGTGATAGAGGCTGGTGTTTGCCGCCACGCCGAGGTCGCGATTCCAGATGTAGAACCCGTCGCCGGTGCCGGACCGGGCGAAGTTCACGCCGACGTGGTTACCGAGCATCTTGCTGTGTGCCGAGTTCAGCGAATGCGCGAGGCTGTTGAGCTGCGTCATCTGCTCGAAGGGCTGCAGCAGGCTGAAGCCGACGATGTCGAACAGGGCAACCGCGCGGCTCGGCACGAAGCTGACGCCGTAGCGACGCAGCAGGCGGTCAACGAGGGCGGCTTCGGCGGCGGTACCGTTGAGAGGTTGGCGCAGCGTGAGGTACTCCGGTTCGGTGCCGAGCAGGCGGGCTGCCGAGGTGAGCTGGCGTACCGTGAACAGGCGCGGTCCGGTGAGCAGGCGCGCCACGAAGTCCTGGCCGGTGCCGCTGTCATGCCCGGCGCGCGCGGCGGCGGCCGCGTAGTCGGCGATGGCGTAGTGCGGCACGACGAGGGCCAGCAGGCCCGCCTGGTAGGGACACCAGGCGAGCACGAGGTTGCTGCCCAGTTGCCAGCGTTCGTGCAACTGGCGGTCGAGGTCGAGCAGGTTGCTCCGCTGACGCAGGTCGAGCCCGCTCGCGTCGAGAAGGGCGTCGCCGCCGGTCTCGTCGGGAAAGCCATGGCCGTGCAACGTCCGGTCCATCGAGTCGCTCACGGGCCGCTGGAAGGTGGCTGCTTGGCGCCCCGACCCCTGGGGACTACCATTGCCTCGCTGAGAACCTACCCGATCCGCAAACGCCGGCGCAAGCTGCGCGCCGTTCCCGACCCGCCGACGTGACCGACCATGGCTGCCGTTCCCATCGAGATCGATGACTCCCTGGTGCGCGAATTTCGCGGGATCGTGGGCGCCGCGGGCTGCATCGACAGCAGCGGGGATCTCGCCCCCTTTCTCGCCGAGCAGCGCGGGTTGTATCGCAGTCGGGCGCCGCTGGTGCTGCTGCCGGCGACGACCGCCGAAGCAGCGGCGGTCGTCGCGCTGTGTGCCCGCCATGGCGTCGGCGTCGTCCCCCAGGGTGGCAACACGGGCCTCGTCGGCGGTGCGGTGGCCCGTTCGGTTCCCGGCGCGCCGCAGATCGTCGTCTCCCTGCGGCGCATGGCGGCGATCCGCGATCTCGACCCGGACAACTACACCATTACCGCCGAAGCTGGCTGCGTACTGGCCGCCTTGCAGGCAGCGGCTGCCGAGGCCGACCGGTTCTTTGCGCTGAGCCTGGCCGCCGAGGGCAGCTGCCAGCTCGGCGGCAATCTGTCGACCAACGCCGGTGGCACCAATGTCCTGCGTTTTGGCACGGCGCGTGACCTCGTGCTCGGCCTCGAGGTCGTGCTGCCGGACGGGCGCGTGTTCGACGGCCTGCGTGCGCTGCGCAAGGACAACACCGGCTACGACCTCAAGCAGCTGTTCATCGGCGCCGAGGGCACGCTCGGGCTGATCACGGCGGCGACTTGCAAGCTGTTCCCGCGTCCGCGCGGCATCGCCAGCGCACTGGTCGCGGTGGCCGACCCGGCGGCGGCGATCGCCCTGCACAGCCGGGCGCGGCTGGCGCTCGGCGACGAGCTGATCGCCTTCGAACTCGTCGGCCGGCAGGCGCTCGATTTTGCGCTTCGCTTCCTGCCCGGCGTGCGCGATCCGCTCGGCCAACCTGCGCCGTGGTACGTCCTGCTCGAAATCGCCACGGCCCGCGACCAAGTTAGCGCCGAGGAGGATCTCGAGGCTTTTCTCGGTACAGCACTCGATTCGGGCCTGGTGACCGACGGCGTAGCCGCTCACAGCGGCGCGCAACGCGATGGGCTCTGGGCGCTTCGCCACGCTCTCTCCGACGCCCAGAAGCTCGGTGGGGCCAGCATCAAGAACGACATCTCCGTGCCGGTATCGTGCGTTGCCGACTTCCTCGGCCAGGCCGGGACGGCAGTCGAAGCGCTGGCTCCGGGCGCGCGTGTGATCGTCTTCGGCCACGTTGGCGATGGCAACCTCCATTTCAACCTCACGCAGCCCGAGGGCATGGAACCGCGGGCCTTTCTCGATCTGTGGAATCCCCTCACGACGGCGGTCAATGCCGTGGCCACCGCGCTCGGCGGCAGCTTCAGCGCCGAGCATGGCATCGGGCTGCTCAAGGTTGCGGAGTTGCGTCGCTACCGTGGCGGGGTCGAGCTGGACCTGATGCGCACCATCAAGCGGGCGCTCGATCCAGCCGGCATCATGAACCCCGGCAAGGTGCTCGGCGACTGAAGCCCGCGGGCCGCCCGGGTGGTACACTGCCGCCCCGCGGCCGGCGGCGGTGGTTCGCCGCCCGGCCTGCCAATTCCACGGGACATGCACATGACCGACCAGGGATCCAAGTCGGGCGGCGGCGAGCGCCGCTATTCCAGCCTCGTCGTCGACGGCCTCGGTCAGGCGCCGAGCCGGGCGATGCTGCGCGCGGTGGGCTTCCAGGAAGCCGACTTCCGCAAGAGTCAGATCGGCGTGGCGTCCACCTGGAGCATGGTCACACCCTGCAACATGCATATCGACACGCTGTCGCGCGAGGCGGCCGCGGGCGTGGACGGTGCCGGCGGCAAGGCGGTCATCTTCAACACCATCACGGTGTCCGACGGCATCTCGATGGGCACACCGGGCATGCGCTACTCGCTGGTGTCGCGCGAGGTGATCGCCGATTCGATCGAGACCGTGGTCGGCGCCGAGGGCTTCGACGGCTTCATCGCCATTGGCGGCTGCGACAAGAACATGCCGGGTTGCGTGATGGCGATGGCGCGTCTCGACCGGCCCTCCGTGTTCGTCTACGGCGGCACGATCCGGCCGGGCGCAGAGCGGCGTGACATCATTTCGGTGTTCGAGGCGGTCGGGGCGGTGGCGAGCGGGCGCATGTCCGAGGCCCAGCTGCTCGAGGTCGAGCGCACCGCGATTCCCGGCGCCGGTTCCTGCGGCGGCATGTACACCGCCAACACCATGGCCTCGGCGATCGAGGCGCTCGGCCTGTCGCTACCCGACAGCTCGGCGCAGGAAGCCGTCTCCGCGCACAAGCACGACGACTGCCGGCGCGCCGGCGCCGCCGTGGTGGAACTCGTGCGGCGCGGGATCCGGCCCTCCGACATCCTCTGCCGCGAGGCCTTCGAGAATGCGATCACCATGGTGATCTCGGTGGGCGGCTCGACCAACGCCGTACTGCACCTGCTGGCCATGGCGCACGAGGCTGGGGTGCCACTCGCGCTCGATGACTTCACCCGCATCGGCGCGCGCGTGCCGGTGGTCGCCGACCTGCGTCCGAGCGGCAAGTACGCGATGTCGGAGCTGGTGGCGATCGGCGGCATCCAGCCGCTGATGAAGATGCTGCTCGACGCGGGCCTGCTGCATGGTGGTTGCATGACGGTCACCGGGCGCACACTCGCCGAAAACCTCGCCGAGGTGCGCCCGTATCCGGCCGGACAAACAATCGTGCGCGGGCTCGACAACCCCATCAAGAAGGACAGCCACCTCGTGATCCTCTACGGCAATCTCGCTCCCGAGGGTGCGGTGGCCAAGATCACCGGCAAGGAGGGGTTGCGCTTCAGCGGCCGCGCGCGCGTGTTCAGCGGTGAAGAGGCGGCGCAGACGGCGATCCTCGCTGGCGTGGTCGTCGCCGGCGACGTGGTCGTGGTGCGCGATGAGGGGCCGAAGGGCGGACCCGGCATGCGCGAGATGCTGAGCCCGACCTCGGCCATCATGGGCCGCGGCCTCGGCGACAAGGTGGCACTGCTCACCGACGGGCGCTTTTCTGGTGGCAGCCATGGTTTCGTGGTCGGCCACGTTACGCCGGAGGCCGCCGTCGGTGGCGCGATCGCGCTGGTCGAGGACGGCGACACCATCACCATCGACGCCAAGGCCCGCACGCTGTCGCTCGAGGTGCCACCCGCGGTGCTCGAGGAGCGGCGCCGGCGCTGGTCGCCATCGCCTGCGGCGGTGCGTCCGGGCGTGCTCACCAAGTACGCTGCGCTCGTCAGCCCGGCTTCGCGTGGCGCCGTGACCACGGCCCGCGACGGCGCCTGAGCGCTCGCATCCCGCGGGGACGCTGACCATGACGACGCTCGACGCCGACAGCTTTCCACCGCTGCCGCGGCCATCCGCGCTGGCGGCGGCGCCCTGGCTGGTGCTGAAGTTCGGCGGCACCAGCGTCTCCACGGCGCGCAACTGGGGTGGCATCCGGGACCTGCTGGTCGAGCGGCTCGCTGCCGGTTACCGACCGCTGGTGGTGCACTCGGCGCTCGCCGGTGTCTCCAACCGTATCCAGGATGCGCTCGGCAAGGCGCCCACCGTCGCCGCGAACGAGCATCTCGCGGCGATCACCCAGGTCCATCGCGACCTGGCTCGTGACCTCGGGCTCGATGCCGACGCGCTGGTCGGCGGCTACCTGCAGGAACTCGAGCAGCTGCTGGCCGGTGCCCACCTCATGCGCGAAGTGACGCCGCGCGCCCATGCCCGCGCCATGGCCATGGGCGAGCTGATGTCGACGACCCTCGGCGCCGCCTGGCTTGGCCAGCAGGGCATCGAGGTCAGCTGGCTCGACGCCCGCCAGGCACTGCGCAGCGTGGATCTGCCGAATACCAGCGAGCGTACGCGGTACATCAATGCGAGTTGCGACTTCGAGGCCGATCCGGCGCTGCAGGATCAGTGCCGCGGACTCGCCGGGGTGGTCCTGACCCAGGGCTTCATCGCCAGCAACCCGCGCGGCGAGACCGTCATCCTCGGTCGCGGCGGCTCGGATACCTCCGGTGCCTACTTCGCCGCCAAGCTGCAGGCGGCCGGCCTGGAGATCTGGACGGACGTTCCCGGGATGTTCAGCGCCAATCCGCGCACCGTGCAGGGCGCGCGTCTGTTGCGCGTGCTGAGCTACGCCGAGGCGCAGGAAATCGCTTCCACCGGTGGCTCGGTGCTGCACCCCCGCTGCCTGGCGCCGGTGCGTCGCCACCGCATCCCGCTGCGGGTGAAGGACACGACTCAGCCGCAGCTGCCGGGCACGCTGGTGACGAACGACCCGGGCAGCGATGCGCCGCGGGTCAAGGCGATTTCCGGGCGCACGCGGGTGACGCTGGTGTCCATGGAAACGCTCGGCATGTGGCAGGAAGTCGGCTTCCTCGCCAACGCCTTCCGCTGCTTCAGCGAATTCGGCCTGTCGATCGACCTGGTGTCCACATCCGAGAGCAACGTCACCGTCACGCTGGACCCCGGCGCCAACGCCATCGATGCCGCGGTCCTCGGTGCCCTGCGCGAAGACCTCGAGCGGCTGTGTCGCGTGCAGATCATCGAGAACGTCGAGGTCGTGAGCCTGGTCGGCCAGAAGATCCGCTCGGTGCTGCACGAGATCGGGCCCGCCTTCGACGTGTTCGAGGAACTGCCGATCCACCTCGTCAGCCAGGCGGCGAGCGACCTCAACCTGAGCCTCGTCGTCGAGGAGGGACAGTCGCGCCGCGTGATCCAGGCGCTGCACGGCCTGCTGGTGCAGCCAGCCACCCAGGACGCAGTATTCGGCCCGACCTGGGAGGAATTGCGCGGTGCCGTGGTGGCGCCGGTCGCATTGCCGGAGCCATGGTGGGCGCGGCGGCGGACGGAGCTGATCGAGATTGCCCGCCAGCATTCGTCGGCCTATGTTTACGACCTCGCCTCGGTGCGCGCGGCCATCGGGCGGGTGCAGGCGATCCCGGGAGTGGACCGCGTGCTCTATGCCATGAAGGCCAACAGCAATCCAGAGGTGCTGCGCACAGTGCATGCCGCCGGGCTCGGTTTCGAGTGCGTCTCGCCGGGCGAGATCGCCCGCGTGCTCGACCTGTTCCCGGATCTCGACCGCCGGCGGATCCTGTTCACGCCCAACTTCGCGCCTCGCGCCGAATATGCGCAGGCGCTGGAACACGGTGTGTGGCTGACGCTCGACAATGTCTTTCCGTTGCGCGAGTGGCCGGAGCTGTTCGCGGACCGCGAGATCTTCCTGCGGCTCGATCCGGGCCATGGCCATGGCCACCACGAGAAGGTGCGCACGGCCGGCGTGCACTCGAAGTTCGGCATTCCGCTGTTCGAGCTGGCCGAGGCCCGTGAGCTGGTGGCCCGTGCCGGCGCGCATGTCGTTGGCCTGCACGCACATACCGGCAGCGGGATCCTCGAGGCCGATACCTGGCAGAACGTCGCGCGCGTGCTGGCCACGGCCGCAGCCGACTTCCCGCGGCTGCGCGTGCTCGATCTTGGTGGCGGCCTCGGTGTCCCCGAGAAGCGCGATGGGCGGTCGCTCGATCTCGACGCCCTCGGGCAGAGCCTCGAGGAGATCCGCCGCGCCTGGCCGCACTACCAGCTGTGGCTCGAGCCCGGCCGCTACCTGATCGCCGAGGCCGGCGTGCTGGTCGCCACCGTCACCCAGACCAAGGGCAAGGGCGAGGTGCAGTACGTCGGCGTGAGCACCGGCATGAATTCGCTGATCCGCCCGGCGCTCTACGGGGCGTACCACGAGATCGCCAACCTGTCGCGCTGGGGGGACCACGCCACGGAACTCGTCAGCGTCGTCGGGCCGAACTGCGAGACCGGCGACCGCCTCGGCACCGACCGCTGGCTGCCGGCCTGTCGTGAAGGCGATGTGCTCGCCATCGCCAATGCCGGGGCCTACGGCTACGTGATGAGCTCGCGCTACAACCTGCGCGAGCCAGCGCGCGAAATCGCCCTCTGAGCAGCCGGGCGCGCGCCCTCGCGCGTCAGCATTGCGGCCTTGCGGTCCGTGCCCCAGCGGTAGCCGGACAGACTACCGTCGGTCGCAATGACGCGGTGGCAGGGGATGAGCAGCGCAATCCGGTTGGCGGCGCGAGGCCGGTGCGTCGACGAGGCGGCGAGAACGGCTGTAATCCTTCATCGTGGTGCCTCCCGGTGGCGTGCCACGGATCATGGCAGGCACGATAGCCGGCGCGCGTTCTGCCGTCTTCCCGTTTTGGGCGCTTCTCAGCGCTGCCGGTGGCTCAGTTCACGCGCGACATCGGCGAGGGTGATGTCGTGCTGGCGCAGCAGCACCAGCAGGTGATAGATGAGGTCTGCGGCTTCAGCAAGGATGCGCCGGCGGTCGCCCTGCACGCTCGCGATGGCAAGCTCGATGCTTTCCTCGCCGACCTTCTGGGCGACGCGCGCTGGCCCCGCGGCGTAGAGCCTGGCCGTGTAACTCTGCTCGGGCGTGGCGCCCTTGCGCTGCTCGATGACCTGCTCAAGCTCCTCCAGGTAGCCGATACCGCTGTCGTTCATGTCCGCACCTCGATGCCTCGCGAGCCGAGATAAGCCTTCAGACTGCCGATGTCGAGCTGTCCCGAGTGGAACACCGAGGCGGCGAGCGCGCCGTCCACCTGCGCCTGCTCGAACACCTCGGCGAAATGTTCCCGGGCACCGGCTCCGCCGGAGGCGATGAGCGGTACCTGGCACGCAGCGCGCATGCGCGCGAGCTGGGCGATGTCGTAGCCGCGACGCACGCCATCCTGATTCATGCAGTTGAGTACGATCTCGCCGGCGCCCCGCGCCTGCGCCTCGCGCACCCACTCGACGGTATCGCGTCCGGACTCGCGGCTGCGGGCCGGATCACCGGTGTTCTGGTAGACGCGGTAGTGCCCGTTTTCCTCTCGGCTGTCCACGCCGACGACCACGCACTGGGTGCCGAAGCGCCGTGCCAGCTCGGTGATGAGTCCCGGGTCGGCGAGCGCGGGCGTGTTGACCGAGATCTTGTCGGCGCCGTGGTTCAGCACCAGTTCGGCCTCGCGTACGCTGCGGATGCCGCCGGCCACGCAGAAGGGGATGTCGAGCAGCGCTGCCACGCGACTGATCCAGCCACGGTCGACCGAACGCCCCTCGGGGCTTGCGGTGATGTCGTAGAACACGAGCTCGTCGGCGCCCTCGTCCCGGTAGCGGCGCGCGAGCTCGAGGATGTCGCCCATCACGCGGTGGTCGCGGAACTGCACGCCCTTGACGACCTGGCCGTCGCGGACGTCGAGGCAGGGGATTATCCGGCGCGCGAGAATTG
>CAYQAR010000069.1:0-14120 GCA_964415505.1 uncultured Chromatiaceae bacterium | reverse complement strand
GTGCTCTACCTGGTGTTCATGCTGCGCACCCACCCTGAGCTGTTCGTCAGCAAGGGCGGCGGCGCCGAGGCCCACGAGGCGGAGTGGAGCGTCGGTCGCGCGGTGGCCACGCTGGTCGCCGCTTCCGTGGGCGCGGCCTTCATGAGCGAGGTCCTCGTCGGTGCCGCCGAGGCCACCGGCGAGCAGCTCGGCATGTCCCAGGCCTTCATCGGCGTGGTGCTGCTCGCGCTCATCGGCGGGGCCGCCGAACTCGGCGCGGCGGTGACGATGGGTGTGCGCGACCGCCTGGACCTCAGCATCGGCATTGCGCTCGGCAGCTGCATGCAGATCGCGCTGTTCGTCGCCCCGGTGCTGGTGCTGCTGAGTTACTTCGTGGCGCCGGAGCCGCTGCGCCTGGAGTTCGGCAAGACCGCGGTCGGGGCGCTGTTCTTCAGCGTCCTGATCGGTGCCGCGGTGTGCAGCGACGGCCGTTCCAACTGGTACAAGGGCATACAGCTCGTCGCCGTGTACCTGGTGATCGCCCTCATCATGTACCTCGCTCCGGGAACCTGATGCTCGGGCAGAGGAATGCCCGCAGCATGGGCGGCATCGTCGGTCATCGCCGGGTGTGTGCGGGCATGCTCGCGATCCTGCTCACCGCCACGTTCGGCGCTGCGGCCGGGCTGCCACCGATCAGCGATCCGCCGACCGGCGAGCAGCGGCCGGGCAAGTTCGTCTGGGCCGACCTTGTCACTCCGGACGTGGCCGTCGCGCGACGCTTCTACGGCGAACTGTTCAGCTGGTCGTTTGCCGAACTCGGCACCGGGAGCCGCGCCTACACCCTGGCCTATGCCGCTGGTTTTCCGGTTGCCGGCATGGTGCAGCGTGCGCCGCATCCGGAGCAGGAGCGCCAGTCGCGCTGGATCGCGTTCATGTCCGTGCCGGACGTCGCGGCAACAGCCGGCCGCGTTGCGGAGCAGGGCGGGGCCGTGCTCATCCCCGCGCGTCGCGTCGAGGGACGCGGCGACATGGCCATCCTTGCCGATCCGGACGGCGCTCCGTTCGGTGTGGTCCGCTCCTCGAGCGGGGATCCGGACGATTACCTGCCTGGATTTGGTGACTGGATCTGGGCGCTCTACCAGAGTCCGGATGCCAGTGGCGCCGCGGCGTTCTACCAGGACATCGGTGGCTACGCGGTCGTCGACGATGACCGTTTCGAGGACACGCCACATTTCATGCTGGTGGCGGGCGGCTACGCACGCGCCAGCCTGGCGCAGATTGCCGCCGGACGTTCCGGGATGCGGCCGGACTGGCTTTACTTCCTGCGGGTGCGGGACGTCGCGGCGACCGTCGCGCGTGCGGCCGCGCTCGGCGGGCGCGTGATCGTCGCACCGCAGGCACGGGTCCTCGACGGGCGCATCGCCGTCATCGCCGATCCGGGCGGTGCCCCCGTCGGCCTGATGGAATGGGACGAATCCGGCGCGGAGGGCAGGTGACATGGGTCGCATCCGGATCTCCGGCGGATTCGCCTTCCTGATCGTGCTGCTGGCGGGCTGCGCCTCCGACGGCTACAGCAGCAGTGCCAGCGTTTCGGTGGGCTACGGCTTCTACTACGGCCATTCCTGGTACGACAACCCGTACTACTGGAACGGCGATCCGGATTACATCGTCGTGCCACCGGACCGACCGGGCGAACCCGGGCGTCCCGTGCGTCCGGAGCATCCCATCGCCAATCCACCAGCAGGGAATCGCCCGGAGACGTTACCCGCACCGGCACCGTCGTCGCGGCCGGCACCGACGAATTCGGGCAGCTCGCGCATGCCATCGGCGCAGCCGCGCATGTCGAGCCCGTCATCGCGTGCGTCGATCCCGCGGGCGTCGCGTGGTGGTGGCATGCGCCGGCGTTGAGCGCGGGTGCAGGATCCCCTGGCATGAGCTTCGCTGCCCATCGCTACGCCATCCTGTTCGGCTCGCTGCTCGCCACGCTGGGGGTGCTGCCGCTGCTGCGGCCGCTCGGCTTCGGCGGCGACTGGTTCGAGGTGCTCCTGGCCGGCAACCTGCTGGCAGCGGTGCTCGCTGTCGGCACGGGCTGGTTGCGCCGGATGGCGCTGCTCACCCGTATCGGTACCGTCGGCCATCTACTTCAGCTTCATCACGCTGGCCTCGCTGGGCTACGACGATGTGCTGCCCGTGAGCGACGCCGTGCGTGGCCTCGCGGCCATCGAAGTCATCGGTGGCCAGCTCTACCTGGCCGTGATGGTGGCGCGTCTGGTCGGCGCCTGGCGTTGACGCGACACAACGCCGGTTGTTTCGCCCTGCGGGCGGAGTCGGTCCTGTTCCCGAAAACAGGACCCGGTGCCGGTGGCGACGAGACCGTTCGCTGCGGATTTTCCGCTCAGAAGTACTTGAGCCACGAATCCGGATGCGCTGCCTTCAAGGTCCGGTACCAGCGACAGGCCGGATAGAGCAGCACGAGTGCTACCGCGGCCACGATGTATGTGGTGACCAGACCTCCCACGCCGCGCAGGCCGAAGTACGTGGCTGGTATCTCGAAGGCGAGCCGGTGGGCCAGATAGAAGAACATGGCCGTCTGCCCGAAGACCAGCAGCGGGCCGTTCTCGCGCACGCCGATGCGCAGTTCCAGCAGGCGCAGCCCCGCCAGGCCAAGGCCAAGCAGCCCCAGTTCTAGGGCAAAGTAGGTCAGCGAGGGTGGGTACTTGCTCAAGTGCAGCCACTGCTGCCAGGAGTCATCCGTGCGATGCAGGAACATGTCGCCGTAGCCGCCCAGGTAGCGCACGACGAGGAACAGCACGATGGCGGCGGCTCCGGCGACCGCGAGGACCGTCGTGCCGGGCACCTTGCTCAGGCCCGAGTGGTAGCGCAGCAGATGCCGGCCGAGGACCCAGCCGAGCACCATGATTGCGAGCCACGGCAGCAGGGGATACTTGATGACCATGGTGTCGCTGCCGTAGGTGGCGACGAGGAGTGCGGCAAGCGGTGAGGACGGACCTGGTGGCTGCCATACCCAGCCGGTCGGAATCTCGCCGAGCACCATCCAGCCCAGTGCGAGGCTGCACAGGGCCCAGCTCGGCAGGCGGCGCAGCGCTGCCATGCACATCATCGCGAGCCCGATCGCGAGCAGGACCTGCAGCGTCCAGCGACCCGAGCCGAGCGAGATGACGGTGAGGTCGAGCAGCGCGATGATCGCCCCGCGCACCAGGATGAACTTGTCGATTTCCCATGCGTCGACGCCCCGGGCGACGCGGCGCTCGACACTCAAGGCAAGCGAGGTGCCGGCCAGGAACACGAACGTCGGCGCGCAGATGTGCGTGAGCCAGCGGGTCAGGAACTCCGCGCCGGGCAGTGCCGCCGTGGCGGCGTCCGGATACATCGCCGAGTCGTGCGACAGGTGGCTGCCGTCGAACGCCATCGAGGCATGGTCGATGACCATCAGCACCATGGCGATGCCGCGCATCCAGTCGATGGTGGCGATGCGTCCGGTAGAAACCGGAGCACCGGGCATCGGTGCATTCGCGTCCGCGGCCAGCCTCAGACCAGACGAGGTTGCGGATTTGTCGTTCCTTGCTGCCATCTCGTCTCCGGGGTCGCTGGCAAGCTATCGCAGCATCGAATCCGGATCAGTAGGTCCTGAGACCCTCTGCACGGAAAGTCGCGCAGGCACGCTCGACCAGCTCCGCGGACGGTGGCTCGACCTTGTCGAGCTTGTAGCCGATGCCGAGCTGCTGCCATTTGTAGCGACCCATCTGGTGGAAGGGCAGTACATCCACCCGCTCCACGTTGCCGAGGCCGGCTGCGAAGCGGGCGATGTTGCCGATCTCCGCCGGATCGTCGGTCAGGCCCGGCACCAGCACGAAGCGCAGCCAGATCGGCCGGCGCCGCACGGCGAGCCGCTCCGCGAACTGGCGGGTCGGCCCCGGTTCCCGGCCGGTCAGGTGGCGGTGTTTCTCCTCGTCCCAGGCCTTCAGGTCGAGCAGCACGAGGTCGGCCAGGTCCAGTTCGGCGTCGCTCAGCCGCTCGCCGTAATAGCCATTCGTGTCGAGCGCCGTGTGGATTCCCATCGCCTTCGCGGCCTGGAACATCTTCACGACGAAGCGATCCTGCATCAGGGGCTCGCCGCCGCTGATGGTGAGTCCACCCGCCATGATCTTCAGGCCGTGGCGGTACTTGCGCAGCTGCTCCGTCGCCCTGGTGACGGCGACGGGAATGCCATTGCGCATGGTCCAGGTATCGGGATTGTGGCAATACAGGCACCGCCACATGCAGCCTGTCGTCCAGGCGACGACCCGCACACCGGGCCCGTCCACCGTGGAGCCTGTGGTGAAGGAATGCAGGAAACCCATATCGCCGCTGGCGAGCGCCGAACGCACGTCCGTTTCCGGGACGTCCTTGCCCAGGTCCACGCGGATGTCGAAAGGGCTCTTCGCCTCGAGGGCGACGGGTTTCTGGGCAACTTTGCCGGTCATGGCATCAGGCTCCGTGGAAGGTCCGCGTGATGACGTCCATCTGCTGCTCGCGGGTCAGGCGCACGAAGTTCACCGCGTAACCCGACACCCGGATGGTGAGCTGCGGATATTTTTCCGGGTGCTCCATGGCATCCATGAGCGTCTCGCGCGTCATCACGTTGATGTTCATGTGGAACCCCGTGGCGCCGAAGTAGGCGTCGAACATAGCCGTCAGGTTGGTGATGCGATCGTCCGGCACCCGCCCGAGGCCCGTCGGCACGAGCGAGGTCGTCAGCGAGATGCCGTCCTGCGCGTCGCGGTAGGGGATCTTCGCGACCGAGTAGGCCGAGGCGTGGATGCCATAGGAATCCCGGCCGTGCATCGGGTTGGCGCCCGGCGCGAACGGCTCGCCCTGGCGGCGGCCGTCTGGCGTGTTGCCCGTCGCCTTGCCGTACACGACGTTCGAGGTAATGGTCAGGATCGACTGCGTGTGCACCGCCTCGCGGTAGGTCGGGTACTGGCGCAGTTTCCCCATGAACGTGCTGACGGCCCAGGCGGCCAGGTGGTCGACACGGTCGTCGTTGTTGCCGAAGACGGGAAACTCGCCCTCGGTCTGGTAGTCCGTCACCAGGCCGGTCTGGTCGCGTACCACCCGCACCCTCGCATGCCTGATGGCCGAGAGGCTGTCGGCGACGACCGAGAGGCCCGCCATGCCGAAGGCCATGGTGCGCAACGGTGCGTAGTCGTGCAGCGCCATCTCGATGCGCTCGTAGGCATATTTGTCGTGCATGTAATGGATGACGTTCATGGCGTTGACGTACACGCCGGCTAGCCAGTCCATCATCTTTTCGAACCGCGCGAGGACGTCGTCGAAGTCGAGGACGTCGCCCTTGACCGGCTCGAAAGCCGGCGCCACCTGCTTGCCACTGATCTCGTCGCGCCCGCCGTTGATGGCGTAGAGCAGGCACTTGGCCATGTTCGCCCGGGCGCCGAAAAACTGCATCTGCTTGCCGAGCGCCATCGGCGAGACGCAGCAGGCGATGGCGCTGTCGTCGCCCCAGTACTGGCGGATGATCTCGTCGCTCTCGAACTGCACCGAACTCGTGTCGATCGCCACCTTCGCGACGAAGCGCCGGAAACCGTCCGGCAGCCGTGGTGCATAGAGGATGGTCAGGTTCGGCTCCGGCGCCGGCCCGAGGTTGTAGAGCGTCTGCAGCATCCGGAAGCAGTTCTTCGTCACCAGCGGCCGCCCGTCGTCGCCGGCACCGCCGATCGACTCGGTGACCCAGGTCGGATCGCCGGCGAACAGCGCGTCGTACTCGGGGGTGCGGAGAAAACGCACGATGCGCAGCTTGATGACGAAATCGTCGATGATCTCCTGGGCCTGCGACTCGTCGATCAGGCCTTCGGCGAGATCCCGCTCGAAATAGATGTCGAGGAACGTGGACACGCGGCCGAGTGACATGGCCGCGCCGTTCTGCTCCTTGACGGCTGCCAGGTAGCCGAAATACAGCCACTGCACGGCCTGCCGGGCGGTGGCCGCCGGGACGGAGAGGTCGAACCCGTAGGCAGCGGCCATCTGCAGCAGCTCGTCGAGCGCGCGAATCTGCTCGGCCAGTTCCTCGCGGTCACGGATGATGTCCGCCGTGGACATCACGGTGTCGAGTGCGGCTTTTTCTTCCTGCTTGTGCTCGATCAGGCGTTTGACGCCGTAGAGCGCCACCCGGCGGTAGTCGCCGATGATCCGGCCGCGCCCGTAGGCATCGGGCAGGCCGGTGAGGATGTGCGAGCTGCGGCAGCGGCGGATGTCGGCCGTGTAGGCATCGAACACCGCGTCGTTGTGGGTCCTGCGGTACTTGGTGAACGTCTCGACCACGGCGGGGTCCGGCTTGTACCCGTACGTCTCCAGGGCACTGGCAACCATGCGGAATCCGCCGTTCGGCATGATCGCGCGTTTCAGCGGCGCGTCGGTCTGCAGGCCGACGATGATCTCGTTGTCCCGGTCGATGTAGCCGGGCGCGTGCGCCGTGATCGAACTCGGCACCTGCGAGACGTCGAGTATCCCCTTGCGGCGTTCCTCGACGAACAGATCCTGCAGCTTGCCCCAGATGCGTCCGGTCCGCGGTGTCGCCGGGGCGAGGAACGACTCGTCGCCTTCGTAGACCGTGTAGTTCTGCTGGATGAAGTCGCGGACGTCGATCCCTTTCTGCCAGAGACCGGCCTCGAACCCGCGCCACGGCGAGACAGGTGTCCCGACACGGTTCTTTTCTGGTGCAGTCGCAGCCATCATTCGCTCCTCATGCCAGTCCGAGCAGTCGCCCGGTATGCCTGGCGATCATCAGTTCCTCGTTCGTCGGGATGACCCAGGCCGACACCCGGCTGCCTGCCCGGGAAAGCCTCGGTCCCTTGCCATCGTTCGCGCTGGCATCGAGATCGATGCCGAGCCACGCCGACGCCTCGCAGATGCGGCGGCGGACCTCTGCCGAGTTTTCGCCGATGCCGGCAGTGAACACCAGGCCATCGAGCCCGCCGAGCGCGGCGGTCAGGGCGCCGATTTCCTTGGCCACACGGTAGACGAAGTAATCGACAGCCAGGCGCGCCGCGGGTTCTGCGCTCTGCAGCAGGTCGCGCATGTCGTTGCTGGTGCCGGAGATGGCCAGCAGCCCCGACTTCTTGTAGAGGATCGCCTCGACTTCCTGCGCCGACAGCCCGAGGTTCTGGAACAGATAGAGGATCACGCCCGGATCGACCGCACCGGGCCTGGTGCCCATGCACAGTCCGTCGAGCGCCGTGAACCCGAAGGTGCTGTCCACGCTGCGCCGGTTGCTCATGGCGCACAGGCTTGCCCCGCTTCCCAGGTGCGCGACGATCACGCGCCCTGCAGCGATCTCCGGTGCCGCCTCCGGCAGCACCGAGGCGATGTACTCGTAGGACAGGCCGTGAAAGCCGTAACGCTGCACGCCGGCATCGCGGATATCCTTCGGCAGCGCGATGAGTTCGGCGACCGCGCTGTGGCCCCGGTGAAAACTCGTATCGAAGCAGGCGACCTGCGGCACGCCGGGCAACTGCGCGGCCACCGCCTCGATTGCCGCGAGATTGTGGGGCTGGTGCAGGGGTGCCAGGGGAACCAGCTTGCGCAGGTCCGACATGACCTGCGGGGTGACGAGGGCCGGACCCGCGTGTCCGGCGCCGCCATGGACGACACGGTGGCCAACGCCGAGCACCCGTCCACCGCCATACCGACCTCGCAGCCAGTTCGCCAGCGCCTCGAGCGCGGTGCCGGCGTCACGGACCGCACGGCCCAGATCTTCTTGTGCCAAGGTGGTGCCATCGGCACCCTTGGCGGAAAACCGTGGTGCGGTCCCGATGCCTTCGACCTGGCCGCGTGCTTCGAGCCGCCAGGCCTGCGCAGCGGGTCGCGCATAGACCGAGAACTTGAGGCTCGACGAGCCTGCGTTCAGGACCAGGACGTAATCACTTGCGGGTGGCACGACGCTACCTGGCCTTCGTCCGGCGCCTGGCGTGGGCGGCCATCATCGCCACGGCGCAACTGGCCATGCGCGAGCGTACGCTGTCGGCGCGACTGGTGAGGATGATCGGCACGCGGGCGCCGAGCACCAGCCCGGCCGCATCGGCATTGGCGAGGAAGGCGAGCTGCTTGGCGAGGATGTTGCCGGCCTCGAGATCCGGTGCGAGCAGGATGTCCGGGTCGCCGGCCACCGTCGAGGTGATGCCCTTGATCTTCGCGGCCTGCGCGCTGATGGCATTGTCGAAGGCCATCGGGCCGTCGAGGATCGCCCCCTTGATCTGGCCGCGATCAGCCATCTTGCACAGGGCTGCGGCGTCGAGCGTGGCAGGCATCTTCGAATTGACCGTCTCGACCGCCGCCAGGATGGCGACCTTCGGCTTTTCGATGCCGAAGGTGATCGCGAGGTCGATCGCATTCTGGAGGATATCCACCTTGTCCTCGAGCACCGGTGCGATGTTGATGGCCGCATCGGTGACGATCAGCACCTTGTGGTAGGTCGGGACATCCATCAGGAACACATGGCTCAGGCGTCGGCCGGTACGCAGCCCGGTCTCCCGGGCGACCACGGCGCCGAGCAGTTCATCGGTGTGAAGGCTGCCCTTCATCAGCAGTTCCGCCTTGCCCTGGCGGACGAGTTCCACGGCCTTCCTTGCCGCTCCCGGGCCGGAGTCCGCATCGACGATCTCGCTCGAGCCGAGCGCAATGCGCTTCTTCTTCGCGATGGCCCGGATCTGGTCGGGTGGCCCGACGAGGATTGGCGTGATGAGGCCCGCCTCGCCTGCCTCGATCGCTCCGGCAAGGGCCGTCTCCTCGCAGGGGTAAGCCACCGCCGTCCGGATTGGCTCGAGGCCCTTGCAGCGCTGCAAGAGCCGTTCGTACTTTCCTGTTCCGATTTTGGTGTTCATGGTTTGTCGTTCGCGGCCGCGGCTGGCGGCCTGGCCGCGGGCCCGGTCTCCTTCAATACAAGAACGAGGATCATCGCCAGCGCTACCCCATAGAGCAATGGTTCGAACGCTGCCTGGTAGTGCTCGCGCCCCGTCTCGGCGGCGCCGCCGGTCGCATCCCGCAACAGGCCGGCAAATACCGGCCCCAGCAGGGCGCTGAAGGTGAAATTGAGGAAATTGACCACACCTGTCGCGGTTCCGCTGAGTTCCGGCGGGTTGGCCTCCTTGATCACCGAGTACGGCAGCATCGCGGCGCCCGAGGCAATGCCGGTCACGAGACCGAGGACGTAAGGCGGAAACACATCCACCGGGCCATACAGGATCCAGGCCAGGCAGGCGAGCAGGACGAGCGCGGCGGTACCGAGCACCGGCTTGCGCCGGCCGATCCGGTCCGAGATGAAGCCGAGGAGCGGGCAGCCGATGATCCAGCCGAACGGCACGGTCGCGGAGCGGATCACGGCGGAGGCGTAGTCCATGTCGAACCCCTCCTGCAAGTAGCGCACGCCCCACACCATGTCGAAGATCGTGGTCGGGATGAACATGAGGCCGGCGATCATTCCGCAGAGGATCGACTGCGGGTTGCGGAACACGATGGCAAAGCCGCGCAGGACACCCTTCGGCCCCGTCGTGGCGCTGGTCGGGGCAGACGGCGCGGGTAGCAGCATGAACAGCAGCACGCTGATGACGAGCCCGGCAATGCCCATGCCGATCCAGAAGCTGCCCCACGGCAGGCCGGAACCGATTGCGGGGCCGACCATGAACTGGCCGGCGGAGCCGCCCGCCATCCCGAACATCTGCGTGGCGCCGATCAGCGTTGCGGCGAGCGACGCCGGAAAATTCCGGGTGGCGATGTAGATGGCCCCGATCAGGGCGAAGACCCCGCCCGCACCCTGGAGCAGGCGGCCGGCTGCAGCGGCTTCGGGGCTGCCGGTGCTGAACAGCAGCGCGCCGATGCCGACCGCTGCGGCACCGAGCGGAACGACCCTGCGGGGGCCGAGCCGGTCCATGGCGGCGCCGGCGATGAGGCTGAACGGCGAATAGCCGTAGTAGAACAGGCCGACGATCGAGGCGACCGCCGTCGCGCTGATGCCGAAGGCGGCCGACAGCTCCGGCATCATCACCGCCGGCGCCGAGCGCAGCATGTACTGGTAGAAATAGTAGACGGCCGCGATCAGCCAGGCGATCGCGGCCGTCCGTGCAGCGGCCTTCACTGGTTCAGACTCCGGCAATGATCCGCTGCGCGCCAGTGCCGGACATTGCGCTCAGCAGAGCACCACGGACACGGCCAGGCCGCCTTCGGAGGTTTCCTTGTATTTCGTGTTCATTTCCCTGGCGGTGAGCGCCATGGCGTCCACCGTCGTGTCGAAGTCCAGGCGGCGGTCGGCGGGGATCTCGTTGCTGGCGATCATGAATCCGGTCCAGGCCTTCACCGCGCCGAACGCACAGCGCTCGATGCAGGGCACCTGCACGTACCCGGCGACCGGGTCGCAGGTCATGCCGAGGTGATGCTCCAGCGAGGACTCGGCCGCATTGGCCACGACCTGGTCGTCGAAATCATGGGCCTGCGCGATCAGGGCCGCACCCATGGCGGAGGCGACGCCGATTTCGGCCTGGCAACCGCCTTCGGCGCCGGACAGGGTCGCATTGTGCTTGCACAGGTAGCCGATCACCGCAGCGGCCATCAGGCCCTCGCGGATCTTGTTCTGCGGCAGCTTGCGCCCGCCCTCGCCGAGGGCATACACGATCGCGGGAATGACACCGGCCGAGCCACCCGTCGGTGCCGTGACCACGAGGTGGCCGCGTGCATTCTCCTCCGAGCCTGCCAGGGCGTAGGCGGCCACGACACCTACGCCGCGCTGGCGCTCGTACTCGTCATCCATGGCGCGCTTGTACACCTCGCCGGCCTTCGTCTTGAGCTTGATCGGGCCGGGCAGCGTGGCGACGGGCATGCTCAGGCCGGTCTTGACGATGCTGACCATCGCACCCGCGATCTTGTCCAGGAAGGCGTTGATCTCGGCCTCGGTCTTGCCCGACACCGCGATCTCGTTGGCCATGCCGACCTGTGCGATGGAGAGCTTGTCCCTGCGCGCATGCGCCTGCAACTCCTTCATCGTCGCGTACGGATACTTCGGTTTGCCTTTCTTCGGTGGCGTATACCCCTTCCACTCGATGAATCCGCCGCCCACCGAGTAGTACTCCAGTTCGTGCAGCACCTTGTCACCGGCGAGCAGCTTGCATGTCATGGTGTTCGGGTGCGGGAAGTCGCCCTTCGGCGAATCGTAGATGATGTCCTTGAGCGACAGGGTGTGCGTCTTGCTGCCGAGCTTTACCGGGAAGGTCTGCCCGGGCTTGTCGCGCAGGCTGTCGAGGAACGCCGGATCGACGGTCGCCGGCTCCTTGCCGATCAGGCCGGCGAGGCAGGCACGCTCGGTACCGTGCCCCTGTCCGGTCGCGCTCAGGCTGCCGAAAAGGTGAACCTTGAGCCCCGTCGCCTGGTCGAGTTGGGCCTTCGGCAGTTTCGTGCAGCGGTTGTAGAAATCGTAGGTGATGCGCATCGGGCCGATGGTGTGCGAACTGGAAGGACCGGGTCCGACCTTGTAGAACTCCTCGAGCACGGTTATCACCGGCCCCTTGGACTGCTTGACGACGTTGAGATCGGGCGACAGCGGCACCTTGGGCGGCGTTGCCTTCGCCGCTGCCGCCTGCGCATTGGCCGGCACCGCGCGCCCGGTCAGGACCGCGGTCGCACCGATCAGGGCACTGCGCATCAGGAAGGCGCGCCGGTCGACGCCTGCCGGAATATCGGCCGGGTCGATCGGGGTGTTCAGCGGCAGGTTCTCATCGCGGTCGTCGACGTGAGACATGACTGGGCTCCTTGGGGTTTTCCGGTGTCCAGGTCGCATGGGACAGCCACAGCAATTGCGCCGTCCGCAGTCGCCCGGTTCCCGCGAGAGACTGATCCAAAAAAAACTTCCAGGCAAGCGGTTTGTGCCAGGCTCCGCTGCTGGACTGGCGGTGTCGCCTGGGCAAGAATTGGGCCAGCGCCGCCGCGTCGCCGCGCATGACCTGAGCCGAGCCCAGGCGCCGTTCGCCACCGATACCGGAGACTGTTCCCATGCCCGCGGACCTCATCGGCAGCCAGCCTGGCCTCGTCACGCTGCGGGTCAGCGGTTTGTTGACCCAGGCCGAACTCGCGGCGGTACAGGCCCGGGCGGCTGCCCTGATGAATGCCGGCGGGGCGCTGCAGATCCTGGTTCTCCTCGAGGCGTTTGCCGGTTGGGAGGCGGGTGGTCAGTGGGACGACTTTTCCTTCCAGGACGCTTTCGACCGGCAGATCGCGCGCATGGCCATCGTCGGCGAAGAGCGCTGGCGGGACCTCGCGCTGCTGTTCACGGCACAGGGCCTGCGCACGTTTCCGATCGAGTTCTTTCCCGCCGGGCAGCTCGAGCGTGCGCGGCAGTGGCTCGCCGCCGGCTGAGATCAGGCCCAACGTCGATCGGTCGGTGCGGTTTCATGGCCGCAGCCACGCGCTGCCGAAGATCACGTAAATGACGGGGTCATCCGGCCCGAACGCCAGGTCGATGCCCATGTGCAGGCCGTGGCGGCGCGCGAGCAGGTAACGAAAGCCGGTTCCGCCGGCAGCCACCGACCGCTCGTCGTCTGTCCCGGGTAATGCGCCGCCGCGGGCGAGTCCGGCTCCCACGAAGCCGACCACGCTGAAGCGCGAGTGGAACTGCCAGCGCAGCTCGGCCTCGGCATCGACGGTGGTCTCGCCCTGGTAGCTGATGGCCTGTACGCCGCGCAGTTCAACGTATGGCCTGAGGAAAAATGGCGTGCCGTCGGTGCTGGTGCGGGCCGTGCCGCGCACGGCCAGGAACCATTCCGGCGCCACCGGCTGATACCAGGCCCCGGTCAGCGTCGCCGTCTCGAAGTCGCGATCACTGCCGACCTCCTCGCGGAACAACGGCACGGTGAGGTCCACGTACCAGCCGCGGACGGGCGTGAAGAAGTTGTCGCGGTGATCCAGCGTCAGCGATGGCGTCACCACGCCGAGGCGCAGGTCGCGATCCGCGGGGTCGATCGGCGCCGGCGTGGAACCGGGTGCACCGAATGCGACCGTGGTGTTGACGAGCGCGTAGCGTGCGCCGAGCCACACCCGCGATTCGCCCCAGCGATAGCTTGCACCGGCTATGCCACCGCGCGCATCGATGCCGTAGTCGAGCGGATCGCCGCCGGTGGTGGACTCACCGCCAAGTCCGAAGAACTCGAGGTTGAGGTCTACGTCGGCGATGCCTACCTGGGTGCGCAGGCGCCCGTCGAGCCAGGTACCCAGGTGCCCGGCCGCGAGCCCCTGGCTGTCGTTCTCGGTGATCATGCCGCCGATGGCGGTGACATTCGGGCGTATGTCGGCGCCGGGAGAGTCGCTTTCCCGGCGGTCGATGAAGACCAAGGCGCCTGCAGCGCCGTAGCCTAACGCGGGCTCGGTGATCGGCATGACCACCGGGACAAAGCCGAAGGCCGTGTCCAGGAAGTTGCTCAGGTCGAACCAGCCGTCCTGCGTGTCGGTGAACCGTGGCGACTCGCCCGCCGCAGCGCCGGCTGCAGTGGCCGATTCAGCCAGCGCCGCCATGATGCAGAGCAATGCGAGGTGGCAAGGCGCGGCGCGCATGGCGGGGTGGCTGGCCGGTGGCGGGTCCGTGTCAGAAGCGCACCGTCACACCGCCGAAGACCTCCCACTGCAGCAGCATGTCGCCGCTGGCGCGAAACGCGCAGCCGGACCCGGCAGGACCGGATGCGCAGAAGATGGCGCTGTCGCTGTCGATCACCGATCCCAGCATGCGACCCTCGATCCGTCCGCCGATGCGGCTGGCGGGGAACAGCTGGGCGCCGATGCCGATCCCGAAACCGAACACCGTGTCCGAATCGTATCCGGCCGCATCCGGGCTCAGGTGGGCAGCACCGATTCCTGCCGCGAGGAAGGGGCGCACGTTCTCGCCGCCGCCGACGTAGGTGCCGCCGACGAGATAGTGGGTGATGTCGAGGTCCAGCCCGGGGTCGACCCCGGCAGGTGCGCCATCGATCCCGACCGACTGGCGGGCGACGTAGAACTCCCACTCCGAATAGGCGTCGCCGGCCAGCGTATCGAACGGGGCATTGACGATGAAGCCGACCATCGAGTCATCGTCGAGGTCGATCTCGGCGCTG
>CAYQAR010000068.1:0-15015 GCA_964415505.1 uncultured Chromatiaceae bacterium | reverse complement strand
ACGACCTGGCCGTCGCGGACGTCGAGGCAGGGGATTATCCGGCGCGCGAGAATTGTCGTATCTCCGCGAGCGTGAGCCGCCCGTCGAGCAGCGCCTTGCCGGTGACGACACCGGCGACGCCAGTGGCCGCGAGGGCCGGGAGGTCCGCCGCCGAGGCGAGCCCGCCGGAGGCGATCAGGTGTGCAGCCGGATAGCGCCGGCAGCACTCGGCGTACAGCGCCGTGTTCGGTCCGGCGAGTGTCCCGTCTCGGCCGACGTCGGTGCAGAGGAAATCGGCGGCACCCTCCGCCTGGTACTGATCGAGGATGTCCCACAGCCGCCTGCCGCTCGACTCGCGCCAGCCGTGCGTCACGGCGACGGGGTCGCCGCTGCCGGGTGCGAGCCGCACGTCGCAGGCGATGACGACGCGATCTGCACCGAGCACGCGCAGCCAGCCGATCACCTCGGCAGGCCGCTCGATGGCTACTGACCCGATGACGACGCGCTCGGCCCCTGCGGCAAGCAACGCCTCTGCGGTGGCGAGCGTACGGATGCCGCCACCGACCTGCAGCGCCAGGCCAGCCATGGCGGCGATGCGGTGGATCACGTCGAGGTGCGCCGGCACGCCGCTTTTCGCGCCGTCGAGGTCGACCAGGTGCAGGCGTGTGGCACCGGCATCGCGGTAGATCGCGGCGAGCGCGACCGGGTCGTGGTCGTAGGCGGTGACCTGGGCGAAGTCGCCCTGGAAGAGGCGCACGCAGCGCCCGCCGAGCAGATCGATTGCCGGGATGACTTCCATGGGTTTCAGTAGCGGGTGAGGAAGTTCTCGAGCAGGCGCGCACCGACCGTGCCCGAGCGCTCCGGATGAAACTGCGCGGCGAGGAAATTGCCGTGGCCGGCGACGGCGGCGAAGTCCGCGCCATAGCGCGTGCTGGCCAGTGTAGTGTCGCCGACGGGCAGCGCATAGCTGTGGACGAAATAGCAGTATGCACCCTCGTCGATGCCGTCGAGGAGCGGCACATCGACGCGCCGGTGCAGCTGGTTCCAGCCCATGTGCGGCACGGGGCGACCCGGTTCCGGCACGAAACGCCGTGCGATGCCGGTGAATATCCCGAGGCAGGGGGTGTCGTCCTCCTCCGACGCATCGAACAGCAGCTGCATGCCGAGGCAGATGCCGAGGAGCGGTCGGGTGAGGCGCGGGATCAGTGTGTCGAGGCCCGCAGCCCGCAGCTTGTCCATGGCAGCACGGGCTGCGCCGACGCCCGGCAGGATCACGTGGCTCGCCGCACGGATCAGCCCGGCGTCGGTGGTCAGTACCGACTCGCGTCCGAGCCGGTCAAGCGCGAAGCGCAGCGAGGCGATGTTGGCGCCGCCACCGTCGATGATCGCGACAGATCCGGGCACTAGAGCACGCCCTTGGTGCTCGGCAGCGCGCTGCCCTGGCGCGCGCAGGCCTGGCGCAGTGCGCGGCCGGTGCCCTTGAAGCAGGCTTCGATCATGTGGTGGGCGTTCTCGCCCTCGACGGCAACGTGGATCGCCGCGCCGAGGCTGTCGGCGAGCGAGCGGAAGAAATGCGGCACGAGCTCGGTCGGCAGCTCGCCGACACGATCGCGAGCGAAATCGCCTTCGAAAACGCTGGCGGCCCGCCCGGACAGGTCGACGGCAACGCGCGCCTGGGCCTCGTCCATGGGCAGCACGAAGCCGTAGCGGCCGATGCCGCGCTTGGTGCCGAGCGCCTGCCGCAACGCCTCGCCGAGGGCGAGCGCCGTGTCCTCGACGGTGTGATGTTCGTCGACGTCGAGGTCACCCCGGCACTCGAGTTCCAGCGCAAAGCCACCGTGGCGCGCGAGTTGCTGCAGCATGTGGTCGAAGAAGCCGATCCCGGTGCTGACATGGATCGGATCCTCGGCGTCGAGGTCGACGCGGCAGTCGATGCGGGTCTCGGTGGTGTGCCGGTGCACCGCAGCGGTCCGTGGCAGGTCGACCAGTTCGTGGGCGAGCGCACTCCAGGCACGGACGTCAGCGGGATCGATGCGCAGGCCGCGCAGGCCGAGGTTGGCGGCCAGTTCGAGGTCGGTCGTGCGATCGCCGATCACCACGGAGGCACTGCGGTCGAGCGGGGTGTGGCGCAGGAAGTCCGTGAGCAGGCCCGTCTTTGGCTTGCGGCAGGCGCAGCCGTCAGCGGGCCGGTGTGGGCAGATGAAGATCTCGTCGAAAACAATGCCCTGCGAGGCGAACAGGGCGAGCACGAAGTCCTGCACGCGCCGGAAGTCGGGCTCTGGGAACGATGCGGTCCCGAGCCCGTCCTGGTTGGTGACCATGGCAAAGCGGTAGCCGGCATCGCGCAGGCGCAGCAGCGCCGGGATCACGCCGGGGACAAGCGCAACCTTGTCGAGCCGGTCGACCTGCTCGTCGGCAGGCTCGAAGATCAGCGTACCGTCGCGGTCGAGGAAGGCGATTTTCACAGGTTTCATGCCAGTGACTGCAGCAGTCGGTCGTTTTCGGCGGGGTCGCCGACGGTGACGCGGATTCCGCCCGGCAATGCCGGGTCCCAGCTGAAATCGCGCAGCAGCACATCCCGGGCACGGGCGGCGGCGAGGAATGCCTGCGGCTTGGCGACGTCGAGCAGCAGGAAGTTGGCCTCGCTCGGCCACACGCGGCGCACGGTGGGCAGGCGCCCGAGCGCGACGGCGAGCCGAGCGCGCTCGGCTTTCAGCAGCTCGATGCGTCGCTGCCATTCAGCCGCATTGCCCGGCTCGAGGCAGCGTTCGACGGCCTCGGCGCAGACGGTGGCGAAGGTGTAGGGTGGCAGCACGCAGCCGAGCAGCGGGATGATCGCAGCCGGCCCGAGCAGGGCGCCGCAACGCACGCCGGCCAGCGCCATCGCCTTCGAGAGCGTGCGCAGCACGAGCACGTTGTCGTGGCGCGCGAGCAGCCCGGGCGTTGGGTCCTCGGCAGCGAACTCGATGTAGGCCGCGTCGACCACGACGACACCGCGGCCAGCGAGGCCGGCAGCCAGTTCGTCGATCGCCGCCGCCGGGACGATGTTGCCGGTCGGATTGTTGGGCGAGCAGACAAAGACGACGCGCGTCTGTGCGGTCCACTGCGCGAGAATCGCCTCGATGTCGGGCAGGTAACCCAGCTCGCGCTGCAGCGGGACACGCCGCAGCGGCGCGCCCTGGATCTGCGCGTAGGTCTCGTACATGCCGAAGGTCGGCGGACAGATCACCACCTCGTCGGTGCCGGCACGGCAGAAGGTGCGGATGACGACGTCGATGGCTTCGCTTGAGCCGCGCGTGACCAGCAGCTGCCCGGCGGGCACGCCATAGTGGCGGGCGAGCTCGACGGTGAGGCGCATCGGGCGCGGCTCGGGGTAGCGGTTGAGTCCCGGGCCGCTTCTGTCGCCGGGCGGTCGCCAGGGGCTCTCGTTGGCGTTCAGGCGCACGCAGCCATCCTCGAAACGGGCGCTACGATACGGGCGCATGTGCCGCAGGTCGGGCCGGACGAGATCGGCGAGGCTGCTCACGGCGCACCATCCAGCGCGTGGCGGCGCACCCGCACGGCCTCGGCATGGGCCTGGAGGCCTTCCAGACCGGCGAGTGTCTCGACAATCGGGGCGAGGACCGCCAGCCCGGCTGGCGTCAGCTCCTGCAGCGTCATGCGGCGCTGGAAGTCGGCGACCGACAGACCGCTGTAGGCGCGCGCGTAACCGTAGGTGGGCAACACGTGATTGGTGCCGCTGCAGTAATCACCGACGGCCTCGGGCGTCCAGGGTCCGAGGAACACCGAACCGGCCGCGTGGACCTGGTCGGCGAAGCTGCGTGCACCGGCGAGCTGCAGGATCAGGTGTTCCGGGCCGTAGCCGTTGGCGATGTCGAGTGCCTCGGCGACGGTCGCCACCGACAGCGCCGCGCCGTGGGCGAGCGCGCGACGGATGATGTCCCTGCGGGGCAGGCGGGGGAGTGCCGCGGCGATCTCCACCTCGACACGTTCTGCGAGCCCAGGCGCCGCCACCGCGACCAGGATCACCTGGGAGTCCGGCCCGTGCTCGGCCTGGGAGAGCAGGTCGAGTGCGACGAAGCGCGGATTCGCATCGGCATCTGCAACGACCATGACCTCGGAGGGTCCAGCGGGCATGTCCAGGGCTGCGCCTGCCGGATCGAGGGCTACGGCCTGCTTGGCGGCGGTGACCCAGGCATTGCCCGGGCCGAAGACTTTGTCGACCTTGGGCACGCTGGCGGTGCCGTAAGCCATCGCGGCTACGGCCTGGGCGCCGCCAGCCTTGATGATGGTCGTGATGCCGCAGGCACGCGCGGCCACCACGACCGCCGGGTCGGCACGTCCGTCGGCGCGTGGCGGCGTGCAGAGCACGCGCACCGGGCAGCCCGCGAGATCGGCTGGCACGGCGAGCATCATGGCAGTGGACGGCAGTGGGGCGCTGCCTGCCGGCACGTAAAGGCCGACGGCGCGGATCGGTCGCAGCACGCGCTCGCAGACAACCCCCGGCGCGGTCTCGACGCGTATCGGCGCAGCCGCCTGGGCGGCGTGAAACCGGCGGATGTTGGCGATGGCCGCGTCGATCGCCGCGCGTGCGGCTGGTTCCAGCAGCGATTCGGCAGCAGCAGCTTCGGCGCTATCGACCTGCAGTGTGGTAAGCGTGGCACCGTCGAGTGCGGCGGCGAGGCGCAGCAGCGCCGCATCACCGTCGCGGCGCACCTCGGCAACGATGCGGGCCACATCGGCGGCAATATCCGGGCCGGTGCGCACGGCGGGCCGCTCCAGCACGGTGCGGCGCGCCGGTCCGTCGAGCGTGGCCCAGTCGACCGGCCGCAGGAGTGGCGTGCTCACGGCAGCATCTTTTCTACCGGCAGCACCAGCAGCGAGCTGGCGCCGGCGCGCTTGAGGTTTTCGAGCGTCTCCCAGAAGACGTTCTCACGGCAGACGACGTGGATCGCGACCTTGTCGCCCCGGCCCTCGAGCGGAATCACGGTCGGTGCTTCGGCACCGGGCAGGAGCCGGGTGATCTCGGCGAGCGCGGAGATGGGTGCATTCATCATCACGTACTTGCTTTCGCGCACCTGCATGACGCCGTCGATGCGCTGCAGGAGCCGCTCGATCCACTCGGTCTTGCCGGGCGGCACGCGCTGCGGCGTCTGGATGAGGATCGCCTGGCTGTCGAGGATGGTCTCGCCTTCGCGCAGGCGGTTGGCGGCGAGCGTGGCACCGGTGGAAACCAGGTCGCAGATCGCGTCGGCCCGACCCAGGCTCGGGGCGATCTCGACGGCACCGGCGAACTCGACCACGCTGGCGTCGATGCCGGTGCGCTCGAGATAGTCCTGGACGATACGCGGGTAGCTGGTCGCCACGCGCCGCCCCTGCAGTTGTGCGACGGCGCTGACCGGGCTGTCCTCGGGGTAGCCGAAGGCGAGGCGGCAGCGCCCGTAGTCGAGCGGACGGATGACGCGAAAGGGCTCGGGCATACCCTCGGCGACGAACTGCAGGCGTCGCTCCTCGAGCACGTTCATGCCGACGATGCCGAGGTCGCAGACGTCGTCGCGTACCAGTGCGGGGATGTCGTCGTCGCGCACCAGCAGGACATCGACCGGCATGTTCTCGCCGAAGCCGATCAGCTGGTCGCGACCGCGCGTGTACTTCAGGCCGCAGCGCTCGAGCAGTTCGAGGGAGCGGTCGGTGAGGCGCCCCGACTTCTGGATGGCGACCTTGATGCGTGCCTGTGGTTCGGTCATGACTTGCGGTTCTCGTCCTGGCGGTGCAGCCGTTGCAGTGTCCTGGCGTAGCCGCCTTCGCCGGCACCGATGTAGCGGGCCACACGACCGATGGTGGTGATGCTCACCCCGGTCTGCTCGTGCACCTGCCGGTAGCTGAGCCCACCCTGCTCGAGCAGTTCAGCCACCGCCCACCGGTCCTTCAGGGCCTGCAGTTCGGCGGGCGTGCACAGGTCGTGGAAGAAGGCGCGGCATTCTTCGACCGTGCGCAACGTCAGGACGGCCCGGAAGAGCCGGTCCTCGGCAGCGGTCTCCTCACGGGGCGTCAGGATGCGGTTTTCTTTCATGTCGTTGTATCGTGTTAACGTACTAATAGGCTAACACACAACGCTGACGGCCGGCAAGCGCCGCTTGACCCCGCTTTGGACCGCTCCCTACACTGCGCCGCCGCATGCCACGCCGGCGCTGTTGCCGCACAGGGCCCGATGCAATGACCGACCAGCCAGACCGCGAGACCCGCGCTGTACGCGCGGCTGTCCACAGCGATGAACAGTACGGGGCGGTCATGCCACCGCTGGTCCTGAGCAGCAATTTCACCTTCGAGCGCTTCGGCACGCCGCGCCACTACGACTACACGCGCACGGCCAATCCGACCCGCGATGCGCTCGGGGAGGCCCTGGCCGAGCTCGAGGGCGGTGCGGGGGCAACCGTGACGGCCTCGGGTATGGCGGCGGCGACGCTCGTCTGCCAGCTGCTCGCTCCCGGTGACCTGGTCATCGCCCCGGTCGACTGCTACGGCGGCACCTTCCGCCTGCTGTCACGGCTCGCGGCGCGCGGCCTGTTCCGGGTGCGATTCCTCGACCAGGCGGACGAGGCGGCGCTGGTCGCGGTCGCGCGGGAACCGGCACGGCTGGTCTGGGTTGAGACTCCCACCAATCCGCTGCTTCGCATCATCGACATCGCCCGGCTGCGGATACTCGCCGACGCCTGCGGGGCACTGCTGGTGGTCGACAACACCTTCCTGTCGCCGGCGTTGCAGCAACCGTTGCGCTTCGGGGCCGACCTCGTGGTGCACTCCACCACCAAGTACCTCAACGGCCACAGCGACGTCGTCGGCGGTGCCGTAGTGGCCCGTACGGCGGCCCTGCACGAGGAACTGGCGGCCTGGGCCAATACGCTCGGCCTGACCGGTGCACCCTTCGACAGCTACCTGGTGCTGCGTGGGTTGCGGACGCTCTTCGTGCGCATGCGCCAGCACGAGGTCAACGCGACAGCGCTGGCCGGACTGCTGGCGGGCAGCCCGGCGGTTGTCCGTGTGTTCTACCCGGGCCTGCCCGGGCATCCCGGGCAGGCCGTGGCCCGTCGCCAGCAGCAGGGCTTCGGCGGGATGCTCAGCTTCGAGCTGCGAGGTGGCCAGCCGGCGGCGCAGCGCTTCGTGGAAGCGCTGCAGCTGTTCTCGCTGGCTGAGTCGCTCGGCGGCGTCGAGAGCCTCGCCTGTCACCCGGCGACGATGACGCACCTGCCACTCGGTCCCGAGGGGCGGCGTGCGGCGGGCATCGGTGATGGACTGGTGCGCCTGTCGGTCGGGATCGAAACCACAGCCGACCTGCTCGCGGACGTCAGCCAGGCGCTGGCCGCAATCGCGCCCTAGGCGCGCGGCGGTCGGGCCGGTTCAGGCGGCGCGCAGGCGCGCCGCGATGGCGTCGCCCATCGCCGTGGTGCTGACCGCGCGTGTTCCCGGGGCAGCGATGTCGCGCGTGCGCAGCCCTGCCGCGATCACATCGGCGACCGCCGCTTCGATCGCTGCCGCTTCACGCGGCAGGCCGAGCGAGTGGCGCAGCATCATCGCCACGGACAGGATGGTGCCGCAGGGATTGGCGATGCCCTGGCCGGCGATGTCGGGCGCCGAGCCGTGGATCGGCTCGTAGAGGCCGCGTCCGCAATCGTTCAGCGAAGCCGAAGGCAGCATGCCCATCGACCCGACCAGCATCGATGCCTCGTCCGTGAGGATGTCGCCGAACATGTTCTCGGTGGCGATCACGTCGAAATCGGCAGGCCGCGACAGCAGGTGCATGGCGGCGGCGTCGACCAGCACGTGCTCGAGCGCCACGTCGGGGAACTCGCGGGCGAAAAGTTCCGTGGCGATGGCCCGCCACAGCCGCGAGGTTTCCAGCACGTTGACCTTGTCGATCGAGGCGACCTTGCGCCGCCGGCCGCGCGCCAGCGTGCCGGCCATGCGCAGCAGGCGGGTGATTTCCTCGCGGCTGTAGCTGCACAGGTCTGAGGCGCCGTCGGCCGTGCGGCGTTTCTCGCCGAAATAGATGCCGCCGGTCAGTTCGCGGACCACGAGGATGTCGACTCTGCGCAGGCGTTCGGGCCGCAGCGGCGATGCATCGTAGAGCGCCGGGTGCGTGACGACCGGGCGCACGTTGGCGTAGACGCCCATCGTGGCACGCAGCTCGAGCAGGCCCTTCTCGGGGCGATCGGGCGCCTCGGGGTTGGTCCACTTTGGCCCGCCGACGGCACCGAGCAGCACGGCGTCGGCGCCAAGGGCGAGTTCGCGCGTGGCTGGCGGAAAAGAGACGCCGGCAGTGTCCATGGCTATGCCGCCGATCAGCCCCTGGCGCGTCTCGAAGCGGTGACCGCCGAGCGTCGCCACCTTATCGAGGACCTTCAGGGCCTCGGCAATGACCTCGGTGCCGATGCCGTCGCCCGGCAGGACGCCGATCAGGGCTGCCACGCGCGGTTCCTTTCGAAAGCCGTGATGGCCTCGTTCTGCTCCAGCAGGTAGCCGAGTTGGTCCACGCCGTTCAGCAGGCAGTAGCGCGAGAAGCCGTCGAGCGGGAATTCGATGCTGCGCCCGCCGGGCAGTTCGAGCCGGCAGGCAGCGACGTCGATCGTCACCTCGCTGCCCGGGTGGCCGAGCAGCCACTCGTGCGTGGCGGCATCGACGATGACGGGCACCAGGCCGTTCTTGAGGGAATTGTTGCGGAAGATGTCGGCGATCCCGGTGCTGATCACGGCCCGGATACCGAAATCGACCAGGGCCCAGGGCGCGTGCTCGCGCGAGGACCCGCAGCCGAAATTGTTGCCACCGACGAGTACGGCGCAGCCGGTTGCCTCCGGACGATTGAGGATGAAGTCTGGCTTCGGCTGCCCGGCCTTGTCGTAGCGCCAGTCAGCAAAGAGGACCTTGCCGAGGCCCTTGCGGGTCGTGGTGGTGAGGAAGCGCGCCGGAATGATCTGGTCGGTGTCGATATCGGGCTGTGGCATGACGACCGTGCGCGAGCGGATGACGGTGACTTTGTCCATGTTCGGGTTCCTGGTGGTCGCAGCTCAGCTGCGCTGCAGCTCGCGGGGGTCGGCGATGCGCCCGGTGACGGCGGCGGCCGCCGCCGTCAGGGGACTTGCCAGCACGGTGCGTGCCCCGATGCCCTGGCGGCCTTCGAAGTTGCGGTTGCTCGTGCTCACGCAGAGCTGGCCGGTCCCGACGGTGTCACCGTTCATGCCGATGCACATCGAGCAACCCGACTCGCGCCATTCGGCGCCGGCCGCACGGAAGACCTGATCGAGACCCTCGGCCTCGGCCTGCTTCTTGATCGCCTGCGAGCCTGGCACGACGAGGGCGCGTACGGTGGCCGGTACCCGGCGGCCGCGGAAGATGCTTGCCGCCTGGCGCAGGTCGGACAGGCGCGCGTTGGTGCAGCTGCCGATGAAGACCACGTCGACCGGTTGGCCGAGCATGGGCTTGCCCGCTTCGACCCCCATGTACTGCAGCGCCTTGCGGAAACCCGCCTCACCGGTGCCAGCGGGCACCGGTGCGTCGATCGGGATCACCATGCCCGGATTCGTTCCGAAGGTGATCATCGGCTTCAGACCGTCGGCCGGGATGCCGACAGTGCGGTCGAAGCGCGCGCCCGGATCGGAGGGCAGGGCGCGCCAGCGGCGCACGGCAGCATCCCAGGCCGCGCCCTGTGGCGCCAGCGGCCGGCCGCTCAGGAACTCGATGGTGACTTCGTCCGGGGCGATCATGCCGGCGCGCGCACCGGCCTCGATGCTCATGTTGCAGACGGTCATGCGCTCTTCCATCGAGAGGGCGCGGATCGCGCTGCCGCGGTACTCGATGACATGGCCCGTGCCGCCGCCGACGCCGATCTGGCCGATGATCGCCAGGATCAGGTCCTTCGCGGTCACACCAGCTGGCAGCCGTCCCTCGACGTCGATGGCGAGGGTCTTCGGCTTGCGCTGCAACAGGCACTGGGTGGCGAGTACGTGGCCCACCTCGGTGGTACCGATGCCGAAGCCGAGAGCGCCAAAGGCACCGTGGGTGCTGGTGTGGCTGTCGCCGCAGACGATGGTCTTGCCGGGCTGCGTGATGCCGAGTTCCGGACCGACGATGTGGACGATGCCGCGCTGGTCGGAGTCGAAGCCGAGCATGCGGATGCCGCGTTCGCGGCAGTTGTCGAGCATGATGCGGATCTGCGCTGCAGCTGCGGGGTCGGCGATGCGTTCGAGGTCGGCGAGGGTGCGTACCGGCACCGTCGGCGTGGAATGGTCCAGCGTGGCGAGTGTCAGGTCGGGGCGGCGCACGGGCAGCCCGCGTGCGCCGAGGACATTGAAGGCCTCGGGCGAGGTGACCTCGTGAGTGAGGTGCAGGTCGATGTAGAGCACGGCCGGGGTATCCGGCGTCTCGGCGACGACGATATGGTCGTCCCATACCTTTTCGAACAGCGATCGGGCGGTCATCGGGACAGGGTTCCTCGGGTGTTTCGGATGCGGTCGGTGGGTGCGTCAGCTGGCTGCGGCTGAGCGGCTCGGGGCGCTCTCGACCGGCTCGAGCCAGCCCCACTGGTCGGCGGTCTGGCCACTGAACAGGCCGAAAAAGGCTTCCTGCAGGCGGCGTGTCACCGGTCCGCGGCTGCCGCCGCCGACGGTGATGCGGTCCACGGAACGCACCGGGGTGATCTCGGCAGCGGTACCGGTAAGGAACATCTCGTCGGCGATGTAGAGCATCTCGCGTGGCAGCGCCTGCTCGACCACCTCGATGCCGGCTGCGCGGGCCAGCGTGATGATGCTCGCCCGGGTGATGCCGGTCAGGATCGAGGCGGTCGCCGGGGGCGTGAACACCACGCCGTCACGGACCAGGAACACGTTCTCGCCCGCACCTTCACTGATGGTGCCGTCGGTGGCGAGCGCGATGCCCTCGGCGAAGCCGCGCTGTTTCGCCTCGAGGCTCACCAGGGTGCTCGACAGGTAGTTGCCGCCCGCCTTGGCGAGGGCCGGGATGGTGTTCGGGGCCACCCGCTGCCAGGACGAAACGCAGACGTCGACCCCGTTCTCGAGTGCGTCGGCACCAAGGTAGGCGCCCCATTCCCACGCCGCCACCGCCATCTCGACCGGGTGGCCGGGGGGCGGCGCCAGCCCCACCTCGCCGTAGCCGCGGTAGATGATCGGGCGGATGTAGGCGCCGCGGCTGAGCCCGTTGCGGACCACGACCTCGCGGCAAGCGGCGTCGATCTCGGCTGCCGACCAGGGCACATCGATGCGATGGATCTTGGCCGACTCGAGCAGGCGGCGGGTGTGTGCCTGCAGCCGGAACACGGCCAGCCCCCGGTGTGTCGGATAGACACGCACACCCTCGAACACCGAGGAGCCGTAGTGCAGGGCGTGAGCGAGCACGTGCACGCGCGCCTCCGCCCAGGGCACGAGCCGGCCGTTGTGCCAGATCCATTCGCTAGTCTTGATGGGCATATCTGCTCCTCGGGCTTCTGGTCGGGCCGCCTAGACGGCGGCGGCGTGGCCGGTGCTGCGCGTGACGTCGCTGCCCGGCGCGAGGTTGCGCCGGCAGATGCGGTTGATGACGTCGAGATAGGCGAAGGCAGCGGCTTCGACGATGTCGGTGCTGACGCCGAGTCCGCGCAGGCTCTGGCCATTGTATTCGACCGTCACGGTGACTTCGCCCTGGGCGTCCTCGCCCGTGGTGACGCTGCGGACCTCGAAGTTGCGCAGTTCCATGTCCACGCCGGTCGCGCGCTCGAGCGCCTTGAAGGCGGCCTCGATGGGGCCGTCACCAACCGCCGCTTCGTCGACCAGCCGGCCGTCGGTGTGCTTCATGCGCACTGCCCCGGCGGCGATGGCCCCGGTGCCGGCCGAAATGTGCAGCTCATCGAGCGTCCACGGTCCCGTGCCTTCGCCCTCACTGCTCATGACGATGGCTTCGATATCGGCGTCGAACATCTCCTTCTTGCGGTCGGCGAGTTTCTTGAATTCCGTGAAGGCACGGTTCAGTTCCGTGTCGTCGAGCTTGAAGCCGAGCTGCTGCACGCGCTCACGGAACGCGTGACGGCCGCTATGCTTGCCGAGCACCAGATTGGAACGGCTGAGGCCGACGTCCTCGGGGCGCATGATTTCATAGGTCGAGGCGTGCTTCAGCATGCCGTCCTGGTGGATCCCCGACTCGTGTGCAAACGCGTTTTCGCCCACCACGGCCTTGTTGCGCGGCACGTGCATGCCGGTGATGCTCGCGACCAGGCGGCTGGTCGGGTACAGCCGGCGCGTGTCGACGGCTGTGCCGATGCCGAAGTGCCCGGCGCGTGTGCGCAGGGCCATGACGACTTCCTCGAGCGAGCAGTTGCCGGCGCGTTCGCCGATGCCGTTGATCGTGCACTCGACCTGCCTGGCGCCGGCGCGCACGGCGGCGAGGCTGTTCGCGACCGCCATGCCGAGATCGTCGTGGCAGTGCACGCTGAGGGTGACCGCATCGACTCCGGCGACATGCTCCTTGAGGTAGCGGAACAGGTCGAAGAATTCGTCGGGGACGGTGTAGCCCAGGGTGTCGGGCACGTTGATCGTGCTCGCGCCAGCCTCGATGGCCGCGGCAACGACGTCGGCCAGGAAGGCAGGCTCCGTACGCGAGGCATCCTCGGCGGAGAACTCGACGTCGCGGCAGAAACCGCGCGCCAGCCGCACCGATTCCACCGCCCGGCGGATGATCTCGTCCTTGGCCATCTGCAGCTTGTAGGTGCGATGGATCTCGCTGGTGGCGATGAAGACGTGGATGCGTGGTCGGCGGGCACCCTGCAGCGCACGCCAGGCGCGCTCGATGTCGCCGGCATGGCAGCGTGCCAGGCCGCAGATCACCGGCCCGTCGATCTCGGCGGCGATGGCGCGCACGGACTCGAAATCGCCGGGGGAGGCCGCCGGGAAACCGGCCTCGATCACATCGACACGCAGGTCACGCAGGGCGGAGGCGACGCGCAGTTTTTCCTGCAGCGTCATGCTGCACCCCGGGGCCTGTTCCCCGTCCCGGAGCGTGGTGTCGAAAATCAACACGCGTTCGCTGTCTGCCTCGTTCATGGCTCGATCTCCCTCTCAGGCCGACGCCGGGCCCACGACCCACAGCGGCAGGCTGCGCGGCGTGAGCAACCGTCCCGGGCGACCGTTGCCGGCGCCGCGACGGCATAAAAAAACCCCGCTACCTTGGGGGTGCGGGGTCCGGATGACTGGCAGAAACCTTAACCGGTCAAACGCCCGCACCGCCGGGGCCCGAGGCCTAGCAGCACGGTTACCAGCCCGGCGGGAATGCCCCGGCGGGTTGTCGTTTCGTGCCCTTGGTTGATGCGGGAAAACATGCTCGGATGTTCGGGGAAGCACCGCGCAAAGTCAACCGTGGCCGGCGGATTCCGGCGAGTCGCTCCGAGTCGTCGCCGCGTCCGCGTTCGCGTCGCTGGTGTGGTGGTATGCCGAGCAGTCGGCCATGGCGGCGCTTGTCAGCATGGGTGCGTTAAACTTGTGGTGATTTGCCGCACGCTTGTGGCAACATACGCGCCCCGGGCGGTAACCTAACCACTCGACGCCGCACGAGCCGCAAGAAGTCAGACGTCAGGTTGATATGGCCGCAACGATCAGCACGCCCATGATTTCCCGCCGGGCCCTGGTGTTCCTCGCCATCGTGGGACTCCATGTCGGCTTCGTCTACGTCCTGAACGCTGGACTGGCCACGCAGGCGGTCGAGGCAGTGTTCGGGCCGATCGAGACCAAGATGATCGAGGAGGTCAAGGAGGAGGAGGACAAGCCGCCGCCGCCGCCGCCGAAGATCGAGGTCACGCCGCCGCCGTTCGTGCCGCCGCCGGATATCGTCATCGACCTGCCGGTCGAGGGCGCGAAGACGACGGCGATCACCGCGACGACACAAAAGCCGGTCGCCCGGCCACCGCCGCCGCCCGCTGCGGTCAAACGGGTACCGCCGCAGCAGAACAAGCGCAGGCCGCTGATCGAGCCCGAGTACCCGCCGCAGTCCAAGCGTCTGGGCGAAGAGGGGGCCACGGTGCTGCGCCTCTACATTCTCGAGGACGGTCGCGTCGGCGAAGCGCAGGTCGCGCAGAGCAGCGGCTTCCCGCGCCTGGACGAGGCGGCGATCAAGCACGCCAAGCGCTCCTGGCGCTTCGTGCCGGGCACCGAAGATGGTAAACCCGTTGCCATGTGGTACGAGTTCCGCGTGGTGTGGAAGATCGAGAAAGAACGATAGTCGCCGGAATGATACAGCCGCTACCCGAGCGGGGCGGCCATCATGGATATATAAGTCAACTTGCCTACGTACTGAGGGGATGAAACCACCATGGTCGAACTAGCTGCCTTCGCTCTGAGCATCGCGCTCGCCGCCCAGGCGCCGGCGGGCACAGCTGCTCCGGCACCCGCCGCCGATGCGGTGTCCCAGCAACTCGCCAGCGATCCGGCGCTTGCCGCAGCCCCCGTGGATCCGGCGCTGACCGATCCGGCTGCCGAGGCAGCCGACGTGCCCGCCGAACCAGCGGAGCCGGAGGGTCCGGTCGGTGCCCCGGCTGAGGTCGAGAATCCGTACGGCCTCAAGGCCCTGTGGCAACAGGGTGACTTCGTCGCCAAGGGCACGCTGATCATCCTCGTGGTCATGTCGCTGTGGTCCTGGTACATCATCGTCACCAAGCTCTGGGACCAGTCGCGCCTGCGTCGCCAGTACGTGGCGACGGACAAGTCCTTCTGGGCCGGCCGCAACCTGCAGGACGGCATCGCCTCGTTGAAGGATGCCGACAACGTCTTTCGCATCATCGCCGAGCAGGGCGTCAATGCGGCGCAGCATCACGAGGGTCGCCTGACCGACCAGATTCCATTGCACGAATGGGTGACGCAGTCCCTGCAGCGTGCCGTCGACAAGGTCCACAACGAGATGCAGGGTGGATTGTCGTTCCTGGCGACCACCGGTTCGACCGCACCGTTTATCGGCCTGTTCGGCACCGTCTGGGGCATCTACCACGCGCTGATCGCCATCGGCCTG
>CAYQAR010000067.1:0-15344 GCA_964415505.1 uncultured Chromatiaceae bacterium | reverse complement strand
GGCAGCACCGCGCCGTTCATGGTCATCGACACCGACATGCGCTCGAGCGGGATCTGGTCGAAGAGGATCTTCATGTCCTCGACGGTGTCGATCGCCACACCTGCCTTGCCGACATCGCCGATCACGCGCTCGTGGTCGGAGTCGTAGCCGCGGTGGGTGGGCAGGTCGAAGGCGACCGAGAGACCGGTCTGGCCGGCGGCGAGGTTGCGCCGGTAGAAGGCGTTGGATTCCTCGGCCGTGGAAAAGCCCGCGTACTGGCGCACCGTCCACGGGCGGACCGCGTACATGGTCGCCCGCGGGCCGCGCGTGTAGGGCGCAAAGCCGGGGAGCGAGCCGAGGTGTTCGAGGCCCGCCAGGTCGGCGGCGGTGTAAAGCGGCTTGACCGGGATGCCTTCCGGGGTCTGCCAGGTGAGCTCGGCCGGATCGCGGCCGTCGTTCTCGCGGGCGGCCAGCTTCGCCCAGTCGGCGGGGCCGCGGTGTGGAAAGCCTGTCATCGTCGTCTGGTTGTCCTATTGGTCTGCTGGCACGCTGCCCGCACGGTGCAGAGCCAGCAGCCGGCGCGCCTCCTCGGCGTGCAGCCGCTCCACCATGCGCCCGTCGAGCACCGCGATCCCCTGGCCCCGCGCTGCGGCCGACTCCCACGCCGTGAGCAGGCGTTCGGCAGCTGCCGCTTCTTCCGCCGATACCCCAAAGATCTCGTTGGCGGCTGCGATCTGCCCCGGGTGGATCAGCGTCTTGCCGTCGAACCCCAGGGCCTTGCCCTGCCGGCACTCGGCTCGCAGTCCCGCCTCGTCGCGCAGATCCGGGAAAACGCCGTCCAGTATATCAAGGCCCCGGGCGCGGGCCGCGAGCAGGCACTGGCCGAGCGCGCCGAGCAGGCCCGTGCGCACCGGATCGGCCGGCAGGCGCAGCGCCCGGCCGAGGTCGGCCGTACCCATGACGATCGCCGCCACGCGCGGGGCGAGCCCGGCGATCGCCTCGATGGCGAGGATGGCCTGCGGCAGCTCGGCCATGACCCAGACCGGCAGGTGCCCGCCGCCTGCCTGGTCGAGCCGGCGGATGGTCTCGCGCAGCTGCGGGCCGTCCTCGACTTTCGGCAGCAGCACGGCCCGGGCGGGCATGCCGGCCACGGCGGCGAGGTCGTCGGCGCCCCACGGGGTGTCGAGGCCGTTGACGCGCACCACCAGTTCCCGCGATCCGTAACCGCCCGCAGCGAGCGCCTGTGCCACGCGCGTGCGCGCCTCCGCCTTGGCTTCCGGCGCCACCGCGTCCTCGAGATCCATGATGATCACGTCGGCGGGGAGGGTGCGCGCCTTGGCCAGGGCACGGTCGTTGGCGCCCGGCATGTAGAGCGCGGAGCGGCGCGGGCGCGTATTCATGTCGATCCCATCCATCGGATCAGCGGGTCAGGTGCCGGATTATCACACGGTGCCGTGTAGACACTGGTATCGTCGGCAGCTTGTCCGACCTTCCGGCCATCGATCTGTTGTTCCTGGGGCTCGCCGCGGCGGCGGCTGGACTGGTCAATGCGCTCGCCGGTGGCGGCACGCTGATCACCTTTCCGGCACTGCTCGCCGCGGGACTTCCTCCGGTACAGGCCAACATCACCAGCACGCTCGCCCTCGCGCCCGGCTACCTCGGCGCCACGTTCGGGCAGCGCGCCGACCTCGGCGGCCAGGGCCGACGTCTCCTGGTGCTGCTGCCACCTGCGGCGCTCGGTGGCGTGGGTGGTGCCGCCCTGCTGCTGCATGCGAGCGAAAGGATCTTCGAAGCACTGATTCCCTGGCTGATCCTCGGCGCCTCGCTGTTGATCGCCGTGCAGGAACCCGTGCGCCGCTGGGTGCTGGCCCATCATGGTCCAGGCGCGACGGGCGTCGTGGCAGGATCGGGAGCGGTGGGGCTGGCAGGTGCGGCGCTGGCCGTGACGCTGGCCGCTGTATACGGCGGATACTTCGGTGCAGGCCTGAGCGTGATCGTCCTCGCGGCACTGGGCCTGACGCTCGCGGACGATTTCCGCCGGCTGAACGCGGCCAAGCAGGCCATAGCCTTTGCGGTCAACCTCGCCGCCGCCATCAGCCTGGCTTTCTCCGGCAGGGCGGCGTGGTCGGCGGTGATCGTCATGGCCGTGGGTGCCCTGATCGGTGGCACCGCCGGCGGCAGACTCGCCGGACGGATCGATCCGAAGCGACTGCGCGCACTGGTCGTAATCCTGGGGCTGGTAATCGGTTTCGTCTATCTGTGGCGCTGATGCCGGCTTTCACCGCTGTTTTCCTGCTGCCTGAACGACGCGCCTGCCGACCGTGTTATGTCGCACGAGTCGAGTCCTTCGGTAATTGACACCTTGTCGTGGAGGGGCGTAGTTTCGGCGGTGGGTAGTACGCAGACGGCGCTGCAAGAAGTCGAATCAGGCCAACAACCCAGTCCAGGCATCGATGCCGGGAGGTGGCCAATGCAGGCGTTCATACCAACAGATCATGCCGAGTGCGAAAGCATTCGGCCGGTCGTCCCAGGTCGGGTCCTGGTCTCAGGCGTGTTGTCGCTGATCGTCGCCGTTGCGGCGGACGCGGCCCCCCTGGTCCTGACGCAAGCGAAGTTCATCGAGAGCCTTTCGGGCGGCACCAGCGGTGACTGCCCGGCTGGGGTCGGTGGCACGTCGATTTTCGCGCCGGACACCATCGATCGGAACTGCGAGGCTGCCGGGGGGTTTTCCTCGGGTCACGCCCGTACCACCGGTGGCAACACTCCGACCATCGTCCTCGACCTGGCGGCATCCGCACAGACGAGTTCGTACGGCAAAGTCGACATTGAATACGAGGTTGCCGTGGTGGCACTTCCGGGCGCGCCGGTGCTCGATGTAGTCCCGGTCGACGTCAGTGCATTCGGCAATGTCTGGGTCAGCAAGGCCGGCGAATATTCCGCGGTGATGAACGCCTCCGTGTATGTCGGACTTGTCGGTGATAATGCGCAGGCCTTTGTCCCGTTCTCGTTGACCTCCCTGGGCGACGAGGATGGACTCAATGTGCATCAGCTCATCGATTTCGTCCCCGGGGTCGCGCAAACCGTGACGATGGGCGCCTACGGAGAAGTCAAACCGCGGGCTTACCTGCCGATCACGGGCGGGGCCGAAGCGCATGCGGTCGTCGATCCGGTCATGCGGATCGCAGCCGACTTTGCGTTGCGGGATTTCTTCACGCTGCAGTTCAGCCCGGGCATCCTGCCTGCAGCCGAGGTGCCATTGCCGGCAACGCTATGGTTGATGCTGACGGGCTTTGGCGTCTGTTTCCTGCCGCGGATTCGCGGTGCCCGGTTTGGCTGACTGGCTCCTGCCACGAAAGGCCAATAAGCCAGTACGCCAAACCCGGCACCTTGCGCTGGTATACCTGTCGCGGCATCCTGTCCCGTCGCGCATCCGCTGACGGGGAAGGGACGATGATCCAGCCGCTTGCCACCGACGCCGGGAAGATCCAGTTCGTCCGCGACATGTTCGGCGCGTGGATGCGCCAGGACTGGGAGGCGGCGACCAGCGTATTCACGCCCGACGGGGCCCTGCAGTCGATGATGCTGGCGAGTCCGTGGCAGGGGCACGAGGCGATCCGCGCGATGTGCGTCGAGGTGGGCAGGCATTCCAGCAACATCAACATCGACATCCGGCGCATCGGCGTGGTGGACGGGGCGGTTGTCGCCGAGCGTGTCGACAGCTTTCTCTGGGATGGCCGCAAGGTTGCCTATCCGACCGTCGGTATCTTCGAGTTCGAGAACGGCAGGATCCGGCTCTGGAAAGAGTATTTCGACCGTGACTTCATGCTGAAGCAGATGGGCGTCACCACCACCACCTATTAGGGCGTTCCTGGGTCGTGGCTGAGATTGTCGAATCCTGCGCGCTTCCGCTGCGCCTGGAGGCACGGGTGCGTGAGTACGCGCGTCGCTTCGGGGCGCGGCCTGCGGTCATCGCGCCCGATCGCACCCTGTCCTGGGCCCAACTCGATGCGGCGGCCGATGCGCTGGCCGGGCGGCTGGTCGCAGCCGGCGCCACCGCCGGCGATCGCATCGGCTGGCTCGGCTGCAACCGGCCGGAGCATCCGGTCCTGGTCATCGCGGCACGGCGTGCGCGCCTCGCGCTGGTCGGTCTCAACTGGCGCCTGTCGCCGGCCGAACTCGACTACATCATCCGCGACGCCACACCGCGCCTGGTGGTTGGTGAGCAGCAGTTTCGCGCACTGGTGCCGGCCGGGGTTGCGCTGGAGGCCGTCGATGACGGCGCCGGTGGCGGGTTCCTCGATGCGCTGGCGCGCGCTGCCGGCAGGCTGTCCGGGGTCAGGCGCCCGCCGCAGGACGACGACCCGGCCTTCCTGCTCTACACCTCAGGCACGACCGGCCGCCCCAAAGGGGTGATGAATTCACTGGCCGGTGTCGAGCAGGCGCTCCTCGCGCCGCAGCCGCACGGCTTCCAGCCCGATTCCGTGCTGCTCATCGTACCGCCGCTGTTCCACGTCGCCGGCGCCATGTGGTCGCAATATGCGCTGTTGTTCGGCATGACGCAGGTGTTGCTGCCGCAGGCGACGCCGGCTGCGATGCTGGATGCGGTCGAGCGCCATCGCGTGACCCACCTGCTGCTGGTGCCGACACTGGTGCAGATGGCGCTCGCCGAGCAGCAGCGCCAGCCGCGCGACCTCGGCTCCGTGGAAAACATCAGCTACGGCGCTGCACCGATGCCGCCAGCGCTCCTGCGTGCGGCGGCCGACGCATTCCGCTGCCGCTTCGTGCAGGCCTACGGCATGACCGAGACGCTGTGTGCGGTCTGCCACCTGCCACCCGCCGCCCATCGCTTCGACCAGACGGGCGAGGAGGCGCATCCGCCGACGGGGTTTCCGGATCCGGGTGTCGCTCTGCGCATCGTCGATCCCGGCGACGGCCGGACGCTGCCCCCGGGCGAGCGCGGCGAAGTGCAGCTGCGCACACCGTGGCCGCGGCCGACCTACTGGAGCCTGCCCGAAGGGACAGCCTCGTCGTTCGATGCGGATGGCTGGCTGCATACCGGGGATGTCGGCTTCCTCGACGACGACGGTTGCCTGCACCTGGTCGACCGCCTCGGCGACATGATCATTTCCGGTGGTGAGAACGTCTATCCGGCCGAGGTGGAAGCGGTGCTCGGCACGCATCCGGCAGTCGCCGACTGCGGTGTCGTCGGGGTGCCGCACGAACTCTGGGGCGAGCAGGTGGTCGCGGCGGTCGTGCTGCGGGGGCAGGCGGGCGTCGAACCGGCAGCCCTGGCGGACTGGTGCCGCGAGCGTCTCGCGCACTACAAGTGCCCGCGTCGGGTCGTCGTGCTGGCGGAGCTGCCGCGCAACGCCACCGGAAAGGTGCAGCGCCGGGCGTTGCGCGAACACCTCCGGGCGGCGATGTCTGCGCGCTGAGCTCGTGGATTGCAGGTTGGTGCGGGCCTGAATAGACTCGCGTGGCGCACGTTGGCAGATCGATCAGGTAAACCGTGTTGGAAGCAGTTCGGGATTGGCTCGCACCGGGGTACCTCTACATCAAGGCCGTGCACCTGTTCGCCGTGATGGCGTGGATCTGGAGCGCAGCGGCCGCGTACGCCTATTTCCTGGTGCCGATCTTCAAGGCCTGGCGCCGCAATCCCACGGATGCCGAAGTCATCGAGCTGCGCGACTGGGCCATTGAGCGCTGGGACCAGATCGTCGACTACGAGCACATCGCCTTTCCGGTCGTGCTGGTGACCGGTCCGCTGCTGTACTGGGTGGCCGGCTGGAGCACGGCCTCGGCCTGGCTCGCGCTCAAGCTCCTGATCGTCGTCGGCATCTTCCTGCCGATCGAGATCATCGACTACAACATGTCGTATTTCGGCGGCAGCAAGCGTCGCCTGCGCCTGCGTGGCGATCGGCTTGCCTTCGAGCGCACGGTGCAGTGGCACTGGCTGTTCCTGCTGCTGACCGCACCGATCATCATGGTGTTCGGCACGCTGGTGGTGTTCCTCGCCGTGGTCAAGCCGCTATGAACGAACCGACCCCGCCGGCCTATCCCTGGGGACCGCGCGACTATCGCCGCTATGCGACCTGGCTGTCGGTGGTCATCCACCTGTACCTGTACCTCGGCATGATCGTCCTGCTGTACCTGGTCAACGGCCAGGACTGGATACTCGGCTGGAAGCCAGCGGCGATCACCATGCTGTCGGGTGTGCTGCTGGCGCGGCTCTGGTACCGCTGGATCATGCAGCTCGATGCGCGCTACGGCAGCGGCAAGGGCTGGGATCTGTGGAGCCGGCGGGTGAAGCTGCCGGAGCGGGCCGGGCGGCCCTGAGTCTCCCGGTCGCCGGGAATTCACCCGGGTGACGTCGGTGGATAACGGATCCCGTCCCGCGCCGGTACGGCCCCTGCGGTCAGCCGTGCCGGCTCGATGCGGTCGGCGCCCATCAGGTGCAATACCTCGCGGCCCGCCGCCAGCAGGTAGTCGGAGACGATGCGGCGATGACAGCGCCACCACACCGCCTCGGAGCACATGATCGCCACGCGTCGTTCGTCGGCGAGTCCGAGCAGGCGCCCTAATCCGGTGCGGAATTCGGCTGACAGGGCGTAGTCGGCATAGTTGTGGAAGCTCGCGTGGGTCCAGAAAGCGTTGACCTCGGGGGTCACGGTCTTCGATCTGCCGCGCAGGCCGCCGAGTTCCGCGATACGCGTATAGCCAATCTGGTGGGGGCGCAGGCCGTCCTCGATGTCGCCGGCGTTGAACTGCGGGTTGTGGCGGGAGCGCGGGACGGTGCGGATGTCGACCACCAGCTGGACCTCACCCGCCCGCAGCAGGCCGGCAAAGTCCTTGAGCGTTCGGTTCGAATGGCCGACGGTGCAGATCGGGTACGGGCTCATCCTGACGCTTCGGCGCAGTCGCAGTTGCCCTGCCGGGCGATCATGGCACACGGGTCGCCAGGGCGCAGGCCCCCGCTGGCGGCGCAGCATCCGGCGGCGTTGTCTGCGGCCGTGCATGGCCCCAGAATCGGCGCCGGAAAATGCAGGAAGGCGACAAGGATGCTGGCCGAACCCGCAGGCCGCCATGAGGTGTGCTGGCAGCGTGAACTGGCGGAAGCTTTCACCGATCCGGGTGAACTGCTCGAGGCGCTGGCGCTCGACCGCGCGCTGCTGACCCCGGCGCTTGCGGCGGCGGCCCGCTTTCGCCTGCGCGTCCCGCGGTCCTTCGTCGCGCGCATGCGCCGGGGTGATGCCGGCGATCCGCTGCTGCGCCAGGTGCTGCCGCTCGGCGCTGAACTCGTCGAGGTCGCGGGTTACAGTGGCGATCCGCTCGGCGAGGCAGCGGCAAACCTGGCGCCGGGACTGCTGCACAAGTACCGGGGTCGTGCGCTCCTGGTGACGACCGGTGCCTGCGCCGTGCACTGCCGCTACTGCTTCCGCCGGGAGTTCCCTTACGAGGAGCAGTTGTCCGGCGATGGGCGCTGGAGCGGGGCGCTTGCGGCGATCGCCGCCGATGCGGACATCGAGGAGGTCATCCTGAGCGGCGGCGACCCGCTGGCGCTGTCGAACACGCGTCTCGGGGTGCTGAGCGGGAGTCTCGCCACGATCCCGCAACTGCGGCGGCTGCGGGTGCACACCCGCATGCCGATCGTGCTGCCATCGCGCGTCGACGACGGGTTCATCGCCTGGCTGCGCTCGCTGCCGTGGCCGACGGTGGTCGTGGTGCACGCCAACCACGCGCAGGAGATCGACGCCGCTGTCGTCGCGGCGTTCGCGCGCATGCGCGCCGCCGGGGTCCAGTTACTCAATCAGTCCGTGCTGCTCGCGGGCGTCAACGACGACGAGGAGACGCTAGTGGCGTTGTCGGTTGCGCTGTTCGACGCCGGGGCGCTGCCGTACTACCTGCATCTGCTCGACCGTGTGCGGGGCGCGGCGCATTTCGAGGTTCCCGAAGCGCGCGCGCGTGAGCTCGCGCGGGCCATCGCTGCCAGGCTGCCGGGCTATCTCGTGCCGAAGCTGGTGCGCGAGGAGATGGGCGCCCCTGGAAAGACGGTGCTGTGATTTCATGAAGCGCTGCCGCTGTCGGCGCAACACGCGGCGTAGCGTGTGCGCAGGACGGCCTTCTCGACCTTCGCCATGGCATTGCGCGGCAGCTCCGCGACCACGAAGACCCGCTTCGGGACCTTGAAGCCGGCGAGCCGCGCCTTCAGTGCCCCGATGATGGCGGCTTCGTCGAGCGTTACGCCAGGCGCCGGCACGACCACGGCGACGACCGCCTCACCGAATTCCGCATGCGGCGCACCGATCACTGCCGACTCGGCCACGCCAGGCAATGCATCGAGGGCGAGCTCGACTTCGCGCGGGTAGACGTTGAGCCCGCCGCAGATCACCAGGTCCTTGCCGCGGCCGTTGATGGTGAGATAGCCGTCGGCATCGAGGAACCCGAGGTCGCCGCTGCGAAACCAGCCGTCGGCAGTAAAGGCCGCGGCGGTCTGCTCCGGCTGGCGCCAGTAGCCTTTGAAGACATTCGCGCCGCGCAGTTCTATCGCGCCGGTTTGCCCGGTGGGCAGTGGTGCGCCGTCGGCGTCGACGATGCGCAGTTCGACACCCGGCAGTGGCGGGCCGACGCTGCCGGCGCGCCGTTCGCCGGCGAGCGGATTGGAGGTGTTCATGCCGGTTTCCGTCATGCCGTAGCGTTCAAGGATGTCGTGCCCGGTGCGCGCGCGGAACGCGGTGAAGGTGGCAGGCGTGAGCGGCGCGGAGCCGGACACGAACAGTCGTACCCCGGCGCAGGCCCTGCGGTCGAAGGCGGACTGGGCCAGCAGGCGCGTGTAATAGGTCGGCACGCCCATCATGACCGTGCAGCCGGGCAGGGCAGACAGTACGTCGGCGGCATCGAACCGCGGCAGGAGCCGCAGGCTCGCGCCGCTGGCGAACGCACAGCCGAGCGCGACGAACAGGCCGTGGGCGTGATAGATCGGCAGGGCATGCAGCAGCCGGTCGGTCGGGCCAAAGCCCCAGGCGGCGACGAGTGCGCGCACGTTGGCGGCGAGGTTGCCGTGCGAGAGCATCGCGCCCTTGGCGCGCCCCGTGGTGCCGGAGGTATAGAGGAGTGCGGCGAGGTCGGATTCGCGCCGCGACACGGTCGCGGGCAGGTCCGTGGTGGTGGTGGCGGCCGCGGTCGTGAGCGAACCGGTGCCATCGGCGGCAAGCGTCAGCACGCGACAGCGGGCCGGGACGAGGCCGGTGAAGAGGTCGGCGGCATCCGGGTCGCAGACCGCGAGCGCGGGATCGGCGTCGGCGACGAGCCAGGCGAGTTCGTCGCGCCGGTAGCCGTCGTTGAGCGGGTGAAAGACGTAGCCGCCGCGCAGGCAGGCGAGGTAGAGCAGCACCGCCTGCGGGGACTTGCGCACCTGCACGCTGACGCGGTCACCGGGTTGCAGACCGAGGGTGGCGAGCAGGCCGGCCAGGCGCGCACTGCCGGTGTCGAGCGCAGCGTAGTCAAACGCGGTACCGGCGGGTGTGGCGAGGGCGACCTGCGTGCGGTCCGCCGGAAAGGCGCGTGCGAACAGGGCGTAGAGATTTGCATCCATGGGCGCGGGGCACAGTCGCCGCTCGGCGGCGGGTCCATTAGGATAGCGGCAACATGAGCGAGTCGCCCCCCGTGGTCGCGTTGCTCGTCACCTGCCTGGTGGATCTGTTCCGCCCGTCGGTGGCGCAGGCGGCGGTGACGCTGCTCGAACGCACCGGCTGTCGCGTGGCGGTGCCGGTGCAGACCTGCTGCGGGCAGGCACACGCGAGTGCCGGCGATCGCGACGGCGCCAGGCGGCTCGCGCTGGGCATGATCAGGGCCTTTGCTGGCTACGAGCGGGTGGTGGCGCCCTCGGCATCCTGCGTGGCGACGGTGCGCGACTACCCGACGCTGTTCGAGCCCGGCAGCGCAGCGCACGCGGCCGCCGTGGCGCTCGCCGGGCGCACGGTCGAGCTCACCGCGTTCCTTGCAGGCGGCACGGCTGTCGGCAAGGCGGCGCTGCCGGCACCGGCTGTCATTGCCTGGCACGATGGCTGTGCAGCACTGCGCCGCCTCGGCAGCGCCGCCGAACCGCGCACCCTGCTCGGGCGGGTCGCCGGCCTCGAGTTGAAGGAGTTGCCGGGCCGCGAGGAGTGCTGCGGCTTCGGCGGGGCGTTCTGCGTGAAGTACCCCGAGATCTCGGCGCAGGCCGCCGACCGCAAGCTCGACGAGGTGCTCGCCACCGGTGCCGAGGCGCTCGTCGGCGCCGATCTCGGCTGCCTGCTGCACCTCGAAGGCCGCGCGCAGCGCCGCGACCTGCCACTGCGAACCCTGCACGTGGCCGAACTGCTGGCGCTTGCCGCGCCGGGAGAGCCGCGTGATCCCCGCTGACGTGGATTTCCCGGCGCGCAGCCGTGCAGCGCTGGCGCAGCCGACCCTGCAGCGCTCGCTGCAGGGCATGCGTCGCATGATGCCGGCGCTGCGCAGCGCGGCCCTCGCCGGGCTGCCCGATCACGCGGCGCTGCGCGAGCGCGCGCGCGAGTCGCGCGACCGCGTGCTCGACCACCTCGGCCATTACCTGCAGGTGTACGAGCAGCGCGTGCTGGCCGCGGGTGGTGTGGTGCACTGGGCCCGCACCGCGGCCGAGGCGAATGCCATCGTCGCCGGCCTGTGCGAACGTGCCGGAGCCCACCGGGTCATCAAGAGCAAGTCGATGGTGACCGAGGAGATCCGTCTCAACGAGGCGCTCGAAGCGCGCGGCCTGGGCGTCACCGAAACCGACCTCGGCGAGTACATCATCCAGCTGCGCGGCGAACGCCCGAGCCATATCCTCGCGCCGGCGCTGCACCTCGGCCTGGCCGAGGTGGGTGCGACCTTCGAGCAGCATCACCGTCGCGAGCGCAGCGCACCGCTGACCGAAGCGGGAGAAATGCTGGTCGAGGCGCGTGCGGAACTGCGCGCCGTGTTCCAGGCGGCGGAGGTCGGCATCACCGGCGCCAATTTTCTCGTGGCCGAGACCGGTGCGGCGGTGCTGGTCACCAACGAGGGCAACGCGGATCTCGTCGCCTCGCTGCCGGCCATGCACATCGTCGTCACGGGGATCGAGAAGGTGGTCGCCACACTGGATGATCTCGGCGTGCTGCTGCGGCTGCTGGCGCGCTCGGCGATCGGCGAGCCGCTGTCGAGCTACACCACGCTGGTGCATGGGCCGCGCCGGGCGGGTGACGCGGCCGGCCCGCGCGAGTTCCACGTGGTGCTGGTCGACAACGGGCGCAGTGCGCTGCTCGGCACATCACGCCAGGAGATCCTGCGCTGCATCCGTTGCTCGGCCTGCCTGAACCACTGCCCCGTCTACACCGCCATCGGCGGTCATGCCTACGGCTCGGTGTACTCGGGTCCCATGGGTGCAGCGCTCGCCCCGGCGCTCGATGGGCTCGCCGGTACGGTCGACCTGCCCGCGGCCTCCACGCTCTGCGGTCGCTGCGAAGAGGTCTGTCCGGTGGCGATCCCGCTGCCGCGGCTGCTGCGCGAGTGGCGCGAGGAAGCGCTGCGCGGCGGGCTGACGGCCCCGGCCGAGCGCCGCGCGCTGCGCCTGTGGCAGTGGCTGGCGGCGCACCCCTTTCTCTATCGGCTCGTGCTTGGTGCTGCGGCGCGGGCGCTGCGCCTGCTGTCCGTACCGGCACCGCGTGGCGGACGGCGTCTGCGCTGGCTTCCCAGGGTTGGCCGGGGGTGGCTGGCAGTGCGCGACCTGCCGGCGCCGCAGGGGCGGACCTTCCAGGCGCAGTGGCGCTCGCGCGGACCATGAACACGAACACGGCACGCGCTGCGATGCTGGCCGCCATCGGGCGGAGCGCAGAGCCGCCGGCGCCCGCGCCGCAGCCTTTCATGAGTGGCGGTGTCGCCTGGACAGAGCTTGCGCGGCGGTTCACCGCCCACGCCACGGCTGCCGCAGCCACCGTGGTCACGGTGCCAGCACGGAGCGGGGTCGCCGCCGCGATCGCCGATTACCTCGACGCTGCTCGACTCGGTCCGGAGATCCATCTCAGTGCGCCGACGCCGGCGATCGCCGGGCTCGCGCTGGAACCGCGCCTGCGCTGCCGCGCCGGGCCTGTGCCGGCGGATGGGGCGACGCTCGTCAGCGGCTGCCTCGCGGCCGTCGCTGCGGAAGGTGTCGTGGTGCTCGCCTCGGGTGCGACGCACGCCGCGCAGACCGCTTTCCTGGCGGCGACCCATATCGTCGTCGTCGAGGCCGCGCAGCTGGTCGAGTCGCTCGAGGCGCTCTGGCAGCGATTGCGCGCGCTGCCTGCACCGCTGCCGCGCCAGGTCAGCCTGGTGCTCGGCCCGTCGCGCACCGCCGACCTCGGTGTGCCGAGCCGGCTCGGGGCACACGGGCCGTTGCGGGTACACGCGATCCTCGTCGGCGAAGAGGCAGAGGCTCGCTGACTCGCGTCACTGTTTGTCGTGCGGCTCAATCGGCCTGTCGTGGCTGCGACAGGATCCGGCGATGACCGGCCTCGTTATGACAAATCGTCGTTGCCGGGCGCGAGCGGCCGGGCATAGACTCGATCACGAGGCAAGAACAAAAAATCGCCGCCCTGACAGGGAGCCTGTTCCGATGCGAGCCCTTCATTCAGCTGCCAGGCTGTTGCCGCCGCGGTCCCTCACCGTGCTGGCCGCGGCTGCGTTTCTAACCGCGCCCGCCCAGGCTGTCACGATCAATCTCGCCGATGGCGGTGGTGGTGGCGGAGGCTATGGGAACAGCGTCGTGTTCGCGGATGGCGGCATCACGCTCACGGCCAGCGCCTGGGCAGAGACCGGGGCCGAGTCGCCGGTCGAGTCCGGACATTATCTTTTCGAGACCGCCGAGATCTGGAGCTGGGGCTCCGGGCTCGGCATCTGCAACCGCGCCGAGGGCCTCGCCTGGGGCGCCTGCGACAACAGCGATGAGCACGAGGTCGACACCGTCGGTGGCCGCGCTGACCTGCTGGTGCTGTTCTTCGACCAGCGCGTGACGTTCGAGAGCCTGATGGTCGACCCCCACGACGGCCCGGGTGACGACGCCAACGATCGCGATATCAGTTACTGGATTGGCGACGTCGCCGCAGTTCCCGACCTGAGCGGATACAGCTTCGCCAGCCTGGCAACCCTGCCGGGGCTTGGCGCCGGCACGCTCAGCACGATCTCGCCGGACTTCGAGCCGTTCAGCCACGCACTGTCGGGAAGCGGCAACGTGCTGCTGCTGTCAGGCGAATTTGCCGCGCGCCAGTGCATTGCGACGGGCGACGGCGGCGACGCCCAGTGCGACGCATACAAGATTTCCAACGTCACCGTCGCGCCGGTACCGCTGCCGCCGGCGGCCGGCCTGCTCGCCACCGCCTTCCTGGCGGTTGCAGGTTACCGTCGCCGGCGCTGAGCCCGTCGCGCCTGCCGGCTGCGCGTCAGTCCCGATACGCCGTCGGTCCGGCGTGCGCCGCATCCGGTTTGCCGGGGTCGATGCCCCAGCGGCGCGCAAGTCGCTGCAGTTCCTTCTTCGTCACCGCCCGGGTCGTGTTGAGCGCCGCGGCAGCAGCGTGGGCGATGCAGGCCGCACTCACCTCGAAATGCCGGCGCAGCTCCTCGCGTGACTCGCTGAGTCCATAGCCGTCGGTACCGAGCACGGTATAGGACCCGGGTACCCACGCGGCAATCGAGAGCGGCAGCGCCTTCACGTGATCGCTTGCGGCGACGAAGACCCCATCCTCATCAGCGAGCAGCTGCTCCACCCAGGGTCGCGCCGGGGTCCCGGCAAGGCGGCTGGTACGTTCCACCCGCAGGGCCTCGCGCGCGAGCTCGGTGTAGCTCGTCACGCTCCACACATCGGCGGGAATGCCCTCGGTCTCGAGCAGGGTGGCGGCTTCCAGCACCTCCGTCATGATGGCGCCACTGCCGAAGAGATGGACCCGGCGTCCCTTGCGGGCGGTGAGCGCCGAGCGGCGGAACCGGTACATGCCACGGACGATGCCCTTGATGGCGACGGCGCGGTCGGCTGGCAGCGGCGGCATGGCGTAGTTCTGGTTGTAGAGCGTGATGTAGTAGAAGACGTCCTCCTGCCGGGCGTACATGCGGTCGATGCCGTCGCGGACGATCACGGCGAGCTCGCTGGCGAAGGCCGGGTCGTAGCTCGCCATGTTCGGCACGGTGCTGGCGATGACCTGCGAGTGGCCGTCCTGGTGCTGCGGACCCTCGCCGTTGAGTGTGGTGCGCCCGGCGGTGCCGCCGAGCAGGAAGCCGCGGCAGAGCATGTCGCCGGCGCTCCAGATCATGTCGCCGACGCGCTGGAAGCCGAACATCGAATAGAAGATGTAGAAGGGGATCGTGGGCACGCCGTGCAGGGCATAGGCGGTGCCGGCAGCGAGGAAGCTCGCGAGCGCGCCGGCCTCGCAGATGCCTTCCTGCAGGATCTGGCCGTCGCGGGTTTCGCGGTAGGGGCTGAGCGTGGTGCTGTCGACGGGCCGGTACTTCTGCCCCTCGGAGGAGTAGATCCCCGAGCGGCGGAACAGCGCTTCCATGCCAAAGGTGCGTGCCTCGTCGGGCACGATCGGCACGATGTAGCGGCCGAGATCCGGATGACCGATCAGCTTGCCGAGCATGCGCACGAAGGCCATGGTGGTCGACAGCGGGCGGCCGTCGGAGCCATCGAGCTGCTCCTGGAAGAAGGTGAGGTCGGGTGCGGCGAGTGCCGGGCACTCGACCACGCGCCGCGGCCAGGGCCCGCCGAGCGCGCCGCGCCGGGTGCGCAGGTAGCGTAGCTCCGGGCTGTCCTCGGGCGGGCAATAGAACTCGGCGCGCGTCGCCGCCGCATCGTCGAGCGGGATGCGCAGCCGGCGCGCGGTTTCCACGCGCTCCTCGGCGGTCAGGTTCTTCTTCTGGTGCACGACGTTGGAGCCCTCGTGGCCCTGCATGCCGTAGCCCTTGATGGTCTTGATCAGGATCGCCGTCGGCCGGTCGGCGGCGGCGGCGCGCTGGAAGGCGGCGTAGATCTTGCGCTGGTCGTGGCCGCCGCGGCGGATGCAGCGTATTTCTTCGTCGGAGAGCACGGCCATGATCCCGGCGAGGCGCGCATCGTCGCCGACCCAGTGATCGCGCACTTCCTGGCCGCTGGAGACCGAGTACATCTGGTAGTCGCCGTCGACGGCGCGTTCCATGCGTTCCTGCAGGATGCCGGCGTGGTCGATGGCGAACAGCGGGTCCCACTCGCCACTCCAGATCACCTTGATCACCTGCCAGCCCGCACCGCGGAAGCTGCGTTCGAGTTCCTGGATGATCTTGCCGTTGCCGCGCACCGGCCCGTCGAGCCGCTGCAGGTTGCAGTTGAC
>CAYQAR010000066.1:0-15850 GCA_964415505.1 uncultured Chromatiaceae bacterium | reverse complement strand
GCGCCAGCCCGAGACGAGCGAGCGAGGCCATGGATGGCCGCAGCGAGCGTCCCGCTGCGAGCGGCCCGGCAACAGCCCTGACACCACGCCGACCGGGGAGTCGCGACTGGCGTCGCTCCCACGGGTAGCCCGATTCCTGCAGGTGGTCCGGGATCGCGGCTGAAGCTCCTACGGTTGGGGCTTCTGGGGTCGCGGCTGAAGCCGCTTCCTACGACGGCGATGCGGCGGGATCGCGGCTGAAGCCGCTCCTACGGGTATCCTAGGCGCCCCGTCGAGCCGAGACGCCGCAATGACCTCTTCCATGCAGGAACCCTTACGCAGGGTGTCCGGACCCCATGTGGCCAGGCGCCGCCTGGTCATCATGCTCATCGGCTGTGCTGTCGTCTTCGGCGGGGTGCTCGGCTTCCAGGCATTCGAACGCGCCACGATGCTCGAGCGCATGGCCTCCGCACCTGCGCCCATCCAGACCGTCTCGACGGCGACCGCCGAGATGCTCGACTGGCAGCCGACGCTGCGGGCGGTCGGCAGCCTGCGCGCCGTCAGCGGCACCGATGTCTCGGCCGAGGTGTCGGGTATCGTCGAGGAGATCCGCTTCGAGTCGGGCAACGACGTGCAGGCGGGCCAGGTGCTGGTGAACCTGCGCTCGGGCGTCGACGTTGGCAGGCTGCGCCAGGCGCAGGCGGCCGTCGAGCTGGCGCGGGCCGACTTCCAGCGCAACCAGGAGCTGGCTGGCCGAAAACTCGTGAGCCAGGCGGCACTCGATGCCGCGGCCGCGCAGCTGGCCTCCACCGAGGCGCAGCTGAAACAGGAGCGGGAGGGACTGAAGCGCACGTCGATCCGCGCGCCTTTCGGCGGGCGCATCGGACTGCGCGTCGTCGACGTCGGCCAGTACCTGAGTGCCGGTACCAAGATCGCCACGCTGCAGGCGCTCGACCAGCTGCTGGTCGATTTCTTCCTGCCGCAGCGCGAACTCGGCCGGATCGCCCCGGGACAGCCGGTCGCCGTGACGGCCGACGCCTGGCCGGGCGAGGCGTTCGGTGGCGAGGTCATCGCCGTCGACGCGCAGGTGGACCAGCAGACGCGCAACGTGACCGTGCGCGCGCGCGTCGCCAACCCCGCGCACCGGCTGCTGCCGGGCATGTATGTGTCGGTCGAGGTCCACGCCGGCGCCCCGGTGCAACACATCACGCTCCCGCAGGCGGCGATTGTCTACAACACCTTCGGCGATGTGGTCTACCTGGTGCAGCCCGCGGGCGACAGGCTCGTCGCCCGGCAGGCCTTCGTGCAGGTCGGTCCGACACGCGGCGACCAGGTCGCGATCCTCTCCGGTGTCGCGGCTGGCACCACCGTCGTCAGCGCCGGCCAGATCAAGCTGCAGGACGGCACGCAGGTGAAGGTCGACAACTCGGTGCAGCCGCCGAACGACCCGGCACCCCGTCCGCCCGACGAGCCCGCGCGGCGCCCATGAAGTTCACCGACATCTTCATCGAACGGCCGGTGCTCGCCACCGTCGTGAGCGTGCTGATCCTCGTGCTGGGCCTGCGTTCGGCGGGACTGCTGCATGTGCAGGAGTTTCCCTCGACCCAGAACGCGGTGGTCACGGTGACCACGACCTATTTCGGGGCCTCGCCCGATCTCGTGGCGAGCTTCATCACCGCCCCGATCGAGCGCGCGGTGTCGCAGGCCACCGGCATCGACTACATCGTTTCCTCCAGCGGCAGCGGCCTCAGCACCGTCACCGCCAACCTGCAGCTCAACTGGGACCCGAACAAGGCCCTGACCGAGATCAGCAACAAGGTGCACTCGATCCGCAACGAGCTGCCGCCGGAGTCGCAGCTGCCGGTGATCACGCTCAGCGTCGGCCAGCAGTTTGCGGCGATGTACATCGACTTCGTCTCCGAAGTGCTGCCGCCGAACCAGGTCACCGACTACCTCGTGCGGCTCGTGCAGCCGCGCCTGCAGGCGCTCGAGGGCGTGCAGAGCGTCGACATCTTCGGCGCCAAGCAGCTCGCGCTGCGCGCCTGGCTCGATCCCGAGCGGCTCGCGGCCTATGGCCTCACCGCGACCGACATCAACCAGGCGCTCGCCGCCAACAACTTCCTCTCCAGCCTCGGCAAGACCCAGGGCGCTGCCGTGCAGGTCGGGCTGGTGGCCTCCACCGGCCTGCACAGCCTGGAGGAGTTCCGCGACCTCGTGGTGAGCGGGTCCGGCGGGGCGATCGTGCGCCTCAAGGACGTCGCCACGGTGACTATCGGCTCGGAGGACTACGAGACGGGCTTTGTTTCCAATGGCAAGGATTCGGTCGCTCTCGGCATCAACATCGCGCCCGGTGCGAACCTGCTGGAGACGACGACCCGGGTGCGCACGGCGTTCGACGAGCTGCACTCACGGCTGCCGCGCGGGCTCGATGCCGAGATCATGTACGACTCGGCGATGTTCGTGCGCGATGCCATCGACGAGGTTGCCGTCACGATCGTCGAAGCGCTGGTCATCGTCACCATGGTCGTGTTCGTCTTCCTCGGCTCGCCGCGCGCGGTGGTGATTCCGGTGGTCGCGATACCCTTGTCGCTGGTCGGCGCCTTCGCCCTGATGCTCGCGGCCGGCTTCTCGTTCAACCTGCTGACACTGCTCGCCATGGTGCTCGCCATCGGCCTCGTCGTGGACGACGCGATCATCGTGGTCGAGAACGTCAACCGGCACATCGAGGAGGGCATGGCGCCGGTCGCGGCGGCGGTGAAGGCGGCGCGCGAACTGGCCGGGCCGATCATCGCCATGGGCGCCGTCCTGATCGCGGTCTACGTGCCGATCGGCTTCCAGGGCGGGCTCACGGGCGCGCTGTTCTCGGAATTCGCCTTCACGCTCGTCGCCGCGGTGGTGGTCTCCACCGTCGTGGCGCTCGTGCTCTCGCCGGTCATGTGCGCGAAGCTGTTGCGGCCGATGGCGGCCGAACACGGCTGGACCGCACGCTTCGAGGCGTTCAGCAACCGTGGCTTCGACCGGTTGCGCCATGCCTATGAGCGGGGGCTGCATGCCAGCCTCGACACCGTCGCCGTGACGCTCGCCTTCGCCGGCATCGTGCTCGTGGCGATCTGGTTTCTCTATGGCAACGCGCGCAAGGAACTGGCGCCACAGGAGGACCAGGGCTTCCTGATGGCGACCTTCACGGGGGCGCCGAACGTCACCCATGGCCTGCTGAACACCTACGCGCACGACATCTTCGGCATCGTGCAGAAGTTTCCGGTGGTCACCGACGTGTTCCAGTTCGAGGCCGCGGGCTCGGTCTTCACCGGTACGGTGCTGAAGCCCTGGGACGAGCGCACCGAGACGGCGAACGATCTGGTGCCGCTGCTGCAGCAGGCCTTCGACGACGAAGTGGCCGGGTTGCGCGGTGCGGTGTTCCAGCTGCCGCCGTTGCCAGGCGCGCGGGGGATGCCGGTCGAATTCGTCATCACCACCACCGACCAGTTCACGCAGCTCGACGAGGTGGCGCGCGGCTTCCTGGCCGAAGCCATGAAGTCCGGCATGTTCATGTTCCTCGACAGCGATCTGCGCATCGACAAGCCGCAGGCCACGGTGGCCATCGACCGCGACGCGGCCGCCCAGCTCGGCCTGCAGATGCGCGACATCGGCAGCAGCCTGTCGGCGATGCTCGGCGGCGGTTACGTCAATTACTTCTCCCTGGCGGGCCGCTCCTACAAGGTCATGCCGCAGGCGGGCCAGCGCTTTCGCCTGAACGCGGACCAGCTCGGGGACTACTACCTGCACACGCCGCAGGGTGTGCCGGTGCCGCTGTCCACGGTCGCGAAGATCGAAACCGAGGTGGTGCCGCGTTCGCTCAACCGCTTCCAGCAGCTCAACGCCGCGACGATCAGCGGCATCATGATGCCCGGCGTCACGCTGGGCGATGCGCTGGACACGCTGAACGGCATCGCTGCGCGCATGCTGCCGCAGGGCTATGGGGTCGATTACAGCGGCCAGATGCGCCAGTACGTGCGCGAGTCGGGCGGCTTCATCCTGACGATCGCCTTCGCCATGGTGGTCATCTTCCTCGCGCTCGCGGCGCTGTTCGAGAGCTTCCGCGATCCGGTGATCATCCTGATCTCGGTGCCGATGTCGATCGCCGGTGCGCTGATCTTCGTGAGCCTGGGATTCTGGCAGGTGAGCCTGAACATCTACACGCAGGTCGGGCTGGTGACGCTCATGGGCCTCATCAGCAAGCACGGCATCCTGATCGTGGAGTTCGCCAACAAGCTGCAGCAGGAAGGGCGGACGAAGCGCGAGGCCGTCGAACATGCCGCCGCGATCCGGTTGCGTCCGATCCTGATGACGACCGCCGCGATGGTGCTCGGTGTGCTGCCGCTGCTCCTCGCAAGCGGCGCCGGGGCGGTGTCGCGCTTCAACCTCGGCCTGGTGATCTTCACCGGGATCTCGATCGGCACCCTGTTCACGCTGTTCGTCGTGCCGGCGGTCTACCTGGTGTTTGCTGCGGATCACCACCGGGCCCTGGCGACGTCTTCCGGCGTGACTGAGTAGCCGCCGGTCGGGTCGCGGCTGCTGCGGATCACCGTGCCGATGAGTTGATGACACGATCGGAGCGACGCAGCACTTGACTTAATCCGGCGGTCCGCGCTGGCCGTCAACTGCTGGCCGGTGGAAATCCCGATTCGCCGTCCCGATCGCCGTTGACTCGGTCGTCCGCCTGGGCGCATTCTGGCTGCGCCCGCTGCAAGAAACATAAGCAAAGCGGCCAGCCGGGTCCGGCGACATCCGCCGACGCTGCTGACCTTCGGGGAGCATCAGTCATGCGTTCACGACTCTTCCGTGCGTTCGCCTCGGTGTCCGCCGCGTTGGCGATCGCCGGCTCCGCATCCGCCGCCACCTACACCTGGAACAATGTCGTCGGCGACGCGACCGACGACGCCAACTGGACGCCGTTCGGGACGCCGGGCATCGGCGATGTCGCCGTCGTCAATGGCGGCGACGCCCAGCTCAACGAGGCGGCGACGATCGCCGGGTTCAACCTGGGCGGTGGCGGCGCCGGCGGGCGACTGTCGGGCACCGGCACCCTGACCGTGACCGGCTCCTCGATCTGGACGAACGGCACGCAGGCGGGCGCCGGGACGACGCAGTACGACGGCGCGCTGGCGCTCAGCGGCCCCGGTGCCAAGAACCTCGGGACCGGCCGCATCGTCACGCTCAACGGTGCCACCACCTGGAGCGGCAGCACCGCGGCGAACAATACGATCACGATCGGCGGCAGCACGATCAACAATAACTCCACCTTTACCGACGAAAACGCCACTAACCACACTCTGGCCGGATCCGGCATAAACGCCTTCAACAACGTCGGCACCTACACGCAGGCCGGCAACGCGGTCACCTCGGTGTCGGCGACCTTCGTCAACAGCGGCACGCTCAACGTGAATGCCGGCTCCATGAACATGACCGCCAGCACGCACAGTGGCGCCATCAACCTCGCCAACGGCGCCTCGATCGAGTTCCGCAACGGCACCAACACGCTGAACAACGCCACGGTCAGCGGCGCCGGCACGCTGATCATCAGCACCGACAATGTCGGCGCGGATGGAATCGCCACGATCAACGGCGGCACACTGACCTCGGCGTTCCTGCTGAGCGGCGGCTCGCTGCGGGGCACCGACCAGACGTTCCAGGGCGCTGCCACATGGACCGGTGGCACGATCACGGGCCTCGCGACGGAAAGCACCACTTTCGGCAGCACGCTGACCATCAGCGGCGCCGGCACGAAGTCCCTCACCGGCGGCCGCGACATCAACGCCGGCAATACCACCTGGACCGGCAACACCGGCAATGGCAATAACGCCATTTCCATTGCGAGCACGAGCGCCTTCAACAATACCGGCACGTTCACCGACTCGAATACCTTCGACAGCGCCATGAGCGGCGGTACGTTCAACAACAGCGGCACCTTTGACAAGCAGTCCGCCACCATCACTTCCATCGGCTCGGTGTTCAACAACACCGGTACGGCCAACGTGAATGCCGGCACGATGCTGATGAACGGCGGGGGCACCGACTCCGGCATATTCAACATCGCGGATGGAGCCAAGCTGGAATTCCGGAATGGCAGCCACACGCTGAACAACGTCACCACGAGCGGCGACGGACTGCTCGAGATCAGCACGGAGAACGTCGGGGCGGATGCCACGGTCGCGATCAATGGCGGCACTCACACCACCAGGTTCCTCATGAGCGGCAGCACGATGGGGGGCACCGACCACACCTTTCAGGGAGTTGCCACCTGGACGGGTGGCACGATTACCGGCGCGGCCAGCACCACGTTCGGCAACGCCCTGACCATCAGCGGCCCGAACACCAAGTCGCTCTCCGGCGGGCGTACGGTGAACGCAGGCAACACCACCTGGACCGGCAACACGGGTGCCAACAACAGCATCGCCATCTCGGGCGGCAGCGTCTTCAACAGCTCCGGGACCTTCACGGACTCCAACGCCTTCAACAGCAACATCACCACGGGCGGCGGCGGCGGGACCTTCAACAACATCGGCACCTTCAACAAGGAGTCGGCGACGACGACCGGACTGAGTACCGCCTTCAACAACACCGGCATCGTCAACGTGAACGCGGGCGTGTTCCTGCCGGGTGGCGGAGGCACCAGCAGCGGAACTTTTAACATCGCCGACGGCGCCGTGCTCGAGTTCCGGAACGGCAATCACACACTCAACAACGTCACGACCAGCGGTGCCGGTCTGTTGCAGATCAGCTCGGACGGCGTCGGTGGCGACGCGGTCGTCACCGTGAACGGCGGCACGCACACGACCCCGTTCCTGCTGAGCGGCAGCACGATGGGGGGCACCGATACCACGTTCCAGGGGCTCACCAGCTGGACCGGCGGCGCGATCAGCGGCGCGGCCAGCACCACGTTTGCCAACGACGTGACGATCTCGGGGGCGGCCACGAAGTCCATGGTGGGCGGCCGCACGGTCAACCTCCAGGGCACGACCACCTGGACCGGCAATACCGCCAACAACAACAACGCGATCCGGTTCTGGAACGGCGCGACAGTCAACAACAACGGCACGTTCAACGACGACAACGCGTTCAATTCCTTCATCGAGCACAACGTCGGCGGACCGCACAACTTCAACAATATCGGCACCTACAACAAGAACGCGAACACCACCACCGACGTCGACCTGTTCGTGAACTTCAACAACACCGGCAGCGTCAACGTCAACGCCGGGAGGATGCACGTCAACAATGCCACCGACAACTTGGGCACGATCACGACCGCGGCGGGCGCGACGTTCGGGACCGGTGGTGGTGCCAATCTCCAGAACCACGGCATCCTGCAGGGACACGGCACCTACGACCCGGGCTCCGGGCGCACGGTGCTGAACGCGGGCGAGGTACGGCCGGGCACGGACACGACGGTTGGCGCGCTCACAGTGGACGGCGACTACTTGCAGACTGCCGCCGGCATCTTCGAAGTCAACCTCGCCGCACTGACGAACTTCGACAGCATGAACGTCGTCAACGGCAACCTCGCGCTCGACGGCCTGCTGCGCGTCACCAGCCTCGACAGCTACAACCCGGTGCTCGGCGACACCTTCACGATCATCACCTTCGACGACGGCGTCACGGATCCCGCCGATCTCGCCGGCACTTTCGCGAGCCTCACGGCGACCGGCTTCCACCCGAGCGTGCTGTTCGACGTCCTGTACTTCGACCACTCGGTAGTGCTGCGCGTCACCGCGAGCGAGGTACCGGCCCCCGCCGCCGCCTGGCTCTTCGGCACCGCGCTCGCCGGCGGCCTGCTGAGAGCGCGGCGGCGCCGGAGCTGAACCTGCGCAGTCGCGCCCGGTGCCAGGGCCAGCCACGCGCCGGCCCTGCGACAATCGGCCGCGCTTCTTTATGTCACATGCCTCTGGCCCCCCCCGCAGTGGCCTGCTACAACTGACTCGCGCGTGGAGTCGCGGCCAACCGCCGAGGGGTAGTGATGGCGGTTGCCGGCGAAACCAGCGCAGAGTGCCTGGTTCGACAAAACACAATTTCATCCTGGGGGATTACTCATGTCATTCGCATCGATCAGTCGGCAATTGCTGGCGCTCGCCGCACTCGCAGTGGCTGCGGGAACGGCGCAGGGCGCGACCACCTACGAGCTGAAGTCCATGACGATGACGACCTCGAGTGCGGGTGGTATCTACCCGTTCGGGGTGGCGCCGCTAGGTGCCTCGTTCTGCTTCAGCTGTGGTACGTCCATCGTGGTCGACGATGGTTTTGGTAACCTGACGGTGGGTAGCGTCCACTACTCGTTAGGTAATTTCGGCGGAGACATTGATCACACATTTTCTGGCACCACGACTGTCGGTGGCACCAGCCTGATCAAGAGTGCGGAAGCCTGCGTGGACGGCCCTAAGACAGGCACTACACCGCACCTCTGCGACCCAACTGATCGTCGTGGCTGGGCGGGCAACTGGAACACCGGCTTCTTGCCGGATGGGACGACTGCCGCCCCTGTTGCGGCGTTCTCCGCGATCGTGAGTGGACAGAACCTTACGCTTAACGTTCGCAAGAACAGGGATGCGGTGGGTGGATCTGATACGGCTTGGTTGGCTATACAATACAACTACCAGGTGGTTCCGGTTCCGGCCGCAGTCTGGCTGTTCGGTTCCGCGCTGGGCCTGATGGGTATCGCCCGCCGGCGGAGCCTCGCCGCGCAGGCCTGATTCGACTCGCTGACGTGACAAAGTCGGGGCCCCCACGCGGGGCCCCGGTTTTTCATGACTGCGGTACGACGCGAATCAGCCCTGGCGTTGTCGCGGTATTTCCGGGTACAGGTGCCGGCGCGCTGATCGCAACTACCGGTGCCCCATAGGGCGGCATCAGGACCTTCTCTCGAGATATGACGGTTCGATGGCGGCCAGCGCGGTCGTGCCGGCGAACTGCATGATGCGCTTCAGTTCCTCGCGCAGGATCACCAGCACACGACTGACCCCTTCCTCCCCGAAGGCGCCTAGGCCCCAGAGATAGGGGCGCCCCACGCACACCGCGCTGGCACCCAGCGCCAGCGCCTTGAAGATATCCGTACCACGCCGGAAACCGCCGTCGATGAGCACCGGCATGCGGCCGGCGGCGGCCTCCACCACCTCGGGCAGGCAGGCCAGGGTGGCGCGCAGGCTCTCCTCCTGGCGACCGCCATGGTTGGAGACGATGATTCCGTCGACGCCGCGCTTCACCGCCAGCGTGGTGTCCTCCCGCGTGACGATGCCCTTCAGGACCAGCTTCATGCGCGTCCGCGAGCGGATCCAGTCGATGGTGTCCCAGGTCAGCGCTGCGTCACCCACACGGGGCGGCCCGGCGTAGCCGGTGAAGTTGCCCAGTGGCAAGACGCTAGCGCGGCCCTGCGCCTGGCCGGCATCCACGCGCGCCCACCAGGCCTCCCCCTCGCGATTGCCGCGTGTATTGGAATCGACCGTCAGCACCAGCACCCTGCAGCCGGCCGCCTCAGCATCATGGATCAGTTTTTCCATCAGGCGCTGGTCCGCCGAGGCATACAGCTGGAACCACAACGGCCCGGACGCCGCCGCGATGGCGCCGACGCTGTGGTTCGTGACTGTGGAGGCGATCATGAGGCTGCCAATGGCCCGGGCAGCCCGGGCGGTGGCGAGCTCGCCGTCGGGGTGGATCGACTGCTGGTTGCCTGCCGGCGCCAGAATCACGGGTACCGGCAGCTGTTCGCCAAGCACCATCGTGGTCAGATCGATGCGGCTGACATCGATCAGGCGCCGCACACGGATTGCCCAGGCGTCGAAGGCATCGAGATTGGCCTGCAACGTCTTGCCATCGTCGGCGCCATTGGCGATGTAATGGATGATCGGCAGGCTGAGTTTCTGCCGGGCGACGCGCTCGACCTGGAACACGTCGAGTGCCTCGGCAACGGCGGTGGGCACAGCCAGCTCGGGCCGCGCCCGGGCGGTGGGCGCGAACGCTGCTCCGCTCCACAGCAGCGGCGACCGCAGGATGAAGCGCAGCAATTCACGCCGCGCTATCAGGCGATTTTGGTCTTCCGGCATGACAGCAACCTCCCTGCGCCACCCTAAGGGGTCGGGCGTGGACTGGAAAGCGGTCTGTTGCCGCAGCCGGCCTGCCCGGGGTGACATCCGACGATGTGCTGGACGCAGTGCTCGAAGCGGGTGGACCGCATCACCATCGAGGCGTCCGCGAGTTCACCGGCCGGGCTCGTCCCAACCCGGGGTCCGCGAAGTCCGCCGGGCGGCTACACTGACCAGAACACAGGCCTTGAATGCCTGATCCGCTGGCGAAACTCGGCAGGCCGCAGGACCGAAGGAGCGCAGGCATGAGGACCGTCGCATCACTCGTCGTCATCGTCGTGGCAGCACTCGTCACCATGCCGGCAGCCGCGTCTGATTATCCCGATCCGGTCGAAGGCGACCACGTCATCCGCGACTTCCGCTTTGCGAGCGGCGAGACGCTGCCGGAGCTGCGCATCCACTACCGCACGCTCGGTGTGCCGGTGCGCGGCGCGGACGGGCGTGTGGCGAACGCCGTGCTGATCCTGCACGGCACGGGTGGGCAGGGCGGCAACTTCCTGCGCCAGCGCGACGGCAGCGACCCGTTCGCGGGCGAGCTCTTCGGTCCGGGCCAGATCCTCGACGCACGGCGCTGGTTCATCGTGCTGCCGGACTCGATCGGCCACGGCCGCTCCTCCAAGCCAAGCGACGGCCTGCGCGGCGCGTTCCCGCACTATGCGTACCGCGACATGATCGAGGCGCAGCGACACCTCCTCACCGAGGGACTCGGCGTCGACCGGCTGCACCTCCTCATGGGCACGTCGATGGGCGGCATGCACGCGTGGCTGTGGGGCGAGCAGTGGCCGGACTTCATGGACGGGCTGGTGCCACTGGCGAGCCTGCCGACGCAGGTCTCGGGTCGCAACCGCCTGTGGCGGCGCCTCGTGATCGACGCGATCCGCGCCGAGCCCGGCTGGCAGGGTGGTTTCTACGAGCGCCAGCCGCAGGGGCTGCGGACCGCCGTGCAGATGCTGCTTTTCGTGAGCGGCAATCCCGTCATGCGCCAGACCGCGGCGCCCACGCTCGCGGATGCGGACCGCTGGATCGACCAGGCAACCGCGGGAATGATGGGCGGCATGGACGCCAACGATCTCCTGTGGGCCGTCGAGGCCTCGCGCGACTACGACCCCGGACTGCGACTCGGCGAAATCCGCGCGCCGCTCCTCGCCATAAACTTTGCCGACGACCTCATCAACCCGCCGGAGCTCGGCATCCTGGAGCGTGAGATCCGCCGCGTGCCGCGCGGGCGCGCGGTACTCGTGCCCGCGGGCCCCGACACCGTCGGCCACGGCACGCACACGCGCCCGGCAGTCTGGCAGAAGCACCTGGCGCGATTCATGCGGCGTATCGACTGAAGCAGGCAGACTCCCCGGCGCCGGGTGCGGTGGGGATGTTGGGTTCTGCAACTGCCAGCACCGATGCGGCCCTTCCGGGACTTGCCGAAACCGAAGTCCCGGCACCATGTACCCGTGAATGCCTGTCCTGTGGGAGCGACGCCAGTCGCGACCGGTAGATTTCCCGGCTAATCCTGCCCGGTGGGAGTCGGGGCTCGCGCCCCTCCCACCGGGGGGAGGGGGGATCTCCCGGCCCGGTGCTCCATCAAGCGGCGAGCGTCAGGGTTACGCGCAACCCACCTGACGCATCCGCCGCCAGGGCCAGTTGCCCGCCACAGGCTTCAGCCAGGTCGCGGGTGATCGAAAGTCCCAAGCCACTGCTGTCCTCCCGCTCGTCCAGGCGTACGCCGCGTTCGAGCACGGCCGCCATCGCCTCCGGCGCCAGGCCGGGACCGTCGTCGACCACCTCGATTGCAACTTTGTCGCCGACGGGTCTGGCGTTCACCACCACGCTGCTGCGCGCCCAGCGGCAGGCATTGTCGAGCAGGTTGCCCAGCATTTCCTCGAGGTCCTCGGTGGCACAGCGCACGGCCAGAGCCGCGGGAACTTCGCTGCGGATCCAGACGTCCCTTTCCCGGTGAACCTGGTGCAGCAGCCTAGCCAGGGCCTGCACCACCGGCGCAACCTCCGCACGGCCCTGCAGCGGTCCCGGTGTGCCGGCGGCGAGATGCCGGTCGACGGCGGTGCGGATCCGGCTGACCTGTGCGGCGACGGTGGCCGGCAGGTCGCCGTCGGGGCGCTCGGCGGCGGCGGCGAGCACGGCGAGCGGTGTCTTCAGCGCGTGTGCGAGGTCCCCTGCGGCATGCCGCGCGCGGCGGATGCCGGCCTCGTGGCGGACCAGGACTTCGTTCAGCAGCACCGCGAGCGGACGAACCTCCGTCGGCAGGTGATCCTCGTCCACGCGCTCGCGGTTGCCGGCGCGCACGTCGGCGAGATCTTCGGCGAGCCGGGCCAGCGGCCGCAGCCCGTAGTTGACCTGCATGAGAGTCAGGAGCAGCAGGAGCCCGCCAACGCCGGCGGCGCCGGCGGCGGCGACCGTGCGGAAGCGGCGCACATCCGCGTGAAGTCCGGTGAGATCGGCAGCGACGGCAACCGTCACCGGAGCGGCGACGCCAGCGATGCGGACCGTGCGCACGACGGCCCGCAGGGGCTGCTCCAGCGGTCCCGTGAACGTCGTCCATCGCAGGGCGCCCGCACCGGGCGCCATGACCGGGTCGAGGTCGCGGTCCCACAGGGAGCGGGACCAGAAGACGGCGGACTCCGTGCGCACCTGCCAATAGTGGCCGGAAAACGCGCGTTCGTAGCGGGCATCCGCCGGTTCGCGCTGGAACCGCACGTCGGCGTTGCCGTCGCGCGCGAGCAGGCCGATGAGGGTGAGCTGGTCGTCCTGCAGGCGCCGGTCGAACGCTGCCATGTTCGCGCGTTCGAACAGCGCTCCGAGGCCCCAGGCCGACAGCGCGGCAGCGAGCACCACGCCGGCGAGCCCGGCGATCCACAGCCGCGTCCGCAGGGACTGCGGCCCGGCGGAGGAGGGCTCAGCCGCCAAGCCGGAACCCGCGCCCGCGGATGGTATGGATCAGGTCGCCACCGGTCTTGCGCCGGATGCGGCCGATGAGCACGTCGAGCACGTTGGAATCCGGATCGTAGCCGCCCGAGTAGACATGCTCGCCGAGTTCGGCTCGGCTGACCAGTCGGCCCGGGTGGTGCATGAGGTAGGCCAGGATACGGAACTCCTGCGCGGTCAGCACCAGCGGTGTGCCATCCAGGGTGAACCGGGCGGCGTTGACGTCGAGTTCCAGCCCGCCGCAGGCCAGTCGCGGCTGGCCGTGGCCGGCGGCGCGCCGGATCAGGGCCCGGATGCGCAGCACCAGTTCCGCCAGCACCACGGGTTTAGTCAGGTAGTCGTCGGCGCCGGCATTGAAGCCGGCCAGCTTGTCGTGCCAGCGGTCGCGCGCCGTGAGCACGAGCACCGGGAAATTGCGTCCGGCTTCGCGCCAGCGGTGCAGGGCGGAGAGCCCGTCCATCCCCGGCATGCCAAGATCGAGCACGGCGGCGTCGAAGTCCTCCGTCTGGCCCAGGAACTCGGCCTGCAGGCCGTCGTGGCAGTGCTCGACGACGAAGCCTGCTTCGGTGAGCGCGGCCGCGAGGCGCCCGGCCAGCGCCGCGTCGTCCTCGGCGAGCAGGATGCGCATCAGTCGTCCTCGACCTCTTCCTCGATCAGCCGGCCGCTGCGGGCATCGTACTCGAGTTCGACCACCACGCCGTCGGGCCGCAGGATCTCGATCTCGTACTCGTCCCCGTCGAGCTCGACGCCAACCACGTCGCCTGCATGGCGGGCACGGGCCATCGCCAGGATGCGCTCGAGCGGCAGGATCTCCCCGCGCAACACCGCGTCGCGGGCCCGGTCCTGGGCCTTGTCCGGCGCCGGGGGGCGCTGCGGCGGGGCGCCGGTGGCGGACCCGGCCAGCAGGAGCGCACACAGCAGCAGTCCGGTACGGGGGATCATGCCGCCGAGCATGGCAGCACCGCTTAAATGCAACGTGAACGGCCGGGTCATCGGCGGTACAGGCATGATGTGGAAACTCTACCCCCGAACGGGCCATTCCGGCCCCACGAAAGCGAGAGAGCGAGATGAAACGACGATGGCTGATTGCACTGCCGGCTTCGCTGGCGCTGGTGTCCGGGCTCGTGGTAGCCGAGGCCGTGACCGATGCCGGGCAGGTCACGAAGATCCTCAGGGATGCGGGCTACACCGAGACCCGCGAGATCGAGCTGGAGGAGACCGGCCTGTGGGAGGCCGAAGTGCGCGGCAAGGATGGCCGCTGGCACGATGTCCACGTGGTCGGCACGACCGGCGAGCTGCTCGATGACCGCAGCGGCCGCCCGCTGCTCACCGCTGCCGACATCACCGCACGCCTGCAGAAGGCCGGCTACACCGCGATCCACGACCTCGATCTCGACGATGCCCTGTGGCAGGCCGATGCCACCCGGGCCGACGGGCAGCGGGTCGAGCTCACCCTGAACGGGTTCAGCGGCGAGCTCATCCACGAGGAGCTCGACGACTGATGGATCTGGCCGTCCGGCAGTCTTGCGACCCGGCTGCCGGACGGCCGGTGCCAGGCGTTTGTCCCTGGAGCGCCGGCTTGCCTGAGGCGCTAGATCAGGCCGAGCGCCAACATAGCCTTGGCGACGCGGATGAAGCTCGCGATGTTGGCGCCGACGACGTAGTTGCCCGGCGCGCCGAATTCCTCGGCGGTCTCCCACGTAGCCTGGTGGATGCCGGTCATGATGCTGTCGAGCTTGCGCTCCGTGAACTCGAACGTCCACGAGTCGCGGCTCGCGTTCTGCTGCATCTCGAGGGCCGATGTCGCCACGCCGCCGGCGTTCGCGGCCTTGCCGGGACCGTACGCGATACCCGCCTCGATGAACACGCGGATGCCCTCGGGCGTGGTCGGCATGTTGGCGCCCTCGCCGATGGCGATGCAGCCCTTGCGCACGAGCGTCTTCGCATCCTTGCCGTTGATCTCGTTCTGCGTCGCCGACGGCATGGCCACCTGGCAGGGTACGTGCCAGATGTTGCCGCCCGGCAGGTAGCGCGCGTCCGTGTGGTGGCGGGCGTAGTCGGCGATGCGCCGCCGCTCGACCTCCTTCAGCTGCTTGACGAGCGGCAGGTCGATGCCCTTCTCGTGCACGATGACGCCGTGGGAGTCCGAACAGGCGATGACCTTCGCGCCCATCTCGGCGAGCTTCTCCATCGTGTAGATCGCGACGTTGCCCGAGCCGGAGACCACGCAGGTCTTGCCGCCCAGCGAATCCTTGCGGACCTTGAGCATCTCGCGCACGAAGTACACCGCGCCGTAGCCGGTCGCTTCCTTGCGCACGAGCGAACCGCCCCAGCCGATGCCCTTGCCGGTGAGCACGCCGGACTCGTAGCGGTTGGTGAGCCGCTTGTAGTGGCCGAACAGGTAGCCGATCTCGCGGCCGCCGACGCCGATGTCGCCCGCGGGCACGTCGGTGTATTCGCCCAGGTGGCGGTGGAGCTCGGTCATGAGGCTCTGGCAGAAACGCATGATCTCGCCGTCGGAACGACCCTTCGGGTCGAAGTCGGCGCCGCCCTTGGCACCGCCGATCGGCATGCCCGTCAGGGCATTCTTGAAGACCTGCTCGAAGCCGAGGAACTTGATGATGCCGAGGTAGACCGAGGGGTGAAACCGCAGCCCGCCCTTGTAGGGCCCGAGCGCGCTGTTGAACTCGACCCGGAAGCCGCGGTTGATCTGCACCTCGCCCCGGTCGTCCTGCCAGGGCACCCTGAAGATGATCTGGCGCTCCGGCTCGCAGATGCGCTCGATGATCTTGTGCTCGGCG
>CAYQAR010000065.1:0-15976 GCA_964415505.1 uncultured Chromatiaceae bacterium | reverse complement strand
TGCCGCGGTTGTTGTGGCTGATGTTCCAGGTGCCGATGTCGTCGCCCCAGATGACGAGGATGTTCGGCTTCTGCTGGGCGGCAGCGGGACCTGCGGCAAGCAGGACCAGCGCCAGGCCGGCAACGCATCGCAATGCAAACAATCGCAGGACTCTGCTCATGGGTTCTTCTCCCGGTTGTCGCAGCCCTGTCCGGCCGCCTTCATCGGCGCCACGAAAGCGTGTGTCGACGTGCCCCACCGCGGCGAGTCTGCCGCAGGACCTTCGATACGGCCAATGCATTTTAATGATGATTTCTATACGATCTCGTTATGCATCTCGATGCGAAGTCGCTCCGCCACGTCCTGGCGCTCGCCACTCACCGCAACTTCGGTCGCGCCGCGGCGGCACTGCATCTGAGCCAGCCGGCGCTGTCGCGCAGCCTCGTTGCACTCGAGCAGACCCTTGGCGTGCAACTGTTCGACCGCAGTCGGCGCGGTGTCACCCCTACCGGCTTCGGGCAACTGCTGATCGATCGGGGCGGAGCGCTGATTGCCGGGTTCGATGACATCCGCCAGGAGATCGAGTCGATGCGCGGCCTGCATCGGGGCTCACTCAACATCAGCGCGGGACTGTACCCGGCCGAGATGTCGGTTGGCACGGCGATCGGGCGCCTGTCGTTGCGCTACCCGGCCCTGCGCGTCTCCCTGCGGGCAGTCCCGTGGCGCGATGTTGCCGACGCGGTCACCAGCAGCGTGGTCGACATTGCCGTAGTCGAACTGAGCACTCTCGCTGGCCAGTCGCATCTGACCTGCGATCCGCTGCCCCGACACCAGGCCGTCTTCGTCTGCCGGGCTGGCCATCCACTGCTCGGCGAAACATCGCCGACCCTGAAGATGGCGCTACGCTACCCGTTCGTGGGGCCGAGGCTGCCCTCCCGCGTGGCCGCACCGCTGTTGTCCGCAGCGGAGTGGTTCCGCCGCGACCCGCTCACCGGCGACCTCGTGCCGCCGCTGCATGTCGAATCGATCGCGCTCGCCCGGCGAATCGTCGCCACGGGCGATGCCATCGCGGCCCTGCCGCGCGTACTCGTTGCCGCCGACATCGCGGCGGGCCGGCTGGTCGCACTCCCATGGCAGCCTGACTGGCTCCACACGAACTACGGCTTCGTGTACCGGCGTGACCGCACGTTGTCGCCGGCGGTCCAGGCCTTCATCGCCGAAGTCAGGGCCATCGAGGCGTCCCTCGAAGCGCCGCCTGCACGCGCCCGCCGATCCGGGACCCGGCGGAATGCCGCGCGAACGAGGGCCCGCGCCCGATGAGAGAGCCGGGATATTTCCGGGTCCGATGCCCCGCAGGGACGTTGCCCGCCCTTGCCCTGCTGCTCGCCGGCTGTGCCGCCGACGCTCCGCCGCCCGCTCCGACGTTCGTGGGATCAGCGGCTTGCGCGGCCTGTCACGCTGCAGAGCACGCAGCATGGAGCCGGTCGCAGCACGCACTCGCCATGCAGGAAGCCACGGACAGGACCGTGTCCGCGCGCTTCGATGGCGCGACCTTCACCGCCGGCGGCGTGACCTCGCGCTTCTTCCGCCGCGACGGACGATTCTTCGTGAACACGGATGGCCCCGACGGCAAGCCTGCCGATTTCGAGCTGAAGTACACCTTCGGCGTCTATCCGCTGCAGCAGTATCTCGTGCCCTTCCCCGGCGGTCGGCTGCAGGCGCTCGGCATCGCCTGGGACGCGCGGCCGCTGGCCGCCGGCGGCCAGCGCTGGTTCCACCTCTACCCGGGCCGCGAGCCGAAGGCCGGCGACCCGCTGCACTGGACGGGGATCGACCAGAACTGGAACTACCAGTGCGCGGACTGCCACTCGACCAACCTGCGTAAGAACTACGACGCAGCGGCGGGCAGCTATGCCACGACCTGGTCGGAGATCAGCGTCGGCTGCGAGGCCTGCCACGGCCCCACCTCGAACCACGTGGCCTGGGCGCGCCGGGAGACAGGCTGGCGCGCACTCGAAGCCACGCAGGGCCTCGTCAACGCGCTCGACGAGCGCCGCGGCGTGACGTGGACGCCGCGCGAGGGCGGCACGGCAGCGCGATCGGTGCCGCGCACGGGCTCACGCGAGATCGACAGCTGCGCACGCTGCCATGCGCGGCGTGGCCAGTTTTCAGACGATGTCCACGCGGGTGATGACTGGCTCGACGCGTTCCGTCCCGCACTCATCGAGCCCGGTCTGTACCACCCGGACGGGCAGCAGCGCGACGAGGTCTATACCTGGGGTTCGTTCCTGCAGAGCCGGATGCACGCCGCCGGCGTGACCTGCGCCGACTGCCACGACCCGCACACCCAGGCGCTGCGCGCCCCGGGTAACGCCGTCTGCGCGCAATGCCACGCGCCGGCGCGGTTCGATGCGACCGCCCATCATCGACATGCGCCCGGTTCGGCGGGCGGCGCCTGCGTCGCCTGCCACATGCCGCCGACGACCTACATGGTCATAGATCCACGCCACGACCACTCGCTGCGCATTCCACGTCCGGATCTCAGCGTGTCGCTCGGCACGCCAAACGCCTGCAGCGGCTGCCACGCGGACCGTGGCGCGCAGTGGGCGGCAGAAGCCGTCGCCGCCTGGTACCCGCAACGCAAGCCAGGGTTCCAGTCATTCGCCGCAGCCTTCCCGGTGGCGGACCAGGGCGACCCCGCAGCCGCACGGACACTCACCGCGCTGATCGATGACCCTGCGCAGCCGGCGCTCGTACGCGCCTCGGCGCTGTCGCGTGCGCGCGTGTTCGCCTCGCCGGAGATCGTCGCGACGACAGCCCGCAGCCTGCGGGACCGTGACGCGCTGGTGCGGGTCGCGGCCGCCGAGGCACTTGCAGAAGCGGACCCTGCAACCCGCGCCGAGCAGCTGGCGCCGCTCCTCCGTGACCCCGTGCGCATGGTGCGTATGGCGGCGGCGCGCGCGCTGGCGGGCGCGGCCGAGGCCCGGTTGCTCGGCGGAGAGCGGGCGCCATTCGATACATCGCTCGGCGAGTGGATTGCGGGAGAACGCTTCAACGCCGATCGGCCCGAGTCGCTCGGCAACCTGGGCACACTCGACCTGGAGCGGGGCCAGGTCGAGGACGCAGTCGCCTGGTTCCGCCGGGCCATCGCCCTCGACCCGACGTTCGTGCAGGCGTCGGTGAACCTCGCCGAAGCGGAGCGCATGCGCGGCAACGAGACCGGCGCCGAAAAGACACTGCGCGAAGCCCTCGGGCGCACACCCGACGCAGCCGCCGTTCACCACGCCCTGGGGCTCTCGCTGGTCCGGCAGGGACGGCTGGCGGACGCGCTGGGGTCGCTGCAGGCCGCGCATGACTTGGCGCCTGACGAGCCGCGCTTTGCGTTCGTCCATGCCGTCGCACTGCACGACACGGGGCGGCGCGCCGCGGCCATCGCCACGCTGCGAGAAGCGATCCGGCGCCACCCCTATGACCAGAACCTCGTAGGAACCCTGGCGTCGTACGAAGGCGAGGAGTGATCAGTCGCGCGTGATCCCTGCGGGCCGGTCCGCCTGCCGGTGACCGCCATGCACATCGAGCGGCGGCTCAGAACGGCCAGGTGAACCCGGCACTCGGTCCGCCCTTCCTTCATAAGGTTCAGGAGTCCACGAAAGCGGGTCAACTCCAGACCTGGGATCCGGTCCGATGATGGCGGCGACGCGCTCAGGCCGGCTTGAACGCCAGGCGCAAGCCGAGCGCCTTGGCAATCTTCATCACGGTGTCGAGCGTGGGATTGCCATTGCCGGAAAGCGCCTTGTAGAGCCCTTCGCGGGTGAGGCCGGTCTTCCTGGCGAGATCGCTCATGTTGCGGGCGCGGGCGACATCGCCGAGCGCGGCGGCGAGGAAGGCCGGATCATCGGCGCCGCCGTCCTCCATGACGGCTTCGAGATAGCGCACGATGTCTTCCTCCGTCTTGAGGTGGTCGGCAGTGTCGTAGCGGCTGAAGGTCACTTGGGTTTTCTTGCGTGGCATGGCTCAGTCCCTCCATTCGGCGGCGATGGCTTTGGCGCGTTCAATGTCCTGCCGCTGGGTGCGCTTGTCGCCTCCACAGAGGAGCAGGATCACCAGCTGTCCGCGCTGCGTGAAATACACCCGGTAGCCGGGGCCGTAGTCGATGCGCATTTCCGAGATGCCGCTACCGACGGGCTTCACGTCGCCCGGATTGCCGAGGCTCAGGCGGCGGATGCGGGTTCTGATCCGCACCTTGGCGGCGGCATCGCGCAATTCGGCAAGCCAGCGCTCGAAGATGTCGGTTTGGATCAGTTCGACCATGCGTTAACTATAGTTGGCATAACCAGTATTGTCAACTCAAGTTCACTGAGCGCGACGGCATGACGCTGGAAGCGCTCGACCACCCCAAACCCCAAAACCCTCGCGAGCCTTGATCCCGCTCGTCAGTTGAAGTTGAAGCCACTTTTCGTTGCATCACTGAACGTCATCCCGGAGGTCCGGGTGTCGGGGAAATACGGGACTTGTACAACCGGCACCCCGCCCGCAGCGCGCTGACAAGTCCATGGAATGCCGGGGCACCAATGACCATGGCCAGTTCGGTGTAGGGCAGGCGGTGCAGCGCACCCGGATGAAGCCGTGCTCCAGGCGCCCGCACTTCAGGCAGGTCGCGAACTCCTCCTGCCCGTAGCCGGGTAGCGTGCGGCCATGGCGTCGAACTCGAGGTTGTCGAGGATGTGGTCGAAGCCGATGTCGACGTCCGCCGTGACGGCAACACCACACCTAAGCACCCTGCCCATCATGATTCCCCCCTCGGTCTCCAGGATCGGCGGCCGCCCTCGAAACTTTGCCGCCCGGTTCACGGACTGATCGCCCCGCGCGCCGCTGCTATCGCCTCGAACTCCTCCTTCGACAGGCAAATGGTACGCGCCGCCCAGTTTTCCTCGAGGTGCGCGAGCGAACTGGTGCCCGGGATCGGCGCCAGCGTCGGCGAGCGCGCGAGGAGCCACGCGACGGCGACCTGCGCCTCGGTCACGCCGTGGTGGCGGGCGACGCGGGTCAGGGCCTCGTTCTCGCGTCGCGGGCCCGGGATCGCGAGCAGGAAGAACGGTAGGAAGGCCATGCCGCTGGCCGCGCAGAGATCGACGATCTCCTCCTGGCCTGCCGTGGCCATCTGCGGCAGCCGGCCGAGCCTGCGCTCGCCGTGCGCGACGTTGTAGAGGTTCGACACGCCGACGATGCTCGCGCGGGTCATCGCATCGCGAAGCTGCTCCAGCGTCACGCTGCTGAGGGCGATATGGCGGATCTTGCCTTCGCGCTGCAGCTCGACCATGGCGTCGAGCGACTCGCGGAATGTCACACCCGCCTGCTCGCCCCAGCGCAGGTGCACCACGTCGATGCGCTCGAGCCTGAGCAGCCGCAGGTCCTCTTCACAGCCGCGGCGCAGTTCCTCGGGCCGCAGCGCCATTACCCAGCCCTTGTCGTCGGTGCGCCATCCGCCGAGCTTGGTGACGATCACGAGGTCCTTCGGATAGGGGTAGAGCGTCTCGGCGATCAGCTGGTGCGAGATGCGCGGACCGTAGTACCAGGCCGAATCGATCAGGTTGATGCCGAGGTCGATGGCGCGCCGCAGGACCGCGCGCGCCGCGGCGGGATCTTTCGGTGGACCCCAGACCATCGGCCCCGGAAGCTGCATGGCACCGAAGCCGAGCCGGCAGACCTCCAGGTCGCCGAGGCGCGTGGTGCGGGGCAGGTGCGCGAAGTCGCTCATGGAATGATTTTGTCAGCCGAAGTGCCGGCGATAGGCGGCGATCACCGGCAGCCGGTCGAGCCAGGCCGACGCATCGGCCCGCGCCGGATCCTCGGCGCTCGCTGGCCCCGCGAAGCCCGGTGGAATCTGGCTGTGGAGCTGCGGCGGATCCTGCGAGTCGTCGATGAAGTGATATTCGAAACCCGGCACACACAGGTTCTCGTCGATCGCCGGCTCGACCGTGCGCAGGCCGAAGCTCGACAGTTCGGTCGTCAGCGCCTGCGGCGGGATGATCCACACATGCCGCGGCGCCTGCATGAACAGGTACTGGATCCTGCGGTTGATCGAGAGGATGCGGCGCTTGAGCACATCGCCGCCGTACAGGTGGCTGCGGATCGCTGCGGTCTCGACCACGCCGCGTGCGAAGTCGGGCTCGAAGCCCCGGGTGAACATGAGCGACTCGGGAACGTTCTTCCTGGTGAAGCGCGCGATCGGCCTGCCGCGGTGGATGAGGTTGCGCGGCTCACGGGCCGCAAGCCGCCTCGGGCGCGTGAACTCGGCATACGGCGTGATGCGATCGTGGTGGCAGGTCTGCAGCACCAGGCCGAGCGCGCGGTCATCGGACGGGATGCGCTTGTGCGCGCGTGAGAGCTGGTCGAGGGCAGTCTGCAGCTCCAGCGGCAGATCGGTGGTGGACTCGGCCGAGGTTTCGTACTCCTCGCCATCGCGCCACTCGGCCAGGGTGTCGCCCTTGCCAATCCAGGTCTCGTCACTCGCCTCGACCAGGTGCGAGGCGCAGCGCCACACCAGCGAGACGTCCTTGTAGAAGATGCGCGGATGGATGCGCTGGCCCCGCGCCGTGCGCCGGGCGACGTAGGCGACGAAGAAACGGACTGCCGGGTTGTCGCGCAAATTGGTCAGATAGAACGTGGTGCCGAGCAGGTCGATCTTGTGCCGTGGCCGATAGGCCTGGAGCAGCGCACGCGGCCGCCGCTTCGCGCCGCCGACGCAAACCAGCCTGGCACCATCCTGCAGCAGGCGGGAGAACTCCGCACCCACGCGCGCAGCCGATACCGGCGCCACGGCAGCCGAGGCCACGACCGCTGTCGGAATCACGCCAGCCATCACGCCACGGTGCTCAGCCGAACTGTCCGCCGTCGGTCTCGAGTGGGGCAAAACGCAGCAGGCGACTGGTAAGCACGGCAGCCTGCCGGTTGACCACGGCCTGCCGGTACCCGGGATCGGTCACCATCTCCAGGAACGCACCGGCATGCGGATAACGCGCGATGAACGCCAGATCCCAGTGCTTGCCGTCCGGACCGATCACCATGGCCTCCATGCGCCCGCGCCAGACGATGCTGCCGCCCACGCGAGCGAACACCGGGCGGCTCGCACGCCCATACTCGGCATAGGCCTGCCGCCCTGTCCAGCCCTTGCCCGCGTGCTCGTGTCCCGGCGGATAGGCTGCCCGATCGCGGAAGCGCAGCAGATTCAGCATGTCGATCGCGGTGTCGCGCGGCAGCGCCTTGAAGACGTCGAACTGCGCGCGCGTCGGGTCGATGAAAACGTCTTCTTCCATGGGCTGCTCCGGTCTGGCTGGGCGCTCGGAAGCCGCTATCGTAATCAAACGGCACGGCGCGGTGCAGCGACCGGCCGTCGTCGTGGTCTTGGCAGGTCCCCGGATTCAGGCGTATGCTGCCAAGCAAGCTTCGGTTACCGTCCGACAACAATAAAAATGGAGGTACCGCCATGAGTTCGCGTCTGAGATCCCTCCTGCCTGCCCTGCTCCTTACGCTACCTATGGCGGGCCAGGCTGCTTTGCTCAACTTCACCGCCACACTGACCAGCGCCGATGAATTCCCCGCGCCCGGCGTGCCGAGCACCGCAACCGGTTCGCTGACGGGCATACTCGATACCGACACGAACGTCTTCACCTGGACCCTGATCGCCTCCGGACTCACGTCGGTGACGACCGCTGTGCACTTCCACGGCAACACACCGTTCCCGCCGGGCCACACGGGCGTGGCGCGCCAGGTAACGATGGGATTCATCGGCGGCAGCGATCCCGACGTCACAGCGCTGGTGAATACCCTCGGCGGGGCGACCAGCGGCATGTACGTCGGCGTAGCCGACCTGGACCTCGCGCTGAACGATCGGGGCGGCACCCAACCGTTGACCGTCGCCCAGCAGATCCAGGGCCTGAAGGATACGCAGTGGTACGTCAACATCCACAACGCGAACAATCCGTCGGGCGAGATCCGCGGCCAGGTGTTCCTGGCCGACCCGGTTGCGGCCGTCCCCGTGCCCGCAGTGGCGTGGATACTCGGCGCTGTGTTCGGCACCCTGACGCTGTGGGCGCCACGCCGGCGCTGATCGGACTGATCAGGACGCGCAGCAGCGTTGGTGGCCAGCGCGACGCGGCCTTTCAGGTCGACGATGCCCCCGTTTCTGCCGCTTCCCTTCAGAGCCTGGAGTTGCGGATCTGGTCACGGCTGGTGTCGACCAGGTACTGCGTAAACGTCAGCAGTGACGCGAAGCGCGGATCCCGGGTCTGCCCGTGGTAATAACGGTAGTAGATCTGCTGGATGATGCCCGCCATCCGGAAGAGGCCGTAGACGCGATAGAAGTCGTATCTGTCCGGCGACAGGTTCATCTTCCGGCAGTAGTAGTCCGTCACCTCCACGCGCGTCATCATCCCGGGCAGCGTGGTCGGCTGCTGGCGTGAGGCCTGCGCGACGGGTGGGTCGTCCGCCTGCGTCCACATGCACAGCACCGTGCCGAGTTCCATCAGCGGGTCGCCGAGCGCAGCCATTTCCCAGTCGAGCACGCCGATGATCCGGCGCGGATTTGCGGGATCGAGCACGACGTTGTCGAAGCGGTAGTCGTTGTGAACGACACAGTGGCGTACTTCGGCAGGCTGCTTGTCGGCGAGCCACTGCATGATGTCGCTGCAGTCGGGTGCGTCCGGCGTCATCGCGTCCGCGTAGCGCAGGCTCCAGCCCTCGACCTGGCGGCGCACGTAGCCTTCCGGCCGGCCGAGATCGCCGAGACCGGCTGCCTGGTAGTCGATCGTGTGCAGTTCCACCAGCACGTCGAGCAGGCGCTCGCAGAGCTGCCGCGCGAGATCGGGCGTGACGTCCATGCCCGCGGGGAAGTCGCGGCGCGGGATGATGCCGGCGATGCGGTCCATGACGTAGAAGCTCGCGCCCATGACGGACTCGTCATCGCAGGTGGCGACGACAGTCGGCACGTACCGGAACACGGGCTTCAACCGCTGCAGGATGCGCGCCTCGCGCAGCATGTCGTTGGCCGTCCTGGCGATGCGCCCGAACGGTGGCCGGCGCAGCACGAGGTCGCGCTCGCCCAGGCGCACGTGGTAGGTCAGGTTCGAGCTGCCGCCGGGGAACTGCCGGATCACGCATTCGCCGGCGAGGCCGGGGACGCGCTGCTTCAGCCAGTCGCCAACGACGCCGGCGTCGAGTTGCTCGCCTTCGCGCGGCTCACGCGACTCGTCGGTGAAATCTCCCATCGGGGCTGTCTCGGGTGCCAATCCTGCGGGCGGCCTTCCGCGACAGGATGACAGGCGCCCTACTCCCGGATCGCGTACACGAAACTCGCCTTCGGGGCGCGCAGCACGCGCTCGCGGATCGTGTCGCGCAGCCGCGCCCAGTCGTCTGCGGCATCGACGAATTCGGCGCGCAGCGCATCGGCACCGGCGCGGTCGCCGCTACCCTTGATGCGCAGCACGCGGTTGGCGATCTGGCGCGTGGCTTCCGGCCAGCGCGCGAGATCCACCTCGAAGCAGCCGGTGTCGCGGCCGTTGGCGGCCTTGTCCTTCTCACGCCAGGCGACCACGCCGGCGCGATGGAAGCTGCCCATCTGGATCGCGGCGAGCTGGCTGTAGGGCTTTGGCTTGCGCTCGGCGTCGTACATGCCCTGCGCGATATGGCCGAAGGCCCAGGCGACGTCGTTGAGGTGCGCACGCTCGGCAGCATCGCGCTCGATCACGCCCTGTGCCGCCAACCAGTCGGAGAAATACATCGCTGCGGTCTGCGCTTTCAGCTCCTCGAGCATGGAGGCGGCGGCACCACCGAAGATCTCCACGGCGGTGCGTCCCTCCACCTCGTACTCGTGGGCGGGACCGAGGTGGTGTGCCGCTTCGTGCAGGACCGTGGACATCACGCCGAGCTTCGGCTCGAACGCGGCGCGCTCCATGGTCGCCCGGCAGAACAGGGCAGCGTTGGTTTCGCGCCAAGCCGCGGCGCTGTCCGGGTCGGTGTAGAGATTGACCATGGCGACGGTACGCCCGCGGCCCTCGTTGGCCACCGGGCCCCAGTTCGGCAGTGCCTGGCCGATGGTGGCGCCGAGCGGAGCGCGCGAGTCGCCCGCGTTGAGCACGATGTCGATGAAATCCGGCAGCTGGAAAGTCACGGCACGCGCCGCGTAGGGCGGTCCGGCGAGCGCGGCGAGTTCGGCCTCGAGCGCGTTCTTGCGCGGCTCGAGCCGGCGCTGCCACTCCAGGCCGTCCGGGTTGATGCGCGCGAAGCTCACGTGGAACAGCGCCTTGTGCGAGCACGGTTCCTCGTAGGTCTCGTCCGGACCGATGCGCAGGTACCAGGTGCTGTTGCCGCTGTTCATCTGTGCCCAGGCTTCGTCGGCCGGCTCCCAGTCGTTGGAGAGGAAGCTCTCCGCAGCGGCAGCGAGGTAGAGCGCGAGCGGGCCCATGGCCGGATCGTCGATCGCCGCGGCAGCGTCCATCAGGTGCGCGGAGATCTCTGTCATCTCGGCGCGATAGGCGACGCTGTAGGACACCGCTTCGAGCTCGTCGGTGGCGGCGTCACCCGCCGCCTTGCCACCAGCCTTAGGCACCACGACGGTGAATGGTTCGAGCAACTCCTCCGCGTCAGGCCGCGCCTCGAGCAGGGTGCAGAAGCGTGTGTCGGTGCCGCTCTGGATCGCTGCCGGATACAGTCCGGAGATCTTGCCGGGCCGTTCGGCGAGTGCGCTGCAGTCCGGATTCGACTCGGTCTTCGGCGCCTGGCAGAACGGACCCTGGTTGCGGTACATCAGCATGCGCGAGGCCGGATCGTCGGCCGGCACCTTGTCCTGCAGCCCGAGCACGCCCATCTGCCGCGCATAGATACGCTCGATGATCGCCGCGGCAGCGAGCACGTGCCCGACCATGGCCCGCTCGCCCGGCGTGGCACCGGTGAGGTCGGTCTCGACCAGCGTCGGCCGCCCCTGGGCGAGTTCCTCGAGCACCGCCTTGCGCCGGCGCTGCTCGGGCTGCGGCAGCCGCGAGAGATCGTCGCGCGCGGCGAGGCGCTGGTAAGCCGCGAGGAAGGAATCCGTGAACACCCCGCTCGCATCGACGAAGTCCTCGCGTTTGCCGCCGCCGGCCACGCCCCACAACATCACGAGTTCGTCCGCGTCGAGCGCCTTGTCGCTGTCGGCGTCGCTGCGCCAGAACACGGGCAGGTCGTGCTCCGCAGCGCGGCGGTTGAAATCGGCGCGACCGAGGCGGTCGAGGGTCGGTGCGCCGGTCGTGGCCGGTTTCGCACCGGTGTCGTCCACAGGGGCCTTGCGCTCTCCGCAGGCAGCGAGTTGCAGCAGCACGACGAGCGCGAACCAGGGAACCAGGCGATGCATCATGATGACCTCGGGCGGAGCAACGGCGCGGCCCGTGCCGCACCCGTATCTCCAGTATAAAGCGCCAGACCGACGGGCTACGGTACACCAGGCGTGCCTCAGGCCTGGCGCATACGACGGGCCGTCACCACCATTACGTCGATGTCGCCGTGGCCGGGCCAGGCGCGGCGCGCCCGCAACCACTCCCGCCACGAACGCCAGGGCAGGCCCGGATCGCGCGCGAGCCGCTTCGGGTGCAGCTGCGACAGGCGCGGCCGGCGGCGATTCACGTCGAGCAGCGCGAAGTCCTCGTAGCCGCAGCGCGCGAGCACGGCGGCGAGGCTCGACGGCGAGAAGTAGTACTGGTGGTCGTAGAAGTACAGGCCCCAACGGTCGCGCTCGGCCACGCGCCGCCAGTTCTCCCAGTTGCCGGTCTCGAGGAAGATGCGTCCGCCCGGCTCGAGGTGGCCGGCGATCGTGTGCAGCACCGCCGCAGGATCGCGCAGGTGCTCGACGACGTCCCACAGCGTCACGACGTCGTAGCGTGCCTCGCCGAGGGTGGCACGGAGATCAACGCCATAGGTCTCGCGTCCGCGCCGGCGCGCCGACTCGCTCTGCTCGACCCCCTCGGCCGCGAAGCCCGCATCGCACGCGGTGCGCACGAACGCACCCGCGCCCGCCCCGAAGTCGAGGAGGCGCCCGCCCGTGACCGCATGGCGGCGCAGGTGGTCGACCTGCGTGCGGGCCCGACGGAGCTGGTTCGACGGATCCTCGACGTAGTGGTCGCGCTTGCCCGCACCCCGCCAGCGCCAGTTCATGTAGGCGAGCGAGGCCTCGGGCTCCGGCAGGGGCGTCTGCCAGGCGATGCGACAGGTCGGGCACTCGGCGACGGAGGCCACCATCCCGAACGCCACCGGAATGCGCCGCGGCGGCGGGCTGGCGCCACAGAGCGGGCAAGCGACGTGCTGGCAGCGCGGATAACGGCGCCCCTCGACGACGTCCACGATCGTCCCGTCGTCGTCCGATCCCGTCGCCTGCATGGTTCCCCACCCCCGGCTGCGCCCGCGAACACGGCGGTCTACGCGCCGATGGTACTTTCAAAGCTGCTGTCCGGCGAGTGATGAAATCCGGCAGCTCCGGCATGACAGGCGCGGTTGCACCCCGACGCCAACGGACCTGCTGTTGTATTCTTTTCCGGTCCCCGAACCGGTACCCGACCCATGAACCGACGTTCCTGCAGGCGATGGCTCGTTGCCGGTCTTGCGCTCGGCCTGCTCGGGTCCGGTGCGCCGGCCCACGAGGAATCCGCCATGGCCGGCGGGGACTGCAGCGAATGTCCGCCGCTCGCCGCCATACCAGCCGGCACATTCACGATGGGCTCGAGCGGCACGGAGACCGTGGACCAGGGGGCCGATGCCGCCCGGGTCGGCAACGAGCGGCCGGTGCACGCGGTGAAGATTGCGCGCGGTTTCCAGCTGGCGGTCAACGAAGTCACCCGTGCCGAGTTCGGTCGCTTCGTGGCCGCCACCGGCCGCGACATGGCCGGTTGCGCCAACTGGGAGAACGGCGGCTGGGTCGTACACCCCGAGTTCGACTGGCGCCACCCGGGCTTCGAACAGGCCGACGACGAACCGGTCGTCTGTGTGTCCTGGCTCGATGCGAGCGCATACATCGCGTGGCTGAACGCACGCACCGGGCGCTCCTACCGCCTGCCCAGCGAGGCGGAATGGGAATACGCCGCGCGCGCCGGACACGCGGGTCTGCACGACTGGAACGATGACCAGCAGGCCTGCCGGCATGCCAATGGCGCCGATCTCGCCGCCGCCAGCGCCCAGCAACTCCCGCGCCGGGAGGGGATCGTGTTCGACTGTAACGACGGCTTCGCGTACACCGCGCCCGTCGGCCGCTTCGCGGCCAACGCCTTCGGCCTGCACGACATGCTCGGCAACGCCTGGGAATGGGTCGCCGACTGTTACGCACCGGATTACCACGATGCGCCGGCCGACGGATCGGCGCGCACCGGCGGCGACTGCGGGCAGCGGGTGCTGCGCGGCGGCTCGTGGAAATACCCGGCACGCACGGTCCGGTTTGCCATCCGTGGACCGGGCCGTGTGGCCGCACGCACCAACAACGCCGGTTTTCGTCTGGCGGAGGACGCGGTTGCGCCGGCCGGCGTAGCACCGGGTTCGGGCAGCGTACGGCAGGATCCGTTTCGTCCCGCAGCGCAGCGCGAAACGGTCGTCCATCCCGGTCCGTCGCGTCGGCCGATGGCCGTCCCGATGGTGACCAGCCGGGTCAATGCGCGCATCATGTGACCGGCGGCGCGACCCTGGCTGAAGCGGGCACCGTGGTACCCGCACCGGAGCCGGCGCGACGGGACTCTCCCCCGACGGCATCATGAGCAACCGCGACACCACGCTCGACGACAGCGACGATCGGCCCGCAGGTTCCGCGCCGGCCGCCGGGGCGCTCACGCGGGTCCTGCGCACACGGGTTCTTGCACATATGCGCCACCTGCGCCACGGGAGTCTCCTGGTGCGCGATCCACTCGGTGAGGTGGTACTCGGCAGCAGCACCGGCCCCGCGGCCCAGGTCCATGTGCGCGATCCGTTCGCCTGGGTCCAGATCGCCACCGGCGGCACCCTGGGTGCAGCCGAGGCTTACATGGACGGGCGCTGGACCACGCCGGATCTCACCGCGCTGGTGCGCCTGTTCGTCGCCAACCGCGCCATGATGGACGATGTCGACAGCGGGCTGGCGCGACTCGCCGCCCCGCTGCTGCGCCTGGCGCACTGGTGGCGGCGCAATACGCCGGCCCAGGCGCGGCGCAACATCAGCGCCCACTACGACCTCGGCAACGACTTCTATCGGCTCTTCCTCGACCCGACCATGAGTTACTCGGCCGCCATCTACCCGGCCGCCGACAGCACGCTCGAGCAGGCAGCCGTCCACAAGCTCGATGTCGTCTGCCGCAAGCTCGCGCTCGCCCCCGGCGAGCACCTGCTCGAGATCGGCACCGGCTGGGGCGGCCTGGCGCTGCACGCCGCGCGCCATTACGGCTGCCGGGTGACCACCACGACGATCTCGCCGCGCCAGCGCGAGTACGCGCTCGCCCGCGTGGCCGACGCCGGGCTCGCCGACCGCATCACCGTGCTCGACCGCGACTACCGCAGGCTCGACGGACAGTTCGACAAGCTGGTCTCCATCGAGATGATCGAAGCCGTGGGCCTGCGTTACCTCGACCTGTACTTCCGCACCTGCGCCGCGCTGCTCGCCCCGCACGGGCGCATGCTGCTGCAGGGAATCGTGATTGCCGACCGGTTCTACGAGCGGGCCCGCCGCTCGGTCGACTTCATCCAGCGCTACGTATTTCCCGGCGGCGCCCTGCCCTCGCTCGCCGCCGTGCAGGGCTCACTCGCGCGGGCCACGGACCTGCAGCTCGTGCACCTGCAGGATATCGGCCTCGATTACGCGCGCACGCTGCGCGACTGGCGCACGCGCTTCCGCGCGCAGCTCGGCGCCGTGCGTGCGCTCGGTTATCCTGAAACCTTTCTGCGCCGCTGGGACTACTACCTCGCCTACTGCGAGGGCGGGTTCCTCGAGCGCGCCATCGGTGACGTGCAGCTGGTGCTCGACAAGCCCGGCTGCCGGCTGCCGGTACCGGAGACCGCATGAACGACTCACGACGCCGGCTGCCTGCCCTCGGTACGATGCTCGCCACCCTCGCTGCCGTTGCCGCAGGCGCGGCCGAGGCGCCCGATCCCGCCCTGCAGGTGCGCAACCACGCGCTCGAGATCCAGTGGGCCGAGCCGGATGTGCTCCCGCCGCCGTTCGACAAGGTCATGCTGGCGCCGATCGAGCTCGCGTTCCGCGACGTGAAGCCGCTCTCCGGACCGGCCGGCTACTCGGGCGGCCGCACGGAGTTCCCGGTCGGGGAGCGCGAGCAGGCGGAGCTCGCCGAAACGTTCGACCACATCCTGCGCGAGGAACTCGGCAAGAGCCATCGGGTTACGCTGGTGGACGCACCGGGCCCGGGCGTGCTGGTCGTCAAGCCCGCGCTGCGCGACATCGTCTCGCGGGTCCCGCCCGAGGAACCCGCCGGCCGCACCTACACGTTCCTCGACTCGATCGGCGAAGCGACGCTCGTGCTCGAATTCGTCGATGCAACGAGTGGGCGCACACTCGGTACGGCGATCGATCGGCGCGAGGCCAACCCGATCGGCGGCGGCGCCAGCGGCTTCGGTGCCGTGCGCTCGACCGACGTCGGTGTGAACCAGGAGGTGCGCCGCCTCGCGCGCCGCTGGGGCACGAGCCTGCGCAAGCGCGTCGAGCAGCTCTATTTCGCCGTCAAGCCGAAATAGCCGCCACGGACCTAATCACTGTGGGAGCGGCGCAAGCCGCGACTCCTCGCCCGGTCTCGTGCCACGGCTGTCGCCGGGCCGCTCCCGGCGGGACGCTCGCTACGGCCATCCCTGGCCTGCGCTCGCTCGTCTCGGGCTGGCGCTACGCACCCTGCTCCGCTGGCCCTCTATGCCCGCCGCGAGCGGCCCGGCGACAGCCGTGGCAGCGAGCGGCAAAGGGGTCGCGGCTGAAGCCGCTTGTGTCTGCCCGCTCGGCTAAGGTGTGAGGTGA
>CAYQAR010000064.1:0-16310 GCA_964415505.1 uncultured Chromatiaceae bacterium | reverse complement strand
TTTGGTCGCTGACCCCCGCTGCCGGATCAGGAACCAGACTGCCGCCTACTTCTCGGCACCTCCGAAGCGCATCTTTGCGTTGATCCCGAAGGTACGCAGGCTCGGGTAGCTGACCACGAGGCGCATCGGTGGGAAATCGTCGAAGTTGGAGACGTCCCTGACGCTGGTGCTGCCTGCCGGAACGGTGGCGTAGATGTCGCTGTCGTTGGACCAGAAGATGTCGCGGTAGGCCGAGCGCGGCTCGTCCTTGTCGAGCAGGTTGCGCACCCAGAACTGAACCGTGTAGCGCGGTGATTCGGCCCCGATGCTGAAGTTCACGTTGCTGTTGGCCGGCGTCCAGCCCTGGTTGTCGTTGCCGACGTAGGTCTTGCCGGTGTAGCTGCCGGAAAGGCTCGAGTTGAGGTTCCAGTCACCGACCAGCTGGCGCCGGTAGTCCAGTGAAAGGCTGGACGTCCACTCCGGCTGGCGCATCTGCGTCGTGCCTGAGATATCGCCCGAGATCGCACGGCACTGTGCTGCCTTGGTGGTCTGGGCTTCGTTGTCCTTCGTCAGGGGATCAGGATCGGCAATCGCCTGGATCAGCGCCGGGTCGCAGCTCGGTTCGCTGGTGTAGAAGGAGGGAAACTGCGCCAGGGACTCCAGATTGCCGCTCTTCATCGTGGAATCCGTGTAGCCGACGGTCAGGCGGCCCGTCAGGTTTTCCGTGAGGCCGATGTCCGTCGTCAGCTCCCAGCCGAAAACGCGCGCATCGCCGGAATTGACGTTGATGCCCTGCGGCTGCCGGAAGCGCTCTCCCGTCGGTGCCACCTCGGTGAGCTGGCGCAGGACGATGTCGCGCCAGTCGTTGTAGAAGATCGCGAAGTCGAGGCGGATGCGGCGATCGGAGGTGTAGCCCTTCAGGCCGAGTTCATAGGCGGTCATCTTCTCCGGATCGAAGTCATTGAACACCGTGATGATGCCCGGGGAGGGACTGACGATTTCCTTGCTGGGCAGTACGTTGATGCCCCCGGGCTTTTCTCCGTACGCCACCGAGCCGTAGACCATCCACCCGCTGTCGAGCTTGTAGTTCAGGCCGACGCGGCCGGTCCAGTTGTCGAAACGCTCGCTGCTGCTTTCGACCCCGGGAATCCAGGCGCCGACGTAGGCGTCGTACTTGTCCTTGACATGAGGGTTCCAGTAACCGGCCGGTTCCAGTTCACGGAGATCCCAGAACGTGTTGCCGCAGTCGGCGACGGGCAGGTCCGGCGCCAGCGGGTACAGGCTGCCCGGTGTCGGCGACAGGCAGGGGGTGTGGTTGAAGGCACTGGCGTGCTTGTGGTCCTGCGTGTAGCGCAGCTCTGCCCGGCTTTGCAGCTTGTCGGTGACATCGAAGTCGACGGCACCGAACAGCGACCACGACTTCCCGGTGCTCTTCAGCACGGGCCGGTCGAGCGGGTCCAGGCCGCCGTAGGGATCCAGCGAAGGCGCGATGATGTAGCTGCCGATCGCGAAGCTGGAGGGCAGGCCGATCGGCCCGAAGGCGATATCACCGTTGTAGGTGAAGTCGAGCCCTGGCGGGAGCGGCGTGGCGGCTGCCGGGTTGCCTTTGCGGTCCTTCAGGACGGAGTGGAAGTAATACCCGCCGGCCTGCCAGCGCAGACGTGCGTCGCGCGGGCTGGTGAAGCGCAGCTCCTGGCTCCACTCCTCGACGGTCGGACCGGGCTCGATGTCGACGAAGCCCATCGGCACCCGCGACCAGTTGGTGTACGGCGGATTGCAGATGGCCGGCAGGCCGGGCGCATCGTTGGTCGAACCGGTGCAGTACACGAGCGGTGACGCATTGCCAAGGCTGCGCCCGAAGTCGACGACCATCTGCTCCTTCATGTACGAGTAGCCGGTGAGCGACATCAGGCTGCCGTAGTCGGTGTCCCAGGCGATGTTGAGATTCGACCGCACCAGATCGCGGTCCTCGCCCGTACCTTGTGCCAGTTTGGGCATCGAATCACGGCTGATCGAATCCGGCAGCGGTACGGCGTTGGGGAACTGCGTCGGGTCCAGCGCCTTCGGGAGCGAGCGCAGCTTCGGCAGCTCGCCGCAGAAGTTCTGAAGGCGTGGGCCGGGGCCGGCGCCGTCGGCGGCATCCTTCGAGGTCTGCAGTACCTTGTCTTCGCAGTTGGCGAGCACGCCGGCGACGGCGAAGTCGTCGATCTCGTCATTGGAGCGATAGATTGCCCAGTCGATGTCCAGCGTCTCGGTCGGGCGCCAGCGCAGCTTGCCCTGGTAGCTGCGGTAGCGATAACCGCCGATGTCATTCTCCGGAGCCAGGGTGTTGTCGTAGGAACCGTCCCACTCGTCGTAGAGCACGGAAACCCGGCCGGTCAGTGTGTCGCCGAAGATCGGGCCGCTGACCTGGCCCATGAGCCTCTGCTTGCCACGGTTGCCGACGTCACCCTCGAACCTGGATTCGAAGACATCGCTCGGCGCCTTGGTGACGTAGTTGATGGCACCGCTGAAGGCATTGCGGCCGTAGGTCGCTGACTGCGGACCCTTCATCACCTCGATGCGCGCGATGTCGAGCTGGCTGAAATTCAGTCCTTCCCGGCCAGCCACATAGACGCCGTCGACGAAAATGGCCGCCGCGTTCTCACCGAAGATATCCTGCGGGACCACGCCACGGATCACGGGTGTGGGCAGAGCCTCGCCGAGCGGGCTGAAAAACGACAGGCCTGGGGTCAGGTTGGCCACGTCCTGCAGGTTGTTGATGCCTTTCGACTCGATGGCATCGGCATCGAAGGCCGTGATGGCCAGCGGCGTGTCCATGAGCTTCTCCTCGCCCTGGCGCCGCGCAGTGACGATGATCTCTTCGATCTCCTGCGCCGCTGTACCCTGGCAGACCATGGCCACCGCCAGGCCCAGCAGCGCACCCGATCGCCGATTGCCGTTGATACGCATGCCCACTTTCCCCCAGACCATTCCGAAAAAAACGCGCCCGCGGCATGGGCGCGTCGTAGCACGGATAGCAATTACAACGCCTGTCACCGGCGCGCACAACCGGGAACGTCGGCCTCACGGCAGCGTCCAGGATGTCTCGCCCCTCATCCGGTGACGCAGAGCATACCGGCTGGGCTTCGCGTGACGGCCATGTCGGGCAATATGCCGCACCGCCGAACAGACGCCGACCCCGGTCCAGGCCTCAGTGCAGTCAACAGCAGCCGCGGATCGCACCCTCCGGGGCGATGACGCCGTTCACCGGCCAGAACATGGGCGCCGGACAGCTGGCTCGCGTCGGCGAGGGCGTCCGCTTCGCCTACCGCCAGGACGAATATCCAGCGTTCCAGATGGCTATGAAGTGTTACCGCGCTGAAAGTAAAGAGCCCCGCCGTGCGGGGCTCTTTATTGCTTCATCGCGCAATACCGGGGAAGGCGCAGGTCATGCGCTCGATGACCTTGATGCGGTTGTCGATGCCCTACTCCGCTAACAGGTGGCGCGGCGACGAGCGCGCCAGAACGCAGCCCCGAATGCGCTCAGTGCGAGGGGAAGCGCAGGCGGCACGGGAATCGCCGTCTCGCGGCCGATCTTCTCCTGCAATCCGGCGTTGAACTCGCTGAACGTGCCGGCGGTAATGAAGAATCCCTGCGGCGTCTTTGCCGGGTTGATGCCCACCAGGGCGGCGAGAAAAGGCGCATCCACACCGCCACCGACGCCGATGGCGTTCACCGTGATGCCCGCTGCACGCGCCGCATCGGCGGCGGCGATCGCCAGCGCCCGATCGATCTGTGCCTCGGGGATATTCGGGTTGCCACCGGCGTTGGGCAGGGTGGGCACACCGTCGGTAGAGATGTCGATGACGAGCTTGTCACCGTTGAAGCCGTTGTTGAGGAGCCCGGGACGAGTGCCCGAGGGCGAGACGTTGCAGATGCTCGCGATGAGACAGCCGACCGTACCGCCATTCGTCGCGATAGTAATCGCCGCGCTGGTGTTGGTCTGGCCACCCGGCTGCACCAGTGCGCCGAGCGCGGCACCAAAGGTGAAGGCATCGGCGTCGTCGTTGATCAGCGTCCAGTCCACGAAGCTCGTGACGGCGAAGGTTTCTATCGGTACGCCATTGCTGGTCACCGTGCCGCCGGAGAAGACGAATGCCCCAACCACGATGTCGTCGAAGACACTCGGCCCGATGAAAGTGGTGAAGAAGTCATTCTGGAAGATGCTCTGATAGGCGCCGGTCTGCAGCGACCAGTCGCTGGCTGCAATACTCGACGAGCCATCGATGACGAGAGCGAGTTCCAGGGTATTGGCTGAGGCGTGCTGGGTCGGAATCAGCATCGCCGCTGCAGCCGTTGCGGCCAGCAGGTGTCGAGTCAGCATGGCGGACCCCCCGAACGTATTTTTGTTGTTTGTCGTCAGAATCCTTCAGATGAGCGCGTTCGCACGCCCGACGCTACCGAGCAGCCGCTTGCCTGGCATTAACGCAGGTTAAACCCACGACAAATTTGCAGCGATGCGGCAGGCGGCTGCGCTGCGTCAGACGTATTCGAAAGGGGAAGATTCCCGCGGCGACCATGTCGTGTGTCGACCCGCTGTGCAGCATCACGGGCTTGCATTTGCGGGCACTTTGCCCGGCTTTGGCCCAATACCGGAGAACGCCGCGGATTCTTGGCTCGTACGTCGGGTGCCGCACTGGTCAGATCGCCCCACGCGCGCCGGGCTGATCGCCAGTGGCCATCGCCGCTCCCCGCTGCGCCGGGAGTACATCATGTCCGCAGTGCTCTTTCGTTCCCACGGTTGCGGCCGCGGGTGCTGCATCCAGCTGCTTCGCTCCACCTGCGTCCTGCTTGTCGCACTGCTGGCGTGCGCGACCCAGGCCGGCACCGTCGTGGGACGCATCGGTGGCAGCTTCGGCGTCACCCCGACGGGTGCCGCGGCTTACACCGTACCGATCCAGGTCGCCGCCGGCATGGGCGGCCTGAGACCGGATGTGGCGCTGGTCTACGGCAGTCACGGCGGCGACGGCCCCGCCGGACCGGGCTGGACTCTGGCTGGCTTCCCGCGCATCGCGCGCTGTCCACGGACGCTCGCGGTCGATGGCGCCGTGCAGGGCGTGCGCTTCACGAGCCAGGACAGGTTTTGCCTGGAAGGCCAGCCGCTGGTACTGCTCAAGGGCACCTGGGGCGCAGCTGGCGCCGAGTACCGCAGCGAAGTCCACGGTTACGAGCGCATTTTCTCCTGGGGACGCCAGGGCAGCGGTCCGGCCTGGTTCGAACTGCGTCGCCCTGACGGCATCGTCGAGCGCTACGGCAACGATGACGATTCGCGCATCGAGGTGCCCGGCGGCAGCGAAGTCGCTGCGTGGGCACTCAATGAAATCGAAGACCGGTTCCAGCAGCGAGTCGGCTTCGCCTACGTGGAGGACCACGCCCGCGGCGAGCACTATCCGGCGGAAGTCCGCTGGACCTATGGCGCCAGCCAGGGACCTGATCTGGCGCGATTGCGACTGGCGCTGCACTGGGCGGATCGCGCTGCCGATGAGATCCGTGACGGGTATCTCTGGGGCGCGCCGTGGCAGGTCTCGGTTCGGCTCGAAGCGGTCGACTACGAGGCCGACAGTGGCGCAGGGCTCGAACTCGTCCACCGGTATGCGCTCGGGTATGCAGGTACACCGGCGACCGGCAATCCGCGCAGCCTGCTCGCCAGCGTCACCCAATGCGGCCCGCGGGACTGCCTGCCGCCGACGACCTTCGACTGGTACCTGCGCTCCACTGAGCGCACCACATTCCCGGCGGACGGTCCAAACACCGCCGGCGCCATCATGGGCGACTTCAACGGCGACGGCGCACTGGATCTCTTCGGCCTGCTCGGTGGTACCTGGTCGGTGTGGCCTGCCGATCCGCAGTCCGGCGGCTTCCAGCCGCCGATCGCGCTACCCCTCGGCAGCTCCGGCAACTACAAGGTCGGCCTGCCGTTCGACTACAACGGCGATGGGCTGACCGACCTGCTGGTTGCCGCCAGCGACGGCACCGCCGGCCTCGTCTACCTCTCGCCCGCAACGCCCGGCGGCGCGTTTGTGACGAAGAGCCTGAGCGGGCTCTCGCCGGCCGTGATGGAAATGCAGCCCATGGACATCGATGGGGATCACCTCGATGACCTGGTCTACCTCTACGCCGGCGCCGCCTACGTGCGCCGCAATACCGGTGGCAACCTCGCGAGCCAGATCGGCGGTGGCCTGCGCAGCGTCGCGCCGCCCTACACCGCGTTCGCCGATGGCAACGGCTTCATCGAGCCCGCGGACTTCGACGGCGACGGGCGTGCCGACCTTCTGGTGACCCGGTCGAAGGAAACCACGACCGGCCGCTATCGCTGGGAAGCGTTTCTCTCCACCGGAACGCGCTTTGCCACCGACCCGATCGGCAGCTTCACCACCGATGCCGTACCACGCCGCGCCCTCGTCGCCGATCTCAATGGCGACGGTCTTTCCGACGTCCTGCGCTATGACGAAGGTGCCTGGCGCAGCTACATCAGTCGCGGCAGCTCGCTGGTCGCGCAGGACTGCCCCTCGCCGCCGACTTCCGCCGGCACGTATCCCACCGTACTCGACCACGACGGCGACGGACGCAGCGACCTGCTGCTCGACTTCGCCGGTCGCTGGCAGGTCTACACCGCACGCGGCGGCTGTCTGAGCAGCTCACGCTACGCCGAAATCGACGGGCCGCAGCCGGCTGGCTCCACCGTCGTGCTGCCTGCCGACATCAACGGCGACGGCAACGTCGACATCAGCTTCGGCGGCAGCGCCTTCGATCCCGCCGAGTGGCTGACCTCGCTCTACCAGGGAGAAGGTTCTGCCACGGAGGGATCGCACTTCCCGCGACCCGACCTACTCCGCGAGATCCGCGACGGACTCGGCAACCGGACGACGGTTTCCTATCGCGCCCTGAGCGGCTGGAGTTCCTATTCGGCCAGCGGCACGGCTCCGGCGAAGACTCGCCTGCTGCGGGGCGGGCCCATTGCCGTCGTCAGCCAGTATGTCACCAGCACCGGCACCGGCGACGAGTCCGCCGACATGTCGTTCCGCTACGGCAATGCGCTGGTCGATCTGCAGGGCCGCGGCTTTCTCGGCTTTGCCACCGTGCGGGCACTCGATACCAGCACCGGGCTCGCCACCGAAACGGTCTACCGGCAGGTGTTCCCCTACACCGGACGGGAAGAGCAGGTTGCGGTATTCGCCGGCAGCGATCGGGTGTCGGTTTCCGATCCGGTCTGGTCCGACGCTGTCACCGCGGTGACGGAAGCGGCGCGCGACGTGCACTTCGTGCGCCTGACCGCCGAGACCCGCGAGGACTACGAAGCCGACCCCGACGGCGGTTACCTCGGCGCTCTGGTGCGCCGCACTGCCCGCACACTCGGCTGGAACCTGAACCACGGCGCTATCTTCAGCGAGCAGGTGAGCACGATCGCACCGCAGGAGGGCAATGTCGCCCACCGCATGACCCGCAGCGTCACCTTCGACGAAGCGGCCCGCAGCTCGGCTGGCTGTCTCGGCCTGCCGCTGCGCGTGGATACAACACGCGACATCAACGGCAGCCTCGCCGAGACCCGCACGGTCCAGCAGTCGTGGCAGTCGTCGACCTGCCGGCTCGCCACCCAGATCGAGGGCCCGGTCGCCAACCCGTCGCAGCAGCTGCGCACCAGCTACACCTACGACCTGCTCGGCCGGATCGCGAGTACGGTACTGCAGGATGCCGCGGGCCAGTCGCCGGCGCGGCAGACACGCTTCGAGTATGCGGCCGACGGCTGGCAGCCCATCGCCGAGGCTGCCGTGATCGGCGGGGAACTCGACCTGGTGTCCCGCCACGAGTGGCGGGAGGGACTCGGCCTGGTCGCCGCGCGCACCAGCCCGCAGGGACAGACGCAGCGCTGGGTCTACGACGACTTCGGACGCCTGCTCGAGGAGACGCGCTCGCCCGGCCGCACACAGTACAGCTACACGGCCTGCGGCCCCTGCTTTGCCCCGAACGCCCGCTACGCCGTGCACCAGACCCGCAGCGACGGGCTGTGGTCCGAGAGCCAGCACGATTCATTCGGGCGCATCGTCGGGCGCAGCAGCATCCTCGCCGACGGACGTATCTCCCGCCAGCTGCTCGAGTACGACACGGCTGGGCGCCTCACCCGCGAGTCGCGCCCATTCCTCGACGGAGCCGCGCAGGTCTACTGGACCACCTACGGCTACGACCACCTCGGCCGGCTCAAGGCGGTCGACCGGCCGGTGAGCGAAGACGCACCATCAGGTGCCGCCGAAACCTTCCTCTACGCAGGTCTTGAAACGACTTCGCGCGATGCCGACGCACGCGTGACCGTGCGCGGCAGCGATGCCCTGGGGCGGGTCGTCTCGGTACGCGGACCGCTGCAGGAACTGACGAACTACGGCTACACCGCCTTCGGTGACCTGCGCACCGTGACCGACCCTGCCGGACACCAGCGCGAGCTGCGCTACGACCCGCGTGGCCGCCTGATCGAGAGCCTCGATCCGGATGCCGGCCGACGGCGCTTCGGGTACGACATCTTCGGCGCCTTGGTCAGCCGCACCGACGGCGACGCGACCACACCAGCCGTCACCTGGCAGTACGACCAGCTCGGCCGCCCGACGGCGCGCACGCAGGCCGAAGGCACCACGTTGTGGACCTACTCGGCAACACCCGGTTCAAGTCGCGGCCTGGTGACACTCGCCACGGCGCCATCGGGTGTGCGCGAGTCCTTCGCCTACGACGGCAGCGCCCGCCTGCAGAGCGCGACGACGACCATCGACGGCATCGCCTACCAGACGGACTACGTTTACGACACCGAGAACAAGCTGCGCTCGATCACCTATCCGGCCACCGTCGGCTGGCGGCCGCGTTTCTTCTTCGGCTACACGGCCGGGCACCTGACCACCGTGATCCAGCAGGACCTCGACTACGTGCCGGTCTTCTGGCTGCACGCCGCCGACGCCGGTGGACGCGTCACGGCAGCGACGCTCGGCGCCGAAGCCATCACGGAAGAGACGCACTACGATGCTGCCACCGGGCGCCTCGACTCGATCCGCGCGGGGCCGGTCGATGCACCCGGCACGCTGCAGGACTATGCCTACACCTGGGACCGCACCGGCAACCTGGTGACACGCGAGGATCGGCGCGCGAGTCCGCGGCGCACGGAGACGTTCACCTACGACGCCGCGAACCGCCTGACCGGGGCCACGCTCGACGGCGTCCCCACGTTCGCGGCGAGCTACGCGCCCGACGGCAACCTGCTGGCGCGTTCCGACGTCGGTGCCTATACCTACGGCGGTACACAGCCGCATGCGGTCACACGCATCGGCAATGGTCCTGCCGGCACCCGGGCCTTCCTGTACGACACCCGCGGCAACATGGTTTCCCGCACCGGTGCCAGCCTGAGCTGGACCTCGGCCGGACAGCCGCTGGAGATCGGTGACAGCCGCACCTCTGCCCGCTTTGCTTACGGGCCATCGGGCAACCGCGCCCGCCAGGAGACGCGTACGGGTTCCGCCACCCGCGTCACGCACTACGTCGGTCCGCATTTCGAGGTTGAAATCGAGGGCAGCACGCGGCGCTACCGGAGCACGGTCTTCGCCTATGGGCGGGCCGTCCTGAGCCAGGTCGAAAGCTCGACGGGAGGGATCGAGGCATACCACGTGCTGCACGATCACCAGGGCAGCATCGACCGCCTCGCCCGCGCTGCCGGGAACGGCAGCGACGTGCTCGCACTCGGATTCGATGCCTGGGGCCAACGCCGCAACGACGACTGGAGCGCCGATCCCGCCGGTGCGCGCTACGGTGACCGCCACTGGACCGAACGTGGCTATACCGGGCACGAGCACCTCGACAGCGCGCGCCTCGTCCACATGAACGGCCGCCTGCAGGATCCGCTCCTCGGCCGGATGCTGTCACCCGACCCTGTGCTCGGCTCCCTCGGCCAGCCGCAGACCCTCAACCCATACAGCTACGTCAGCAACAACCCGACCACCTACGTCGATCCGAGCGGCTATTTCCTCGGCCGCGTCGGCGACTTCTTCCAGCGCGGCATCCGTCACCTCGGCTCGACCGGGCGTCGCATCATCCGCCGCTGGGGCCGGCCGATCGTCGCCGCGGTGGCGGCCTATTACTCTGCCGGCGCGGTATCATCCTGGGCTTATGCAGCGCAGGGATCCGCATTGACGGCTGCCAGCGTGGGTACGGCGCAGGCGACGAGCTACGTCGTCGGCGGCATGGCGGGAGGCGCCGTCGCTGGCGCGATATCCACCGGCGAACTGCGGGGCGCGATCGTCGGCGCCCTCTCCGGTGCCGCCATGGGCGGCATTGTCGCGCACTGGGGCGGCAGCTACAGCATCGGGCGCGTGGCTGCGGAGGCCACCGTGAGCGGTGTCTCGGCGGAACTCAATGGCGGCGATTTCAGCGAGGGATTCCTGGTGAGCGGTAGCCTGTCCTCGCTCACCTGGGCCGCAGTGTCGATGCGCGAGGCGATGATCGAGCAGTCGATGCTCGACCCCGCCGGCCGCAACGCCGGCGGAAGCAGCGCGGGATACAGGGGTGACCGCTTCAAGCTTGGCGGTTGCCGCGCGCCGTGCACATCGAGCCCGCTGGGTGGCATCCAGAGCGGGCCAGGCAAGCTCTTCGGCTTCGAGTACTCACCGGGTTCATTCATCGATCAGCTGGTCGAAACCTATGCCGGACCGCACGATTTCCTCAACAATCCGGTGTTCTACGATCAATTCGGCAATAACGCCGGGCGCTGGAGTGGTCTTGCGGCTGTAAATGCGGCGAATGTCATCATTGCAACCCCGTTTGCGGCAGCTTCGGTCATTCCGACCTTCGCTTACCCGGCGTTTGGAGACTGAAATGCGGATCGTCGTCCGGAGGTTTGCCGTCCTGATGTCCTGCTTGGCAGCCATCGGCTGTCTGCCGATGCGGATTTCAGGATACCGACCGGCTGGCCCGGGAATACTCGAGTCCACGCAGTGCCTCGGCGGCATCGAAGACCGGTTGCGCATCGCAGCTCCGCACGGCATCGCCATCTACCTGAGAGCGACACTCGACGAACCGGAGCAGGTGGTTTCCCTCGATGTCTACCTGACGGTACCCGCCGGCACGACGGCACGATGGTCGTCGGATCGCCTGCTGGTACGGCAGGCCGAGCCGCCGCTGACGCGGGAGATCATGATCACGAAGATCACGGCTCCGGGGCCACGCGAGCTCGCACCACTCGCCGAACTGGCCGGCTCGGCGGATGAGTCCAGCGCCAGCTACTCGCTCTGGCTGACGCCGGCAGGTGCCGGGACGCACGCGCGCAGTGGGCTCGCGGCCACGCCGCAATTCACCGTCGAGCTGCCTGCGCTCACCGTCGAAGGGGAACGCTTCGAGCCAGGTCCGATCACCTTCCAGTCTTACCGCGAATGGGGAGTGGTGACCTGTGTGCAGTAAATCGTACGCTGCCGCGCCGCCCTCGATCCGACCACAGGGAGCACCCGAATGATTACCCGCGGTGTCGCCGGCAGCCTCGCCATCGCCATGCTCGCCCTGTTGTCCACCAGCTGCGCCAGCCGCGATTACCGCAGGCAGGACTTCGCCCGCGACCGCGATCGCTGCGTCGGTCTCACCTTCGGCGATTCACGCAGCTGGTGGTGCGGCTGGCAGTACGCCGTCTCACAGCGGGAGGGGGACGATGACACCGGGGAACGCGAGATCGCACCGCCCGACATGGGTACGTGCCGCTGGACCTACTCCGTCGATCGCGCGAGCCATGTCGTCACGGGCTGGCGCTACGCCGCCGGTGAGCAGGATTGCTACACGCGGATCGACTGGCTCGGGCCCTGGTGAGGCAGGCCCTCAGCCCATCTTCGCCACGGCCCAGTCGATCACCAGGCGCACCCTCGGTGCCGCCAGCCGCCTTGCCTCCGCGAACGTGAGCCAGCGGAACTCCGCGTGCTCCGGCTGGCCCGTCTCCGGATTGGGCAGGATGGCAACGTCGCTGCGCGCGGTGCGGGCCAGGTAATACCGGGCGATCTTGCCCCGGCTGTACGGCCCGCTCTCGAAGAACTCTTCGCCCCAGGGGAAGGTCAGGTCGTCGAGTGTGGTCTCTTCGCTGACCTCGCGCAGCGCAGTCCGCTGGGGGTCCTCGCCGTTCTCGGCCAGGCCCTTCGGGAAATCCCAGTGGCGGAAAGCGCGCAGCAGGAGCAGGCGCGGACCCGACGCAGTGTCACGCACGATCACTGCGCCGCAGGACAAGACCTTACGATGACTCCTCCGCCCCATCGCTCCGGAGTATAGGGAAGGCGCTGCAGGGAATGGAAGTTTTTGCCCAATAAATCAGCCGCTTGGGAATTTTTTCCCTGATGGCTATCCGGCCTCCCGCAATACCACCACCGGGGATTCGTCGATGGCCTTGCGGGTAGCCAGCGTGCCGGTCAGGCCGACGAGGGCGCTGCCGAGGAGTAGCCCGGCCGGCCACAGCCAGGGGCTGATGCGAAACTCGAGATCGAAGACGCGGTCGGCCAGCACCAGCCCGATCGCCGTGGCGCCGAATGCAGCGAGCGCACCGGCCAGCGCACCCAGCGTGGTGAACTCCGCGGCGACACCCTGCAGGATCGTGCGCCGGTCGGCACCGAGTGCATTCAGGATGGCACTTTCGAAACGCCGCTCGTCGCGCGTGACCTGCACGGCGGCCAGCAACACCATCACGCCGGCGAGCAGCGTGAACAGGAACACGTACTGGACGGCAGCCGAGGCCCGGTCGACGATCATGCGCACCTGCGCGAGGATCGCCTCCAGGTCGAATACCGTGACGCCGGGGAACTGGCGCACCAGGCTGTTGAGCAGGCGGCGCTTCTCGGGTGCGACGTAGAAGCTGGTTATGTACGTCTGCGGCAGTTCCCCGGCGAGGCCAGGCGAGAGCATCAGGTAGAAATTCGGTGCAAAGGAATCCCACTGCACGTGGCGGATGCTGGTCACCGGCGCCGTGAATTCCTCGCCACCGACGTTGAAGGTCATGGTATCGCCGACCTGCACGCCGAGTCCGCGCGCCACACCCTCCTCCAGCGAGACCTGCGGCTCGCCCCGATACGCGGCGCCCCACCAGGCACCCGCCCGGACCGCATTGCTCGCGGGCAACTCCGCCGTCCAGGTGATGTTCTGCTCACGACGGATGAAATTCACGCCCTGCGGGTCGGTGATGGCGAGATCCTGCACCGAAGTGCCATCGATGGCGACCAGCCGCCCGCGGATGAAGGGCAGTGCCGACGGTTTGCCGCCGAGCTCGCCCTCGATGAACTGCCGCAGCGCCGGCCAGCTGGGTGGATCGATATTGATCAGGAAATAGTTCGGCGCATCCGCTGGAATCGTACGCTGCCAGGCCGCCAGCAGATCCGTGCGCACGACGGTGAGCAGCAGGAGCACCATCAGGCCGATGCCGAAGCCGACGATCTGGATCACGCTCTCGCCGCCGCGACGGGCGATATTGGCGATCCCGTAGCGCCAGGCAACGCCCGCGGCGCCGCGAAAACGCGCGGCCAGCCGCACCAGTCCGAAACCGGCCAAGCCCGCCAGGAAACCGAGCGCGAGCAGGCCTCCGACCACCACACCGACCAGCTTCAGGTCGCGGACGATGGCGTAGATCATTCCGCACAGCGCGCCGAGCGCGATGGCGTAGGTGACACCCGTGGCCAGCGTCGGCGGCGGCAGGTCACGGCGCAGCACCCGCAGGGGTGGGGTGCGCTTCAGCGCCCAGAGATGCGGCAGGGCGAAGCCGACGACCACCGTGGACGACGTCAGCACACCGAGCCACGCCGGCATGACAGCGGGCGGTGGCAGGTCGATCCGCAGCAGTCCCGCCGAGAGCAGTGCCAGGGCACCCTGTGCGCCGTAGCCGAGCACCGAACCGGCCAGCGAGGTCCCGAGCACGATCGTGACCAGCTGGACCAGCGAGCTGCGCTCGATGAAAGCCTGCGTCGCGCCCACGCTCTTCATCAGCGCCACGGTGTCGAGGTGGCGCAGGGCATACAGGCGGGCAGCCATCGCCGTGGCAACCGCCGCGAGCACGACCGTCACCAGCGAAGCCAGCGTGAGGAAGCTCTGCGCCCGGTCGATCGCGGCGTTGATCTGCTCGCCCGCGTCCTTCTGGTCGCGGAACGCCGCCTCCGAGCCGAGGCGCGGCCCGACGCGGGCCCGGAATCCGGCAAGTGCGGTTTCCTCACCGGCGTAGAGCTGGCGGAAGGTGACGCGGCTGCCGGGCCGGATCACATCCATTTCCGCCACGTCGTCGATGTTCACCAGCAGCGACGGGGCGAGATTGGCGAAGCCCGGATTCTGGTCCGGCTGGTACTCGAGCACGCGTGTGATCACGAGCGTGCGCGTACCGACCTGCACCGCGGCCCCGACGTCCACCCCGAGCTGGCCGAGCAGCCCCGGCTCGGCCCAGGCCTCGCCCCGCGCCGGCACGCCAGTGGCGATCGTCGTGGCACCGAACATCTGCGTGGAGATCCGGATCTCCCCGCGCAGCGGGTAACCGGCCGACACGCCCTCGATCGTGGCCAGCGAGCTCGCCTCGTCGCCGGCGAGCACGACGCTCGGAAAAGCCACCGCTTCGGCGGTGCGCAGGCCGAGTGCGCGGGCTTCGTCGAGAAAAGCCGGATCGACCGGCACCGGAGACCGGATCACCAGGTCGGCTGCCAGCACTGCGCTGGCCTGCTGGCGGATGGCGCGGGCCACACGGTCGGTGAAAAAGCCGACTGCGGTGATGGCGGTCACCGCGACCACCACGGCTGCGACCAGCACGGTGAGTTCCCCGGCGCGCAGGTCGCGCGCCAGCGAGCGTAGCGCCCAGCCGAGGGTCTTCACGTCACCAGCCGGCCGGCGACGATCTCGAGCACGCGGTCGCAGCGACGGGCGAGGTCGCGCTCGTGCGTGACCAGCACGAGCGTCGTGCGGGCCTGGCGGTTCAGTCCGAAGAGCAGATCGGCTACCCGCTCGCCGCTCGCCGTGTCGAGATTGCCCGTCGGCTCGTCGGCAAACAGGACCTCCGGTCGCGTGACGAAGGCGCGCGCGATGGCAACGCGCTGCTTCTCGCCACCGGAGAGCTGCTTCGGGTAGTGCGACAGGCGCGATGTCAGGCCGACGGCGTCGAGCACCTCGCGCGCACGCACCGCGGCATCGGCGCGCCCGGCGAGTTCGAGCGGCAACATGACGTTCTCGAGTGCAGTAAGGGACGGCACGAGGTGAAACGACTGGAATACGAAGCCGACCCGCTTGCCACGCAGCCGTGCGCGACCGTCCTCGTCGAGCTGCGTGAGATCCTCGCCGCACAGCCACACCTGGCCGCGGCTCGGCTGGTCGAGACCGGCGAGCAACGCGAGCAGCGTGGTCTTGCCCGCACCGGAGGGCCCGACCAGCGCCACGCTCTCGCCAGCGCGGATCTCCAGGTCGACGTCGTCGAGGATGGTCAGCGGCCCTTCCGGACTGCTAACCTGCTTGCCGAGCCCCTCTGTGCGCAGCACGATTCCATCCAACTTGCGGTCCTGCATCACCAAGCTGTTCGTCCTGATCCTCGTGGCCGTTTCTCAGCCGGCGTACGCCGCGGATCCGGCACGGACCTTGCTGGTGATCGGCGATAGCCTGAGCGCCGGGTTCAACCTCGAGCCCGGCCAGGGCTGGGTCGATCTGCTCCAGGAGCGACTGGCGGCCAAAGGTTACGGGTATCGGGTGGTGAATGCCAGCATCACCGGGGACACCACCACGAGTGGTCTCGGGCGGTTGCCGCGCGCACTCACGCTGCACCAGCCCGCCATCGTCCTGATCGAACTCGGCGGCAACGACGGGCTGCGCGCCACGCCGATCGCAGTCATCCGGCGCAACCTCGTCGAGATGATCCGCCTGACGCGCGCAGCCGGCGCCCGTGTGATCCTGGCCGGCATGCAGATGCCCCCGAACTACGGACAGCGCTACACCAGCGAGTTCGCAGCCCTGTTTGCCGAGCTTGCCCGCGAACAGAAGGTGCCGCTCATCGGCTTCATCCTCGACGGCGTGGCGCTCGACCGCAGGCTGATGCAGGCCGATGGCATCCACCCGACCGCGGCCGCCCAGCCGAAGCTGCTCGACAACGCCTGGCCGGCACTCGAGCGCGAGTTGCAGGCACTCGCCGCTGCCCGATAATCCCGCGACCCCGCCGCAAAATCGCCGTAGGAGCGGCTTCAGCCGCGAATATCATGCGCACGCCGGCCCGCGGCTGTTGCCGGACCGATGGCGGCGGGCGTAGAGGGCCAGCGGAGCAGGATGCGCAGCGCCAGCCCGAGACG
>CAYQAR010000063.1:0-16725 GCA_964415505.1 uncultured Chromatiaceae bacterium | reverse complement strand
GACGTGCTGTTCGTCGACGAAATCCACCGCCTCAGTCCCGTGGTCGAGGAAGTGCTCTATCCGGCGATGGAGGACTTCCAGCTCGACATCATGATCGGCGAGGGGCCGGCAGCGCGCTCGATCAAGCTCGATCTGCCGCCGTTCACGCTGGTCGGTGCGACCACGCGGGCGGGCCTGCTCACCTCGCCGCTGCGCGACCGCTTCGGCATCGTGCAGCGGCTCGAGTTCTACAGCGACGCGGAGCTCGACGAGATCGTGCGCCGCTCGGCCGGCATCCTCGGCGTGGCGATCGACGCGGCTGGTTCGCGCCTCATCGCCATGCGCGCCCGTGGTACGCCCCGCATCGCCAACCGGCTGCTGCGCCGGGCGCGCGATTACGCCCAGGTGAAGGGCAGCGGGCAGGTCGACGAGACGACCGCGCGTGCGGCCATGGACATGCTCGATGTCGATCCGAACGGCTTCGATCTCATGGACCGGCGCCTGCTGCTCGCCATCATCGAGAATTTCGGCGGCGGCCCGGTCGGCATCGAATCGCTGGCTGCCGCGATCAGCGAGGAACGCGGCACCATCGAGGACGTGCTCGAGCCGTTCCTGATCCAGCGCGGGTTTCTGATGCGCACTGCGCGTGGGCGCATGGCGACGGCGCGCGCCTACCAGCACTTCGGGCTGGCGATGCCACGCGGCATCCGTGAGTCGTCGCTGGCGCTGTTTCCGGGCGAGGCCGACCGTGGCGGTGACTGAAGTGCAGGCCATTTGCGCGGGTGAAGCCGCCTGGCACGAATTCCCGGTACGGGTGTATTTCGAGGACACCGACGCCCAGGGTATCGTCTACTACGCCAACTACCTGTGCTTCATGGAGCGCGGACGCACCGAATGGCTGCGCAGCCATGGCGTGGAGCAGGACGAAGTGCTCGGGCGCCATGGCGTGTTCTTCTCGATCACCGAAGTCAGCGCACGTTATCACCGCCCGGCCCGCTTCAACGACGAACTGCTGGTGCGTACCCGCCTCGCCGGGCGCGAGCGTGTGCGCTTCGTCCTCGACCAGGAGGTGCACCGCGCGCGCGACCGCCAGTTGCTGGTGAGCGCCCGCTGCACCGCCGCCTGTCTCGATGCCGCGAGCCTCAAGCCGCGGCGCCTGCCCCCGGGCGTGCTGCCCGGGGGCGAACCGACGCCGGGAACCGATCCATGACTGCAGACCACTCCTTCCTCGACCTCGTGCTCGGGGCGAGCTTCATCGTCCAGATGGTGATGCTGTTGCTGCTGGCAGCCTCGGTGGCCTCCTGGGCCATCATCCTGCGCAAGCGCCGCATGCTGCGTGCCGCCGTCGATGGTGCCGACGCTTTCGAGGCGCGCTTCTGGTCGGGTGGCGATCTGACGACGATCTTCCGCGAAGTCATCGCGGCGGATGCTGCGCCGCGCGACATGGCAGCGTTGTTCGAGGCGGGATTCCGCGAATTCGGCCGCCTGGTGCAGCAGCAGGGCACCGGCCCGGAGCAGGTGCTGGAAGGCTGTCATCGTGCCATGCGCGTGGCGCAGATGCGGGAGATGGACCGCCTCGAGCGCAACCTCGCCACGCTGGCGACGATCGGCTCGACCAGTCCGTACGTCGGGCTGTTCGGCACGGTGTGGGGCATCATGAATTCCTTCCAGGCCATCGGCAACGTGCAGTCGGCGACGCTGGCGATGGTGGCGCCAGGAATATCCGAGGCACTGATCGCCACGGCTATGGGGCTGTTCGCGGCGATTCCGGCAGTCATCGCCTACAACCGCTACGCCGACCAGGTCACGCGCTTGGAAGTGCGCTTCGATACGTTCACCGAGGAGTTCGCCGCCATCCTGCTGCGTCACGCGCATGCGGCACGCGGCGCCGGCACCACCGGGAGTGTCCGCACATGAAGGGCCGTCGCCGCCGCCTGATGGGCGAGATCAACGTCGTGCCCTACATCGACGTGATGCTGGTGCTGCTCATCATCTTCATGGTCACCGCGCCGCTGCTCACGCAGGGCATCGACGTCGAGCTGCCGAAGGCCGCGGCCGATCCGATCGATACCGGCAAGGACGACGAACCGCTGGTACTGTCGGTCGACGCCGCCGGTCGGCTCTACCTGAGCGTCGGCGACGACGAGGACGCGCCGCTCGACGCCGACCGCGTTGTGGGCCTCGCCGGCGCGGTGCTGCGGCGCAAGCCCGACACGCCGGTGCTGGTCAAGGCCGATCGCCAGGTCCCCTACGGTCGGGTGGTGGAGGCCATGGTGCTGCTGCAGGAGGCAGGCGCACAGAAGGTCGGCTTCCTCACCGACCCACCGGAGCGGTCGCGCCGCCGGCCCGCGGGCGGATGACGCGCATCGTCTGCGCATGAGCCGCGCCGGGGTCCTGCCGTCCACCTTCCTGCGCGAGCACGCGCCGATGCTCGGCGGCTCGCTGCTGCTGCACGTCGGTCTGCTGGTGCTGCTCGCCCTCAACCTCAGCTTCGCACCGCAGCGCGAGCCGCAGCCGGTGCGCCTCGCCATCCAGGCGACCGTGGTCGATGCCCGCGCGCTGCGCCAGCGCGCCGCCGAAGCCGAGCGGCGCGAGCGCGAGGCACGCCTCGCGGCTGAACGGCTGCGCCAGCAGGCCGAGCAGCAGGAGCAGGACGAACGTCGCCGGAAGGCTGAAATCGACAGCCGCAAGGTCGAGGCCGAGCGCCAGGCCAGGAAGGAACGCGAGCAGCGCGAAGCGCAGGCAGCCGCCGAGACACGCCGCAAGGCCGAGGTCGAGCGCCAGGCCAGGAAGGAACTCGAGCAGCGCGAGGCGCAGGTGGCCGCCGAGAGCCGCAGGAAGGCCGAGGCCGAGCGGCGTCGCGCCCAGAGCCAGGCTGAGCTGGCCCGCCAGCTGGCCGAGGAGGAGGATCTGCTCGCCGCGGCCGATTCGGGCCTGCTCGACCAGTATGCGGAAGTGATCCGCCAGAAAGTGGAACGCAACTGGATCCGGCCCGCGAGCGCGCGGCAGGGCATCGCCTGTGTCGTGCTGGTGAAGCAGATCCCGGGCGGCGACGTGGTCGACGTGAAGGTGACGGAGTGCAATGGCGATGCGGCCGTGGTGCGCTCGATCGAGACCGCGGTGCTGCGCGCGTCACCGTTGCCGCCGCCACCCGATCCGAAGCTCTTCGATCGCAGCCTGCGGTTCGAATTCCGTCCCCGGGACTGAGGCGCTTGCGCATTGGCTCCAGCTGGCGACAATAGCCGCCCTCACGGGTCGGAACGAGGAAAGCGCATGCGCAACCGGGCGCGCCCGCTGTGGGCATTGATCGGCTTGCTGGCCGCGTGCGGCGCGCAGGCCGAGCTGCGCATCGAAATCAGCCGCGGCGCCGAGCGGCCCATGCCGGTGGCCATCGTGCCGTTCGGCTGGGAAGGACCGGGCGCGCCGCTCGATGTGGCCGCCATCGTGGCGCGCGATCTGGCGGGTACGGGACGCTTCGACCCGCTGCCCGAGCGCGACCTGGTACAGCGGCCGACCGGCGGGGCCGACATCGACTTCCAGGTCTGGAAGACGCTCGGCGTCGAGGCCGTCGTCGTCGGCCGGCTGCTGCCGGCGGCACCCGGGGAGTTCACCATCCAGTTCCAGCTCTACGACGTGCTGCGCGGCGAGCAGTTGCTCGGGTACCGCCTGCCGTCGGCGCAGGCGGCGCTGCGTCTGAGCAGCCACCGCGTGGCCGACATGATCTACGAGAAGCTGACCGGCGTGCCCGGCATCTTCGCCACGCGCATCGCCTACGTGACGGCTACGCGCGGGGCACGCGGCGAGCAGTACCGACTGGTGATCGCCGATGCCGACGGCGCCAACGAGCAGGTCATGGTCGAATCGCGCGAGCCGATCATGTCGCCCGCCTGGTCGCCGGACGGGCGTAAGCTCGCCTATGTGTCCTTCGAGAACAAGCAGGCCGAGGTCTACGTGCAGACGCTGCGCTCCGGCGCACGGCAGAAGGTGTCGGCACGCTCCGGCGTCAACGGCGCACCGGCCTGGTCGCCCGATGGGCGCCGGCTGGCCCTGACGCTCTCGCGCGGCGAAGGCAACCTCGATGTGTTCACCCTCGATCTTGCCAGCCAGGTGCTCACGCGACTCACCGAGCCGCGCTCGATCGACACCGAGGCCGCGTGGTCGCGCGACGGTGGGACCGTCTACTTCACCTCCGACCGGGCCGGCGGCCCGCAGGTCTACCGCGTGCCGGCCGGCGGTGGTTCCGCACAACGGGTGACCTTCGAGGGCAGCTACAACGCCCGCCCGCGGGTCTCGCCCGACGGCGAGCGTCTCGCCGTCGTGACCAACGACCGCGGGAACTATAGAATCGCGCTCGTCGATCTGGAGCGCGGGTTCAGCCAGGTCCTTACCGAGGGGCGGCAGGACGAGTCGCCGAGCTTCGCACCGAACGGTGAAACGCTGATCTACGCCACCCGCGAGGGCGGGCGGGGCGTGCTCGCCACGGTGTCGGCCGACGGCCGTGTCCGTCAGCGCATTCCGGCCATGGAGGGCGACGTGCGCGAGCCAGCCTGGTCCCCCTTCAGAACGAACTGATTGAGTTACAATAAGTTATGGAGTAAATCTCCATTTTTTCTTATTTGACGACAGAGGTGATCACATGCGTTCGATGAGTCTGATCCTGGTGCTGGTTGCGGTCGTGCTGGCCGGTTGTGCCGGCAAGGGCACGAAGGAGCAGGACGATCTCGGTTACGGCACCTACGAGGGCCAGCCGGCGCCGGGCGCCCAGGCGGGCGGGGTGAGCGAGGCCGGTGCCGGCCAGGGTGCGGCGTTCGATGACTCGGCGGCCGCGGGTCCGCGCGCGTCGGTGCGCAACCGTACCGTGTACTTCGATTTCGACCGCGATGAGGTCAAGGCCGAGTTCCGCGAGATCGTCGCCGCCCACGGCCGCTACCTCGCGGCCAACCCCGGCACGCGCGTGCGCCTCGAAGGCCACGCCGACGAGCGCGGCAGCCGCGAGTACAACATCGGTCTCGGCGAGCGACGCGCGCAGGCGGTGCGCCAGGCGCTGCTGCTGCAGGGTGCCGGGGCGAGCCAGCTCGCCACCGTGAGCTACGGCGAGGAGCGCCCGGCCGTCACCAGCAGCGACGAGGAATCGTGGGCGCTGAACCGCCGCGTCGAGATCGTCTACGCGCCCTGAGGCAGGCATGAGATACGCACTGCGAATGCTGCCGGTCGCTGCGGGGCTCGCCCTCGCGGGAGGGCTCGGTGGCTGCCAGATGATGGTGCCGCCCGAGGAAGATCCGGTCTACCTCAAGCAGGTGGAACTCGACAGCCGCCTGGTGAAGGTCGAGCGCATCGTCGACAACCAGGGACTCATGAACCTCGTCGGTCAGATCGAGCAGCTGCAGAAGGAGAATGCAGCGCTGCGCAACGAGGTCGAGACGCTGCGCAACGCGCAGGACCAGGGCGGTGAACGCCAGCGCCAGCTGTATCTCGATCTCGACCAGCGGCTGCAGGCGATGGAGCAGCGGCTCAGCGCCGGTTTGCGCACCGAGCCCGGCAAGTCGGTGCTCGATGGCGGCTCGCTGGCACCCGGCCAGCTGCCGGTTCCCGGCGGCGGCGATCGCGCCAACTACCAGGCTGCATTCGAGCTGCTCAAGCAGGGCCGCTACGACCAGGCCTCGCTCGCGTTCCGGCAGTTCCTCGCGGCGTTTCCACAGAGCAAGCTCGCCGACAACGCCCAGTACTGGCTCGGCGAGAGCTACTACGTGACGCAGAAGTACAAGGAAGCGCTGCCGGAGTTCGAGATCGTCGTGGAACGCTTCCCGCAGTCGCGCAAGATGCCGGACGCCCTGCTCAAGATGGGCTACTGCAACTACGAGCTCAAACGCTACGAGGCAGCGCGCAAGGCGCTGCAGACGGTGGTGCAGAACTACGCCGAGACCACGGCCGCGCGCCTCGCTGGCCAACGCCTGCAGGTGATGGCGAGCGAGGGCCACTGACGGCCCGCCAGGTCGCGCGCACATGACCGAGCCAGCAGCTGCCCCCGCGCCGCGCCAGGCCGAGGTGCGCGTCACCGAGATCTTCCACTCGATCCAGGGCGAATCGAGCACGGTCGGGCAGCCGACGGTGTTCGTGCGCCTCACCGGCTGCCCCCTGCGCTGCACGTACTGCGATACCGCCTACGCTTTCAGCGGCGGGCGCCTGTACACGGTTGCAGCCATCGTCGCCGAGGTGGCCGGTTTCGACACCCGCCACGTCTGTGTCACCGGTGGCGAGCCCCTGGCCCAGCCCGAGTGCCGGCAGCTGCTGCAGGAACTCTGCGAGGCCGGTCACGCCGTGCAGCTCGAGACCAGCGGCGCGCTCGACATCAGCGGGCTCGACCCGCGTGTCACCGTGGTGATGGACTTGAAGACGCCATCGTCGGGCGAGAGCCACCGCAATCGTCAGGCGAACCTGGCGCTGTTGCGGGCGCATGATCAGGTGAAGTTCGTCGTTGCCGATCGCGCCGACTACGAGTGGAGCCGCTCGATGCTGCGCGAGCATGAACTCGCCGCGCGCTGCCTCGTGCTGCTGTCACCGGCCTGGGGTCGACTCGAGCCGCGCCTGCTTGCCGAGTGGTTGCTCGCTGATCGGCTGCCCGCCTGCTTCCAGGTGCAGCTGCACAAGTACCTCTGGGGCGAGACCAGGGGACACTGATGCGCGGCGTTCCCGCCAGCGCGCGCGAGCGGCAGCAGCCATGATGGGGCGCGCAGTTGTGCTGCTCTCCGGTGGCATGGATTCAGCCACCTGCCTCGCCCTTGCGGTGCGCCGCGACGGGCTGGAAACCTGGGCGCTGAGCTTCGACTACGGCCAGCGTCACCGCGCCGAGCTGCAGGCTGCGGCGACGATCGCCGCGGCCCTCGGTGTGCGCGGGCATCGTACGCTCGCACTGGGTCTCGGCGCCCTCGGCGGCTCGGCGCTCACCGACAGCGCGATCCCGGTACCGGAGACACCGGCCGCGGGCATCCCGGTCACCTACGTGCCGGCCCGCAATACCGTATTCCTCGCACTTGCGCTCGCCTGGGCCGAGGTGCTCGACGCCGACTTCATCTATGCCGGCGTCAACGCCGTCGATTATTCCGGCTATCCGGACTGCCGCCCGGAATACATCAGCGCTTTCCAGGAGATGGCGAACCTCGCCACCCGCCGCGGCGTGGAAGGCCGGCCGGTGCTGATCCGCACGCCGCTCATCGCACTCAGCAAGGCAGCCATCATCCGCGAGGGGCTCGCGCTCGGTGTCGACTACCGCCTTACCGTGTCCTGTTATCAGGCGGACGATTCCGGCGCCGCCTGCGGCCGGTGCGATGCCTGTCGCCTGCGCCGCGCCGGTTTCGAGGCGGCCGGCGTCGCCGACGCTACGCGCTACGGCATCACTTCACCCTAGGTCGGCCCGGGCCCGATCGGCTATCATGCGCGCCCGCAGCGCCGCGCCGGCCAATCGCAGGTCGCGGCCAAGCCTGCGCCCAGGTCCCCGGTGGGCCGGTAGCTCAGTCGGTAGAGCAGCTGGCTTTTAACCAGTTGGTCGCGAGTTCGATTCTCGCCCGGCCCACCACATCGGCTGCGCGTCTCGCACCGCGGCGTTGTCATGTCGCATCGGTACCGTCGTGCAGGACATTCAGCGCCGGGCACGCGTGGTGGCGACACGACAGCGGCGGGGCAGCAACACCCGGGCGGGCCAACCCGCGGCGGCTGGTAACTGCGGCCGCGTGCCTGTTCCAACGGGCCCGAGTCCTTTAATATCGGCGCCTGTTGTCGCTGCGCAGTTCCCGTTGCATGGAATCCCGACCCCTCACGGAAGACAAGGTCGATAATTACCGCTGGCGGCTCGGCGACCGTGAACTGGTGCCGTTGGTCATCGGCGGCATGGGCGTCGACATCTCGACCACCGAGCTGGCGCTCGCCGCGGCGCGGCTCGGCGGCGTCGGGCACATCTCCGATGCCATGGTCCAGCACGTCTCGGACCGCAAGTTCGAAACGCATTTCACCAAGGCGAAGTCGGAGAAGCATCGCGCCACGCGCGACGGTTTCGACAAGACCACCGTCAAGTTCGACCTCGAGCACCTGCGCCAGGCCCAGATCAACCACGTGCGCGACACCATGGAGCGCAAGCGTGGACCGGGTGCGGTATTCATCAACGTGATGGAAAAACTGACGATGGGCGCGCCCGGCGACACGCTGCGCGCGCGCCTCGCCGGTGCGCTCGATGGCGGCATTGACGGCATCACGCTGTCCGCCGGCCTGCACAACGGCACGCTGCGCCTCATCGAGGACCACCCGCGTTTCCGCGACGTCAAGCTTGGGCCGATCGTCTCGAGCCTGCGCGCGCTGAAGATCTTCCTGAAGAGCGGTGCGCGGATCAACCGCCTGCCTGACTACGTCATCGTCGAGGGACCGCTTGCTGGCGGGCATCTCGGTTTCGGTGAGGACTGGCGCCAGTACGAGTTGCGCGACATCGTCGCCGAAATCCTCGCTTTCCTGCGCGAAGAGAAACTCGACATCCCCGTCGTCCCGGCTGGCGGCATCTTCACCGGCACGGACGCAGCGTCCTATCTGCGCATGGGTGCAGCCGCATTACAGGTGGCTACCCGGTTCACGGTCACCGAGGAGTGTGGCCTGCCGGCGCGGGTCAAGCAGGACTACTACCGCGCTACTGAGGCCGACATTGTCGTGTCCGGCGTGTCGCCGACCGGCTACCCGATCCGGCTGCTGACCTACAGCCCGTGTTTCACCTCCAACGTGAAGCCGCAGTGCGAGGCTTTCGGTTATCTGCTGAGCCGCGAGGGCACCTGTACCTACATCGATGCCTACGAAGCCGCCCCGGTCGATGCAAAGGGACGCAAGCTTCCGCCCGGCAACAAGGTGTGCCTCTGTTATCACTTCGCCAAGTTCAACTGCTTCACCTGCGGGCATTACGTCTACAGGCTGAAGGACACCACTCGGCGCTTGGCGGACGGCAGCTGGCAACTGCTCACGGCCGAGCACGTCTTCCGCGACTACCAGTTCAGCACGGGTCACCGCGTTGCGCTGCCGGCCGACCCGGCCGCTGCGGCTACGGCCGTCGCCGGCGTCTAGCGGTTCCCCGGGCCTGCGATCGCGGGCCGGTGACCCGGGCTTCCGGCACCCGGGCGCGTCCATTACCATTCCTCATTTTGGTACGACGGCATTGAGGCACGCGACGGTGCATTGGCGACGGTTTCCCGCGGTGCGGATCGGCCCCGCGCCGGCCCACAGACCGGGCGACGCGACGGGTGCCGTAGCGGCCGGGAGCGGGCCATGGTGACCAGCCTGCCCGTCGGCATCTCCGGATTTGCCGTCTACGTACCGCCGTATCGCGTCGACCTGCAGGCTTGGTGCGACTGGACCGGTAGTTCCTGGGACAAGGTGCGCTCGGTGGTCGGCACCGGATTTCGCCTGCTCGGTCCCGGGCAGAGCGTCTACACCATGGCCGCGACCGCCGCCCTGCGCCTGCTTGACCAGTACGACGTCGATCCCCGTCGCGTGCGCTTCCTCGGCCTCGGCACCGAGTCGAGCACCGACAATTCTGCCGGTGCGGTGATCGTGCGCGGCATGCTCGATGCGGCCCTGCGCGAGCGTGGGGCACCGCTGCTCAGCCGGCACTGCGAGGTGCCCGAGGTCAAGCACGCATGCCTCGGCGGGATCTACGCGATGAAAGCCGCACTGCGCTTCCTCGCCACGGAGCCGGACGATGCGGCTGCCATCGTGGTCAGCGCCGATGTCGCCAAGTACGACCTCGGGAGTACGGGCGAGGCGACCCAGGGGGCCGGGGCGGTGGCCATGCTCCTCGAGAAGGCGCCGCGCCTGCTCGAGGTGGATCTCGCTGGTTGCGGCAGCGCCTCGGCCTATCGGGCCATCGATTTCCGCAAGCCGATGATGCGCGTCAACTGCAGCGGCACCTATTTCCGCGAGACCCCGGTATTCAACGGCAAGTACTCGACCACCTGCTACCTCGACGAGGCGTTGCAGGCCCTGCGGGCGATGTTCAGGCGCCTCGGCCGCGACCCACGCGAGTACTTCCGCAGCGTACGCGCAGTCTTCATGCATCGTCCCTACGAACGCATGCCGCTGAACGCGCTCGCCTTCAGCTACCTTATCGGGCTCGCGCACGACGGTGCCACCGGGCGAGCGGAGCTGGTCGGTTACTGCGAGACGGCGCAGGTCGACGTCGATGCCGTGCTGGCCGAGATGCGGGTGACGCCCGATATCCTCGCGCTCGCAGCCGGCGGCGACCTCGATCGCGATCCCTGGCCGCTGACCATGCGGCTTTTGCGGGTTTTCCGCGAACAGCCGCTGCACCAGACGCTGATTGCCGACAGGATGCAGCTCGGCGCCGTGGCGATGCGCGAGCTCGGCAACGTGTACTCGGCTTCCCTGCCAGCCTGGATGGCAGCAGGTCTCGAGGAAGCCGCCGCGGCCGGGATCGACCTCGCCGGCGGCGAGGTGCTGGCGCTCGGCTACGGCAGTGGCGATGCCGCCGAGGCTATCCCCATGCGGGCCAGCGCCACCTGGGCCCGGGCGGCCGCGCAGATCGGCTTTGCGCGCGCCACGCAGGGGGCGGTGAACCTTGGCCGGGACGAGTATCGCGACCTGCACCGTACCGGACGTGGGCCGCAGCCGGTGGTCGGCCACGATGAGTTCGTGGTCGACCGCATCGGCAGCAGTTCGGCGCCCGAGTTTGCCGACGAAGGCGTCGAGTACTACCGGTACGTGCGCTGACTCCAGCCCGGCAAGCGGCCGCCCCGATGAACTTTGCCGACCGCGTGATCGCCTACCGCCAGAGGGTCGATGCCGCGCTCGAGCGCTGGCTGCCGCCGGTGACCACCCATCCGGAGCGTTTCCATGCCGCCCTGCGTTACGCTGTACTCGGCGGCGGCAAGCGCGTGCGCCCGCTGCTCGTCTACGCGGCCGGCGAGTGGCTGGGGCTGCCCGCAACGCGTCTCGACGGTATCGCTGCGGCGCTCGAGATCGTGCACGCCTACTCACTCACTCACGACGACCTGCCGGCCATGGACGACGACGACCTGCGCCGCGGCCGGCCGACGACGCACATCGCGTTCGACGAAGCGACCGCGATCCTCGCCGGCGATGCGTTGCAGGCTCATGCCTATTTCGTCCTCGCGACCGACGCGGCGCTTGCTGCCACGCCAGCCATGCGGCGCAGCCTGGTCCTCGACCTGGCCCGCGCCAGCGGCCCGGCCGGGATGGCCGGCGGCCAGGCACTCGAGCTGAACGCCGCCGGCGGGAAGGAGACATCGCTCGCCGCGGTGGAGGCACGGTACCGGATGAAAACCGGGCGGCTGATCGAGGCGGCGGTCACCATGCCCTGCCGGCTTCTCGCGCCTGATGATGGTGTCGCGCTGGCCGTGGCGCAACGTTACGGACGTGCGCTCGGCCTCGGCTTCCAGATTGCCGATGACCTGATCGACATCGAGTGCAGCGCCGAGGTCAGCGGCAAGCCGCAGGGCTCGGACCGGCGCAACGGCCGCACCACCGTGCCCGATGTCCTCGGCGTGCCGGCGACGGGCGAGCGTCTCCGGGAGCTGCGTGATGAGGCACTGGCCGCGCTCGCCGCGATTGGCGATCCGGCGCAGGGCCTGCGCTGGATATGCGACGATCTGCTCGCCGGACCGGCGTCAGCCAGTGCGCCAGCGCCCGATCGGTAGCCTTCAGTCCTGCTCGCCCGGCGCGAGCGCCGTAATCGCGAGCGCGTGGATGTCGCTCTGCATGAGTTCGCCGACCGCCTCGTAGACCAGGCGGTGGCGCGCTACGGTGCGCACGCCCGCAAACCGTGGGGAGACGATGCGTACGCGGAAATGCCCGCGACCGTCGCGCGCACCGGCATGGCCGCGGTGCAGGTGACCCTCGTCGATGATCTCGAGCGCATCGGGTGCGAGCACTGCTTCGAGCCGGGCGCGGATCAGGGCGGGACGGTCGGCGGCGCTCATGGCAGGACCTGGCGGAACGGTTTTACTGTGACCCGGGCGAACACGCCGGCGATAGCGTAGGGATCCTCGCGCGCCCAGCACTCCGCATCGGCCAGCGAGGCGAACTCGCCGACGATCAAGCTACCGGTGAAACCGGCCGGGCCGGGGTCCGGGGCGTCGATCGCCGGGTGCGGACCGGCGAGCACGAGGCGACCGGCGTCCTGCAGGCGGCGGATGCGCTCGAGGTGTGTGGACCGCATCTCGCGCCGGCGCGCGCCGCTGTCCGGGACGTCCTCGCCCATGATGGCGTAGAGCATGCTCAGTCACTCCGCGGTGGGTTGGTCCCGGCACCGGCCTCGCGCCGCGACAGCCAGGCGGCCTGCAGCAGGACGAAGACGACCGTCAGGCCGAGCAGGCCAAACAGCTTGAAATTGACCCAGACGTGCTCGGGAAAACGGTAGGCGACGATGATGTTGGCCGCGCCGCTGACGAGGAAGAACACGACCCACATCAGGTTGAGGGTGCGCCAGTCGCGCGGCGCGAGCGTGATCTGTTCCTTCGCCACCGACTGCAGGAGGCGCTGTACGATGGTGCGCTCGCCGATGAACTGGCTGCCGAGGAACACCGCGGCGAAAGCCCAGTTGAGGATGGTCGGTTTCCACTTGAAAACCAGGTCGTTCTTGAGCAGCAGGCTCACGCCGCCGAGCACCACCACCAGTGCCGCGGAGGTGAGTGTCATGCGGCTCACGGTGCCGGTCAGCAACAAGGTGACCGCCACCTGGAGCACCATGGCGGCCATGATCACGGCGATGGCCGTCTGGAAGTCGGTAAGCCAGTAGGCGACGACGAAGGCGACGACGGGAAGGAAGTCGATGACGGCTTGCATACGCTGGGGTCCGGAGCGAGGCTGGTGATGATAACCGGGAGGGGATCGCGGCTGAAGCCGCTCCTACCGGGGGATCGCGGGAGGCGCCGCTCCCCCGGAAGAACACGGCATCTCCTAGAATGTCGCTGTGACCCAGTGCCTCGCCATCCATCCCGTCAACCCGCAGCGCCGCCTGGTGCTGCAGGCCGTCACGCTGCTGCGTGACGACGGCCTGATCGTCTACCCGACGGACTCCTGCTACGCCTTCGGCTGCCGCATCGGGGCCCGCGCCCCGGTCGAGCGCATCGAGCGTATCCGCCAAACGGGCAAGGACCACAACTTCACGCTCGCCTGTCGGGATCTCGCCGAGATCGCCAGCTACGCGCGGGTCGAGGACTGGGCCTATCGGCTGCTGCGCGCCCATACGCCAGGGCCGTACACCTTCATCCTGCCGGCGACGCGCGAGGTGCCACGCCGGCTGCAGAACCCGAAGCGGCGCACCATCGGCATCCGCGTGCCCGATCATCCTGTGCCGCAGGCAATCCTCACCGAACTCGGCGAGCCGATCATGAGCTCCACGCTGCTCCTGCCAGGCGATGATCTGCCGGTAACCGAGCCCGGGGAGATCGCGGCGCGACTCACCGGCCAGGTCGATCTCGTGATCGACGGCGGTAACTGCGGCGTCGAACCGACCACCGTCGTCGACTTCACCGCGGGCTACCCGGTCGTGCTGCGCCAGGGGCGGGGTGACGCCAGCGCATTTCGCTGAGCGCGCGCCGGTTCCCTCCGTATAATTCCGGCATCATGGGTGACGCCACCGCCGATTTCATCCGCATGCTTGCGGTCGCTGTCATCCCGGTGCTCTTCGGCATCACGCTGCACGAGGTGGCACACGGTCGCGTGGCGCGCCTGTTCGGTGATCGCACCGCCGAGATGCTCGGACGCCTGAGCCTGAACCCGCTGCGCCACATCGACCCGCTCGGCACGGTGATCGTGCCGCTGTTGATGCTCTGGCTGGGCGGCTTCCTCTTCGGCTGGGCGCGCCCGGTACCGGTCAACCCGCGCGCACTGCGCGACCCGCGTCGGGCAATGGTGCTGGTGGCCGCAGCCGGGCCGCTGACGAACTTCGCCATGGCTTACCTGTGGGCGTTGAGTCTGCACCTGTCCCGGGCGCTGTTCACGGTGGCGCCAGGGGCGGCGGAGTTCTTCAGCCAGATGGCTAGTTTCGGTATGTTTTTCAACGTATTGTTAGGACTTTTTAACCTTATTCCCGTACCGCCACTCGACGGTGGCCGCGTGCTGCGCGGTCTGGTGCCCGATGCGCTGGGACAGCGCCTCGATGCCCTCGAGCGCTGGGGCCTTATAATCGTCGTCGCGTTGCTGGCCAGCGGAGTTCTCGGGCAGGTCCTGCGACCCCTTCTCGGCGGAGCGCAGCGTCTGGTGCTGGCGGCGGCTGGAATAATCTAGAGAGGCAGATGCGGATGGCCACAGGCGAGGCGGCGGGCGAGTCCCGCTTGACGGTGATCGACAGCACCGCGGCGCCTGCCGAGGCGTTCCTGCCTCCGGATTCGACTGCAGGGCAACCGGCCCAGGGTGAGATGCCGTTCGCCATCGTCGAAGGCCAGCCGGTCACCGAACTGCCACGCGACCTCTACATCCCGCCATACGCCCTCGAGGTCTTCCTGGAGGCGTTCGAGGGCCCGCTCGACCTGCTGCTGTACCTGATCCGCCGGCAGAATCTCGACATCCTCGATATCCCGATCGCGGAGATCACGCGCCAGTACGTCAACTACATCGAGGTCATGAAGGATCTGCAACTCGAGCTGGCCGGCGAATATCTGCTGATGGCGGCGATGCTGGCCGAGATCAAGTCGCGCATGCTGCTGCCGCGGCCGGCGGCTGCCGACGACGAGGAAGCCGACCCGCGGGCGGAACTCGTGCGGCGGCTGCAGCAGTACGAGCGCTTTAAGAAAGCCGCCGAGGACATCGACCAACTGCCGCGGCTCGAACGTGACATGCACCAGGCGGCAGCTGGGATCACGGAGAAACCGGCGGTGACCCGCCTGCCGGACTTGACCCTCAAGGAGATGCTGCTCGCTTTCCACGAAGTCATGCGCCGGGCGGAGATGTTCGCCCACCACCATGTGCAGCGCGAGCCGCTGTCGGTACGCCAGCGCATGTCGGAAATGCTGACCAGGCTCAACGACGGCGGCTTCTGCGAGTTTCACCGCCTGTTCGACCCGTCCGAAGGGCGTATGGGGGTCACCGTCACTTTCCTCGCGGTGCTCGAGTTGCTCAAGGAATCGCTGATCGAGGTGGTGCAGGCCGAAGCCTTCGCACCGATCCACGTGCGTGTGGCGACCACCGCGGGTCGTGCGGGGCTTGCCTTGGCGGACGAGGCCGCCGAGATACCGGAGTAGTCACGAGATGGACCAGAATCAGATCAAATACGTCATCGAGGCCGCGCTCCTCGCGGCGGGACGGCCGCTCACGGTCGACCAGCTGCGTGCGCTGTTCGGCGACGAGCATCCGCCCGAGCGCAACGAGATCAGGCAGGCCGTCACGGCGCTCGAATCCGACTACGCCGACCGCGGCATCGCCATCGGCGAGGTGGCGAGCGGGTTTCGTATCCAGGTTCGGCCGACGATGACCCCGCGGCTGGCGCGCCTGTGGGAAGAGCGCGCACCGCGCTACTCGCGCGCGCTGATGGAGACCCTCGCCATCGTCGCCTACCGCCAGCCCGTCACCCGCGGCGATGTCGAGCAGATCCGTGGCGTGGCGGTGACGACCAACATCATGCGCACGCTGCTCGAGCGCGGGTGGATCAAGGTGGTCGGCTACCGTGACGTGCCCGGCAAGCCGGCGATGTACGGCACCACCCGCGAATTCCTCGACTACTTCGGCCTGAAGCAGCTCGACGACCTGCCGCCGCTGGCCGAGATCCGGGACCTCGACCGCCTGAGTGCCCAGCTCGAACTGACCGAGGCCGATCTCGCTGCGGTCGCCATGGCCCGCGACCCGGACGCGCCGCTGGTGAGCGCGCCGGATCCCGGACTACCCGAGGAACCGGCCACTGTCGCCTCGATCGAGGCGGCGCGCGCTGGCGCACCGGCAACCGGCCTCGCGGCGATCGCCAGCGAGCCGGTGCCGACGGCCACGATCATTCCGCTGAAGGCGCGCTGACCGGCATGCGCCGGCGGCGGTAACGGCGGTCGTGCCCGAGAGGCTGCAGAAGTGGCTGGCCGCGGCCGGTGTCGGCTCGCGCCGCGAGATCGAGGACTGGATCGCCGCCGGGCGGGTGAAGGTCAACGGCAAGCCGGCTACGCTCGGTCACAAGGTGAGCGGCACCGAACGCATTGTCATCGACGGACGCCCGATACGCGTGGCGACACGTCGCCACCGCCCGTCGCCGCGGGTGTTGCTGTACCACAAGCCGACGGGCGAGGTGTGCACGCGTTCAGATACGGAGGGGCGCCCGAGCGTGTTCGATGCCCTGCCGCAGCTGCGGGGCAGCCGCTGGGTGATGGTCGGCCGCCTTGATCTCGACACTGCGGGGTTGCTGCTGTTCACCACCGACGGCGCACTCGCCAACGCATTGATGCACCCGGCTGGCGGCCTCGAGCGCGAGTACGCGGTGCGTGTGCGCGGCGAACCCGACGATGCGTCGCTGCGCCGCTTGTGTACTGGCGTCGCCCTCGATGACGGAGTCGGCCGCTTCGGCAGCGTGCAGGCGGAAGGCGGGCAGGGCGCCAATCGCTGGTATCGCGTCACCGTGGCCGAGGGACGCAACCGCATCGTGCGCCGCCTCTGGGAAGCAGTGGGCTGTCAGGTGAGCCGGCTGATCCGTGTACGCTTCGGTCCGCTCGCGTTGCCGCGCCACCTGCCGCGCGGCCGGTGGCGCGAACTCGGCACGGCCGA
>CAYQAR010000062.1:0-16922 GCA_964415505.1 uncultured Chromatiaceae bacterium | reverse complement strand
GCGGACCTGAGCTGCGCCGGTCGCGACAAGGCTGGCCGGCACGGCTACGATGAGCTGCCGGACGCGACAAACCGGCAGGCAGCACGGCTGGAGGCAGATCCCCATGACGATACCGGCACCATGCATCCCCGCGGCCCGGCGCGCCGCACGACTCGCCGCGCTTGCCGTCGCCACGCTGCTCGGTGGCTGCACGGCATTCGACACCCCCGCTACCTACAACCGCCACCGCCTGAGCGACATCACCCTGCCGCGGGGCGAGGCGGCCGGCAGCGACGTGTTCTTTTTCGATGTCACGCTCACCGCCGAGTTCCCGGAGGGCAGCGCCACGGCCGAGGCCGAGCGTATGCGCTGGCTCGACGAGTGGCTGGTGCAGCGGAACATGTGCATGGAGGGCCGCGAGGTCGTCGGCAAACGCCGCTTCGACGAACTCGAGGACAATCCGGCACACCGTGATCTGCGCTACGAGGTCCGTTGCCGCAGCGGAGGGCCGGCGAGTGCACCGCAGTAAGCTTGCCGGCTTCATCATCGATTGCGAAGCGGACGACCCAGCGGCCGCCGCCGGCTTCTGGAGCGCTGCGCTCGGCATGCCGGCCCGCGAGCTGCCTGCCGAAGAAGGCGGCAAGTACGTGCGCCTGCTCGATCCGCAGCACGGCCTGCATGTCGAGGTGCAGGCCGTCGCCCACCCGAGCCGCGTGCATCTCGACATCGAGACCGATGACATCGAGGCCGAGGTTCGCCGCCTCGAGGCCCTCGGGGCGCGGCGCGTGGCCTTCGTGAGCACCTGGTGGGTGATGGAGGCGCCGACGGGGCAGCGCTTCTGCGTGGTGCGGCAGACCTCGCCGGAGTTTGCGCGACTGGCGAACCGCTGGGAGTGACCGGCGGGGCGTGGCATAGCGACGCGGGACGAGGGTCCCGGCTGGATCTGCCCCACAATCGGCAGCGAGGCGTGGCGGGGGATACGGCTGCAGCCGCTCCCGCCTGAAGAACCTGAGGCGGATACCGCGTGGTGCCTGCGGTATAACAGGCTGTTTTGTATGGAGGTTTGACGATGACCCGTACGATCGTTCGACTGGCTGTGCTTGGTGCAGGACTGGCGCTCGCGGCGCTGGCCGCGGCGGGGGCGAGCCCCGACTTCAGCGGTACCTGGGTGCTGAACAACCAGAAGGGCAAAAACCTCGGCATGGTCGCCGCGGTGAAGGAGACGGCGGTGATCGCGCAGACCGCCGCGCGCCTGACCATCGATTTCAGTTCGACGTTCATGGAGGACACCACGCAGCGCCAGGTGAGCTACGACCTGAGCGGCCAGCCGGTGTCGAACGAGAACGCGATGGGCGAGCGTGCCGAGACCGTCGCCCGCTGGGAGGGCCCGAAGCTGGTCGTGACCTGGACCAGCGAGGGGGCCGTGGCCGGCACGAAGGTGGTGAAGACCGAGACGCGCACGCTCTCCGCCGACGGACGCACCATGACGGTGGTCAACGAGCGGCCGAACAAGGAGCCGATGGAGCTCGTTTACGAGAAGAAATAGGTGAAGAGCGGATTCCTGGTTGCCGGGCTCCTCGCCGCGCTCGGCGTGGCCGGCGGGGCGTGGTGGTCCTGGGAGCGGCTTGCCGGCACGGACGAGGCTGTCGCCGGGCGCGTGTGGGCCACGCCCGAGCGGCGCACCATCGCCGCCAGCGTGCTCGCCACGGGCGTGGTGCGCCTGCGGGTCGGTGCGGAGGTGCGCGTCGGTGCGCAGCTCTCCGGCATCGTCGAGAAGCTCAATGTCGAGGTGGGCTCGCGGGTGCGCGAGGGCGATGTCATCGCCGAGATCGACGCGCGCGGGCTGCGCGCGCGCCTCGCCCAGGCGCAGGCCCAGATCGCGGTCGACGAGCAGGACGTGCGCCGCGCCGGGGTCGAACTCGAGCGTGCGCGGCGCCTCGACGCAAAGAAACTCGTCGCCGAGAGCCAGGTGGAGGACGCCGAGATTGCGCTCGCCCAGGCGCAGGCCAGGCTCGAAAAGGCCCGCCGTGATGCCGGGGTCGTGGAAACCGAGCTCGCCTATGCCGTGATCCGCTCGCCGATCACCGGCACCGTGGCCTCCGTCAGCACGCAGGAGGGTGAGACCGTGGCGGCCTCCTTCACCACGCCGACCTTCGCCACGGTGATCGAGGACGGCGCCCTCGAACTCATCGCCATGGTCGACGAGACCGACATCGGCAACGTCGCCATCGGCAATCCGGTGGGCTTCACGGTCGAGGCCTATCCGGCCGAGGAGTTCGCCGGGAAGGTTGTGCGCATCGCGCCAAAGGGCACGATCATCTCCGGCGTGGTCAATTTCGAGGTGATGATCGCGATCACCTCGCCGGTCACGCTGCTGAAGCCCGACATGACCGCCAACGTCTCGGTGCGCACCGCCGAGCGCGAGGCGCTGGTGGTGCCGAACGCAGCCGTGCAGCGCGAGGGCGGCGAGCGCTACGTGTGGATCGGGAAGGGCGACGCCCTTACCCGGCGCGTGGTCGAGGTCGGCACGCGCGATGCGAGTTTCACCGAGATCCGGCAGGGCCTTGGCCCGACAGAGCGTGTGCTCGTCGCGCCGCAGCCGCAGCCGGCGGAGGCAGGCAGTTCATGATCGAGGTCAGTCACATCTCGCGCACCTACACGCGCGGCGACGGCACGCCCGTGCCGGCGCTGCGCGACGTGTCGTTCACGATCGCGCGCGGCGAGTTCGTCACCATCCGCGGCGCCTCGGGCTCGGGCAAGTCGTCGCTGCTGAACATCCTCGGCTGCCTCGACACGCCGACCTCGGGCAGTTACCGGCTCGACGGCGAGGACGTCGCGGGCCAGGACGATCGCGCGCGCTCCCACATCCGCAACCGCAAGATCGGCTTCGTGTTCCAGTCGTTCAACCTCCTGCCGCGGACCACCGCCGCCGAGAACGTCGAGCTGCCGGCAGTCTACGCGAGCGGCGACGTAGATCGCAGCCGCGCGCTCGCCATCCTCGCGCGCGTCGGCCTCGCCGATCGCGCCGACCACTACGTGACGGAACTCTCCGGCGGCGAGCAGCAGCGCGTGGCCATTGCGCGCGCGCTGATGAACGACCCGCCGCTGCTGCTCGCCGACGAGCCGACCGGCAACCTCGACTCGACCGCCGGCGAGTCGGTCATGCGCCTGCTGACCGAGCTGCACCGCGAGGGCCGCACCATCGTGCTGGTGACCCATGACGAGGCGGTCGCGGCCTACGCCAGGCGCGCGCTCCTCATCCGCGACGGCGCGCTCGCCGAAGACCGGCAGCGGGGCGGGATGGCGGGAGGCGCGGCATGAACCCCGGGCGCACCGTCGGCCTGGCGCTGCGCACGCTCGGGCGCAACCGCCTGCGCAGCTTCTTCATGATGCTCGGCGTGACCATCGGCATCGCCTCGCTGACCGCGCTTGCCTCGGTGGGCGAGGCGACCCGGCAGGAGACGCTGCGCCGCTTCCGCAACATGATCGGCACCTTCGACATCGTCATCGTCAACCCGGGTAGCCCGCGCAGCCGCGGCATGCCCTCGCTGGTGTCGGCGCCGCCGGTGCTCAAGGAGGCCGACGCCCTGGCCATCGCCAGCGAGGTGGCGCTGGTGAACCAGGTGGCGGCCACGCAGTTCGCCTTCGACATCGACGTCAAGTACCGCGACCGCAGCGGCAGCCCCTCGGTGATCGGCGTGTCGCCGAACTGGATCGAGGTGCGCGGCGAGGAAGTGGTGCTCGGCAGCGGCATCAGCGTCGACGACGACGCCTCGCTCGCGCGCGTCGCCGTGATCGGCGAGGACGTGCGCCGAGCGCTCTTCGGCGACGAGGACCCGCTCGGCAAGCAGATGCGCATCGCCGACGTGCCGTTCCAGGTCAAGGGCGTGTTCGCCCCGCGCGGGGTGGGGCCCGGCGGGTCGAGCATGGACAACATGCTGGTGATCCCGGTGTCGACCGCCTCGCGCCGGCTGTTCAACCGCGACTACTACACCGGGCTCATCGTGCAGCTGAAGGATCCGGAGCAGTCGGGGCGGGCCATCGACGACATCCGCGCGCTGCTGCGCGAGCGCCACGGCATCGTGCCGCCGGCCGAGGACGACTTCACCGTGACCAGCCCCGCCGCGCAGGTCGCGCGCGTCACCGATGTCGGCTCGACCCTGGCACGCGTGATGACCGGTGTCGCGGTGATCGCCACGCTGATCGGTGGCGCGGTGATCATGAGCCTGATGCTGATCGCGGTGTCCGAGCGGCGCCGCGAGATCGGCGTACGCCGTGCGGTCGGGGCGAGCCGCAGCGACATCCTGCTGCAGTTCCTGGTGGAAGCGGCCACCGTGTCGTTCCTCGGTGGCCTGCTCGGCATCCTCATCGGTGTCGGCGGCACGCTCGTGGTGACGACGCTGACCAACCTGCCCCCGTCGGTCATGTGGAGCGCGGTGGCGGGCGCGGCGTTGCTGTCGGTGGCGGTGGGCCTGCTGTTCGGACTGCAACCGGCGTGGCGCGCCGCCAACGTCGACCCGATCCAGGCGCTGCGCTCGTGAGCTGAGCCGCCGTGCAGGTCGACTGGAGTACCTGGCGGCATCTCGCGCAAGGCTGCCTGCGCCAGATCTGGCGCTTCCGGCTGCGTTCCTTCCTGGTGGTGTTCTGCGCCGCGCTCGGCGTGGCCGGCGCCATCGCCTCGGTCAACTACGCCTCGGGCGGTCGCGCGCAGGTGCTGGAGAAGATCCACCGGCTTGGCACCAACGTGCTGGTGATCAACGCCGAGCAGAGCCGGGCCGAGGGCGGGCGGGCGCGCACGGGTGCGATCGTCACCACGCTGGTCGAGGCCGACTACCTGGCGCTGCAGCGGGAACTCGACGGCTGGTCGCGCTCCGCGGCGCTGGTCACGGCGCCGCTGCGGCTGAAGGCGGGCTACAACTCGCGGGTCTCGCCGGTGGTTGGGGCGGAGCCGGCGTTCTTCGCGATCAAGTCCTGGTCGGTGACCGCGGGCGACGTCTTCGGCGCCGAGGAGCTGCGCCGTTCCGCGCGGGTGGCGCTGCTCGGCGCACGCGTGGCGCAGGACCTGTATGGCGAGGAATCGCCGGTCGGCGAGCGGCTGTTCATCAACCGCGTGCCGTTCGAGGTCGTTGGCGTGCTTGCCGAGCGCGGCCAGGGTCTCGATGCCACCAACGAGGACCAGCAGGTCTACGTGCCGCTCACCACGGCGATGCGTCGCCTGCTCGACGTCGACCACTACAGCTCGATCCTCTTCGAGATCACCGACGGCGGGCGCCTCGAGGCCGTCGCCGGGCAGATGCGCGCGCTCTTGCGCGTGCGCCACCGCATCTCGGAGTTCCGGCCCGATGACTTCAAGGTCGCGAGCCAGCAGGGGCTGATCGAGACCCAGCTTGCCGCCACCGACCGGCTCGGTTTCCTGGTGCGCTGGATCGGCTTCTCGGGCCTGGTGGTCGCCGGGCTCGGGGTGCTCGCCATCGCCTGGATCGCGGTGCGCGACCGGACCACCGAGATCGGCACCCGGCGCGCGCTTGGCGCCACCGCCCCCGACGTCTTCTTCCAGTTCGCCTTCGAGGCGGTGGTGCTCGCCAGCTTCGGCGCCATCCTCGGGCTCGGCCTCGGCTGGGCCGCGTCATGGATCACCGCCCGCCAGGCCGCGTTGCCGTTCATCTTCGAGCGCGGCAACGCCATGATCGCGCTGGCCATGGCCCTGCTCCTCAACCTCGTATTCGCCAGCTGGCCCGCCCTGCGCGCCGCGCGCCTCGACCCCATCCGCGCCCTGAAGCACGAATGAGCCGGCATTGCTCCAGGTCAGGAAGACGCCTGGCGATCTGGTCCTGGAACCTTTCGCAAAATCGCGCGACTCTCATCGAGGGCGTAATATCAGTGCGTGCTACGCTTGATGGAATCGCATCGATACCTACGGAATAAACGGTCTTGCTGGAGCGCCTGTCCTGCACGATGGCATGGGCAACGTGACCGACAACTCCAAGGGTATTGAATACATCTTCGATGCTGGTGGGCGGATGAACGATGTATTTGACACTGCGCTCTCGACACGCCTGGCGATGGTCTACAACGGCATGGGGGAACTCGCACGGACCCGCAAGACGGGCGCTGGCTGTAATCAGCAGGAGTTGCTCCTGGCGCTGGAGTATTTCACCTTCACTCCCGATGGTCGAGCTCTGGAGCTGGTGAGTGGCGTCGCCAGCCGCGTGGAGTCGGACTGGGTCTGGCTCGATGACATGCCGGTAGCTCAGTTCAGCGACAGCTATGATGCGGGTGGGACGTACCAGGGGACAACCATCACCTATCTGTACGCGGATCACCTCGGGACGCCGCGCCTCGGCACCGATCCCAGTGGTGCTATCAGCTGGCGCTATGAGTCCGATGCGTTTGGCAAGGGCACGCCGACCGGCACTGCCGTCGTGCGACTGCGCCTGCCTGGGCAGATCTCCCTCGAGCTCGGCGGCGTCAATTTCAACTACTTCAGGGATTACGATCCGAATGTGGGCAGGTATGTCGAGTCAGATCCGATTGGGCTTGCAGGTGGAATTAACACATACGCGTATGTTGGCGCGAACCCTATCTCGCGAATCGATCCAACGGGCGAGGATTACTGGGTCGAGGATGCTGACCCGAGTGAAAGTGGGCTCGGGTTGCACCAGAGTATCTGCGTCGGCAAATACGGGTCCAAGAATCGTTACTGCATCAGCTTCGGCCGCAAACCTGGGCAAGGTGATTGCTGGTTCGATTGCGACGGTCACGTGTACCAAGACCGAAGCCCGGCTGGCGACATTGTCAACCCGATGCACCGAAAAACATCAACGGCCGTGGATAGAAAAATCCTCCGATACCTCAGATCGAGACTGGGTGAACAGCGTCCGTGGGATGTCCTGGGCGGAGAGAACTGCAGAGTCTTTTCGCAGAATCTCTTCCGACAACTGGTGAAGCAATACGGCGGTGATGCACCGACGCCGCCGGAGCCGGTGATGCCACCGATCATGCCGCTGTACTGAGCAATGATGAAATCCTTCACTGGCATCATCGCTTTGGCGCTGTTAGCAGCTTTGAGCGGGTGCGATCAGCGCGTCGATCAGACATTGATCGCGCGTGCGAACATCCCATCGCCCGGTGCGGCAAGTCTTTGGCTGAGCGAATCGAACGATTGCGGCACAAAGCCGATCTCGGCGGGCTGGTATCGGGACGGCCTTTGGATCTTCCGATTATCGTCAACGCGCGGCGGCGTGGGTGCGGTAACGCAGGAGCTGACGCTCTGCGCGAAAGATGCAGCGGGCCAGGCGACGAAAGTTTGGCATAGCCTTCACGGTGGTGGCGCGCCGTTGCTGGTGATCTCGTGCGTTGCCGGTGAGAAGAACAGCTGCGCGATGTATCAGGACGGCTATGACCCAGGTGCCTGGTCCGACGATGCGGAGTGAGGGCGCGGTCGAAATCCTGGTCCGCAATTGGTCGGAATACGCGGGGTATGGCGCGGCTCGAAAAGTGGAGCGGGAGATCGACTACTCGAAGCCGCATTAGGGGTTTTGAGGACGCATGGATGAGGCACACCCGACGCATCGGGTGATGGCAGCCAGGGAGCGGCAAAACTTAGGGTTTTGCCTTGCGCGATGAGGGGTTAGGATGGCGGCTGAAGTGGCGGCGCGCGGCCGCCACGGCACGAACAACAAAGGCTAACGCCGCAGACGCGAGGGGATTTTGCATGGCTGCCAGGACCGAGGAGGCGAAATCCGATCGCCTGACGGTGCGTTTACCGAGCCGGGAGCTGGAGCGGCTGCGAGTGCTGGCGACATCGCGCGGTGTGGACATGGCCAGTGTGGGCCGAGAGGCGATCAGCGCGTATCTGGATGGACTCGACCCGCACGCGCAACAGGAGCGCCTGGCCGAGGCGCTGCGCGCCACGATGCGCGAGGAAGCCGACCGGGTGATCGAGCGGCAGGAGCAGATCACGCGCTCGCTGATCGCGGCGTTGAACACGCACTTAGCGGCTAACAAGCGATGAACCCGCGGCCGAGTCTGTGGGAGCAATTGCACATGCTCTGGAGTGGCGAGGGGCTGGAGGCGATGTTCGCCTCGTTCCCGCCGAACTTGGCGGCGCTATTGGTGCAGTGGTTGCCGTGGGTGTTCCGGTTGGCGGTGCTGTTCATGATCTTTGCGATCGTGTTCAGGGCGTGGCGAGCGCTGGGCGGTGGCGGCGGTTCCGGTGGCCGGCATGTGCGCGGGAGCCGGTTGAAGACGGTGCGCTTTGGGCGTTTGCGGGCGTTCTGGGCCATTAACTACAAGCTGCGGATCGGTGGTGTGGGCATCCCGCGCAAAGTCGAGACGCAACATCTGCTGATGAGTGGCGGCACGGGGGTGGGCAAATCGAACGCGATCCAAGGCACGCTCGATGCGATCCGTGCTCGTGGCGATCGTGCCATCCTCGCTGACACCGGTGCGGAGGCCTTTAGTCGCTTTGGGGAGAGCGGCGACACGCTCCTGAATCCCTTTGATGCGCGCTCGGTGGCCTGGTCGCCGTTTGCGGAGATGCAAACGCCGGCGGATGCGGAGCGGCTCGCGAAGAGCATGGTGCCGGATCGCGACGAAGAGGCGCATCGGGAGTGGTACGTATACAGCCAGTCGCTGATCGCGGCGGTGTTAAAGCGGCTGATGGAGCGCGGGAGTGCGAGTAATGGCGCGCTCTTGCAAGCACTCACGATCGATCCGCCGGCGCAGCTGCAAACGCTAGTCGCAGGACTGCCTGCGCAGGCACTCTTCCATGAAGGGGCTGAGCGCATGTTAGGGAGCGTGCGCGGCATCGTGTCGAGTCACCTCGCCCCGTACAGTTATTTGCCGAAGGATGCGGGCCCCAAGAGTTGGTCGATCCATCGTCATGTGCGTGAAGGCAAGGGGTGGTTGTGGCTCGCGTATCGGGAGAATGAAGCGGGTTGCTGGCTTGGCGATACTCGCACCGCGCGCGGCTGCCGCTTGGCTAGGCGCGGCGATACTAATGCTGATAGTGGATGGCTGGGTGTTGAGCGAAACGCTTCTCGGTACGCGTAGTCCGCTGCTCATGACAATCGGACTGCTGGCAACTACGAAGTTGCTAACTGTTTTACCGATCGGGGCGCTGATTGGCATGTTGGCACGGCGACTCCTGAAGTTGGCGTAACTGGATCGCTGCCGGTAATAACAAGTGTCCCGATCTACCCCATGGACTCTTGTGGCCGCTAAGCATTGCCAATGCTGGTCGAACACGCGACTAGGCGCATGGCGCATGCAGGATAGCCAGCGGCTTGCTGTTTGGGCCAAAATGGCCCTAACAGCAGCTCAGCGGCGCAGGTCCTCGGGCGCCGGAGCGCGGCGGCGGTGGACGAGCGTGACGATGAACACGTCGCTGCCGCGCACCTGGTACATGACGCGCCAGGAATGGGCGGGGACCTCGCGGATCTCTGGGTCATCGAGTTCTGGGACACGCCGGCCGACGCGCGGGGTGTCGGGAAGCGTTGCAGCGCGGGCAAGGATGTCGCGCACGACAGCCTTGGCGTTGAGGGGCGAGTCCTTGGCGATGTAGTCGTGGATCGCCTTCAAGTCTGCCCGCGCCCGCTGCGACCAGCGCGGCGCACTCACCAGGCTTCGATCTCGCGGGCGAGTTCCTCGCTGGAGACGGTGCGCTCGGCGTCGATGTCCTTCAGGCCCTGCTGGACCTTCCCGAGCACGTAGAGGCGGTAGACGATCTCATCGAAAGGGACGTCGTCCGGGAGCCGTTCGATGGCGTGGAGGGCTTCCTGCTTGGCCGAATGGGCGTGCATGGTGCGATCTCCTTACTGGCTGGCCTGGGCGAGGACGCCATCGAGCATCCGCAGGACGAGCTTCTGCTGGGCCTTGGGCAGGCGGGTGAGCCGCTCGATCTTCTGCTGAATCTGCGGAGCCGGGCCGCGCTTGGTGGGGGTGGGCTTCTCGCCGATCAGGTCTTCCAGGCTCACACCGAGCGTGCGCGCTAGTGTGGGCAGAGCTGAGACCGGCACGCGCCGGTGTCCCATCTCGTAGGCGTTCATGGTCTGCTGAGAGATGTCGAGGGACTGAGCGAGCTGCACCTGGGTAACGTTCTGCGCCTTGCGCAGTTCTGCGATCCGCGCGCCTAGCTGCACAAAGAACTCGCGCTCTTCCTTGGAAATCGCCACGTATGCTGACTCGACTCTGATCTTGGGTTCCATACCGTAATCCTTGAATACTGGTATCGCGGTTGACAGTACCACGAAACGATATCCGCGATTGCTATGGCGGTCGCGGGGGGTGCCATAGCGGGTCTTGTCTTCAGGTCTTCAAGTCGATTGCTGGCTTGCGATCAGGCGGTGCACGCTAGCGTGTCGTGCAGGATAGCCACCGGCTTAGCGTTGTGGCACAAGCGGCCACAACGGCGCTGGCGCGGTTACTTGGCTGCTTCGATGAGCCCGATGTCGCGCTTGAGTAGATCGTTGACGAGCGCGCCGACCTCGATGCCCTTGGCCTTGGCGCGTTGAGCAAGGTACTCGCGTACTTCGGTGTCGAGATACACGGGCAACTGCAGGGTGGCATTGGCGCGGTAGAACTTGCCGCGCTGGGCGCCGGAGAAATCGTATTGATCCTTCATGGGGTCACCGTGTTAGCTCGCCTTCGTATTGGCGGCGTTCGTGGGGTGTGGCTTCGCGGGCGGAGATGATACGGATCTCGGCTTCGTTGACGGAGATCTCGACGAAGGTATGCACGACGAGCAGCAGGCGCTGCGACCGAGTGTAATCCAGCGCTCTTCCTGCTCGCTGTGATCGGCATCGAAAATGGTGAGGGCGAGTGGGTCGCGAAACACGCTGGCCGCTTCATCGAACGTGACGCCGTGACGCTGCCAGTTGGTCTCGGCCTTGGCCGGATCCCAGACGAAGCGGTAGAGAAAGGCATCGGCCACACGAAAGGCTTCAGCGTGCGGCCTGGGCGAGCACGCCGTCGAGGATCTCCATCACGACGCGCTGCTTGGCTTGGGGCAAGGCGCTCAGGCGCTCGATCTTCCGCTGCAGCAAGAGGGCGGGGCCGCGCTTGCCGCCGCGGCGGGGGGTACCGATCAGCTCTGCGGCATCGATCCCTAGCAGCTCGCTGAGCTGGGGCAACAGCGCCACGGCGACGCGGAGCTTCCCGCCTTCGTAGTGCGCCAACGTCTGCTGTGCAATACCGAGGGCTTCGGCCAATTGCACCTGGGTGAGGTTCCGGGCCTTGCGGGCGGCGGCGATCCGCGCGCCGAGCTGGACGTAGAAGGCTTTGTTGGTGACGGCCATAGGGGCGACATCGGTGGCTGAGGGAGCATCGAGCATAGGGGTCTCCGGCAGGATGCGGACTGACAATACTCTAAAACCGGGTACTCTCAAAGCCGATTGAGGGGCGAGTCCTTGGAGATGTAGTCGTGGATCGCCTTCAAGTCTGCCCGCGCCCGCTGCGACCGGCGAGGGCGTTGACACAACTCCTGTTGAGAGTAGTCTGCGCCTCGGTCATTTTGTTGCCAACCCCTTTGACAGGACGACGAACATGCTCAGGTGAACCGCGGACTCAAGGCCGAATCCGTTCCAAATCGTGGTTCATGTCACTCTGACGGAGGAAAACCAATGCGCGTCGATGTCCTGCTCGAGCCCGACCAGTCCCCTGCCCAGCTCGTGGAGCTGGCGCAGCTCTGCGAGCGCTACGGGATCCACACCATGTGGATGCAGAACTACCTTTCCTGGCGCGATGCCTTCATGTCGCTGGTGCCGGCGGCCCAGGCGACGCGGCGCGTGCGCCTCGGCGTGTGCGTCGTCAGCCCCTGGGAGATGCACCCTATCAAGATGACCAACGCGCTGCTGACGCTGCAGGAGTACAGCCACGGGCGTGCTGCGCTGGTCATCGGCGGTGGCGGTGAGTGGATCGCGCGGCTTGGCATCGAGCCGGTGAAGCGCGTGCGGGCGGTGCGCGAGGCGGTGGAGATCGTCAGGGGTGGGGTGAGCGGCAAACCGCTGACCTACCAGGGCGGGATGTTCAAGGTCTGGGGCTACCGGCCGAAGTTCGACTACGGCGGCACGCCGCCGCTGGTCTACGCCGGCGCCAACCAGCCGCAGATGCTGCACGCCGTGGTGCCGGCGGCCGACGGGGTCATGTACAGCGACATGACCCGCCAGCGCATCGCCGAGACACTGCGGCTCACGCACCAGGCGCTTGCCGACAAGGGTCGCGGGGTCGACGGCTACCGGGTCAGCAACATCTGGGCCTGGCACGTGAAGCCGGACCGCGAGGCGGCGCTGCGCGAAGCGCGCCGTGAGCTGCTGCTGCGCGGGCTGCTCGAGCCTTGGTACCTGCAGTCCTTCCTCAATGAGGCCGACTGCGCCCTGATGGAGAAGCACAAGCCCGCGTTCTTCAAGGCTTATCGTGACGGCACTGGTGACCTCAGCAGTGTGCCGCAGCACATCGTCGACAGCTGCATCGCCAACATGACGTTCACCGGCACGCCGACGGACATCGCGCCGCGGCTCGGCGAGATCACGGCGTTCCGCGACGTCGGCGTCAACGAGCTCTGCCTGCGGCTGCACGACGATCCCGCGGATGCGATCCGCCTGATCGGCGAGCGCCTGGTGCCGCTGCTCGGCACGTGAGCGTCGATTCCGCCTGTCCGCTGTGCGCCGACGCTGCGGTGGCGGTGCTCTGGCGTGACGCGCGGTGCCGGGTCGTGCTCGCCGGTGAGGTGCGCCATCCGGCCTTCTGCCGGGTGGTGTGGCAGGCGCATGTCGCCGAGATGACCGATCTCGCCAGCGAGGACCAGCGGCATCTGCTCCGGGTGGTGCTGGCCGTGGAGACGGCGCTGCGCGGGCTGCTCGCCCCGGTGAAGGTGAACCTGGCCTCGCTCGGCAACCAGGTGGCGCACCTGCACTGGCACGTCGTGCCGCGGTTCGTCGACGACGCGCATTTTCCCGACGCGGTGTGGGCCGCGCCCCGGCGCGCCGGCGTGGCGCATGCGGTGGACGCGGCAACGCTGGCGCAGCGGTTGCAGGAGTTGCTGGGGTAAACGGGAGTCGGGGCTTGCGCCCCTCCCACAGGTCGAGGGAGTGCCTGCTGTGGGAGGGGCGCCAGCCCCGACCTTCCTACGCCCCTCCCACAGGTCGAGGGAGTGCCTGCTGTGGGAGGGGCGCCAGCCCCGACCTTCCTACCGCGGCGGGATCAACGCAAACCGGTCACCCACCCCGACCCCGTGCCGGGCGGCGAAGCCGCCGTTCAGCTCCAGCACGTCGGTCACCAGGGCCGGCGAGCTGATCGTCGCCTCCGACAGCGGCGTCGTTTCGGCAGCGATGCCGGCGATCCTGCCGTCGGCAGCGATGAAGAGCATGTCGAGCGGTATCAGGGTGTTCTTCATCCACATCGCGGCCCGTTGTGGCTGCGCCGTGGTGAACAGCATGCCCTCGTACTCGCCGAGTTCGCGGATGTGCATCAGGCCCTGGGCGCGCTGTGCGGCCGAGGCCGCGAGGTAGAGGTCGAGGATATGGCAGGCTTGCCCGGTCTCGAGCATCCCGCTCGCGCGCGGGAAGTCGGCCAGGAAGCTGGCAGGCTCGGCACCCTTTGCCGAGGTTGCGGTGAGCGATACCGCGAGCGCGAGCAGGGCAGCCGCGATCCGCCCGCGGCCCGGCACCTCGGGTGCTGGCCGGGTCATCAGTCCTCCGCCAGCGTCAGGCGGCCCGACCAGGCGGTATCGCCGATGCTGACGCTCTGCGCGCCGCCGACTGCGGCGAGCGCCCCGGCGCAGTACAACTCGCCGTCGACCCGCCAGGATCGCGGCCGGGCCGACAACGGCACCACGGTGTTCACCTGCGCAAAGCAGCGCCCGCCCGGATCGTGGAAGAAGAGATTGCTGGCTTCGTCGACCAGCGTGATGCTCACCGGGTACTCGCGTCCGGCGAGATCGTCGATTCCCGCTGCGATGCCGAGGATCAGCAGCAACCGCTCGGGCGATGCGGTCGGGTGGCCGGCGAAATAAAGGCGCAGGCCGCGCCCGCCCGGGCGGGCGTCACCGGCGCAGGTGAGCGCAGCACCGCGCCAGTCGAGGTCGAGCGTCCCGGCCCCGCTGACCCGGCCGCGCCAGTAGCCATCGCGGTCCATGACGCAAGGCACGAGATCCGGTGCGGCAGTTGCGGCAGGGGTGGGGGGCGGCGGTGGCAGTCGTTGCACGAGCACCAGGGCACCGAGGCCGATGGCGGTGAGCAGGCCGGCCAGGTTAGCCAGCAGGCCAAAGGGCGTCGTGACGGTCGGCTGGGGTGGGGGCATGCGCAAGGGCGCCAGTATAGGGGCGGCGCCCGCTGTTGCGGAAACACCGCGCGGACCCCGGGAGCCGGTCGCAGCGGGCCGGGTCGTTATGTCGAAGTGTGACCGCTGACGCAGTGCCTGGCGGCGTCCGGCGGGTACCTTGGCGGTTGTTTGCGGCGTTGGCGGCGGGAGCCGTGTCAGGCGGGGCTGACGTGTCCGTTCCGGAACAACACCTCAGTACGCTCGTGGCCGAGCAGCGTCGGCGGGGGCTGTCGCGCCTGCGCTTCACGCGCTTCGTCGAGGAGCAGTTCCGCCAGCGCTATGCGGAGATCAACCTGCCGAAGGCGCGCCTGCTGCTGGTGCTCTCGGCTCTCGGGATCTGCGTCAGCACGGCGTTCGGGATAGTCCGGCAGTCGGTGACGGCGGTCACGGCGATCTTCGACATCGTGGTGATGTTGCCGCTGCTGATCGCGACGCTGATCGCTTCCTACCAGAACGAACGGCGTTTCCTGTATCAGCCGCTGCTTGCCGTGAGCATGCTCTGCATCGGCCTGATCATCACCTCGGTGGCGCTGCGGGCCAGCCTGCACGGCACGCCGTATTTCTTCGCGGCCATCGTCGCCTGGATCTTCACGGTCTGGCTGAGTGTCGGGCTGCTGTTCTGGTACGCAGCCGCCACGGCCCTCGCCATCTCGGTGACCTATGCCTGGGGCCTGGTGCACTGGAGCTTCGGCCACCAGGAGACCATGTTTGCCGGGCTCATGCTGCTCGGCGTGAATGGCCTCGGCGCCCTGTGCTGTTTCGAGCTCGAGTCGACCACGCGCGCGGCTTACCGCGACAAGTGCATCCTCGAGGACCTTGCCGAGCGCGATGGCCTCACGGGTCTCTATAACCGTCGCGCCTACAACGGCTACATGGAGCGTATCTGGCGCCAGTCGCGCCGCGAGCAGAACCAGCTCACGGTCATGCTGGTCGACATCGATCACTTCAAGGCCTACAACGACCTGTACGGTCACCAGGCGGGCGACGACGCGCTCAAGCGCGTGGCCCAGGTGATCGCGATGGGCGCCCAGCGCCCACTCGACTTCGCGGCGCGTATCGGCGGTGAGGAGTTCGCGCTGGTGCTCTACGGGCCAGCCGGTGAGTACGGGCGCGACCTGCCCGGGCTGATCCGCCAGCGCGTGGCGGAGCTGGCGATCCCCCACGCGGAATCCTCCACCGGCCCGGTGCTGACAGCCAGCCTTGGCGTTGCCATCGTCTCGCCGGACGCTGAGCGCAGCCTCGCTGGTGCGGTACAGATGGCCGACGAAGCGCTCTACCAGGCGAAGGAAGAGGGGCGCAACCGCGTGGTCGTCAAGGAGTCGCGCCTCACGCACATCCAGACGGGCCGTTTCCGGGCCCATCGCCAGCGCGCCGGCCAGCGCACCGCTTAGGATCCAGGCACCCCGCAGCGCCCGCCGCACCTGTGGCTGCGACCATCTGCCACGCGACAGGCTGCCGGCCGGCTCGTACGATTTCCGGGATCAGCCGCCGCCGGGTCGCTGCGCTCGCCCGTGGCGAGCCGGGTTGGCGGCTCCAGGACGAATCCGGAGAACCCGTGTCATGACGACCGCCACCGTACCCACCGCCAGCAACAACGCCTTCAAGCGCCTGTTCTACCGGCCGCCCTTCGTCGGCCTGCTCGCGTTCTTCGTCGTGTTCCTCATGCAGGGCCTCGGCCACACGCAGATGGTCCTCATGGAGTCGATCTTCGGCGAGGGCTTCGTCTACCAGTCGGCGTTCATTACCGGCCTGATCGGTGCGGTGGCGCTGGTCATCGGCATGCGCAGCCAGAGCGAGGTCGCGGCGACCTGGTGGGGCTTCCTGGCCGGCAGCGAACTGTGGACCGGGTGGGTGGAATTCACCTTCGTCTGGTCGGCCAACGTGCTCGGCGTGCCCGACCTCATGGACCGGCACGCCCCGGGCCAGATTGCCACCAAGGCCGAGTACCTGGTGATGATGTCCTCGGCGGGTGTGCTGCTGGCGACGATGCTGCCGATGCTCCTTAACCGCGAAACCAAGTGCAACATGTTCCACTGGCTGCAGCGCCGCCTGCACCTCTCCACCGGCAAACCGAGCCGCGGCTACGAGCGCAACTTCGCCTACATCACCTGCCTCGAAACCATCTACGTCATCTGGTTCTGCTACCTGGCGCTGCTCTTCATCTACGACGAGAGCATCCTCGGCGACCGCCACCCCGTGACCTACGGCATCCTCTTCGTCGGCACCATCTGGTCGCTGTACCTGATCCAGCGCCTGGTGCAGATGTGGAAGGTCACCACGGCCGTGCGCTACGCCATCCCGACGGCGATCATCTCCTACAGCTGCTACGAGATCGTCGGCCGCTGGAACCTGTTCGCCGACATCTGGGTGGAGCCGGGCAAGTACTGGTTCGAGCTGACGATGTTCCTGCTCGCGCTGATCATCACCACCGTGATCGCCGTGCTCACCCCGGCGCACTACAAGGCCCAGCTGCAGAAGGAAGGCGCGCTGCAGAAGGGCTGAGTTGTCCCCAACGGTGCCGGGTCGGCGGTGTAGCAGGTGTTGAGCTTTACGGGCTGCGCGCCCAAACCCCCCCCCGCGCCATAAAAGCCACAAATGCCACCCCGCCCCCGTTTAGGTTACCA